>JBBRSN010000003.1:0-136280 GCA_038245375.1 Sphingomonadales bacterium | reverse complement strand
TTTAGCGCGGGCACCGTTCCCGCGCCGCGATTGAGCGGGGCCGGCGCAGCACCGCCGCCATCCTTGACGAACGGCGCGGGATCGCCGTCGCGCAGCTGCAGCCCGAACAGGCTGTGCATGGCCGGGTGGCGCCCCAGGCCACCATATAGGTCGAATCCGCGGTCGAGCCAGTCGCGCAGCGGATCGTCCTCGGTCAGCGGTGGTGTCTTCGCGACCGATGCAGTCCACAGGAACACCGCAAGCGCGGTGAAGTCGGCGAAGTTGGGCGTATCCCCGCCAAGCCATTTCGTCTCGCGCAGCAACTGGCGCAGGGGCTCCAGCGCCGGCGGCACGAGCGGCAGGCGATCCTCGCGCCCGGCCTGTGATTCTTCCAGCGTTCGTCCGCCGAGAAACCAGCCTTCACGCGTGGTGCGGACATAGGCGTGATCCTGCGGCAACGACAGGTCGTGATAGTCGAGGATATAGCAGGAGAACCACGGTGAGATCGCGGTGCGCCACAGCCAACCGTCGATGAACTTGGTGAGCACCTTCATGCTCGGGCCTTCGAACAGCATCGGCCGATCGGGATAGGTCTCGTCGAGATATTCCGCGATCAGCCAGCTATCGAGCACCCATTTTCCGTCGTCGACGATCGCGGGCAGCCGTTCCGAACGCCCAGCGGTGCGCTCGAGAATTCCCGTGAAGCCGCCGGCAACGAGATCCACGTCGAAACCCTTGTGCGCGAGCGCATATTTGGTGCGCCACACGAACGGGCTGATCGTGCAACCCGAGGCGAGTTGGAGATCGTAGAGGGTGATGCGGTTGTCCTGTGCCATCCGATGCGTCCTTCAGACCACCGGAGCCGGTTCGCGCGCCGGCATCTCGCTCTTCGATTGCGCGAACATCTTCTGCGCTGCCGGACGCGCGTTGATCCGCTCGATCCATGCGACGAGGTGTGGCGTGGCCTCCTTGTTAACGACATCGGCAAAGCCGAACTGCATCCCGTTGGCGATCGCGAAGTTGCAGATGTCGGCGAGCGTATAGTCGTCGCCGGCTAGCCATAGGCTCTCCGCCAACCGTGCTTCCAGCTTTGCGACCGAGACGCGGATCTTGCGCATTTCCTCGTCGAGTGTTTCCTGCGGGAAGCCGGCGCGGGCATTACGCCATTTCACCTGCTGCTCGGGCACGGGGATGCGTTTCAGCTGCTCCTCGAACGCCTCGTCAGACAGCTTGCGCGCCATCGGGCCGATCATGCGTTCCCAGCCGATCGTCGAGACGCACCAGCAGAAATATTCGTCGACCCATTTCGTCCAGACGCGCATCTCGGCAATGGCGACAGGATCGGTCGGCCTGAGCTTCGGCGCGTCGGGGAAGGCGTCTTCGAGATATTCGCAGATCACCGTCGATTCGGTGATGATGTGCCCGTCATGGTCGAGCGCAGGCACCTGACCACGCGGATTGATTTTCTTGAACCACTCCTCGTGATGCTCGAACCGTGTCGGATCGACGAAGCGCGGCGTGAATTCGAGCCCCTTTTCATAGAGCGCAAGCAGCGGCTTCAGCGAATTGGCCGCGGGGCCAAAGCTGTACAGGGTCAACATCAGGGTTTTCCTCTCCGTTTGACGCGGTTCGTGACGGTCGGGGAGGTCAGCCACAAGTCGTCTGGCTATACTATCATCCCGACTAACGGTGCGGCATGCCGAGCCTGTCACTCGCAATGATAGCGCCGGCAGTCGTCTTGCCCGCGCGGCGACTTTGCCCGATCGAGGCGGTGCCGGACCACCGCCAAGGTGTGCGGGCACCTGGGAGAGGCACAAGATGCTCGAACTGTTGACGTCCGAGACACCGAATGGCTGGAAGGTCGCGATCCTGCTTGAGGAACTCGGCGTGCCATACAAGGTGACGCCGATCTCGCTCACCGATCGTGTCCAGAAGGAGGATTGGTACCTCGGGCTCAACCCCAACGGGCGCATCCCGACGCTGGTCGACCATGATGCCGGCGATTTCGCGGTGTTCGAATCCGGCGCGATCATGATCTACCTCGCCGAGAAATTCGGTCGTTTCCTGCCGACCGACGTCGAGGGGCGCAGCCGGGTGATCCAGTGGTTGATGTGGCAGATGTCTGGCCTGGGCCCGATGATGGGGCAGGCGACCGTCTTCAACCGCTATTTCGACGAAAAGCTGCCCAAGGTGATCGATCGCTATGTGCGCGAGAGCCAGCGACTGTTCGAGGTGATGGACCGACGGCTCGCCGACAACCGCTATCTCGCCGGCGACTATTCGATTGCCGACATCGCGTGTTTTCCGTGGGTGCGCGGCCATGAATGGGCGCAGGTCCCGATGGACGGTCTCGATCACCTCAAGCGGTGGAATGACGAGATCGGCGCGCGACCAGCGGTCCAGCGCGGGCTACTCGTCCCCGAGCCTCCCAAGCCCGAGGATATGGCGGAAAAGACCGTCGCCCAGGGCAAGAACATCCTGGCCTGACGCGGCAATGACGCCCTTTTTCAAACGGACGGTTCGGATCGAATGGGGCCAGTGCGACCCGGCCGGCATCGTCTATGCACCGCGCTATCTCGATATCTTCGGGGAAAGCACCGTGCTGCTGTTCGAGGCGGCGGGGCTTCCGAGGAAGCGTGACATGCTCGCGGCGATGAATGTCGCGGGCTATCCGATGGTCGATGTCTCGGCGCGCTTCCTGGCGACGAGCAGCTATGGCGACGATGTCGTGGTCGAGACCGCGGCGCCCGCGTTCGGGAACAGCAGCTTCACGATCGCGCATCGCCTTTCGCGCGACGGGCAGAGCTGCGTCGAATGCACCGAAAAACGCGTGTGGACCGTACCCGCGCCCGACCGGCCCGCCGGACTGCGCGCCGAACGCGTGCCGGATGCGGTGCGGGCGCTGTTTGAAAGACGAGGATGACCATGGCGACGATAGTGCAGCGCACCCGGACACCGGCGGCGATCGAGACGACGATCGACTATCTGATCCCGACCTCGACGGTAAACCGGCGCTTCTGGGCGCCCGGCCGCGAGGTCAACACCGGCACCTACCAGCCTTACCCTGTGACGATCCGCAACGCTCGTCTGGCGCCAAAGCCCTTCACGCTCGACGAGCATGGCTTCTGCCTGTCACGCCAGCCGAGCGCGGTGGCCGATTTCCGCGATCCAGAAGCGGTGAAAGCCTATCCCGACGAAGTCGGCACCGTCGCGCGCGCGCTGACCGGGTGCGACCTTGTCGTGCCGATGGGGGGGCAGCTGCGCTCGCCGATCATCTCGGGCTCGGGCTTCCAGCCGCCGGCCGCGGAAGCCCATGTCGATTTCAATACCAAGACCGCGCACAAGATCGCGCGCGCGCTGTACGACAGGACCGTACCGGGTGGGCCGGGCTTCAGCCGGTTCATCGCCTTCAGCCTGTGGCGCACCTTCTCCCCGCCGCCACAGGACTGGCCGCTCGCGCTGTGCGAGTTCGGCAGCGTGGGTGACGAGGATGCGGTCGCCAACGTCAAGGTCGATGTCGAAGAGATCCCCGAGGGTGATGCGTTGTTCGCACCAATCGAGGGCGAGGATGAGATGACCGCCGCGACGATCTTCCATCACAATCCCGCGCATCGCTGGTGGTATTTTCCGGACATGACCGTCGATGAGGTGATCTTCATCAAGTTTCACGACAGCGATCACGCCCGGGCGTGGCGCGCGCCACACACCGCCTTCCACGATACCGGGCGGCCGGACGCGCATACGCGCGAGAGCTACGAGTTCCGCGCGATCGCCTTTTTCAGCAACTGACGGCCGCCTGCGGCAAGCGGGGGAGTTTTCGTGCAGGTTTCCTACGATATCGAGGCCGACTACATCATCGTCGGTGCCGAGCTGCCTGTGAACGGGGTCGAGCGTCTGCGTGTGGTGGACGCGTCGATCATGCCACGGATCGTTTCGGGTAACACCAACGCGGCGACCATCATGATCGCCGAGCGGGCGAGCGACCTGATTCTCGGCCGTCACGTGCCAGTGGCGCTCGCGTCCTGACCGTGCATCCGGGAGCGTCGCCGGCTCCACGTGCGATCGCGATCGTCGTAGCGGTCGTGATGTTCATGGGAATCCTGGAGGGAACCATCATCTCTACCGCGCTGCCGCACATGGCGCGCGATTTCGGCGTTGCGCCGGTCGATCTCGGGGTCGGGATCACGGCTTATCTGCTCGTTTCGGCGATGTTCCTGCCGATCAGCAGCTGGGTCGCGGAGCGGCTGGGCACGAAGCGGGTGTTGATGACGGCGATCCTCGGTTTCGCGCTCGCCTCGCTGCTATGCGGCGCGAGTAGCAGCCTGACGGGATTCGTGGCGGCGCGCACGCTGCAGGCGTTCTTCGCCAGCCTGATGGTGCCGGTGGCCAACCTCGTGCTGCTGCGGGTCACACCCAAGCGCCAATTGGTGCAGATGACCGCGATCAGTACGACGCCGGCGCTGATCGCACCCGTTATCGGCCCACCGCTCGGCGGCTTCATCACCGCTGCCGTGGGATGGCAGTATATCTTCTTCATCAACCTGCCGCTCGCCGCGGTCGGCATCGCACTCGTCTGGTGGATGGTGCCCGAATTGCGCGCCGAGGTCCGCGCGGCGTTCGATCTTCGCGGCTTCGTGCTCGTGTCGGCCGCGTTGGCAGGCGCCGTCCTGGCGATGGAGCAACTCGGCGCGCATCCGGCGTCGTGGCATGTGCCGGCCCTGCTCGCCGTTGCGGCTGGTGTGACGGGCGCGCTTGCCGTGCGGCATCTGCGGCGCGCGACGTCGCCGATCGTACCGCTCGCCGCGCTTCGCCATGCGACCTTCCGGAGCATCGCCTTCGGCGCCGGGTTCCTCATGCGGCTGCCGTTCATGGGCCAGGCGTTGTTGTTGCCGCTATATTTCCAGGTCGGCTTTGGGCTCTCGCCGGTAGCGACGGGCGTGCTGCTGCTGGCGCAGAATCTCGGCGACCTGATGCTCAAGCCGATCGCGGGCGCTGCGATCACCCGGATGGGCTTCCGCCGCGCGCTCGTTACCGGGACGACGACGATGATCGCCGGAATTGCCGCCATTGCGCTGCTCGATCCCGCGATGCCGTTCTGGTTGCTGTGCCTCGTGCTGCTGGTGGTCGGCGCGGCGCGTTCGATCGCTTTCACGGGCATGATGGCCTTGACCTTCGCCGACGTCGATCACGGCGAACTTGCTGGCGCAACGGTGCTCAACAATCTCGCCAACGCGCTGTCGGCGGCGCTGGGCATCTCGTTCGCGTCGCTGCTGATCAACGTGGCGGTCGGCGATGGGGGTGGCGCGGGATCGCTGGCGGACTATCGCCGCGCGATCCTGTGCCTCGCCGCGGTGGGTGCCGTCGCGATACCGCTGTTCGCGCGGTTGCCACGCGATGCCGGGGCGGAGGTGAGTGGCCACCGGCCCGGCACCAAGTTTGCCTGAGCGACGGGGCTAACGGACGTTCTCCGCCAACTGCGCGAGGTGGTCGGCGCTCGCCGCGTCGAGCGGCGCGAACAGGAGCAGGCGCTGCCCCGGCGCGCCTTCCACCACATAGGAGGAATGCCAGAAGCCGATGTCCCCGACGCCGGGCATGAGCGCGGTGTTGACGTGTTCGAAATAGGGAAGGATTTCGGATTCCTGCCAGCACTCGCGGAACAGCTCGGATTTCTCCATCATCTCGGCGATGATCTCGTCGAAGATCTCCGGCTTCGAGGTGCGGCTATAATCCCATTTGAAGCGCGCGACGAGGCGGTGTGCCATCTCGCGAAAATGCTCGGAGTCGGTGCGATAGCGATCGTCGAGCATCAGGATCTTGAACAGGTTGCGCTCGCCGCGCGGGAGCGGCCCGTAGTCGCGAAAGGCGCGCGCGACGAGCGGGTTCCAGCCGATCACGGTCCAGTCCTCGATGATCACCAGCGCGGGAATCGAGAGACTGTCCATCATGTGCTGCGTCGCCGGGCGGATGTCCTCGTCGACCTGGGTCTCGAGCGGTGGCGGGCGATGCTGCGCCAGTGCGAAGAGGAATTCGCGTTCATTGGCATCGAGCCGCAGCGTCCGGCCCAGCCGTTCGATCATCGGCACTGAGAGCTGGACGTCGCGGCCCTGCTCGAACCAGGTGTACCAGGTGACGCTCATGCCGGCGAGCGCTGCCACTTCCTCGCGGCGCAGCCCTTTGGTGCGCCGGCGCTCGCCGACCGGCAGGCCGACATCGGCCGGCGACAGGCGCGCCCGCACCGACTTGAGGAATCGGGAGAGTTCTTCGCTACGCGCCATGGCTTATCCAGTTACTCCCAATGATGGCACAGCGAACCGTCTAGTCCGATTGGACGGGTTCTGCGACTCCTGATCGCGAAGCGCGAGCGGACGTGCCGCCCGACATAGGAGAGTAGGCGTGCCCGACAAGGTCTTTATCACTTGTGCCGTTACGGGCAGTTCCCCGATCCCCAATCACCCAAACTTCCCGTTTCGGCCCGAGCATGTGGCGGCGGAGGCGCTGGCGGCGGCGGAGGCGGGGGCCGCGATTATCCATCTGCACGTCCGCGACCGCGAAACCGGCGTGCCCAGCCAGGCGCTGGACGACTATCGCGAGGTCGTCGGGATGATCCGCGCCAAGAACGACGCTGTGATCCTGAACGTCACTACCGGCCCCGGCTGCACCTGGATGCAGAGCGAGGAAGATCCTGCGGCAGCCGGGCCCGGCACGCTGATGTTCACCGCCGAACGCCGGCTCGAACATATTCTCGATCTCAAGCCCGACATGTGCACGGTCGACATCTGCACGATGCAATTATGGGGCGGCGTCGCGATCAACCTTGACCCGATGATCACCCGGATGGGGCACATGATCCAGGATGCCGGCGTGATGCCCGAGATCGAGTGCTTCGAAGCGGGCGATTTCGTGTTCGCCGACGATCTGATGGCGAAAGGCGCGCTTCCCGCGAACGCGCCCTATTCCTTCGTGCTTGGGACGAAGTACGGCCTGCCGGCCACCACCGAAGCGATGATGTACTGCAAGAATCAGCTTCCGCGCGGTGCGCGCTGGACGGGATTTGGCGTTAGCCGCCATTCTTTTCCGATGGCGGCGCAGGCGGTGCTGCTCGGCGGCAATGTCCGCGTCGGGTTCGAGGACACGGTCTTTCTGCGGCGCGGCCAACAGGCTGTCGACAATGCGGATCTGGTGCGCTGGGGCGTCGACCTGATCGATCGGCTGGGCGGCGACATCGCCAGCGTCGAGGAGGCACGGGAGCTGCTCGGCCTCAAGCACTAAACCACACGTTCCAATAATAAGGGAGAGGAAGATGATGGCCCAAGAGGCTGCAACAGGCTCGGCGCCGATGGCGGACGTGACCGGCAAGACCGCGTTCATCACCGGCGGCGCGAATGGCATCGGGCTGGGCATCGCCCGCGCGCTCGTCAACGCCGGCGCCAATGTGGTGATCGCGGATATTCGCGAGAGCGCATTGGCGGATGCAAAGGCGTCGCTCGGTGCGGACGAGCAAGTCGAGACGGTGCAGCTCGACGTGACCGATCGGCCGGGTTTCGCGCGTGCCGCGGACCAGGCGGAAGCGCGCTTCGGCAAGATCCACCTGCTTATCGGCAATGCCGGCGTCGGGATCATGGGTCCGATCGTCGATGCGCGCTATGACGACTGGGACTGGGCGATGGGGGTTAATTTCGGGGGCGTGATCAATGGCCTCGTGACGATCCTGCCGCGGATCAAGGCGCATGGCGAAGGCGGGCAGATCGTGACGACCTCGTCGCAGTCGGCGCTCGTGCCAATCTCCTTTTCGGCGACCTACACCGCGGCGAAGGCGGCGGTGCTCGGGCTGTCGGAGGCGATCCGCGGCGAGCTGGCGGCCGAGAATATCGGCGTTTCCGCTTTCATGCCGGGGCCGGTGCAGAGCAACATCGCAATGTCCGGCGAGCTTCGCCCCGACGAATTCAAGAATGACAGCGGGTATCGCGCGCGCGAGGAGGAACTCGGCACGCGTCCCATCTCGCCGCTGTGGATGTCGGCCGACGAAGTGGGCGAGCGCGTGCTTGCCGGCATTCGCGCCAACGACCTCTACATCCTGACGCATCCCGAATTCGCCGCAGGGATGCGTACGCGCTTCGATGCGATCCTCGCCTCGATGCCCGACGAGGCGATCAACCACGAACGCGCCGAGGCGATCGGCTTTCTGCTGCGCAACAAGGAGTTCGAGGACCAGCTGGCGAGGCGAACCGCCAGCCCCGTCGGACGGCCGGAGACGGTGGCATGACCAAGGTCGCAGGACGCACCGCCTTCATCACCGGGGGCGGGTCGGGAGTCGCGCTTGGCCAGGCCAAGGTGTTCGCCGAAGCCGGCTGCAAGGTCGCCATCGCCGACATCCGCCAGGACCATCTCGACGAGGCGATGGCCTATTTCTCGGGCACCGAGCATGAGGTGATGGCGGTAAAGCTCGATATCACCGATCGCGCCGCCTATGCCGCTGCGGCCGATGCGGTGGAGGCGAAGCTCGGACCCGTTGAGCTGCTGTTCAACACGGCGGGCGTGTCGATCTTCGGCCCGCTGCAGAAGGCGACCTATGACGATTGGGACTGGCAGCTCGGTGTCAATGTCGGCGGCGTGATCAACGGCATCCAGACCTTCGTGCCGCGCATGATCGCGCGGGGCAATGGCGGGCACATCGTCAACACCGCCTCGATGTCGGCCTTCGTCGCGTTGAAGGGGACGGGGATCTACTGCACGTCGAAGATGGCGATCCGCGGGCTTTCCGAATGTCTCGCGCTGGACCTTGCCGAGCATAATATCGGCGTTTCGATGCTGTGCCCCGGCGCGGTCAATACCAACATTCATGAAGCGGTGCTGACCCGGCCGGCACATCTGCAGGACACCGGCTATTATGGTGCCGACCCGGAAGTGTTCGCGCATCTCAAGCGCGTCATCTCGGTCGGCATGGAGCCGGAGACGCTTGCCCGCTACGTCGTCAAGGGCGTGGAGAACGACCAGCTTTACATCCTGCCCTATCCCGAGTTCCGCGGCACGCTGGAGGAGATCCACGAACGCGTGATGACGGCGCTCGCGATGCCCGAGGACGATCCGGAGTACGAGGCGCGGGCAGCACATGGCGTGCCGGGCGGGCAGAAGAAGGAGCCGGTGGAGGGCTGAGCCCGTCCGCAGGTGCGGTCATTATCCGGCTTGCGCCAACAGGACGGCAAGCAACTGCTCAGGCTGATCGGCCATCACATTGTGACTCGCATCGGCGCGGTGGACCTCCCAAACGGGGTCCGCCGCGACCGTCGCGTGAAAGCCCGCGAACGGGGTCGGCTGCCAGCTCTCGGCGAAGACGTAGACGTGCTTGCGCACCTTCGCTTCCTCCCCGGTGAAACTCACCGGTTCGATCAGCGTCAGCAACGGATGGCGACCGACGCCCACCCCGGTGACGCCGGGCAGCGGTCCGACGAGGCCCGGGGTGTCGCGCTGTGCGTCGATATAGTGGCGGTGCTCGAAATCGCCGGTGATGTCCCATAGCGACTGGCCATCGGTAGGGAGGAACGCATCGATATAGACCAGCGTATCGATCCGAGCGCCGAGCCGGGTCGCGACGCCCGTCACCACCATCCCGCCATAGCTGTGCCCGGCAAGGACGAAGCGGTCGAACCCCGCGGCATCGATCTGCTCGACAACATCGGCGACATGGCGCGAAAGGTCGATCGCGGGGGAGAGTTCGTCGGCGCGGGAGCCCAGCCCGGTCAATGCGGCGACGACGACGCGGTGGCCGGCGGCGCGCAGGTCGGCCGCCAGCCCGTCATAGGCGCGGGCACTTCCCCAGGCGCCGTGAACGAGGACGTAATCGGTCATGTTGGCCTCGATACGTTGTAAATCGTGATGAGTCGGGCAGCCTAGTGGCGCCCGACTCCGTCGGTTCAGGCCGGTTGGGTGGTGCGCCAGCCTTCCTGGTAGGTTTCACGCGCAACGCGCGAATAGGGGATCGAGCTGACGATCGCGCGAACCTCGATCTGCTTGTGCGGTTCGACGGTCGTCTTGCGCGTGCCGCCGTTGGGTTCACCCCACAGCACCTTCACCTCGCTGCCGACCTCGATCGACGGATCGATTGTCGCGAGGCTGAGCGCGCTCTTCTCGTTGAAGCTGTAGCCGGTGAACATCGAGACGCCGACCGTGTTGCCCGACGCGTCCTTCACCGCGTCGTAGTTCGACGAGGCATAATTTGCTAGCGGCAGGTCGAAGAATTTATACTGGTCGCCATCGGGGTCGAACAGCGAAGCGAAGATTTTCGCCATGTCCTCCGGGTTCCAGGCGAGCGTGACCTTCTTGCGCTGTGCGGCAGGATCGATCGCCTCCAGCGCCTCGCGACCGTGGAAATCGTGATCGAACTTGACGAACGGGCCATAGCCCAGCTCCCACGGGTTGAGATAATAGTCGTCGATCTTGTCGGAGACGAAGCTGCCGCCGATCGAGCCGGTCGCCTCGTAGCTGTCGGCGCCGAGCCACTCGCGATACGCCTTCAGCTTGTCGCCGGAATAGATCGCGGGGAGCGGGGAGGGGATCCAGCCCGACTCCAGCGTGTTCGACGGATAGGCGCGGCTGCCGCACGGCACGATGCCGAATTCCTTGCCCGCCTCCAGGATGGCCGCGCGGATTTCCTCCTGCTCGTCGTACGGCCCCCAGATCTCTAGCCCGGGCGCGCCCGACATGCCGTGGCGCACGGTGCGCACCTTGCGGCCGGCAATGTTCATCTCGCTCATGTTGAAGAATTTGAGTTGTTCGAGCGGCCCGCCATGAAGCTTCTCGATGATCGACCAGGCGTTCGGGCCCTGGATCTGGAAGCGCCAGTTGATGCGCTTCACCGGCTTGCCCATCGGGCGCGACGGGCTGCGATCGTCCTTGACGATCTCGACATTGTAGCCGCCTGTTTCGGCCTGGAACATCAGCCAGTTGGCTGCCGGCGCGCGGCCGACATAGACGAACTCCTGCTCGGCCAGCCAGAAGATGATACCGTCGCCGATGACATGGCCATAGGGCGTGGTCGGGACATATTGCTTGGCCTTGTTGACGCTCCAGCCCTTGGGCGAGTTGATCATCGTGTCGGTCAGCAGCTTCAGCGCATCCGCGCCACGGATGAACAGGTCGACCATATGGTGCGACTGGTCGAACAGCACCGCGCTATGCTGCCACGCCCATTGCTCGCTTCGCCAATTGTGAAATTCGGCCGCCACTACAGGATAGACATAGGCGCCGAGCTGCGAGTTGCGCAGCATTTCGACGGGATTGCCCGCCGCATTCAGCACTGATTCGAGATTGTTTGCCATCGATCATCTCCCTTATGCGCCCCACAGCCGTTTCCCGGCGGTGAGCAAAAGCCAATGGGCTCCTCATAGAATAAGTTGTATGCGACGCAAACGATTATGATGCGGGCGTGCATTCGGCGCGACGGGCATCGCAGCGCAAAGGAGACGATCGCATGACGGTGGAAGCGCTCGACCACGTAAACATCGTGACGGAAGATCTCGATCGCGCGGAATCTTTTTACCGTGAGCTGCTCGCGCTCGACTCGCGCGCCGCGCCGCCACCGCTGACGCACGAAACCGCTAGGTGGATGTACGATACCAGCGGGCGTGCCGTGCTGCACCTCAACAGCCTCGACGCGCCGCGGCTGATGGATCGCGATATGGCGCCGGCTCCGACCGGCGCGCTCCACCACGTCGCGTTTCGCTGCTTCGGTCGCGACAACGTGGTGAAGCGTCTGGATGCGATGGCGCTCGACTACCGCGCCAACGAGGTGCCTGCCGCCGGTTTGCGGCAGCTTTTCGTCACCGATCCCGACGGCGTGTTGCTCGAGCTCAACTTCTTCGCGGCATAGCGCCTAGCGGACGTGGCCGGACCATGTGCGAAGGCCCGGCTCGGTATGGTCGGGCATGGCAAGCGCACGCTGCATCGCAGGGCGTGCGGTAACGCGGTCGCGCCATGCGACAAGCCGGGGGAAGCGCGTTGCCACGGCCATTTCGGGGAACATCCGTTCGACCATCATGCCGCAATGCGAATAGAAATTGATATCGGCGAGCGTGTAACTTTCCCCTGCAAGCCACGCCGTGGCCGCGAGCTGCGTCTCGACCTTGTCGAGCGCATAGTCGATCTTGGCGGTGGCGTTGGCGAGCTGCTCGTCCGAGAAGCCGGATCGCGCCGCTTTCCATTTTGCGCGCTGATCGGGCAACGGGATTCGCGCCATCATCTCCTCGAAGTCGCCGGTCTCGATCTTGCGCGCGATGATCCCGACCATGCGGTGCCAGCCGTGCATCGAGACGTGGTTCATGACATGCTCGTCGACGAACTTGTTCCAGTAGCGCATTCGCGCATTGCCTTGCGGCGTGTTTGGGCGAAGCGGCGGCGCTTCGGGAAAGGCGTCCTCGAGATATTCGTTGATCACGGTGGTGTGCGTGACGATGAAACCGTCATGATCGAGCACCGGGACCTGCCCCTCGGGATTGATCGCGACGAACCATGGCTCATGCTGCTCGAAATTGTGCAGGTTGACGTAAACGCTCTCGAACGCGAGTTCCTTCTCGAACAGCGGCGCCATCGACTTCAACGAATTGGCGAGCGGCTCGGCGTGATAGTAGGTGAGCGCCATGGCTTGATCCTAGACGGTGAGCGTGTTGAGGATGCCGCCATCTACCGCCCATGATTGGCCGGTGACGTGGCTTGCAGCGTCGGACAGCAGGAACGCGGCGACCTCTGCCACTTCCTCCGCTCGTCCGGTGCGACCCTGCGGGGTGCGCGCGTTCATCGCGGCGAACGCGCCGTCGCCGAGGTTTGCGAGCATTTCGGTTTCGATGAATCCCGGCACGATGCAGTTGGCGCGGACACCATGGGGGGCCGCCTCGATCGCCGCGGCACGGACGAGACCGAGCACGCCGTGTTTGGAGGCGACATAGCCCGGATTGTGCGCCATCCCGCGCTCGCTGGCGAGGCTGCCGGTAACGAGGATCGTGCCGCGTCGCCGCGCGATCATGGCGGGCAAGACGTGCTTCATCGCCCAGAAGGGCGCGAGCAGGTTTGTCCGCAGGACGGCTTCGAAGACCGCCTCGTCATAGTCGGTGAACGGCGCGAACTGACCGCCGGTGCCAGCATTGGCGAACAGTCCGTCGATCGGGCCCAGCGCCGCCTCCGCCGTGCCGAGCGCCGCCAATAATGCTGCACGATCCGAGACATCCGCAGGTGCAGCAAATGTCTCGCCACCGGCTGCGTCGCGTACCGCCTCGATCGCTTCCGCGCGACGCGCGACCAGCGACACCTTTGCGCCGCGCCCGGCGAGCAGGATCGCGGTCGCCCGGCCGATGCCCGATGAAGCCCCGGTCACGACGATATGGCGGCCTGCGAAGTCGGTCATCCGAGACCCAGCACGCGCACCGCATTGTCCTTCATGATCAGCGGCAGCACGTCATCGCGGAAGCCAGCTTCCTTCGCGGCGTCGATCCACTTTTCGGGCCGGATCAGCGGCCAGTCCGAGCCGAACATCATCTTGTGCTTCAGCTGCGTGTTGGCATATTGGATCACCTGTTTCGGGAAGTATTTCGGCGACCACCCCGACAAGTCGATAAAGACGTTATCCTTGTGGAGCGCCATCGACAGGCTCTCATCGGTCCATGGCCAACTTGGATGCGCCAGGATGAACTTCATGTCGGGAAAGTCGACCGCAACATCGTCGATCAGGATCGGCTGGCCATATTTGAGGCGCAGCCCGCCGCCGCCAGGCATCCCCGTTCCCATGCCCGAATGACCGGTGTGGAAAATCGCCGGAAGCTTGTGTTCGGCGATCACCTCATAGATCGGATAGGCCATCCGGTCAGCGGGGTGCGCGTCTTGTGCGATGCCGTGGAACTTGAATCCCTTGACCCCATAATTCTCGATCAGGTCGCGCGCCTCGTGCGCGCCGAGCTTGCCCTTGTGCGGGTCGATGGAGGCGAAGGGGATGACGATGTCGTCATTTTTGGCAGCGATTTCCGCGACCTCGTAATTGCTGATCCGCTTGGTACCCATCCCGCATTCGGCATCGACCGTGAACAGGCAAAAGGCGATGTTACGTTCGCGATAATAGGCGATCGTCTCCGGCATCGTCGGGCGCTTGCGATCGGCCTTGAAATAGGTGGAAGCCGCGTCGAAGAACTTCGCCATGACCGGATCCTCAGGGTCGTGGCACGACACCTCGGCATGGACATGGACGTCGATCGCGGCAATCTTGGAGGGATCGATGGGCATTTGAAATTTCCTGTATTCGCTTAGCGGGGCGCTGTCGGGGCGCGGCGTTCAAGCGCCTTGTCCTCATTCGCCCGGCTGATCAGATACTGCCGGATTGCCTCGGCATCATCGGCGGTCAGCGCCGACTTGAACGAGACCATGCCGTTCTCGTGCAACGCGCCATCGATCACAACCGAGCGGATCGCTTCGGCGGCATTGAGCGCACTCGAATGCCGCAGGTCGGGGTTGAGCCCGCCTGCCACTGCGGCGTCGCCATGGCATACGTTGCAATAGCGGCCGTAAAGTTGCCCGCCGCGTGCGACTTGCTGTGGCGTTCCCTTTAGCGCCGGCGGGTCGAGCACGAGCTTCGTCATCGGCGGGGCAGGGGGCAAGGCTCCCTTCGCGCCGAGCTTGAAGACAAGCAGTCGGCTGATGTTGCGCGTTGCGCCCGATTTGCGCGCCAACACGCCGGTGGCAATGTCCCATACGCCGCCCCAGCCGGCAAGGACGGCGACATATTGCTGCCCGCCGATCGCATAGGTCATCGGCGCCGCGATGATCCCGGTCTGTGCCGGGAAGGACCACAGCCTGTTACCCTTGTCCGCGCTGTAGGCGACGAACTGCCCCTGCGCATTACCCTGGAAGACGAGGTTGCCGGCTGTGGTCAGCGTTCCGCCGTTCCACGGGCCGACCTGCGGCACCGTCCAGCGCACTTTCCCGGCCACGGGGTCCCAGGCGATCAACGCCCCCGTCGTTGCCTTCATCGCCCCCGCCTGCACCGCGGCGTTGGCCGGCATTGCGGTAGCGGCGCCGTCGAGCGCGGTCTGGAAGCCGATGTCGGACGGCTTCCAGTCCTTCGCTGCCGCATAGGGGAATCCGGCAATGTTGGCGGGAAGATATACCAGTCCGGTCTTGGGGTTGAAGCTCATCGGTTGCCAGCTGTGCGCACCGCCAGCGCCGGGCAAGCCGATGAATGTCGTCGTGCCCTTCTCGTAGCGCGCCGCCGGGTTGATCGTCGGTCGACCGGTCTTCGGGTCAAACGACGACGCCCAGTTGACCGGGACGAACGGGTTGGCCGAAATGAACTGGCCACTCTTCGCATCGATCACATAGAACACGCCGTTCTTGGGAGCGTGAAGCAGTACCCGGCGCTGCTGACCGTCGATGGCAAGGTCAGCGACGGTGATCTGCGCATCGCTGTCGAAGTCCCAGCGATCTTCCGGCGTCTCCTGGAAATGCCAGACATAAGCGCCGGTATCGGCGTTCACCGCAACGATCGACGATGTGTAGAGGGTATCGCCGGTCCGTCCCATCGGCGCCGGATTCCACGGCTCCGCATTGCCGGTGCCGAAGAAGACGAGATTAAGCTTCGGATCGTAGGTGATCGAATCCCATACGGTGCCGCCGCCACCCAACTTCCACCATTTACCGCTCCAGGTCTTGGCAGCAGCCTCCATGGCCTTGTTCTCGAAGCCGTCCGCGGGGTTCCCGGGCACGGTGTGAAAGCGCCAAGCCTCGGCGCCGGTTTCGGCGTCGAACGCAGCGAGATAGCCTCGCGCCTTGTATTCCGCGCCGCCGCTGCCGATCAGCACGCGTCCCTTGACGATGCGGGGCGCCCCGGTGATCGAATAGTCGGTCTGATTGGGGACGACGACCTTCTCCCAGACGACCCGCCCGGTCGCCTGATCCAGCGCCACCAGCCGTCCGTCCAGCGTGCCGACGTAGAGCTTGTCGCCATAGAGCGCCACGCCGCGATTGACGGCGTCGCAGCATGCGCGTGCCAGGGTGTCGCGTGGCACCTTTGGATCGTAAGTCCATTTGGGCTGGCCGGTAGCGGCGTCATACGCCTTGACCATGCTCCACGCGGTCGAGACGAAGAGCGTGCCATCGTGCATGAGCGGCGTGGCTTCCTGGCCGCGAGCGGTGTCGAGGTCGGCGGACCAGGCAAGGCCAAGCTGGCCGACGCTGTCGCTGCTGATCTGGGTCAGTGGCGAAAAGCGCTGTTCGGTATAGTCGCGACCATAACTCAGCCACTCACCGCTCTCGGGGGTGGCAATTTTCGCGTCCGTCACGCCGCTTGACGCCAGCGTCGGCGCAGCGGGCTCAGGCGCTTTGGCGGCATGACAGGCACCCAGCGCCAATGCCAATATCGTTGTCGCCAGCAATGCGCCGCGCGGCCGTGCCGTCGATCGCCTCATCCGTATCATCCTCTCGTTTCGCGCTTGCTCAATTTACCAGCCGGTCACCGCGCCAATAATCGGCGCGAAGCGCATTCTTGTCCATTTTTCCCGCGGCTGTGCGGGGTATGGCGTCGACGAAGGTAACGCTCTTCGGTGCTTTCACGCTGCCCAGTCGCGTCTTGGCATGGGCGATAATCGCGTCAATCGCGATTGCGTCGGCAACGACGATCGCATGGACGGCCTCGCCCCATTTGTCGTGCGGGATCCCGATCACCGCGCATTCGCGCACTTGCGGCAATTCCGTGATCGCAGCCTCGACTTCCGCGGTGAAGACGTTGAAGCCGCCCGTCACGACCATGTCCTTCTTGCGATCGACAATGTACACATAGCCATGGGCGTCGCGATAGGCGACGTCACCGGTATGGTGCCAGCCGAACAAACGTGCCTCCGCCGTCGCTTCGGGCATTTCGAAATATTCCTTCGACACGAGCACGCCGCGCACGACGATCTCGCCGCGTTCGCCATCGGGCAGGAGGTTACCTTCGTCGTCCATGATGCCGATCTGGACCGATTGTGTTGCGCGACCGCAACTCGCCAGCCGCTCGGGATGTTCGCCGCGCGCCGCCGCCGCGACGATCTCGGGCGATAGCCACGTGGTGATCATCGGTGATTCGACCTGGCCATAGGCCTGGCACATGCAGGGGCCGAAGGCTGCCACCGCCTGGCGGAGTTTCTCGGGCGACACCGGAGAGCCGACCAGGATGAAATAGCGCAGCGACGAAAGGTCCTGCCGCCCGAGTTCGGGGGACCCGAGCAAGCCGTAAAGCGCGGTCGGTGGCAGATACATGTGCGTTACGCGATGTTCCGTGATCGCACGCAACACCATGTCCGCTTCGAAGCCGGGCAAAATCACCTGTGTCGCACCGAGCGCCATCGTCCCGAGTGCGACCGGCCCGGCGGCGTGCGTGACCGGCGCGACGACGAGCGATATCGGGTCTTCGACGCCGCTTCCGACCGCTGCGCCCAGCGTTTCAAGCATCGTGCCCCAGCCGAGGTTCGTTACGACGACTCCCTTTGACGGCCCGGTTGTCCCACCGGTCGGGAAAAGCCCGACGACGCCATCTGGCGCGCCAAACGGATCGGAGAAGTCCGGCAGCGTTGCATCGGTCACATCAGCTATGAACTGGTCGAGCGAGGGGTCGTCGCCCATCGCCCGGTCGAGGCAGACGAAGTTGGTCAGCGTTGCAGTGCGCGCGCGCAACGTGGCGACGTCTTCAGCCATGCTCGAATGATAGAACATCCAGCCGCAGCGGACATACGAGAGATACGCCGCATTCGCCTCGATCGCGTTGCGCGTGTTGACGGGTACCCACTGGCCGTTGGCGCGCCAGATCGCGAACAGTGCGACCATGATCGCTGCGCTGTTGGGCCCGTAGAGCGCGACCGGTTGCTGCGCGGCGAAGCCAGCAGCATACATCGCCGCCGCAATCCGCTCGGTAAGCGCCTTGACCTCGGCGAAGGTCAGCTTTTCTCCGCTCGCCACATCGACCAGTGCGGTGCGGTCGGGGTCGAGATCGTGTCCCCGGTCGAAATAGTCGATCGCGCGCATCTCAGCCCCACCGGTTGATTTCAGGGCCGGGCGCCCAGACCGTCTCCGGTGCCGAAACTGTGGCGAGAGACAAAGCGCGCGCGACGGACGTTCGTGCCTTCACCCGGTCGAGCCAGGCCGACGTTAGCGGGCGAGAGGCGAATGCATCCGGCGTCAAGCGCGGCATGCCGGCGAGCCACGCATAGCTTTCCAAGTCGGCGATGCTGAAATCATCCATGATCCACTCGCGCCCGTCGGCCAGTTGCGCCTCGACTTTGTCTATGCCCTGCGCGATCTTGCTGCGGCTGTCGTCCAGCTTGCCCTGATCGAACCGCCCTTCGGCCGCGTCGCGCCAGCGATCCGCCAGGTCGACGCTTACAATTCCCGCCGGGACTGCCGACGGAGGGGAGTCTTTCAGGCCGAGATAGGCGGCGGCCGGGGCGATGCGCTCGATCACATAGCGGCACCACGCCATCATCTGCCACCGCGCATAGGGATCGGCCGGCCGCAGCGCCGCGCCGACGCCGACATCGTCGAGATAACAGGCGATGAAAACGCTGTCGGCCATCGGCGTGCCGTCGACGACGAGCACGGGACCTTCGCCCTCGATCGACTGGTCGACCTCCATCGCTTGTGGGACAGCGCCGCTGTGGCGCTGGCCCGCAGCGAGATCGATCCGCGCGAGCGTCAGGTCGACCTGCTTCTCGAACGCGGCGGCAAGCACGGTGAGTGACGGGCCATTCGGCTCGCCGTGGAAGAGGATCGTGGTCATGCCGGTTCGCTTTCCAGGATCGTCACCCGTTTCGCCATGTCGGTACGGCCCATCGCCCAGCACGCTCGCGTGGCGGGACGGGCATAGATCGCGCGTAGCCAGCGCATGATGTTCGGGGTGAGTTCGTCGTTCGACAGATGCGGCTGCGACAGCGGCAGCGCATAGCCGAGATTGAAACCGTTGATGTCGGCCAGACTGTAACTGGGCGAGCCAAGCCATTCGCGCTGGCCGAGCGCCTGTTCGAGGAAGCCGATGCCAAGCGCCACACGACGCTGCGATTCGGCCATCTCCTCGGCCGAGAACGCGCCGCTGATCGCCTTGCGCCAGGCGACCCGGCGTTCGGGCATCGGGATGCGCTCGATTGCGGCGTCGAGTTCCGCCGGATCACGTTGTCGCACCGACGGCCCGATGAACACGCTCCAGCCGATCATCGAAAAGCTCGGCCCGAGCCACTGGTCCATGAACTTCATCCACCAGCGAACTCGCCAGCGATCGACTGGATCGTCCGGCATCAGCCGCGGACCGGCAAACGCCTCGTCGACATATTCCATAATCGCGGTAGACTCGGTCAGCACCTTGTCGCCGTGCTTCATCGCCGGGATCGTCCCCAGCGGGTTGATCGCAAGATAGTCGGGCTTGTGCTGGTCGAAGTTGAGCAGATCGAGATAGTGGCTCTCGAAGGCGACGCCCTTCTCGAACAGGGTGAGCATTGGCTTGCCCGAATTGGCGTTGGGCTCCCAATGGTAGAGGGTAACGCGGTCGGCTGCGGCAGTCATACGGGGGTATCGCCTCTGGGCTCCCGGCTCTGCGGCCAGTTTACATCTGTTGAATAACTATCCCGACACGGTCGGTGGGCCTGATCGAACCGGGCAAAAGGGGGGCGGCCGGTGAAGGCCGCCCCGACTGATTGCCCGGGGAGAGAGGGCGATCAGAACTTCTTTTTGATCGTGACCGAGAACTCCTGCGGCGTGCCCGGCCGCCCCTTGCGGAAGCCGGCGCCGGCGCCGCGCAGGTCGAAGATCGTCAGCAGATAATATTTGTTGAACAGGTTGCTCGCGGCGAACGAGACGTCAAGATTCTGGTCGGCGTTGGTCCAGGTGAGCCGCGCGTTCGCCAGCGTGTAGGACGGGATGAAGTTCAGGAAGCGGGTCCCGCTGATGACCGTTGGGCCGGTATATTGCTTGTCCTGATAGTTGACGTCGAAGCGCGGCGTGAGGCTGCCAGCATTGCCCAGATCCAGCTTGTACTGGATGCCAAAGGTGGCCTTCCATGGCGGAACCGTCGGCGGATCGTTCGGCAGGATCCCGCCCGGATTTGTCGGATAGGTCGCTGCCGGGTTCAGGCTGTTGGGGTCATACGAGAATGCCAGGTAGCTGAGCGACGCATCGATCGAGAGTCCGGGGACGGGGAAAGCGGTCAGTTCCGCCTCGAAGCCCTTGATCGTTCCAGCACCGGCGTTGAGGCGCGCGGCGCAGGGTGCGCCCGGACAGGTGCTGACCGGGATCTGGATGTCCTTGTACTTGTTGAGGAACGCCGACACGTTGAAGCGCAGCTTGCGGTCGAAAAGGTCGGTTTTGAAGCCGACTTCATAAGCGTTCAGCTGTTCGGGCGCGAACGGGATGACCTGGCTCGTGTTGAACGGACGCGGGTTGCTGCCGCCGCCCTTGAAGCCGGTCGAGAACGAGGCGTAGACGAGCAACTCGGGCGAGAAGCGATAGTCGACCGCCGCGCGATAGTCCCAGCGCTTCGCCTTGTACTGTGCGGTCAGGCCGGACAATGAAGTAACGGTGCCGCCACCAAATTTGTTTTGCGTGTCGGGTCCCGAATAGCCGACGCCGTAGGTAGCGCCGATGGGATCGAGAAATGCGTTGACCGTTCCGTCGTAGTTCAGACGGTAATAAGTCTGCTGCTTCGATTCGTCAGTGTAGCGAAGGCCGCCGCTCAATGTCAGGCCGGTGGTGGGCTGCCATGAGAGATGGGCGAACACGGCCTTTGCGTCGGCAGCGGTGGGATCGGGTTGACGGAACTGGAGCGGATATACCGGGACGTAACGGATGTCCTGGATCGAATCATAGACCGACTTCTGCTTGAAATAATAGCCGCCGAGCGTGAAGTTGAGCGTCGAGGCGAGCTTTACATTGGCGCGGATCTCCTCGCTGACGCTCCAGTTGGTCAGGTGATTCTCGCCGAAGCCGTTACTTGCAGGCGAAAGATCGTCGTCGGAATCGAACCTCGTGTCGAACGATCGATAGCCGGTGATTGAGGTGAGGGCGATCGCCTCGTTGAGTTGGTAGTTGATCTGTCCCGATACGCCCCACCCGTTGTACAGGCTGCGATCGGTGCCGGAGGTCGCAGCGAGCGGGGTGCCCGTCGCGTGGAACGGATCTCCCGGTATTGGGGTCACCCAGGTGCCGGCCGGCTGGCCAGTGGTGATGTAGTTGCAGTAGGCGCCGCAGATGAAGCGGTTGTCATACGGAACGCCTGGCGCAGCGTTCACATTGGACGTGTTGAGCGTCGAGGTTGCGAGCAGCACCTCGCCGGCGATCGTGTGCTCGTCATGCGTGTAATCGCCGATGAGGTTGACCTCAAGCGCGTCGGTCGGCTGCCAGCGGAGCATGCCGCGGATCGCCTGATAGCCGACGCCGCCCAGCCGGCTGATGCGGCAATCGCCCGGCGAGCGCGTCGAGGCGACACCGCTGCCCGGATTGGCGCAGCCATAGTCGAGGCGATCGACGAAGCCGTCCTGCTGCTTGAACACGCCCGAGACGCGGCCGAACAGATTGTTGGTGAGCTTGAAGTCGGCGGCGGCCCGTACGCCGATCATGTGGCGCGAACCGTAGGTTGCCTCGACGAAGCCGCCATTCTCGCCGGTCGGCTTCTTAGAATACATCTTGATCGAGCCGCCTTCCGAGTTTCGCCCGGCGAGCGTGCCCTGCGGACCACGCAAGATTTCGACGCGGTCGAGGTCGAGCAGGTCGAACACAGCGCCGGTCAATTGCGGATAATAGACGTCGTCGATGTAGATGCCGACGCCGGGCTCGTAGGCAGGGTTGAAGTCGTTCTGGCCAACGCCGCGGATCGAGGCGACGATCGACGGGCCGAACGAGGCGCCTTGCGGCTTGAGCGACACGTTCGGTGCTGTGTCGGCAACCTGGGCGAGATCGGTCTGGTTCCTCGCCTCGAGCTGGGCGGCATTGACCGCGGTGATCGAGATCGGCGTATCCTGCAGCCGTTCCTGCCGGAACTGCGCCGTGACGATGATATCCTGGGTGGTCGATTGGTCGCTCGCATCCGCGTTGGCGGGCGATGCCTGATCGACTGGTGGCGTGGTCGGCGGTGACGACTGACTTTGCGCCAGTGCCGGTGTGGCGAGCAACAGGCTCGAAACCGAGGCAGATGCAAGCAAGCGCGTTAACCTGCGCGTATGGACTATGTGGTGCATTTAAGCTCCTCCCCCATGAAAACCAGTAAGCCCGTCCTTTGATGGATCGTGGCTTCATTCGAACCGGCCAGTGCCGGCTCGATGTCAGTAAGACATACGAAAAGGCGGCGGACAAGAAGTAGCGAAACTACCACCATAAGCAGTGCCTGCCTGCGTCGTTGATGCACATCGTGCGGATTGCATGTTGCGGAAATGCTGCGCAACATTGGCGCGCAGATCGACACGAGGATCGAACGCGATGCAGGCTATGATCAATTATGTGGCGCGGGAACAGGGCCGCATGCGTTATTTCGCCAATGATTCCAGCCGAGACACCGTCGTGCTTGCACCAATGCCGATGACAATAAGCGAGGCGAGAGCGCTTGGACCGTCGCTCGATCGCGAAGGCTTCGCGTTGGTGCCGCATCGGAGCAAGGTGGCTGATTTCGCCGACGCGGCCGAGGTCGCGCAGATCCATCCTGACGAAATTGTGTCGCTGGTTTGCGACATCACGGGCGCTGACGCGGTGGTCGTCACCGGTGCCGGCGTACTGCGATTCGCCGAGCGATCGTCGTTGTCGGGCGCGCTCGACAACTCGCGCCCGGCGCGATTCGCGCATGTCGACGTCTCGGATACGACTGCGGCGCTGTTTTCCGGGCGGTCGCTCCCTGCGGGCCGGCAACCTGCGCGTCGCGTCGCCCATTACAATATCTGGCGCGCACTTTCTCCCGCGCCGCAGGATGTGCCGCTTGCCTTATGCGATGCACGTAGTGTGGACCATGATGACCTGCTGCCCGCGGACGCGATCTTCGATCGCGACGGCGAGGATGTCTGGTCGTTCGAGGGGTTGGTGGTCGCGCATTCTGCGAGCCATCGCTGGCACTGGTTTCGCGATCTCGGGCGCGACGAGGTGATCATGTTCAAGACCAACGACAGCGATCCCGCGCGCGCCCATTCGGTGCCGCACGTCGCCTTTGACGATCCGGATTGCCCGACCGACGTGCCACCGCGCGCGTCGATCGAGATGCGCGCGATCGCCTATTGGTTCTAGGTCAGGTCGGCGAGACCGATCGTCTGACCAGCCGCCGCTGAACCCGCGGCAGCGCGTCGCAGTCGCTCGATCTCGAGCCGTCCCTCCGGCACAGCCTCGACGGGCAGGGCCGCGACACTTGCTTCGTAAATTTCACGAAAGTCCTCGGCGAACTCGGGGTGGGTGAAGATCACGGCATCGTTGCGCGTCATGCCGGCAAGCGTCTTTTCACCGACCTCCAGCGGGTCCATCCCCGCCAGGAATGCGGTGCCGAAAGTCTCGAGTTCGTCGCGATCGACCGGGGCGAAGCCTGAACGCGCAAAGTCGTCGGGACGCTTCAGCGCGCTGTCCCAGGCGTTGGTCCGGGTCAGGCCCGGACACATCAGCGAGCAGCCTATCCCATGCGGCGCGAGATTGTAGCGCAGCGATTCGGTCAGCCCACGGACCGCGAATTTGCTGGCGGTGTAGATGCCTGCCTGCGGGCCGGAGAGATAGGCCGCCATCGAAGCGACGTTGACGACATGCCCGCCAGCACCGCTGCGCTTGACGAGCGGCAACAGCGCCACGAGCCCATTGGCCACACCGCCGAAATTCACGCCCATGATCCAGTCATAGTCGGCGTGACTCGCTTCATCGGTTGGCCCGAACACGCTGACCCCGGCATTATTGACGAGGACGTCGAGTCTTCCGAAATGGGCGTCGATCTCTTCCGCGACCTCGGCGAAGCGCGGCCGATCGGTCACATCGAGCTTGAGGAAAAGCGGGGGCTGGTATCCGGAATCCGCAAACCAGCGTGCCGCTTCAGCGCGGTGGGTTTCGTCGCGATACGACAAGGCGAGCCGCATCCCGGCATTCGCAAATGCCCGCGCGATACCGAAACCGATTCCCGAAACGCCGCCCGTCACGAATGCGACCTTGCCATCCCAGGTCATGATTTTTCCTCTCGCCATGCCGCGCTTATTCGTTAGTCTCGCATACAAATATAACAGGGGTTTGGATGATGCCAGCAATGGATTCGACGGTAGCCGCACGCTTTGACGCGCTGGAGAACCGGGTCGGTGAGCTTGAAGACCTCAATGCGATTCGCCGGCTTCACTGGGCCTATGGCTATTACATCGATTTCAACCGGCCGGACGATGTGGCGGAGTTGTTTGCGCGGGACGGTGCCGTCGTGTTCCTGTCCGGCGAATATCACGGCCACGCCGGAGTGAAACGTCTCTACGGTGACTGGATCGCGGGGCGATTCACGCAGGGGCGCCCCGGGCCAGTCGACGGACTGGTGCTCGATCACTTCCAGATGCAGGACATCATCACGATCGCCCCCGACCGGCAAACCGCCAAAGGGCGGTTCCGCGGGATGCTGCTGGGCGGCTGGCACGATAGCGTCATCGACCAGAAGCCAGACTTCATGCCGCAGCAATTCTGGGAAGCCGGCATCTACGAAAATGACTATGTCCGCGAGGACGGCGCGTGGAAGATCAAGCGGCTCGATTATATGATGCAATGGCAAGGCGACTACGAAACCGGGTTGGCCCATACCGTGGCGCACCTCCAGCCGGCGGCGGTTCTCTATCCCGATGATCCGACCGGGCCTGACGTGATCCTGCCTGCCGCCGACATTCGCCAGACCTGGCCGCATCGCCAGGACGTGCCGATGCATTTCGCGCACCCGCGGTTCGGCGCGCTGCTTGCCGGACAGGAGGCGCGTTGATGTCGCTCTCTGTCGATCGGTCGTGCTCGTGAACCGGGACCCACGCACCATCGTCGATGAGTCGGCGATGAGCCGGCTGCAGATCGCAGCCGTCGCCATTACCGTCGGCCTCAACGCGCTCGATGGCTTCGATGTGTTGTCGATCAGCTTCGCGGCACCCGGTATTGCCGCCGAATGGGGCATCGATCGCGCGGCGCTCGGTGTCGTCCTGTCGATGGAACTGATCGGCATGGCGCTGGGCTCGGTTGTGCTCGGTGGCGTCGCCGACCGCATCGGGCGCCGGCGGACGATTCTCGGCTGCCTCGTCGTGATGGTGTTCGGCATGTTCATGGTCACGACCGCCCGCAGCATCGTCGTGCTTTCGATCTGGCGGGTACTGACCGGGCTGGGCATCGGCGGCATGCTCGCCGCGATCAACGCGGCCGCGGCGGAGTTCGCCAACATCCGTCGCCGCAATGTGGCGCTGGCGGTCATGGTTATCGGCTATCCGATCGGCGCCGTGATCGGCGGGTCGATTTCGTCGGTTCTGCTAAGGGGCGGGGACTGGCGCCTTGTGTTCGAGTTCGGTGCGATCATCACGGCCTGCTTCATTCCGCTGGTGTGGTTCTTCGTGCCCGAGCCGGTGCAGTTCCTGATCGCCAGGCGTCCGGCGGGCGCGCTGGGCAGCGTGAATCGTACGCTTGCGCGAATGGGGCATCGCCCGGTCGAGGCGTTGCCGCTGTCGACACCCGAGGAAGATCGTGGGTCGATCGCCGACATCCTGCGGCCCGGGCTTCGCGGCACGACCTTGCTCGTGACGCTGGCCTATTTCGCGCACATCGTCAGCTTCTATTTCATTCTCAAATGGGTGCCCAAGATCGTCGTGGATATTGGCTACCCTGCGGCACAGGCGGCGAGCGTGCTTGTCTGGGCGAATGTCGGCGGCGCGGTGGGGGGCGCAATCTTCGGCCTGCTTGCACAGCGTTTCGCGCTAAAGCCGATGACGATCGCGGTGCTCGCAATGTCCTCGATTATGGTCGCCCTGTTCGGTGCGTCCGGCGTTCGCTCGCTTGGCGGGCTTGCCGCGCTCGCCTGCGCGTCGGGATTGTTTACCAACAGCGCGGTCGTCGGCCTCTACACGATCTTTGCGCGCGCCTTTCCGACGCACGTGCGCGCGACGGGCACCGGTTTCGTGATCGGTGTCGGGCGTGGCGGCGCGGCATTGTCGCCGATCCTGGCGGGATATCTGTTCGCGGCCGGATTGCCGCTTGCCGGGGTCGCGATCACGTTGGGACTTGGGTCGCTGGTGGCCGCGTTCGCGTTGGCGGGGGTCAAGCTGCGTTTCGAGAGCGCCAAATAGGGATGCAGGGAGCGCGCGGCTTCCGGTCGAAGCCCCGCGCTTACAGCGGCAAGCCGACATAATTCTCCGCGATCGCGGTCTGCATCGCGAGCGAGCTTGCGACATAGTCGATCTCGGCGATCTGCATCCGATGCTCGAACGTGCCGTCCTCGGGGAACCGGTGCATCAGCTTGGTCAGGTACCAGCTGAACCGTTCGGCCTTCCAGATCCGCGCGAGCGCCCGAGATTGATACCCGTCGATTCCCGAAGCGTTGTCGTGCGATATCGCCGAGATCAGCGCTTCGGCGAGGTATACGACGTCGGAGGCGGCGAGGTTCAGGCCCTTCGCGCCGGTCGGCGGCACGATGTGCGCCGCGTCTCCGGCGAGGAACAGCCGCCCGCGTCGCATCGTCTCGAAAACGTAGGAACGCAGCGGCGCGATCGACATTTCTAGCGCGGGACCGCGCACCACCGGTCGCGCAGCGAGGGGCGTGAAGCGGCGGTCGAGCTCGTCCCACAGGCGTTCTTCGGGCCAATCCGCCAGCTGGGCGTCGACCGGCACCTGGATATAATAGCGGCTGCGCGTGGCCGAGCGCATCGACGCGAGCGAAAACCCGTCCCGCGTATTGGCGTAGATCAGTTCGTCGTGGCAGGGCGGCACGTCGGCGAGGATTCCCAGCCAGCCGAACGGATAGGCGCGCTCGAACTCCGGGCCCGGTCCGATCGCGCGACGTGACGGACCGTGGAAACCGTCGCAGCCGGCAACGAAGGCGCAATCCGCCCGCTTCGATTCGCCGTCCTTCGTCCACGTCACGAAAGGTACATCGCTGTCGATCTCGTGAATCGCCACATCGGCCGCTTCAAACACGATCTCCAGCCCGCGGCCGGGCGCCGCGTCGATCAGGTCGCGCGTCAGTTCGGTCTGACCATAGACGGTGACGTTTCGCCCGGTAAGTTGGGCGATGTCGATACGGATGACCTGATCGTCGGTGGCCAGATTGAAACCGGCCTCGACCAGCCCCTCGCTGTCGAGCCTGTCGGCAATTCCCAACTGACGCAGCAGGTCGGTCGTTACCGTTTCCAATACGCCGGCGCGGATGCGACCTTCGACATGTGCACGGGACTGCCTTTCGACGATCAGGCAGTCGACTCCGGCGGCGCGCAACTGGTGGCCGAGCAACAACCCCGCCGGGCCGCCACCGACAATCGCCACCTGCGTCTTCATGCGGAGAGTTGCTTTTCAAGGTGATCGAGTATGCGGTAGCAGGGCAGTACCTGTGCGACCGAGCTGTTGGGCTCACGTCCCTCGCGGATGGCCGCGACAAATTCGCGATCCTGCAACTCGATGCCGTTGTTCGATATCGCGACTCCCGAGAGGTCGACCGGTTCTTCGTTGCCCGTGACCAGATCGTCATAGCGCGCGAGCCATGTCCCGTTGTCGCAGATGTAGCGGAAGAAGGTGCCGAGCGGTCCCTCATTATTGAACGACAGGCTGAGCGTACAGATCGCGCCGCTCTCCGCCTTCAGCTGGATCGACATGTCCATCGCGATGCCGAGTTCGGGATGGATCGGACCCTGCAGCGCGTTCGCCGCAATGATCGGTCCGGCCTGATAGGCAAACAGATCGACGGTGTGCGCCGCGTGATGCCAGAGCAGATGGTCGGTCCAACTGCGCGCTTCACCCTTTGCGTTCATGTTCTTGCGACGGAAGAAATAGGTCTGGACGTCCATCTGCTGGACGTTCGCCTCGCCGCTGGCGAACTTGCGATGCAGATATTGGTGGCTGGGGTTGAACCGTCGCGTGTGCCCGACCATCGCGACTAGCCCCGTCTCCTGCTGCTTCGCCAGCACCGCCTCGGCATCGGCAAGGCTGTCGGCCAGCGGGATCTCGACCTGGACGTGCTTGCCCGCCGCCAGGCATTGCAGTGCCTGCGCGGCGTGCATTTGCGTCGGCGTGCACAGGATCACCGCATCGACATCGTCGCGCGCGAGGCTGTCGGCGAGGTCGGTGCAGGCATGTCCGATGCCGTATTTCGCAGCGATCGCCTGGGTCGGCTCGAGCCGGCGGCCGACCAGACTGGTCACTTCAACGCCATCGATCTTCTTCAGTCCGTCGAGATGCTTCTCGCCGAAAGCGCCGGCCCCTGCCAGCGCGATACGCAGGGTCATGATCGGAAGTCCTGTCTGTGAAGGTGCCCCGCCTCGCGGCCGGGCCGGGTAAGGTTGACGGAAGGTATCGCTACTCGGCCGCGAGGGCCTGATCCGCATCGCTGCCGGTCATGTCGTATCCCTCGCCATTGTCGGGGCGGAGCACGAGATGCCCGATCGCGGTGTTGCTGCACGGCACATGATAGTGCCGATGCAGCGCGCGGGTGCGCTTGCCCATCGCGCCGCGCATGATCAGCCACATGACCATCTCGATGCCCTCGGAGCCGGTCTCGCGCAGATATTCGATGTGCGGGATACGCCGCAGATGGTCGTCGTCGCCGATCAGCCCGTCGAGGAACTTGTTGTCCCAATTTCGATTGATCAGGCCGGCGCGGGGGCCCTGAAGCTGGTGGCTCATGCCGCCGGTGCCCCAGACCTGGACGTTGAGATCCTCCTCGAAGCTCGCCACGGCGCGCGCGATCGCCTCGCCGAGCGCCCAGCAGCGATTGCCCGAGGGTGGCGGATAGGTGACGACATTGACCGCCAGCGGGATGACCTTGGTCGGCCAGGCGTCGGGCTTGCCGTACATCATCGTCAGGGGGACGGTGAGGCCGTGGTCGACGTCCATCTCGTTGATGATCGTCATGTCGAACTCGTCGAGGATCAGGCTCTGCGCGATGTGCCAGGCAAGGTCGGGATGTCCCTCCACGTCTGGCACCTTGCGCGGCCCCCAGCCTTCGTCGGCCGGCTTGTAGGACTCGGCGCAACCGATCGCGAAGGTCGGGATGATCTTCATGTCGAACGCCGAGGCATGGTCGTTATAGACCAGGATCACGACGTCGGGCTTCTCGGTCTTCTCCCATTCGCGGGTCCAGTCATACCCCGCGAAAATCGGACGGAAATAATCGTCTCCGTCCTTGCCGGTATCAGCGGCGACCCCGAGCAGCGGGACGTGGCTGGATGCCACGCCGGCGGTGATGCGTGCCATGTCTATCGGCCCTCTTTGATCGAGCGCTGGCCCTCGGGCGAACGTCCGCCCGCGACCATCATCTTGGTGTAGTCTTCGAAATTCATGTCGGTCATCGTCGACACCGCCTGCGCGAAACTCTGCCCGTCGGTGGAGAAGACCTTGGCGAGGAAATAGACGTTGCCGCCGAGATCGAGCAGGCGGTTGTAGTCGCGCTTCAGAAGCGCGTCCTTCTGTTCGGGCGTGAGCTTCCACTCATCGAGATAGGCACTTTCGTCAGCGCGGAAGCGTTGGCGATTCTCGTCCTTCATCAGGCTCATCGCGAACTGGTTGAGGTTGTAGCCCTGGCGCGCGCGCTTGGCGGTGAACACGCGGGTGCCGGGGATATCCTCGAACTCGGCGAGATATGCGTGGATGTCGCGGGGGCCGGTCACTTGCCTCTCTCCTTCAATTTGGCATCGAGCCGGGGAAAGACCCGGCGCGCATTGCCCTCGTAGATCGCGTGGCGTTGTTCCGCGCTGATTGGGAGCGCGTCGACATAGCGCTTGGTGTCGTCGAAATATTGTCCGGTCGTCGGGTCGATGCCGCGCACCGCGCCGACCATCTCGCTGCCGAACAGGATGTTCTTGGTGTCGATTACGTCGGCGAGCAGGTCGATACCGGGCTGGTGATAGACGCAGGTATCGAAATACACGTTGTTCATCACATGACCGTCCAGCGCCGGCTTTTTGAGCATATCGGCGAGCCCGCGATAACGGCCCCAATGATACGGCACCGCCCCCCCGCCGTGCGGAATGATGAACCGCAGCGTGGGGAAATCCGCGAACAGGTCGCCTTCGATCAACTGCATGAACGCGATCGTGTCGGCGGCGATGTAATAAGCGCCGGTTGCGTGGAGGCCGGGATTGCATGACCCCGACACATGGATCATCGCAGGGACGTCCAGATCGACCATCGCCTCGTAAAACGGATACCAGAATCGATCGGTCAACGGTGGCGACGTGAAATGGCCGCCGCCCGGGTCAGGGTTGAGGTTGCAGCCGATGAAGCCGAGTTCCTCGACGCAACGGCGCAGTTCGGCAATCGAGCCGGTCATATCCGCCTTGGGATTTTGCGGCAGCATGCACACGCCGGCAAAGATGTCCGGATAGAGATCGACGCAGCGCCGGATCAGATCGTTGTTGGCGCGCGCCCATGCCGTGGCGATGCCCTCGTCGCCGACATGCGGTGCCATCGCCGAGGCACGCGGGCTGAAAATCGTCATGTCGGCCCCGCGCTCGCGCAGCAGGCGGAGCTGGTTCGCTTCCAGCGTCTCACGGATCTCATCGTCGGAGATCGACGGATAAGGCGCCTGCGCGGTCCCGGCCTTGAACGCGGCCTTCTGCGCCTCGCGCCAGTCGTTGTGGGCCGCGGGCGCCGTCGTGTAATGGCCGTGACAGTCGATGATCATGCGGCGTTTTCCCTTGCGGCGGCGGTCTCATGCGCGGAAGCGGCAAGCGCAGCGAGCTTGTCGTCGAGCCCCTTGGCGGGGGTCAGGTGGAGCGCGCCGATCTCGCGCTGGCGCGCTACCGTCCCTCTCGTCATCGCAGCACCGGTGCCGAGCGCGTCGAGCGTCTTGACGACCTCATCCATTTCGGCGGCGCGGCGCAGGCCGTGAACCATCATGCGGTCAAGGTTGTAGTCGAAGCGCCGCGCCCAGTCGGCGCCGGGCCAACTCGCGTCGAGCGAGGCGATCACCGCCTCGCGTACACCGGCGGCTTCCGCCGCAATGACGCATTCAGCCGACAGCGCCTCGATCCCCTTGACCATCACCGAGCGGATCATCTTGATCGAGGAGGCCGCGCCGATGCCGCCCGAAACAATGCGCACATCGTCGAAGCCGAGCGCGACGAGCGCTGCGGCGCCCGCGTCGGCGTGCGGACCGGAAACCAGCAGCGGGACGCCGCGCCGGGCGGGGTGGACGGGGGCCATGACAGCAACATCGACGTAGCGCGCGCGCGGCGAGATCATTTCAGCTGCGGCGCGCTTCGTATCGGGTGCGACCGAATTCAAATCGAGCCACAGCGCACCATCCGCCAGGAAGGGGGCGTCGGCGCTTGCTGCGCCTAACGCCTGATCGGCGGTAACGAGCGAGAGGACGATGCCCACGTCGGTGACCGCTTCTTCAGCAGTGTCGCACGCAACGACGCCGCATGTCGCGAAGTCGGCGAGCTTTGCAGCGCGCGTTGTCGGGTCATCGAGCTTGCGGTCGTAGCCGCGCGCCGCGCGCGCCGGGTTTGCGTCGGCGAACGCCATTCCCGCCTCGCCAAACCCGATAAAGGTAATCTCGCTCTCCATGCAGTTTCCGTTACCGGGCGATCTCGCGACGACGCCAATCGGAATGCGATGGTCGCTATTCGTTTTCTCGAATTGCCATTTCGGCGGATGCCGCTTCGATCAACGCGACGAGCCGACGCTGCGCGGTCGTCGGTCGCCAGTCGGCGCGCGTTGACACGCCGATGATGCGCAGACTGTCGTCGAGCGGCGGGCCGATCGTGGTCAGCAACCCCGCGTCGATCTCGAGCGCGACCTGGTCGGGGGAAAGGAGCGTCAGCAAGTCGGTGTCGTGCAGCAGTCCGCGAATCACCATCACCGATCCGCAGGCAATCGGCGCGGCAGGCAATGCCCCGCCCGCGAACAAACGCTGCCAATGCGCAGCGAGCGGCGTCTCGCGTGATCCAACGATCCAGGGGTAGCTGGCAAGGTCGCTTCGCGTCGGCGCGGCGATGCCGGCAAGCGGGTGACCGACGCGTGCGACGACCGCGAGGCGATCGGCGAACAGCGCACGCTGGACGACCCCGGGCGGAGCAGCGTCGCGCAACGCACCGATCGTCAGGTCGAGGACGCCGTCGCGCAAGGGATCGATCAATTCGCGCCACGATCCCTCGATGACATCGACCACCGCGCCCGGCGCGGCCCGCGCGAACGCGGCGAGCGCACGGGGCAGGACCAGCGCGCGCGAAAGGGGCATCGCGCCAATCGCGATTCTGCCGGTGCCGGCAGGATCGGCAGAAAGTTCGGCAATGCCCGCAGCGATCTCGCGCTCGGCGAGCCGCACACCACGCGCCATCTTTTGGCCGTGCGCGGTAAGCGCGACGCCGCGTCCGCGTCGCTCGACCAGCGGCACGCCTGTGACCTGCTCGAGATCGCGCACGGCACGATGCAGCGCGGGCTGCGAAAGGCCGCTTTCGGCCGCCGCACCGACGAAACTGCCGGTATTGGCGACGTGCAGGAAAGCTTCGAGCTGGGTAGCGGTCATCAACTGTTCGGGGCGCGAAAAGCCACGCCCGGTCGCCCGAGCGCGGCTGGCCGATCCGAGATAGGCGAAGGCGGCAGCGGCACGGCTCGCCATCGCCAGACCGGCCTCGGTCGGTCCCAGGCCATCGGGACGGCGATCGAACAGGACCCGGTCGAGTTGGCGTTCGAGCTTCGACAGCCCTTGGGTCAGTGCCGGTTGCGAGAGTCCGACCCGCGTCGCCGCAGCGCTCAGTGTACCGTACTCGACGACCGCCGAAAGCGAGCGAAGATGCCGCAGGTTGAGATCGAAGGGCAGAGGTGTGGTCATCGGATAGACATAGCAAAAACTTATGTGCTGCGCGCAATATGGATTGGTCGGCTTGTCGTGCGCGGCGCTAGCCGCGAAGCGGAAAAGGAGAGCAGCCATGGCAGGTCGGGTCGTCCGCAACATTCAACGCGCTTCGGCGGAAGCGATCGACGGCCTCGCCGCGGCGGGTGTCGCCACCGTCCATGAGGCGCAGGGGCGGATCGGATTGCTCGCCAGCCATATGCGACCGATCTATCCGGGCGCGCGGATCGCTGGTTCCGCGGTCACCATCTCGTCACCGCCGGGCGACAATTGGATGCTCCACGTCGCGATAGAGCAACTGCGCGACGGTGATATCCTCGTACTCGCGCCGACAAGCCCGTGCGAGGATGGCTATTTCGGAGACCTCCTCGCCACGTCCGCGATGGCGCGCGGCTGTCGTGGCCTGGTGATCGACGCGGGCGTGCGCGACGTCCGCGACCTTACCCGCATGGGTTTCCCGGTGTGGTCGAAGGCGGTGTTCGCGCAGGGCACCATCAAGGCGACGCTCGGTTCGGTCAACGTGCCGATCGTCTGCGCCGGGGCGTCGATCGAGGCCGGCGACGTCATCGTTGCCGACGATGACGGTGTGTGTGTCGTGCGGCGAGCCGATGCCGACGCGGTGCTGGCGAAAGCGCAGGCGCGCGAAGCGGCGGAGGAGTCGAAGCGTGTCCGGCTCGCCGAGGGCGAACTGGGCCTCGACATCTATGACATGCGCGGCAAGCTTGAGGCGCTGGGGCTTCGCTATGAGTGACGGCATCCGGTGCATGTGGATGCGCGGCGGCACGTCGAAGGGCGCGTTCTTCCTCGCCGACGATCTCCCGAACGATCCAGCGCTGCGCGACGCTGCGCTGTTGCGGGTGATGGGTTCGCCCGATCCGCGCCAGATCGATGGCATGGGGGGTGCCGATCCGCTCACCTCCAAGGTCGCGGTCGTCTCGCGATCGACGCGCGAAGGTGTCGATGTCGACTATCTGTTCCTCCAGGTTTTCGTCGATCAGGCGATTGTCTCGGACAGCCAGAATTGTGGCAATATGCTTGCCGGGGTTGGGCCGTTTGCGATCGAGCGCGGACTTGTCGCGGCCGGCGCCGAAACGACGCGGGTCGCAATCTATATGGACAATACAGGGCAGATCGCGGTCGCGACGGTCGCGACGCCCGGTGGCAAAGTGACGTACGCCGGCGAGGCGCGGATCGACGGTGTGCCGGGAACCGCAGCGCCGATACCGCTCGAATTCCGTGACACGGCAGGCTCATCGTGCGGCGCGCTGCTTCCGACCGGCAATGCGGCCGATGTCATCGAAGGAGTGCCTTGCACGCTGATCGACAACGGCATGCCGTGCGTCGTGTTCAAGGCGACGGAGGTCGGGGCGACGGGTTACGAGGATCGCGAGACGCTCGATGCGGCGACGGAACTCAAGGCGCGGATCGAGGCGATCCGGTTGAAGGCGGGGCCGATGATGAATCTGGGCGACGTCACCGACAAGTCGGTGCCCAAGATGATGCTGGTCGCGCCGCCGAAGCACGGCGGTGCCGTGACCGTGCGCAGCTTCATTCCGCGCCGCGCCCATGCGACGATCGGCGTGCTCGGCGCGGTGAGCGTCGCCACCGCCTGCCTGATCGACGGCTCGCCCGCCGCAGAAGTTGCCGTGGTGCCGGGTGGTGCCACCAAGACCCTGTCGGTCGAGCATCCGACCGGCGAGATGACCTGCGTTCTCACCACCGGTGCGGATGGGGCGGTCGAGACGGCGGCGCTGCTGCGCACCGCGCGCAAGCTGATGGACGGGGAGGTTTTCGCGTGAGCACCGACGCCGCGGGGCGAATTCGCAGCTGGACCCTGGAACCCTCTGTCCCACGCTACGTGCCGCCGGCCGGCGCGGTCGACGCGCATTGCCATGTCTTTGGCCCTGCCGATCGTTTTCCGTTCAGTGCCAAGGCAAAATATCTGCCGCAGGACGCCGGACCCGAAATGCTCTTTGCCTTGCGCGACCGACTGGGCTTCACGCGCAATGTCATCGTCCAGGCAAGCTGCCATGGCACCGACAACGCGGCGACGCTTAACGCGATCGCGCGCTCGAACGGCCGTGCGCGCGGCGTCGCGGTTGTCGATCCGGCGATCTCCGATCACGAACTCGCCGTGCTTGACGAGGGGGGTATTCGCGGCATCCGCTTCAATTTTCTCAAGCGCCTCGTCGATGACGCGCCGAAGGACAAGTTTCTCGACGTCGCTGGGCGTTTGCCGTCTGGCTGGCATGTGGTCGTCTATTTCGAAGCCGACATTCTGGAGGAGCTCCGCCCCTTCCTCGATGCGATCCCGGTCCCACTGGTAATCGATCATATGGGGCGTCCCGACGTGCGGCAGGGGCCGGACGGCGTTGATATGCGGGCGTTCCGGGCGTTGCTCGACAGCCGCGACGATATCCATTTCAAGGCGACCTGTCCCGATCGGCTCGATCCCGCCGGCCCGCCATGGGATGATTTCGCCGCTGCCGTCGCGCCGCTCGTCGCCGACTATCCGACGCGCGTCCTGTGGGGCACCGATTGGCCGCATCCCAATATGCAGGATGCAATCCCCGACGATGGCGCACTGGTTGACATGATCCCGCGGATCGCACCCACGGCGGACATCCAGCGCATGCTTCTCGTCGACAATCCGATGCGCCTCTACTGGGCGGATTGATGTCCTATCCGCGCCAGGTCGAGGCGCTGGTGCGCCATCTGTCGATCGTGCCGTTCCTCGATCGGTTGGCGGAAGCGTCTCCAGGGAGTGTGGATCACGAGACCTGGAACGCGATCGTCGAGCAGGCGGCGCGGTTCGCCGAGGGCGTGATTGATCCGCTGGACGCCACGCTCGATCGGATCGGCGCTCGGGTGGAAGATGGTCGGGTCGTCTGTGCGCCGGGCCACCGCGATGCCTGGGCACGGTTTGCTGGCGATGGCTGGCTGACCCTCGCGCTGCCGGAGGAGTCGGGCGGGCAAGGCCTGCCGCTCGTGGTGACCACCGCATGCGAAGAGATCTTCAATCGCGCCTCTTGTGCGTTCACGATGCTGGCGACGCCGAACAGGACCGCCGCTGCCATGCTGAGCGGTGCGGCAGATGCAGCCACCTGTGCCGCGTGGGTGCCCAGGCTCGCATCGGGTGAATGGGCGGCGACGATCTGCATTTCAGAGCCGGATGCCGGCTCGGATGTCGCGCGCGTTCGGACCCGCGCGACGCGCCGCGATGATGGTTCATGGCGGGTCAGCGGCGAGAAATGCTGGATCAGCTACGGCGATCATGATCTCACCACACGTATCGGCCATTGCATGATCGCGCGCTCTTCGGATGCGCCGGGCGTGCGCGGGCTCAGCCTTTTCCTCGTCCCGGATCGCCGCGACGATGGCATGCCGAACGGCGTGACGCTGCGGCGGATCGAGGAGAAGCTCGGCCTGCACGGTTCGCCGACCTGTGTCCTCGGCTTCGAGGACGCGCATGCCATTCCGATCGGCGAGGAGGGGCGCGGTCTCCAGACCCTGTTTCACATGATGCTGTTGATGCGCCTCGCATGCGCGCCGCAAGGCGTCGGCGTCGCGGAAGCCGCGCTCGCCACCGCGCTCGGCTATGCCCAGGAGCGTCGCCAAGGCGGCGACCCGGCCGCCGCGCCGGTGGCAATCGTCGACCACGCAGACGTGCAGCGGCAGCTGTTGCGGATGGCCGGGCGCGTGGAGGTGGCGCGCGGCCTGGCGCTGACCGCCGCGGTTGCGATGGACCTGGGCGAACGTGCGCCCGAGGCCGATCGCGGTGGATGGCTGGCGCTGGCGCAGTTTCTGCTGCCACTCGCCAAGGACTTGTCCGCCCGGTTGGCGTTCGACGTGGCAAGCGGCGCGCTGCAGGTTCTCGGCGGGGCGGGCTATACAAGGGAATGGCCGGTCGAGCGGTATTTGCGCGACGCACGGGTCTTTGCGGTCTTCGAGGGTACCAGCGGGATTCAGGCGATCGACATGGTCCACCGCCGGTTGTGGCGCGATCGCGGCGAGGGGCTCGCGTTGTTCCTGTCGGCGGCGCGCGGCGATCTGGCCGATGATCCACGATCCGCCAGCGTCTCTGGCGTGCTGGACTGCCTCGAGGGCGTCATGCGGACCGTCGACGGGTGGCGGAACGCGGTGCGAGACGCCGATGCCGGGGCGACCGCCTTTCTCGAGCTGTGCGGTCTCGCGGTCGGCGGGTGGATCGCGTTGCGGCTCGTGCGATTGGCGGGGCAAGATGATGTCGGGCGGCGTCTCGCGGCGGCAGCGAGCTTCTATCTGGCCGAACTGCCCGCCTTGGCAGCGGCGGAGGCGCGGCTGGCGACGCTGGGCGCCGCGCGGCTCGACGGGTTCGCAGCTTATCTCGGCAGTTGATGACTGGCCCGTCGTTGGCCGGGCGGCGGCTACTCGTGGATTCGGCGCAACAGTTTAACGAACTGTGCGAGCTCACGCGGGTTGAAGCGCGCCTTTAGCCACGCTTCGTGCTCAAGAATGCTCGCTCGGGCTTTGAGTAGAGCCTCATGTCCGGTCGGTGTCAGGTGGAGCGTCTGGCGCCGCCGATCGCCGGTAGAGACACCGCGTTCGACGAATCCGCGCTTCTGAAGCCGGTTGATGATCGCCATCACCGTGGCGCGATCCATCTGCAGGCGCCGACCGATATCCGCCTGGGCAATGTCGGGGTGATCGTCGATCAGCCAAAGCGCCGACACCTGCTTTTGGGTGAGATCGAGGTCCGCGAAGGTTTCGGTGAAGTGCCGATAGACCGCGCCATGCGCCAATCGGATATGAAATCCGACGATCTGGTCGATATCGCCGATGTCAATTTCTGCGGCCGGGGCTCGGTCGATCGTCTCAGACTGGTAACTCATACTAACAACTTGAGCGTTTCGAGCCGCAGCGTCAATGCGCACGCTTGAAATAATGTTCGTCTTACATACAATGTCGGCGAAAGATAAAATGAGAGGATCGGGCATGACGCATTTTCCGGACACAGCCGCGTTCACGGGATTCAACACGCCGTCGCGGATTGAAGCCGACATCGCCGACCTCGATGTGAAGGGTGCGATCCCCGCTGAACTCGACGGTGCATTCTACCGCGTTCAGCCCGATCCGCAGTTCCCGCCGCGTCTCGGTGACGACATCGCCTTCAACGGCGACGGCATGATCACGATGTTTCGCTTTCACGACGGACGCGTCGATTTCAAACAGCGCTGGGCGCAGACTGACAAATGGAAACTGGAGCATGAAGCCGGGAAGGGGCTGTTCGGCGCCTACCGCAATCCGCTGACCGACGACGAGAGCGTGAAGGGCAAGATTCGCGGCACCGCGAACACCAACGCCTTTGTCTATGGCGGGAAGCTCTATGCGCTGAAGGAGGATTCGCCCGCGCTGGTGATGAACCCCGCTACGCTGGAAACCGAAGGCTATACCTGGTTCAACGGCGCGATGACCGGGCAGACCTTCACCGCCCACCCCAAGATCGATCCGCAGACGGGGGACATGATCGCTTTCGGCTATGCCGCGAAAGGCGTGCTGACGAAAGACATGACCTATTACGTCGTATCGCCCGAGGGCGAGCTGAAACAGGAATTGTGGTTCGAACTTCCCTATTACGCGATGATGCACGATTTCGCGATCACGCCGGATTACGCGCTGTTCCACGTCGTGCCGAGCACGTCGAACTGGGACCGGCTGGAAAATGGCCTGCCGCATTTCGGCTTCGATACGACGCTGCCGGTCTATCTTGGCGTGCTGCCGCGGCGGGCTGACGCGACGGCGGCGGACATTCGCTGGTTCAAGCGCGACAATTGCTTTGCGAGCCATGTCATGAACGCGTTTCAGGAAGGTTCGAAGATCCATTTCGACACGCCTGAAGCAAAGAACAACATGTTCCCCTTCTTTCCCGACATTCACGGCGCGCCGTTCAACGGCCAGGAGTCGGCCAGTTTCCTGACGCGCTGGACCGTCGACATGGCGTCGAACTCCGACGACTTCGAGAGCCGGGAGCGGCTGACCAGCATGATGGGAGAATTCCCGCGCATCGACGATCGGCGCACGGGTCTGTCCTATCGTTATGGCTGGATGCTGGTGATCGATCCGTCCAAGCCGGTAGAGATGCGCGGTGGCAGCGCGGGCGGCATGGTCATGAACACGCTCGGCCTGATCGATCATGAGACGAAACGCGAGCAGAAATGGTGGTGTGGGGCGACATCCTCGCTGCAGGAGCCGTGCTTCATCCCGCGCAACGATGACGCGGCGGAGGGTGATGGCTGGATCGTTCAGGTCTGCAACCGGTTAGAGGAGCACCGCTCAGACCTGCTGCTGTTCGACGCGCTCGATATCGAGAAGGGGCCGATCGCCGAGATCCGCATCCCGATTCGCTTGCGCTTCGGGCTCCATGGCAATTGGGCGAATGCCGATGAGATCGGGCTGGCCGCGTGATCAAGCCCGGCCTCGAGTTCGTCTACGAAGCGGGCGGGGCGCTGGGCGAGGCGATACCGATCGGCCAGACCTATGACGGTACGCGAAGGATCATCCCGATCTTCTCGGGTCCCGTCGAAGGGCCGGACATTCGTGGGAGTCTGCTGGGTCAGGGGGCGGACTGGCAACTCACGCGTGCCGACGGCGTCACCGTCGCCGATGCGACCTACGCGATCGAGACCGATGACGGTGTCGTGATCCAGATCCGCAATCGCGGGCTGCGTCACGGCCCGGCCGAGGTGATGCAGCGGCTCGGGCGCGGCGAGGATGTCGACCCGGCCGATTATTATTTCCGCACCATCCCCGAATTCATCGCACCGGTCGGGAAGTATGACTGGCTCAACCGCAGCGTCTTCGTCTGCGCGGGGGCCCGCTATGCGCTGGGTATCAAGCTGTGGGTGTGGCGCGTAACGTAAACCATCATACCAGATCTCACCGATGGCGCCCCATTGGCTTGAGCCCCTGCCCCTTCAGGGGACGGCAGTTCGTCGGCTGATCCGGAAGATCGGCAGTCGACGCTCTCTGGAGGCCGGGCTGGCAGTCACCCTTGCTGAGCTGTAATTTTCGCGGTCGCCATCGTCCAACATATCAGCGCTGTTTCGCCGCAAAAAAATTCTTCCGGACGGAACAATAGAGGGTTATTCGCGATTGTTGTTAGCAATATCAAATAGTTGGTTCGGTGATGCCGCCGTTCAGGAACAGCCACGGAACAGCCACGGAACAGCGGCTTAACGGCCACGGAACTGCGGGAAGAACAGCGCGGCGAACAGCCGGGAACAGCGCCCGGAACAGCCGGCCTGGCATCCATCATCGACCATGAGAAACAGCCGCGCCGCGCTGCGCCGTTGCGGGCGCCCTGGCGGCATGATCGGATAGCGCCGCAGCGATGGCGGTTGAATCACGCTGCACCGAAGATATGCCGGGCGAAGAAACACTGTGCCGTGTCCGCGGCGCCGCCATTGTCTTGGCCCGCTCGCGCGCGGCCATGAGTCACCATCGCCGATTCTTGGTATCAGATTGGCTCGCCTGCGGCGCGGGCGCGTTCGGTGAGGCCTGTATGGTCGCGGCGGACACGAAAAGACAGGATCACCAGCATCGCGACGATCGGAATCGCGACCCAGTTCACCGTCAGGATGGCATGGCCGAGGTTGCCGGTCGCGTCGCTGACCATGCCGACGATGTAGGGCCCCATGCCGAGCCCGGTGATCGTCGAGACGACGATATAGAGGCTGGCAGTTATCCCGCGCATCCGCGGCAGCACCTGATCGTACATCACCGCATAGAGCGGCGGGAGCCACATCGTCAGCGCGAGACTGAACAAGGTGAAGCGCAGATAGAAGTCGTTCGCTGTCGGCGCGGCGTAAACCCAGGGTGCGATCAGCGGTGATATGCCGAGCGCCACCGTCGTCACCCAGACGCGACCACCGCCCGGCCAGCGTGCGCTCACCCAGTCGGACAGCGGCCCCGAGATCATCGGCCCGACGATCCCCAATGTCGCGGCCAGCAAACCGAACTTCAGTCCGGTCTCAGCCGGCTTCAGCGCGTAGGAGCGCATGATGAACGACGGGGTGAAGCTCATATTGCCGTAGTTGATCACCGACTGGAGCGCCCCGATCAGCATGCACAAAATCAGCGACGGCGATGTGGCGATCACCGCGAAGGCGGGCGGATCGGTTCGACGCAGTGCCTGGAGCAGGTTGACGATGACGTACAGGCCAAAGCCGATGACCCCCCATTGCAACGCGTGCGGGCTGATCGCCAGGCCGCCGAACACGATTGGCGGGCGTGGCGAGAATCCGTCGGCCCAGCGGACGATCAGGACGAAGCCGGTGACGATCGCGGCGAGGACACCGAGGTTGATCGCCCAGTCGCGACGCGTCGCGCCCGCCCGCCCGAGCGCCACCCAGTTGGCAACAGGCGTTACCGCCCCGAGGACGCGAAGACTTGCCCGGAACGGATGAGGATCGTGCGGCGTCGCAATTCCGTCCATCGCGCCGCGTTCCGGTTCGCGGAGGCGCCACATCAGGATCGCGATGAGGATGCCCGGCAGCGCGGCGACCACGAAGGCAAACTGCCAGCCATGGAGCCCGAGCGGGGCGCCGGTGCCCGGAAAACGTGTGTCCCACCACTGCGCCGTCACACCACCGAGGATCGACGAGCCGCCGAGTCCGATCGCGATCGCGGCGGCGAGCACCGCCATCACCAGCCCGCGCCGGCGGCTGGGGAAGTAATCATAGACCAGACTGGTCCCGGCGGGCTGCGCCGCAGCCTCGCCGATCCCGACGCCGAGTCGCGAAAGCGCCAGTAGCGAGAAGCCGCCGGCAAAGGCGGCAAGCCCGGTCGCGATCGACCAGAAGAAGATCGTGATCGCGAGCAGGCGGGTGCGCAACCAGCCGTCTGCCAGCCGTCCGAGCGGCAGCGAGAACAGCGCGTAGAAAAAGGCGAAGACCGTGCCGTAGAGCAGCCCCATCTCGGAGTCGCCGATGCCGAGGTCGGCCTTGATGCTCGGGGCGAGAATCGCGAGAATGTTGCGATCGAGCAGGCTGATCGCCTGCGTCGCCGCCACCAGGATGAGCGCGTACCAGGCGCCGGAACGGATCGGCGCGGCGATGGTCACAGCTTGAACACGCGCTCGGCGTTGGTCTGCATCAGCTTCTTCTTCGCGGCATCGCTTATATCGAGCAGATCGTGTGCGCGGACCTCGTCGGCGACATATTCATAGGGATAATCCATCGCGTACATCACGCGGTCGTCGCCCATCACGTCCATCATCAGCTTGATCGCCGGCGGGAAGGGCATGCCGCTGGTGGTCGCGAGCACATTCTCGCGCAGACAGCCGAACAAGTCCTTTTTCAATGGCTTGAGCCTGGCGTAGCGCTGCGAGCGGACGCCGGCCTTGTGCATATAGTCCATGCGATAGAGCCAATAAGGAATCGCCTCGGCGCCATGTCCGACCGCGATCTGCAGCTCGGGATAGCGTTCGAAGATCCCGGTGGTGATGAGCCGCAGCAGATGCATCGCGGTCTCCACCCCGAAGCCGAAGATCGCGCCGTCGAGCCCGGCGTCGATCAGGCCACCGATCATGTTGTCGGGCAGCGTCTGCGGGTGGATGTAGAGCGGCTGCCCGGTCTCGGCGAGCGCGCGGAAGATCGGGTCGAACTGCGGCTCGTCGAGATAATGGCCGAGCGTATGGCTGTTGACCATGACGCCGCGGAAACCGAGTTCGCCGGCGCCGCGCTTGATCTCTTCCGCTGACCATTCGGGGTCCTGCGGCGCGATCGAGGTCATGCCGAAAAAGCGCGTCGGATATTTCTGGCAGCGCTCGGCGAGATAGTCGTTAGCACGGCGAACCATCGCCTTGGCTTCGTTCACATCGAGCAGCGGCTGCACGCCGGGCGAGGTGAGCGACAGGATCGCCACGTCGATGCCCGTCGCGTCCATGTCGGCGATGCGGCGCTCGCCGAGATCGAGCAGGCGCTCGATGATCTCGACCGCGCGTTCCGATGGCGACTGGGCATAGAAGCCCCAGAGCGAGGTCATGCCCTTGTCCGCGGAACCGTCCCCGACCATCCGCAGATAGGCGTCGATCTGCTCGCGGGTGGCAAAGGCTTCTTCGGTGGCAATCCGCAGATAGCCGCGATCGCCGCCGGTCTTGAGTTCGTGGGTCATGTCGTGGGGATGTCCTGGTTGCGATAAGCCCTGGGCCAGATGCCCTGCTTGCCGGGGGAGAGGATGCCGTTGGGATCGAGGCTGTCCTTGATCGTTTCGGCGAAGCGGCGTTGGGCGTGGCGGTTGAAGCTGTACTGCTCCGCCACGAGATCCATGAAATCGAGGTGCGACCTGTACTCGCCATAGCCAAGCTTGCCGGCCGGCTCGATCATCGCCTTGCACGCTGCATAGGCGGCGGTTGCCTGCGCCGCGTTGCCTGTATCGAAGACAACGAGCCCGACATGGATCATGCTGCGCTTCGAGACGATGATGACACCGCTATAGTCGAGGCCTGCGCGGTCGAGCTGGTTGCGCACCAGATCGCGGATCGCCGCGCCGTCGCGGCCGGTGATCGGCATTGCCGAGGAGAAGCCGATATGGCCGCCCTTCCCGCCGCCGTACCAGCGGGTCATGCGGTCCAGCGCCATGCTGGGGATGCCGGCCTGCACCCTTTCATGCGGGTTCTCGAGATCGGGCAGGTTGTGGCCGTCATATTTCGAAAAGCTGATCGTCGCGCCGGGAATCGTGCCGAGCGCATCCTGGACAATCTCGCGCTGTCGCTCGACGACCTTCTCGTCGCCGTACAGCGCGAAGCGCATCACCCATCGGCCGAAGCCCGGCGTCTCGGCGATCTTGTCGATGATTGCCTCCGGCATCGGACCCTCGCCGGTGTACCAGTCCTCACGGCCCCAGAAGGCGGACGCGGCGCAAACCGCGTTGATGATCATCGGCTGGTTCGGAATCGTCCCGTCGAGCATCAGCGGCCGCAGCCGCTCGAGCAGCAGTTCGAGGTCGCTGTCGTTGCGCAGCGTGAGCCAGCCGGGCATGTAGCAATCCGGCGGCGGCATCAACCAGACGCCCATCTTGGTGACGATGCCGAAGTTCGATTGGCTGAACAGGCCGTCCGGGGTCGGACCGCAACCGTGCTTGAAGACGTGCCAGCCGCGCGGATTCTCCATCCCGCCCATGCCGGTGCGCAGGATATCGCCATTGGCGAGGACGACCTCCATCCCGCACTGGCTCGCCATGTGATCGCCCATCGGCGTGTAGCCGACGCCATGATCGAGCGTATTGCCGACGACGCTGCCCCAGCCGAGATCCGGCACCGACATCCACAGTTTCGATCCCGCCGCACGCAGGTGGTCGTAGAGATCGAAGAAGCGGACGCCCGGTTCGACCAGCGCCCAGGCCGATTCCTCGTCGACCTGTAGCACGCGGTTCATCCGTCGCAGCGACAGCACGAACGAGCCCGACACCCGCGGTGCCGGGCCGCCATAGCCATTGTTGCGCCCCTGGCCGCTGGTCCACACCGGCGTACCATAAGCGTTGGCGACGCGCAGGATCGCCTGCACCTCCTCGACCGACGCCGGCAACAACACCGCACCGGGCTCGTACCAGTCGCCCTCGGGCGGCGCGAACGGATCGCGAAAATCGGCGACCTGCGGAGGATCGACGATCAGCCCGTCTGGGCCGAGGACTGCCGCCATCTCGCGTAGCGCGGCGCCAATCGCGGCGGCGCCCGGTTTCAGCGTCTTCACATCGTCGAGCATCGCTTCTCTCCGATACTATCCTTCGTGTACCGCTTTGGTGACAAGACAGGCGTCGAGTCCCTCGGGACCATCCTCGGACCCGTGACCGGACCATTTGACCCCGCCAAAGGGTGAATCCGCGCCGCCGATCATCATTGAATTGATCCCGACCATCCCGCTTTCGATCTCGCGCGCGACACGGCGCTGGCGCTGGGAGTCGCGCGTCCAGGCATAGGCCGCCAGGCCGTAAGGGAGGCGGTTGGCCTCGGCGATCATCTCTTCCTCGTTCGCGAACGGGTTGATCAGTGCCAGCGGGCCGAACGGCTCTTCGTTCATCACCGCCGCATCGAGCGGAATCTGCGACAGCACGCTGGGCTGATAGAAGAATCCGCGGTTGCCGATCCGCTCGCCGCCCGCATGCAGCGTCGCACCCTTCGCCTTGGCATCGCCGATCAACCGTTCCATCGCGTCGGGGCGACGCGGATTGGCCATCGGGCCCATCACGCTGGCAGGATCGAGTCCATCGCCGACGACGATGCGCTTTGCGCGTTCGGCAAAGCCGTCGCGGAAGCGCTCGAACACGTCCTCCTGGACGATGAAGCGTGTCGGCGAAACGCAGACCTGACCGGCATTGCGGTATTTCGCGGCGACGACGGTGTTGAGCACCGCATCGACATCGACATCGTCGAACACCAGCACCGGGCCGTGGCCACCAAGTTCCATCGTCGTGCGCTTGCAATCCTCGGCGGCGAGCTTGGCGAGGTGCTTGCCGACCACGGTCGACCCGGTGAAGCTGAGCTTGCGGATGACCGGAGAGGCGAGAAGGTGCCGCGAGACTTCATCGGGCACGCCGAACACCGCCTGCGCCACCTCGGGCGGCAGCCCGGCGTCGAGCAGGCACTGGAGCACGCCGAGGGCGGAGGCGGGGGTTTCTTCCGCGGCCTTCAGGATCACCGAACAGCCCGCCGCGATCGGCGCGCCGAGCTTGCGCCCGGGGTTGCCGAGCGGGAAATTCCACGGTGCGAAGGCGGCGACGGGACCGACCGGCTCCTTCGTCACGGTCGAGCGCTGCCCGGCCGGGCGGACCAGCGTGCGGCCGTAGATCCGGAAGACCTCGCCGGCATAGAAATTGAACAGGCCGACGTTCATCAGCACTTCGATCTTCGCCTCGGCGAAGGTCTTGCCTTCTTCCATCGTCGCGACGCGGGCGAGCGCGTCCTGCCGCTCCATCATCAGCCGCGCCGCGCCCTGCAGGACGGCGGCGCGCTCATGCGGGGTCGAATTCCGCCAGCGTCGGAAACCGCGTTGCGCGGCATCGAGCGCACGATCGAGATCGGCGGCATCGGCCAGCGGGAGTTGGGCAAGCGTCTCGCCGGTCGCCGGATTGACGACCGCATGCGTGCGCCGTCCGCCACCCGAGACGCGTTCTCCATCGATCATCATGTAGAGTTCTGGGTAGGTCATCGCACTCGCCTCAATTACGCTTTCCGTTGGCCGGCCTGCCGAATGCCACCGCCCTTCCCAGGAACGGCGGCGGCTCTTCGACAGGCGCAGTGCCGACGGTGTCGGGTCGAATCAGGCTAAGCGTCGACCGCCGCGACCTTGGCCGCCTTCGCCGCATGTTCGCGATCGATATCGCCCTGCCAACGCTCGGCGACGATCTCCTTGCCGGTCACCGGATGCTTCATGTGGAAGGGGACGACCTTGTGGGTCGGCCAAAGCCAGTGATCCGCAATCAGCGCATCGGGGCCGGTCGGATCCTCGGGGTAGGTGATGGAAGGGAAGGGGACATATTCGGGCTTGGTGTTGGCCCAGCCGCTGTCGAAGTCGGCGTGCCACTGCGGCATGTAGTTGAGGATCTTGATCCGCCACACGCCGTCGACCTTCTGATAGGTGTTCTCGTAGATGCCGCCTTCCCACCACTGGCGCGCGCCGAGCATCGGATTCGAGGGATCGGCGAAATCCTTGTGTCGCCCGGCCTGCATCATCGAGCGCGCGCGACCATGGGCGATGGTCCCGCCGGCTTCGACGTCGATAATGTCCTGGAGCTGCGGGTGATCGAGCAGAAAGCCGTCGATGGGTCCGTTCGTGCCATGGGTGAAGCGCTTCTGGAAGCGATCGACATAGAGCCGGCGAATGCCTTCCTTGCCCCGCCAGACGCCACCGAAGAAACAGACCTCGCCATCGTCGGTGAACAGGTCGACCGTCTCGTTGTAGAGGCATTTGTCGATGAGATAGCCGTAGAGATACTGGAGCTTGCGGATGTCGAGCTCGTCCTCGCGCTGCTGGAGGCGGCGCGACAGATTTTCCACGCTGTGTTCGAGCTTCGCAATGCGGTCGGCGTCGGCCATGTCTTCTCTCCTATTTTGCAAACTTGTCTGTATGCGTTGCATACGATCTGCGTTGTCCGGCGGCGTCTGTCAACGGCCCTCGGCCTCAAGCGCCTCGACCTCTTCGCGGTAGGGACGGATAGCGCGCACCATGCACAAGGTCGCGATCGGCAGCAGGACGGAAGCCGTGAGGACAAGCGTCTTCCACAGTTCGGCTTCGTTGCCGATGATCAGGTCCTGCACCAGCCCGACGATGAAGCTGCCCATCGCGCCAAAGAAGGTGAACATGAACAGGTAGATCGCGGTCACCTGTCCGCGCATCGCGTTGGGCGCGACGCGCTGGATCGCCGCATTCTGCGGCACGGCGCCGGCGATACCGAACATCGCGCCGAGGCTCATCACGCCAAGTGACAGATAGCCGTTGGGCATCAGCGGCGAGACGATCGAACAGATCGTGACGCAGCCGAACAGGATCGCGGCAGCGCGGACATTGGCGTCCTTGTAACGCTTGGCCAGCCATTCGACGAAGATGCCGCCGAGCAACAGCCCGAGCAGCGAGGCGACAAGGATCATGCTCCCCATCACCGCGCCGATCTGCGCCTCGTTCCAGCCGAAGGTACGGATCATGAAGGGGACACGCCAGAATTGCAGCCCGAACGTCTCGATCGCGCTGAGCGCGAGACCGGCGAACAGCGGATAATAGACGCGCCGCTTGGCATGGATCGCCTGCGCCGCATCGAACCCGCTAAAGGTCACCAGGCGCCGCCCGAGCGAGGCATCGCGCGGCGGCTGGGCGACGTCGGCATGTGGCGCCAGCCGCAAGGGCTCCTTCACGGTCAGGAAGAGCAGCGCGACGAGCAGCCCGGGAATCCCGATCCACACCATGATCCACTGCCAGCCGAGAATCTTCAGGCCTGCGATATAGGTCGGCGCCCAGTGCGCGGTCATGCCGATCAGCATGCCGCCGACGATCGGGCCGAGCGTCGTCCCGCCGATGAAACCGAACTGCAACAGCGCAAAAGCGCGCGTCAGCTTCTTCGGCGGGAAGGCGTCGGCGAGCAGCGAATAGGACGAGGGAGCATGCGCAGAACCACCCGCAGCCAGGAACACGCGCGTCCCGACGAACTGCGTGAAGGTCTGCGCGATGCCGCCGATCGCGGTGATCACGCCGATCACGGTAACCCCGCCGGCGAGTACATATTTGCGGGGGAAAATGTCCGCCAGCCGGGCGAGCGGGATGCCGATGAACAGGTAGCAGATGATGCTCGCCGGTCCGGCCAGGAAGCCGAGTTGCGAATCGGTCAGGCCGAAGTCGGTCTTGATGCGCTGTGCGAGCATCCCGAACACGACCTGGTCGAAGAAAGTGAGGAACGTCGCAAGGACGATCACGAAAAGCGCCCAATAGGCCGCGCCTGGTGACGACCATTGGCGCGACGCCTGGGGCGATCCCTCGACGAGGGCGATTTCCTCGCTTGCCAGAATGTCCGTTGCTGCGGCCGCGTGCGCGATCCCCATTTCTCGTCCTCTCCTAACCGCGCATCGCTCGGGCGACGCATCGTTTTCGCTTGGCAAACTGTAAGTGTAGAATACAATTCGGCGCAACGAAATTCGGGCGCCGGGGCGTGCCGGAAACAGCAGGAGAGATGAGATGAAAGACCTGGCAGGCCGGACGGCCTTCGTCACCGGCGGCGCGAACGGAATCGGCCTGGGCCTTGCTCGCGCGCTGCTCGCGCAAGGATGCAAGGTTGCGATCGCCGACATCCGCGAGGACGCGATCGCCGCGGCGTTGAAGACGCTCGATAATCAGGAAGCGATCGGCGTAACGCTCGATGTTTCGTCGCGCGCCGGCTTTGCGGCTGCGGCGGACGAAGTGGAGAGCCGGCTCGGCCCGGTCAGCCTGCTGTTCAACAACGCCGGCATCAACCTCTTCCAGACGATCGACGATTCGTCGTTCGACGATTGGGACTGGGTGATGGGGGTGAATTTGCACGGCGTCATCAATGGCGTGATGACCTTCGTGCCGCGAATGAAAGCCAACGGGCAGGGCGGTCACGTCGTCAATACCGCGTCGATGGCGAGCTTTCTCTGCGGTCCGGCGCCAGGCATCTACAATACCACCAAGTTCGCGGTGCGGGGGATGAGCGAATCGTTGCGTTACAGCCTCGCCCCGCACGGCATCGGCGTGTCGGTGCTCTGCCCCGGCCTGGTGAAAAGCCACATCTTCGCCAGCGACGAGGTCCGGCCCGATGCGCTGAAGGCCGGTGCGAAGCCGGTCAACAGCGAGATGGTCGAGCGGCTCGAAAAGCTCCACCAGGTCGGGATGGAGCCCGATGTGATCGCTGCCCGCGTGATCGAGGCGATCGCGGCGAACCGCTTCTACATCTTCTCCCACCCTGAGTTCCGCGACGAACTGCGCGGCCTGTTCGACGAAATCATTGGCGAATTCCGCGACTATCCCGAGGACCCTGGATATGCTGAGCGCGTTGCCTTCGAGCAGGGCAGGCGCGAGAGTTACAAGACGGCGCGCGCTGCCGCGCGGGGTGAGGGCTGATCCGGCGGAGCAAGCGGCCGGCACCGATCAGGTTCCGGCCGCGCTCAGGCTGACCCGCACGGCGGCAAGACCGCGCGCCAACGCCTGGGGTTTGGCCACTCGCACCGTGACGTCGCGCACCGGACCGAGCGCCAGGCAGCGTTCGGCGAGCAACTGCGCGAACACTTCGATCATGCCGGTGTGGCGCTCGGCGATCGCCTCCGCTTCGGCAACGATGCGGCGATAGTCGACGCTGTCCGCGAGCGCGGCGACCGTGACGCCATCGGCCAGCCGGAGATCGACCGAAACGATCAGCGGCTGGCGGCGGTCGAGTTCATCGGGATTGATTCCGATCCGCGCCGACAGCGCCAGATCCTCGACGCTGACGACGATGGCCATCGCCTCAGGCCTGCCCGGCGAGCGTTGCCGCGCGCACGGTGTTGGCCAGCAGGCAGGCGATCGTCATCGGCCCGACCCCGCCGGGAACGGGCGTCGCGGCATGCGCGTGCGCAAGCTCGTCGAACACGACGTCGCCCAGCAATCTGGTCCGGCCATCCTCGTCGGTCACGCGCGTGATGCCGACGTCGATCACCACCGCGCCGGGCTTGACCCAGTCGCCGCGCACCAAATGCGGTGCGCCGGCCGCGGCGACCACGATATCGGCGGTACGCACGATATCGGGCAATCCGCGCGTCGCGATATGCGTCACGGTTACGGTACATTCACGTTCGAGCAGCAGCATCGCGACCGGCTTGCCGACGATGTTCGACTTGCCGATGACGACGGCGGCGAGGCCGCGATAATCGTCGATCACGCTGTCCAGCAGCATCATGCAACCGAGCGGCGTGCACGGCACGAGCCCGCCGGTGCCGGTCGACAGCCGGCCGACATTGACCGGGTGAAATCCGTCGACGTCCTTTCCGGGCGCGATCCGGTCGAGTACGCGGCCGGCCTCGATCTGCCCGGGCAGCGGCAGTTGAACGAGGATGCCGTGCACTGCGGGATCGTCGTTCAGCGTGTCGATCAATGCGAGCAGCGTCGGCTCGGTCGTGTCGGCGGGCAGGCGATGTTCGGTCGAGGCGATGCCGACGCGCGCGCATTCCGCAACCTTGCGCGCGACATAGACCTCGCTCGCCGGATCCTCGCCGACCAGCACGACGGCCAGACCGGGCCGAATGCCGCGGGCGACGAGCGCCGCAACGTCGGCGGCAATGGACGCGGAGAGCCGACGCGCCATTGCGCGCCCGTCGATCGGTGTCACGGCGCTAGCGGAAGACGACGGTACGGGAACCGTTCAGCAGCACGCGGTCCTGAAGATGATAGGTCACCGCTTCGGCCAGCACGCGCCGCTCGATGTCGCGTCCCTTGCGCACGAGATCCTCGGGCGTGTTGGCATGATTGATCGCCTCGACGTCCTGCGCGATGATCGGTCCTTCGTCGAGGTCGGCGGTGACGTAATGGGCGGTCGCGCCGATCATCTTGACGCCGCGTTCATGCGCCTGGTGATAGGGCTTCGCGCCCTTGAAGCCGGGCAGGAAACTGTGGTGGATGTTGATGCAGCGTCCCGACAGGAAGCTGGCGAGGTCGTCGGACAGGATCTGCATGTAGCGCGCGAGGACGATGAGGTCGGCACCCGTTTCGGTGACGATGCGCTTTACCTCCGCTTCCTGCTGCGACTTTGTTTCTCTCGTGACCGGCAGGTGATGAAACGGGATGTCGCCGATCATCGTGATCTGCATCGTGCTGCGCGGATGATTGGAAATGATCCCCACCACGTCCATGTCGAGCTCGCCGATGCGGTGGCGGTAGAGCAGGTCGCCAAGGCAATGGTCGAACTTCGATACCATCATCAGCACCTTTTGCCGCTCGTGCGCGGCCCGCAACGTCCATGCCGCGCCCATGTCCTGGGCGACGGGGACGAAGGCGGCGCGCAGCGCATCGGCGTGATGTTCGCCCGCCACTTCGAATACCACGCGCATGAAGAAGCGCCCGGTCAGCCGGTCGTCGAATTGCTGGGCGTCGATGATGTTGCCGCCCTGTCCGGTGAGGAAGCCCGCGACCATCATGACGAGGCCCGGGCGGTCGTCACAGGACAGGCGAAGGGTCAGGGTCTCGGTCATGGGTGACGTGCCTCATAGTCGTTGATCCACGCGACGGTTCGGGCAAGCCCGCCAAACGGATAGAAATGCAGCCGGACGGGGCCGTGGGCCGGCGTGAGCCGCGCGGCCAACTGGTCGACCAGCGCATCGGGGCCGGCGGTGCCCAGCAGCTTGGTGATCGAAATGCCGTATTTGCCCAGCACCGCGGTCGAGGCGCCGACCCCGCAATGCGCGGCGAAGCGCAGCAACGTCTTGATGCCGGCAGGGCCGGGGACACCGATCCGGACCGGTGCGTCGATCCCGCGCGCACGCAATGCCTCGAGCCAGGAGATGAACGGATCGGGATCGAAGCCGAATTGCGTGACGATCAAGGTCGCCATGCCGCGGCGCGTGATCTCGTCGCGCTTGGTCTCTAAAGCAGTCCAGCACGCCTCCGCGTCCATCTGCGGATGGCCTTTGGGGTGGCCGGCAATGCCGATCGCCTGGATGTCGTAGCGTTCAAACAGGCCCGTCTGCAGCAAGCTCATCGTGTCGGCGAACGGGCCGGCCGGAACCGGCGGATCACCCGCGACGAGGAACATGCGCCGGGCACCTGCTTCGGCCACGGTGCGGCGCACGGTTTCCTCGAGCTCTTCGTGCGAGGCGATCCGTCGCGCCGACAAATGCGGCATCGGCTCGAAGCCAAGCGCACGGACATCGGCGGCGGCAGCGATGCGTGCATCCATCGATTCGCCGGGCAGAAAGGTGATGGCGATCGGCGTCTCGGGCGCGATCGCTGCGGCGGCCTCGCTCAGCGCGGGCCGATCCTTGGCGGTCATCTCGATCGAATAGCCGTCGGTCATGCCCGTTGGGGGGCGAGACCAGGCGGGATGGATGGCGGGGATGGTCATCAACTGTCCTCTCGCGAGCCGTGCGATCGCTGCGCCGCATTGGTGAAATGCCTCTAGCGCGGCGAATTCAGTTCGTATACATGAAATATTCATGGACGCGAAATATGACAGCGATGCCGATCGAGGCGAGCAGATGCTCTTGCTGCCTGGGCTGATGTGCGATTCCCGCATGTTTGCCGCACAGTTCGCGGCGTTCCCGCAGGCGATCCCGGCGGCGGATTATGGCGAGGCGGATGACCTTGGCGACATGGCCGAACGCGTGCTGGCCGACGCGCCCGTCAGATTCGCGCTGCTCGGACATTCGATGGGTGGGCGCGTCGCGCTGGAGATCGTCCGGCGCGCGCCGGAACGCGTTTCGCGGCTCGCCCTGGTCAGCACCGGCGTCCACATGCCTGCAGCCGAAGAGGCACCGAAGCGGCACGCCTTGCGCGACTTGGGCCGTGCGCAGGGCATGGCCGCGCTGGTCGATTCGTGGCTGCCGCCGATGGTCGCGCCGTCGCGTAGCAGCGACTCGTCGTTCCTCGCGCCCTTGCGGGACATGTGCATCGATGCCGGCCTACCCCGGTTCGAAGCGCAGATCGCTGCCTTGTTGGCGCGACCCGAGGTAGAAAGCCTACTGCCGCGTCTGACATGTCCGGTGCTTGTCGCGGTCGGTCGCGAAGATCGTTGGAGTCCCCCGGAACAGCACGCAGCGATTGCAGCGCTCATCCCGGGCGCCCGACTCGCGGTGATCGAGGGTGCTGGCCATATGCTGCCGGTCGAAGCTCCCGGAAAGCTGAACCAGGCCATCGCCGAGTGGATCAGCCGACCTGCCATACCCCAATCCGACACGTAACCAGATTTAACGAGGAGAGGTTCAATGACCGACAAAACCCTGCAGCAACTGCTCGATGCGAGCGGCGACATCGTCGAACTGCTGCGCAACCAGCAAACCGGCCCCAACGTCTATCCGGGCGTGCCGGCGGAATATTCGAACTGGCGCGACGAGCAGCAGGCCTGGGCCAACACCTGCGTATTGTTCAACCAGTCGTTCCACATGGTCGATCTGGCGGTCGAGGGTCCCGATGCCTTCGCCATGCTCAACTATCTCGGCGTCAACAGCTTCAAGGGTTTCGTGCCCGATCGCGCGAAGCAGTTCGTGCCGGTGACGCCCGAGGGGTATGTCATCGGTGACGTGATCCTGTTCTACCTCGAAGAGAACAAGTTCAATCTCGTCGGTCGCGCGCCGACGATCGAGTGGATCGAATTTCACGCCGCGACAGGCGACTGGGACGTCACCGTCTCGCGCGACGAGCGCACCGCCGCCCGTCCCGATCCCGAGAACCGCCGCTCCTACCGCTTCCAGCTCCAGGGCCCGAACGCCATGAAGACGCTGGAAAAGGCGATGGGCGCGACGCCGCCGGACCTGAAATTCTTCCACATGACCCGGCTCGACATCGCCGGAAAGGAAGTCCGCGCGTTGCGTCACGGCATGGCCGGGCAGCCGGGCTACGAATTGTTCGGGCCCTGGGCGGACTATGACGCGGTGCGCAACGCGTTGATCGAGGCGGGCAAGGATTTCGGCCTGACGCTGGTCGGCGGCCGGACCTATTCCTCCAACACGATCGAATCCGGCTGGATCCCGTCGCCCTTGCCAGCGACCTATTCCGGCGAGGGCACGCGTGCCTTCCGCGAGTGGCTGAGCGCGAATTCCTACGAAGCAAAGGCGTCGATCGGCGGCAGCTACGTGCCGGACTCGGTCGAAGGCTATTATCTGACGCCGTGGGATCTCGGCTACGGGCCGTTCGTCAAGTTCGACCATGACTTTATCGGTCGCGAGGCGCTCGAGCGGATGGCGGGCCAGCCGCATCGCCGCAAGGTGACGCTGGCGCTCGACAATGAGGATCTGATGCGCGTGATCAGCTCGCAGTTCACCAAGGCGGACCGTGCCAAATACATGGAGTTCCCCTCGGCCGTCTACTCGATGCACCCCTATGATCAGGTGCTGAAGGACGGCAAGCTGGTCGGCCTGTCGACCTGGATCGGCTATAGCGCCAATGAAGGTCGAATGCTGACGCTCGCGATGCTCGATGCGGATTCCGCGGAGCCCGGCACGGAGGTGACGTTGCTGTGGGGCGAGCCCGATGGCGGCACGCGCAAGCCGACGGTCGAGCGGCATGTGCAGACCGAAATCAAGGCCGTGGTCAGTCCGGTGCCCTATTCCGAGGTCGCGCGCGACAGCTATGCCGAAAGCTGGCGGAATCGCCAGCCGGCGTGAGGCCATGGGAGGGGCGCTGTACCGCGCCCCTCCTTCCTTGCAGCTATACTGTTTCCAGCAGGATCGCCGTGCGCCGGAGCAATTCTGCTGCGTTGTCCTCGACGGCCGGGTTGAAGCGGACCGACGGGATGGCGACGCTGAACGCACCGAGCGCCTCGCCGCCGATCATCACCGCGCGGGCGATGCCCTGAATCCCCGGTGTATGCTCTTCACGGGTGCGGGCAATGCCGGTGCGGCGAATCTCCGCAATTTCACGGCGCAGTTCCGCCGATGACGTGATCGTTGCCGGCGTGAAGGCCACCCGCTGCGTCTCGTCCAGATAGGCTTCGAATTCCGCGTCTGGCAGCGTGGCGAGAATCGCCTTTCCCGCAGCGAAACCGTGCAGCGCCGTGCTCGTGCCCATTTGCACGGCATAGCGAAGGGCATGCTCGCTACTTTCGGTAACCAGCGCCTCGACCTCCCAGCCCTTGCGGATGAAGAACGAGGTCGTTTCGTTGAGCTGGAGGCGAAGTGCGCGCACCAGGGGTGCGACACGTTCGGCCAACGCCATGCCGCTGGCGCGCGTCTGCAGCCGGGCGAGTCCCGGTCCCGGGGTGTAACGTCTACCCGCGCGCGCAAGATAGCCACGATCCACCAGCGTGGTCAGCAGATAGGACAGGCTGCTGACAGGGATGGCAAGCACTGCCGCCACCTCCTGCGCTACCACCGGTCGGTCGCGCGCGACGACATATTCGATAATATCGAGCGTCCGGAGCGCGGATTTTACCGGAAACGCGGTGGCATCGACCATGTCCCGCTATACCGCTTCGCGCGCCGTTCGCCACCGTGCCGCCACGTCAGAGACGCGCGGCCGCCAGATCCGCCCCCTCGCGCAGGTTGCGCAGCTTCGCCCAGGTCACGGCTGGGTCGATCTTGCCATAGCCGGCAAAGGTGCCGAACCCGCAATCGGTGCTCGCGACGACCCGGTCGGCGCCCACGATCGCGGCGAAGCGCTCGATCCGCTGCGCGATCAGTTCGGGGTGCTCGAGATAGTTTGAGCAGGTGTCGATCAGTCCGGGCGCGAGGATCTTGTGGTCGGGAAGCCGGGCGTCGCGCCACACGATCCACTCATGTTCGTGGCGTGGATTCGCCGCCTCGAACAGGATCGTCGCCGGCCGGGCGCTCACCACGATGTCGATGATCCGTTCAAGCGGGATATCATGGTCGTGCGGGCCTTCGTAATTGCCCCAGCAGACGTGCATCCGCATCTTCTCGGGCGGAATGTTGGCGGTCGCTGCGTTGAGCGCCTCCACATTCGCCGCGATCGTGCGCAGGAAGGTAGCCTCGTCCATCTCCTGGTAACCGGTGTGCCGCGACATGGCGAGGTCGGGACAGTCGAGCTGCAGCTCGAAGCCCGCCGCCACAATCGCCTCATATTCCGGCCGCATCGCGGTTACGAGATCGGCGAGATAGGCGTCGTGGCTGGGATAGAAGACGTTCTTCTGAAACGCGGTGATCAGGCCGGGCGACGCCGCATTCATGAACGCGCGCGTGCCGTTGCCGTGGCGCTCCAGCGCGCCTTTGAAGCGGCGGATATCGTCGTGCAGTGGCTGCAGGTTCACCAGTCGTACCTCGCCGATGCATGAGGCGCGGGTGAATTCCTGCGACCCCATGATGTGGGCGAGTTTGGCGCGCAGATCGGGGAGCGGCGCCAGGTCGAGCGCGGACATGCGATCGATATGGCCACCAAACCCTGACAGCCGCTCGATCATGTAGGTCGAATAGCCGACCTTGCCGAGTTCGCCATCACTGACCACCGTGACACCCGCCGCGACCTGCGCGGCGACAGCCTCGTCGACGGCGGCCTGCACGGTCGTGTCGAACGCGTCGGCATCATAGGGGTCGCCGTGATCGCGGGCGAGCAGCAGCGGCGTCAGTTGCGCGCCGCGCGGAAGGCTGCCGACGTGGGTCGTGGCGATCGACATGCGGATTACCTCTCGAAAACTATCGGGTATCCGTGCCTGTTTTTCACAACTGTGTATAGATCATATATGCGAAGACGCGGCCCGCTTGGACCGCGCCTTCGCATGGAACCGTCAGGCGTCTTCGAGCGCCACCGCATTGATGATGTGCGGTTGGGTATATTCGTTGAGTCCAGCCTCGCCGAGTTCGCCGCCGAGCCCCGATTGCTTGGTACCGCGGAACGGGATCGACGGGTCGATCGCAAGATATTGGTTCACCCAGACAGTGCCGGTGTCGATCCGCTTGGCGACCGCCGTCGCGCGCGCGACGTCTTTGCCCCACACCGTGCCGCCGAGGCCGTAATCCGAATCATTCGCGCGCCGGATGACATCGTCGATATCGGTATAGGACAGCACAGGCAGGACCGGGCCGAACTGCTCCTCGCGTACCAGCGGCGCATCGTCGTCGAGATCGCGCACGATCGTCGGCGGGATGAAATAGCCCGGCCGGTCGAGCGGCGTGCCGCCGGCGAGCACCGTGCCACGCGTCCGCGCATCGTCGAGCAGCGCGTTGACTTTGTCGAACTGCATCTTGTTCTGCACCGGGCCGATCTGTGTGCCCTGCATCGAGCCGTCGCCGACCACGGCTTCATTGGCAAGTTTGGCCAGCTCGTCGCAGAAGTCGTCGTACATCGGTGCGGGCACATAGGCGCGCTTGATCGCGACACAGATCTGGCCGGCATTGGCCATCGCGCCGCCATAGACCTTGCGGGCGACCTGGCGTGCGTCGACATCGTCGAGCACGATCGCCGCATCGTTGCCGCCCAGTTCCAGCGTGACTCGCTTCACGCCCTGCGCGGCGGCGGCCATCACCTTCTTGCCGGTCGCCGTCGATCCGGTGAAGGCGACCTTGGCGACATCGGGATGGGTCGTCAATTTGGTGCCGAGATCGTTCTGGTCGCAGACGATGTTGACAACGCCCGGGGGCAGGATTTCCGCGCAGATCTCGCCGAACAGCAGGGAGGTGAGGGGGGTCGTCGGTGCCGGCTTTGCAACCATGGTGTTGCCCGACAGCAATGCCGGCCCGAGCTTGTTCATCAGCAGGATGACGGGAAAATTCCACGGCGTGATCGCGGCGACCACACCCAGCGGCGTGCGGTGCTCGATCACCGTATTGCCGCCCTCGTCGCGTAGCGTCTTGGTTTCGATCCGCATCGCCGCGAACGCGCGCAGCGTGTAGATGCTGCCCATCATCTCGAACATCGCCTGGTCGAGCGGCTTGCCCTGCTCGCTGGTGAGGAGACTGGCGAATTCGCCCGCGCGCGCTTCCATCGCGTCGGCAAGCTTCATGATCAGCGCCGCGCGTTCCTCGATCGTTTTCGCGGCCCAGGCGGGAAAGGCGCGCTTCGCTGCGGCGACTGCGCGGTCGATCAGCGCTTCGTCAGCCTTTGGACAACGCGCGAACGCCTCTGCGGTGGCCGGATTCAACACGTCGAAGCTGCTGGCGCCATCCACCAGTTCACCATCGACCAGCATCCGGAATTGATGCTCCATCATCGCTCTCCTTGGTCGCGCCCTTGATTGACGCTAAGCCTCGCCGCAGTGGTGCACAACACCCGGCGACATCGGCGTCTTTGTGCGCTAAGGATACAATCTTGGCAAGGCGGCATCGGCGATAGATGAAGCAGGACGACGATCTGGAAAACATCCTCGGCTATCAGATGCAGCGCGCCTTCCAGATCATGACGGAAGATGCGCGCCGAGAGTTGGAGCCGCACGGACTTACCCCCGCCAAGCTCACCGCGCTGATGCTGATTCGGGCCAATCCAGGATGCGACCAGACTGCACTGGGGCGCGCGCTCAGCATCAATCGGTCGAGCGCGATGAAACTCGTCAACGGACTCGCGACGCGCGGGCTGATCGAGCGACGCCCGGGCCGCAATCTGCGGACCAACGCACTTCACCTCCTGCCGCTTGGCGAGGCGCAGGTGGCAGGGGTCCTGCCCCTGCTGAACGATTCTGATCGCCGGATGAGCGAGCGAATGAGCGATGCCGAGCAAAGGATGCTCGTTACCCTGCTGCGCAAGGTTGGCCCCACGCGAGCCCGGCGGCCCAAGGATTCCGGCATCTAGCCTGCCACGGATTGTCGTCAGCTTGCGATAAATGTATGCTTGGCGCACAATTGGCGTGTGAGGCCGACCAGGCAGCAGCCTGTCGCCGCGCCACACGACGTGGAGAGTTTAATGGGAAGTTCGGATATCGTCGAACGCGGGGACGCCGATGTTGTTGCGGTGCCGGGCGCGCTACCGCTGGTGCTCGATCGCCTGCTTCGGCCACGGTCGGTCGCGATCGTCGGGGCGTCCGACAAGCCGGGTGCGCTTGGGGCATCGGTGCTTGCCAATCTCGACCGTCAGGGCTTCGACGGTGCCATCTACCTCGTCAATCCAAAGCGCAGCGAGATTGCTGGTCGGCCCTGCATCGCCTCGGTCGATGACCTGCCGCAGGGTGTCGATGCCGCGATTCTGGCGATCCCTCGTGCCGGCGTGCTCGATACGTTACGTGGGCTCGCGCGGCGCAAGGTCGGCGCCGCGGTGGTCTTCGCCGCCGGCTTTGCGGAGGACGGGCCGCAGGGGTTGGCAGACCAGCAGGAGATCGGCCGGATCGCGGCGGAATCGGGCATGGTCGTCGAGGGACCGAATTGCCTCGGGCTGGTCAATTTCGTCGATCGCGTCTCGCTGACTTTCATCGAAATGCCCGAGGCGCGCGCGCAGGGTGACCGGCGCGTCGGCATCGTGTCGCAGTCGGGCGCAATGGCGGCGGTCCTGGCGACGACGATGATCGCGCGCGACGTGCCGCTGAGTTGCTACATCTCGACGGGCAACGAAGCCGCGAGCGGTGTCGAGGATTACCTCGCCCATCTGGTCGAACAGCCCGAGACGGTGGTCATCGCGCTGATTGTTGAGCATTTCCGGTCTCCGGCGCGGTTTCTCGAAGCCGCGCGAGCGGCACGGGCGGCGGGCAAGCAGATCGTGCTGCTCCACCCCGGCCGCAGCGCGGCGGGAGCGGCGAGTGCCGCCACCCATACCGGTGCCATGGCGGGCGATTATGCGGTGATGCGGACCCTCGTCGAACATGCCGGCGTGATCGTGGTCGAATCGCTCGAAGAGCTGGGTGACGTGGTCGAGATCGCACTGCGTTGCGCCACACTACCGTCAGGCGGGACAGGGGTGCTCGCGGAATCAGGCGCGTTCAAGGCGATGATGCTCGACCTGACCGAAGAGCTTGGCCTGCCGCTGCCACCGCTGACTGATGCGGACAGCCCCGCGTTGCGCGCCGCCCTGCCGGCTTTCGTGCCCGTCTCCAATCCGCTGGACGTGACGGCACAGGGTCTCGTCGACCCTGGCATGTACGGTCGCGCGCTTGCCGCGTTGATGGAGGATGCGCGGATCGGAACCGTCGTCGTATCGTTGATCCAGACCGATATCGGCACGTCACGGATCAAGTTCGACGCCGTCGCGACCGGGCTGCAAGCTGGCGTGACAAAGCCGGTCATCGTGACGGGCGTCGACGAAGGCGGCGGCGTGCGCGGCGAGGATATTGCGCGGCTCCGCGCCCTCGGTGTGCCGTACCTTCCCACCGCCGAGCGTGCGATGCGGGCGCTCGCCCGCATTGTCGGGAGAGTGGTTCGCGACGGAACCGCGTCGTCGGCCGATGGCGCCGCAATCGCGGGTCTGGCACCGGGTACCACGATCGCCGAATATCGTTCGAAGGAACTGCTCGGCGCGCGGGGCATCGCCTTTCCGCCGTTCGAGCTTGCTGCGACGGTTACGGCCGCGCAATCGGCCGCTGCACGGCTCGGTTATCCGGTGGTGCTCAAGGCGCAGGCAGCTGCTTTGCCGCACAAGAGCGATGCCGGCGGCGTCATCGTCGGGCTGAAGGATGCCGAAGCCGTCGCGGAGGGATGGGCGCGGCTGCACGCCAATATCGCGGCGTCCCGCCCGAGTCTGGTGCTGGACGGCGTGCTGGTCGAAAAGATGGCGGAACGTGGCGTCGAACTGATCGTCGGTGCGCGTAACGATCCGGCATGGGGACCGGTAATTTTGGTCGGTTTCGGCGGCGTCACGGCGGAGTTGCTGCACGACGTGCGCTTGCTACCCGCCGGTCTGTCGATTGCCGAGATCGAGGCGGAAATCCGTCGCCTGAGGATGGCGCCGCTGCTTGAGGGGTTTCGCGGGGCGGAGCCGATGGACATCGCCGCCGTTGCCGCGACCGTCCAGGCGCTTGGCACGGTGGTCGCGGCCACGCCGGCGATCCGCGAGATCGATCTCAACCCGGTGATGGTCTATCCAAAAGGCCGCGGGGCGCTCGCGCTCGATGCGCTGATCTCCACCTGAGCGGGGAACGGGACAGGCGGCAATTGCGTCGCTGCCTGTCCCGTTCCCCTACGCGCTATCAGCTTTCCGCCTTTGAAAGGTCGTAGGAGCCAAGCCCCGGCTTGTAGCTCTTCTCGTCGATGAACTGCCGGATCCCTTCCTTGCGGCCGTCGCTCTTGTCGTGGAAGTTGGCGGCTTCCTGCATCCGCACGAGATAATCCTCGGCTTCGTCATAGGTCATCGTGCCGACGCGGCGCACGGCATCCTTGGCGAATTTGAGCGCGACGGGATTCTTCTTCAGCAGCAGCATGGCGACCTCGCGGACGCGCGCTTCGAGCCGCCCGATCGGGACACTCTCGTTGACCAGTCGCCATTCGGCCGCCTTCTTGCCATCGATCAGTTCGCCGGTCAGCGTCATCCACATCGCGTCGCGCATCGAGAGCAGGTCGACGACTACCTTCGTGACGCCGCCACCTGGCAGGATGCCCCAGTTGATCTCGGACAGGCCGAACTGCGCGTCGTCGGCGGTGATCGCTAGGTCGCAGGCAAAGAGCGGCCCGAAGCCGCCGCCGAAGCACCAGCCATTGACCATTGCGATTGTCGGCTTCTGGAACCAGCGCAGGCGACGGAACCAGCCATAGCTTTCGCGCTGCGACTGGCGCACGCCGCGCAGGCCCTGCGATTCGGTTTCGCGGAAATATTCCTTGAGATCCATCCCCGCCGACCATGCCGTGCCCTCGCCGCCGAGCACCAGCACGCCGACATCGTCGCGATATTCGAGCTCGTCGAGCACTTCCATCATGCGACGGTTGAGCGTCGGGCTCATCGCGTTGCGCTTGTCCGGTCGCGCGAAATACACCCAGGCGATGCGATCCTCGACCCGATATGTCACGACATCGGTAGTGCTCATGCTAGTCTCTCCCTTGCCGGCAGCGCCGGAATTTGTATCACTGGCATACAATAACATGTCTCGGCGACGTCACAAGGGCGAAACCGGATCCGCAACAGGAGGAAGATGATGGCGGTCGAGCTGACGGCGGACGAGCAGCATGCGATCGAATGGGATTGTGCCCGGCTGATCAATCTCTACGCGTCGCTCAACGACGAGGGCCGTTGGCCCGAGGTGGCCGCACTTTACGCCGAGGATGGCAGCATGACGCGGCCAACCGCGCCCGACGCACCAATCGTCGGGCGCGCCGCGATCCTCGCGGCATTCGAATCGCGCCCGCGTCGAACCACACGCCACATCTGCTCGAACATCGTGGTGACGGTGGTGGATCGCGACGAGGCGTCCGCGACCAGTGCGATGCTGCTGTTCACCGGCGCAGACGCCGCGCCATTGGTCGGGGGCTTCGCCGATCGTTTCCGTCGTGTCCCTGGCGAAGGCTGGCGCTTCGCGGAACGTCGCGGCACGCTCACCTTCACGTGAGCCGGGGCGGGTGGGTCAGGCGGACCGCCGGTCAGACATCGACAGCGAGATAGCCCGTCAGGTAGCGGCCCGAGATCCCGGTATAGACGCCCGACCCGGCAATCCCGAAGCCGATCTGATCGAACACGTTGCTCATCTGCAGCCGGAAGGTCGCGTCATGCTTGGCCAGCTTGAAGCGATAGCGTCCGCCGATGTCGACCCGAGCACGCGGCGGCAAGATAACGAGATTGTCGGTCGTCGCGGGCGTGGCACCGCGGTGGACGGTCGCGACGTCGAGCGACAGGCCGTTCAGCCCGGGCACCCGCCAGTTGAGGTTGGCGATCAACAAGTGGCTCGATAGGCCCACCGGCCGATCGCCGATCGCTCCAATGGCACTGGCACTGCGCACCACGCGCGGGCGCAGGAAGACGCCGCCGCCGACGAGATCGAGCCGCGAGGTGAGTTTGCCCGAAACGGAAAATTCGGCGCCCTGGCTGCGGATCGTGCCGACCTGGGTGAAGGTGCCGCCGCCATCGAAGCTGAAATAGGGCCGGCGCAGGTCGAACACTCCGGCCACCGCCTTGAGTCCCGGAGCCAGCACGATACGAATGCCGGCATCCTTCTGTTCGGTGATGATCGCGGGTAGCGGCTGGTTGCGGTTGGTCGCCCCGGCTGGCGCAATACCGCTCTCCTCCAGGCCACGCGCGTAGCCGGCATAGATGGTCAGCTTCGCGGAAAGGTTGGCAGCCGCCGTCGCATTGTACAGCCACGGCCGCGCGCGGCTCACGACGGTCGGGATGCCAGGCAGGCTGACGCCCTTGCGATAATCGGCGCGCGAAATGCCGAAACCGATCTCGCCCACGCCCTTCCACCGCCCGTCATAGGCCAGTCCGACCGTCGTCTGCTGCACATGGTCACGCGACAAGGGACCGAAGGTAAAGGCCGGCCTGGGCGCCTCCTCCGTCGTGCCGATCCGCGCCGGGCCGAGATCTACCACCCCCGAGCCACCGAACTGTCGTCGCGTGTTGCGCTCGCGTATGCTGAGATGGATGACGTGAAGCCGCGGGCCATCGGTGAGGCTGTGGGTCACCCGCATCTCGCCACTCAGCGACTCGTTCTTGAGGCGTGGGTCGGCTTCGACGATCCGTTCCGCGGTACCGTCGGGCTGGATGTCGACCAGCAGATTGGCATAGCCGGTCTTCTGATCGAACACCGATCGGAACGCGCCGAGGCGCAACAGCCAGGTCTTGCTCGCCGCATAGGAGGCAACGACCCCGTGGTTGGTCGCGGTGTAGCGGAAATCCACCCATTTCGGGCCGTCGAAGCGATGCTCCGGCGGAATCGGCGGCAGATAGGCGCCGCCCGGGATCAGGAACGGGCCGGCCTCGTCGTCATAGTCGTTATTGAGCGTCCAGAACGGCACGATCTCGACGCCCGGCGCCGGCCGCCACCGCGCGATCAGCCCCTGGCCATGGTTGATATTGGCGGTGCCGTCGGGGAACGCCACGCGACCGGCGGTCACGCCATAGCCGATGGCGAGATGCTCGTTTAGCGTGAGCGAGCCGTCGATTTCGATCCCCGCACTGCTGTAGCTGTCGCCATTGACGACGATCGATGCACCATTGCCCTGCGGTCGCCGCAACGACAGATCGACGATTCCGCTCGGTGCGGCAAAGGGGTATCCCTGCGCCGACAGGCCGACCTTGATGCTCGTCGAATCGAGGACGATGCTGTTGAGGTCGTAGGACGAGCTGAAATACAGTCCGTCGATCCGGACATTACCCGCCGCGCTGGGGGAGAAGCCGCGCGCATTGCCGGCATTGTAGATCCCCAGCGATTCGCGCCCGACGCTGAAACCAAACGCATCCTCCGCCTGGGTCACGGCATTGTCGCTGGATCGGTCCTGCGCGAGCGCGGGACTTGCCGCGCCGGTCAACAGCAATGCGATGCTCACGCCCCTGAACCGACGCACCGGCCTTCTCCCCCAGAGTCATAACATTTTATAACGGTATAACCGAAGGTTGTTGACTTAACACGACATGAATTGCGTTACTGGACGGTGCACCATTCGGGCGGCATTGTCGCGGAATGCTGGAATTTACGGTGGAAGCTGCCCATTCGCCCGACGCCGCTATGGTCATCGCCTTGTGGGAGACTTGCGGCCTGACACGTCCGTGGAACGACCCGCAAGCCGACTTCGATCGCGCGATCACCGGCGCGAGGTCAAGTGTGCTCGTGGTCCGCGATGCCGGCGCGATCATCGCCAGCATAATGGTCGGCGACGATGGCCATCGCGGCTGGGTCTATTATCTCGCAGTTGCGCCCGATCGGCGCCGGGCCGGGCTGGCGCGCGCGATGATGGAGGCGGCGGAGGGTTGGCTGCGCGAACGCGGTGCATCGAAACTGCAATTGATGGTGCGCGAGGACAACGCCGAAGCGCTGGCCTTCTACGCCGCGCTGGGGCTCGAGCTCCAGCCGGTGGTGACAATGGGCAAGTTTCTGAAAGGGTGACGATGACCGCGACGATGTACGGGATCAAGAACTGCGATACGATCAAGAAAGCACGCGACTGGCTCGGGGGACATGGCGTCAGCTATGAGTTTCACGACTACAAGACCGCGGGAGTCTCTGCGGACAAATTGCGCGACTGGTCGGGGCAGGTCGGCTGGGAAAAACTGCTCAACCGCGCCGGTACGACCTTCCGCGCGCTGCCCGATGAATCAAAGGTCGATCTGGACGAGGCGAAGGCAATCGCGCTGATGGTCGCGCAGCCAGCGATGATCAAGCGCCCGGTGCTCGAATCCGACGGGCCGCTACTGGTCGGGTTCAAGCCGGATGCCTATCTCGCTGCCGGATTAGGCTGACAGAGGAGCATTACGCCATGCCGACCGCACGCTGGAATGGCGCCGTTATCGCGCAGTCTGACGACACCGTCGTCGTCGAGGGCAACCATTATTTCCCCGCCGACAGCATCGATGAGACCGTGCTCGAGGCGAGCGAGACGCATAGCAATTGCCCGTGGAAGGGTGTCGCCAGCTACAAGTCCCTGGTCGTGGACGGCAAGCGCAACGCCGACGCGGTGTGGTATTATCCCGACCCGAAACCCGCTGCCGCCGACATCGCGGGCCGCTACGCCTTCTGGCGGGGCGTGACGGTCGAGTAACACGCCCGCTTGCCTTTCCGCGGGTGGGAGCGCAGTTTCGCGCATCGATCGGGGAGGGTGAGATGGCTTTCGCAACGAAACCGCCGGCCTGGTATTATATCGTGGTCGTGCTGCTGATCCTGTGGGACGGGATCGGCTGTTATTTCTGTGTCATGCAATTTCGGCTCGGTGCCGACGCGATGGGCGACGCGACCGCCTATGATCGTGCGCTCTACGCCACGCTGCCGTTCTGGTATAACTGGTGCTACGCCGTCGCGGTGTTCGGCTCGGTCGTCGGCGGCATCGCGCTGCTGGCACGGGCGAAGATTGCCCGACCGATCATGCTGGTCGCACTGATCGCGATCATCGTACAGTTCGGTTATCTGTTCGCGACCACCGATCTCATCAAGCACAAGGGCTTCGCGATGACGGTGCCGTTCCCGGCGTTCATCGTCGCCGTCGGCATATTCGCGTGGTGGTTCGCCGGCTACGCCGCGCGGCGCGGCTGGATCAACTGAGGGGGAGGGGGCTCAGCCTTCCCACTGGAACACGTCGTCGAGCGGTTTGCCGAAGACCTGCGCGATTCGAAACGCGGCCTCCAATGTCGGCGAATATTTCCCCGCCTCGATCGCGGCGATGGTCTGGCGAGTCATGCCGATCCGGTCGCCAAGCTCAGCTTGCGTCATCTCGCCGGCCATGAAGCGCAGCAGTCGGATCTGGTTGGTGATGTGGGTGCCGGCCATCGTTCAGGCGCCTCGGCGATAGGCGATGATCTGCATGCCGAAGCGTAGCGCTTCGGCCGCCATGATCACGCCGAGCAACGTGTTGAGCAGGCCGAAAAGCCCGTTGCCGAAATGGATCGAAACCGCCGCCGCCATCACGCCGATCAGCAGCGGATAATAGCTTAGCGCCGCCGCGTCGCTCGCGATGCGGCGATCACGTTCGTCACGCGGCGCGCCGGCATCCTTCGGCGAGAACAGGGCGACGACGACGCTCGCGACGATGGTGACGGCTGTCTGAACCAGTGTCGTCGCAAGGAACAGGCCGATAAAATATGCGCGGCTGCCCGTTTGCGGATAGCGCAGCAGCATGCCGAAATAAAAGGTGGCGGCGATAACGATTCCAGCCAGCGCGACCCAGGCGATCTTTTCCCTGAACGACATTTTTGCCTCCATGAACGATAACTTCGACTCAATGTAAAAAATAATATACATTGCGTCAAGAATATCATTCGTGAACATCGAGCCGCTGGCATGCCGGGCCGGACCCGGCTAAATCGCGCCGATGTCCACGACCTACACGCTCGACACTGCCACGAGCCGCGCCAACCCGACCCCGTCGCCGATCAAGCGCCTGACCGTGCCGGCGATCCGCAAACGCAAGGGCAGTGAGCCGCTCGTCATGCTGACCGCCTATACGGTCCGCACCGCCCAGTTGCTGGATCCGCATTGCGACATGCTGCTGGTCGGCGACAGTCTCGGGCAGGTGGTCTATGGCTTGCCCTCGACCGTTCCTGTCACGCTCGACATGATGGCGGCGCATGGTGCGGCGGTGGTCCGTGGCAGCTACCATGCGGTGGTTGTCATCGACATGCCCTTCGGCAGCTATGAAGCCAGCCCGGAAAAAGCCTTTGAGAGCGCGGCATGGCTGCTCAAGCAAACCGGTGCGGCAGCGGTGAAACTCGAAGGTGGTACGGCGATGGCACCGACCGTGCGCTTTCTGGTGGAACGCGGCATCCCGGTCATGGGCCATGTCGGCCTCACGCCGCAGGCGGTCAACACGCTCGGCGGCTACGGCGCACGCGGCCGCAGCGAAGCCGAAGCCACCAAGATCGTCGCCGATGCGACGGCGATTGCCGACGCCGGTGCCTTTGCCATCGTTATCGAGGGTGTCGTCGAGCCGATCGCGATCGCGATTACCAACGGCATTGCCTGCCCGACGATCGGCATTGGCGCTTCGGCGCAATGCGATGGCCAGGTGCTTGTCGCCGAGGATATGCTCGGGATGTTCGAGCGCGTGCCGCGGTTCGTAAAGCGCTTCGACGATCTCGCCGGCCGCATTTCCGCCGCAGCCGAAGCTTATGCGGCCGAGGTACGGGTGCGCAGTTTTCCGGGTCCCGAGCAGATTTACCCGCCGAAAGATTGACCGCTTCCGTTTGACCCACCTCGCGGCTAAGGTCCGCGCCTTTCCCGCCCCTCGCCCGCACGGAGTTCCGCTTGGCTGTCCCGCCGAATACCAATGAAGCCTTCCTGCGTGAGGTTGACGAAGAGCTACGCCGCGATGAACTGGCCAATGTCTGGCGCCGTTATGGCCGCTGGCTCGTTGTGGCGGTTCTGGCCGGTCTCGCGGCATTCGGTGGCTGGCTCTACTGGCAGCATTATCAGCAGCAACGGCGCAGCACCGATGGTGAAAAGCTGCTTGCCGCTTATGACCAGCTAGCCGCCAACAAGGATGCGCAGGCTGCGCCGACTCTGACCGACCTCGCCGCGTCGGGCTCACCGGGCTATCGTGCAGTTGCCAAATTCTCGCAGGCCGATGTCCTCCTCAAGAAGAACGATCTGAAGGCGGCGGCTGCCAAGTTCGCCGAGGTTGCGGCGGACCCGTCGATCGCCCAGCCGTTTCGCGACCTGGCGCTGATCCGCCAGACGACCGCCGAATATGACAGCCTCAAGCCGCAGGTGGTGGTCGAGCGTCTGCGGCTGCTGGCGCAGAAGGGCAATCCGTGGTTCGGCAGCGCCGGGGAACTCGTCGGCGCCGCTTATCTCCAGATGAATCGCCGCGAACTCGCCCGCACATTGTTCAGCCAGATGTCGACCGACGATGGCGTCCCCGAATCGATCCGCCAACGCGCGGTGCAGATGGCCTCGACGCTCGGCGCGTCGGCCAACCAGGAAAAGAAAGCGCAATGATGATCAGGAACAGGATGCTGCTGGTCGGCGTCGCGGCGCTCGCGTTGAGCGGGTGTGCAGCGCTCAAGGGCCATGGCCGCAAGACGCCGGTGCTCGGTGAGCGGATTCCGATCCTCGCCTCGGAAAGTGACGTTATCTCCGATCGCACGATCGCCGACGTTCAGGTGCTGTTGCCGCCGGCCGAGGCGAATGACAGCTGGGCGCAGCCCGGTGGCAGCGCGTCGAAGGCGACCGGCCACCTCGCGCTCGGTGCCACCGTGTCGCGCGCCTGGACGGCGCAGATCGATGGCGGATCGAACCGTCAGCACCTTGCCGCGTCCCCGGTCGTTGCCGACGGAAAACTGTTCGCGATGGACGTCGATGGCGTGGTTCACGCTTTCAAGGCGGATAGCGGTAGCAAATTATGGTCGACCGAGATTGCCAAGGGCGACAAACGCAATCGCTCGGCGCGCTTTGGTGGCGGCGTCAGCTATGACGCTGGCGCGGTTTACGCCACCGACGGCCTGGGCGATGTCGTCGCACTCAACGCGACGACCGGCGCCGAGCAATGGCGTACCAAGCCCGGCGGTCCGTTGCGCGGGTCGCCGACCATCGCCAATGGCAACCTTTACGTCCTCAGCCAGGACAATCAGCTTTATGCGCTGAATCAGGCCGACGGTAAGCAGAGCTGGACCCAGCAGGGTTCGATCGAGAGCCAGGGCGTGTTCGGCGTCGCCGCACCGGCGAGCAGCCAGGGCACTGTGGTTGCCGGTTTCTCCTCCGGTGAGCTCAACGCCTATCGCTACGAAAATGGTACCACGCTGTGGCAGGACGCGCTGTCGCGCTCCAGCGTCACCACGTCGGTGTCGTCGCTCGCCGATATCGATGCCGATCCCGTGATCGATCGCGGCGTGGTCTTTGCGCTGGGGCAGGGCGGCCGCATGGTCGCGCTCGAGATCACCTCCGGCCAGCGGCTGTGGGAACAGAATTTCGCCGGTCTGTCAACGCCGTGGGTGGTCGGCGAGTGGGTCTTCATCGTCACCGACGACGCGCGCCTGGTGTGTCTTGCCCGCTCGACCGGCAAGGTTCGCTGGATCAGCCAGTTGCGTCATTATCGCAGCGAAAAGAAGCACAAGGATCCGATCACCTGGTACGGCCCGGTGCTCGCCGGCGGTCGCCTCGTGCTTGCCAACTCGCTGGGCGAGATTGCGTTCGCCTCAACCGACACCGGCACGGTTGGTCAGGTGATTGAGACCAAGCAGCCATTCTCGCTCGGGCCGATCGTCGCCAACTCGACGCTTTATACGCTCGACCAGAAGGGGCGTATCACCGCCTATCGCTGATCGTCCGGACGGGATAAGGGCTGTCTCATGACATCCCTTCCCGTCGTCGCGATCATCGGCCGCCCCAATGTCGGCAAATCGACATTGTTCAACCGGTTGGTCGGCAAGCGCCTTGCGCTGGTCGACGACCGACCTGGCGTCACACGTGATCGCCGTGAGGGCGACGCGAACCTCGTCGGCCTCGAATTCCGCGTCGTCGATACCGCCGGCTATGAGGAGGATGCCGCAGCCACGCTGCCCGGCCGCATGCGGGCGCAGACCGAGGCCGCCGTGGCGATGGCCGACGTCGCCCTCTTCATGATCGATGCGCGGGCCGGCCTCGTGCCACTGGATGAGGAAATCGCCCGCTGGCTGCGTGGCGCGACCATTCCGGTCATCCTCGTCGCCAACAAGGCCGAAGGTCGTGCCGGCGAAAGCGGCATCCTCGAATCCCTTTCGCTCGGCTTCGGTGATCCAGTCCAGTTGTCGGCCGAGCACGGCGAGGGCATGGGTGATCTGGTCGAGGCGCTGGTCCCCTATGTCGATCTTCCGCACGACGAAGGTGTCGTCGATGATGATGACGAGGATAATCCCGACGCGCCGCTCAAGCTGGCGATCGTCGGCCGTCCCAATGCTGGCAAGTCGACGTTGATCAACCGCATGCTCGGTGAGGATCGGCTGATCACCGGACCCGAAGCGGGCATCACGCGCGATTCGATCGCCGTCGACTGGATGTGGCCCGACCCCAGGGAAGGTCGCGATCGCGCGGTACGGCTGATCGATACCGCTGGCATGCGCAAGCGCGCACTTGTGCAGGACAAGCTCGAGAAGCTCTCGGTCGCCGATGCCCGCCATGCCATCGACTTTGCCGAGGTCGTCGTGCTGTTGCTCGACGCGACGCGCGGGCTTGAGGCGCAGGATTTGCGCATTGCATCCGCCGTACTCGAAGAGGGGCGTGCGCTGGTCGTGGCGCTCAACAAATGGGATGTCGCCGAAGACGCCTCGAAGCTGTTCAATGGTGTCCGTGCCGCGCTTGAAGAGGGACTGTCACAGGTCAAGGGCGTGCCGCTGCTCACCGTATCGGCGGCAACCGGCAAGGGGCTGGACGTCCTGCTGCAGGTCGCGTTCGAGACGCGCGCTGCATGGTCGAAGCGGATCGGTACCGGCGAACTCAACCGCTGGTTCGAACGCGCGGTCGAGACCAATCCGCCGCCCGCGCCGGGTGGCAAGCGGATCAAACTACGCTACCTGACCCAGGCGAAGACAAGGCCACCGGGCTTTGTGCTGTTCGGCACGCGCGTCGACCAACTGCCGATGAGCTATCAGCGCTATATCATCAACGGGATTCGCCGCGATCTCGGCTTCGGCGCGGTGCCGATACGCCTGAACCTGCGCGCGCCGAAGAACCCATTTGGAAAGCAGTAACCGCAGGCGCGGTTATGGTTTCAAGCCGAATCGGACATATCGAGTGCTGACAATAACTTGATGTGCACCGAGCGGTGAAATTCGTCCGCCACGTCAACCGGTCATTTACATCTGTTGCATAGAACGGGGTTTGCTCTTGCGGCCATTCCCGTCGGCTGCTCAGCAGGGAGACCATGGTGTCAACTGACGAAGCCGATCTGGTCGACTGGACAGCGTTCGCTCGTGCGCGCAGCGAACTGGGCGCCGGGTTCGTCCGCATTCTGGGTTATTTTCGCGAGGATGGCGTCAAATCGGTTGCCGCGATCGAGGCTGCGATGCGTGCACAGAACGCAGCGGCGATCGTCATCCCAGCGCACACACTGAAGGGCGAGGCGCGCCAGTTCGGAGCCGAACCCCTCGCGCTGATCGCGGAGCGGATCGAAACGATCGCACGCGATTGCGTCGAACGCCACGACACGCCGAGTCAGGCGCTGCAGCATGTCGTCGAACTGCGTCCGACTTTCGAGAGCACATTGTCGCTGCTGGAACGCGAGGCCAACCCGTTGGTCGAGCGTCGCCCCGGTTTCGGGCGTCGTGCCGTCAGTGGTTTCGGTCACGCGTAGTTCGCCGAGCGTCGCGAACGTGGACCACTGCCGATTCCAGATCTGATCTTGATAAACCCCGACTTGCTTTTGCAGGGGTAATAAGTCTCAGGTGCGTAACCGCTCGATCGCCTGCGCCAGCGCGACGTAAAGCTTGCCCATATCCGATGACAACAAGGTCACGCCGAGCGGCGAGCCGTCACGTTGCGCGAGAATGGTGCGCAACATTGCTTCGAAGTCGTGAATGTAGCGGTTGACCTGTTCGCGAAATTCGCTGTCGCTGTCGTAGAGACGCGCGATCTCGCGCGCTTCGCCGGCATCGAGCAATCGCACCGCGCGGCGCGTGAACACACCGCGGTCGCCCTTGAGATAGGCGGCCCAGGCGCTGTCCGACACTTCGGTCGAGAACGACTTGGCGATATCGATCGACGCCGAGTTTAGCGCTTCGATCAGCAGGGACACACGCCGGGCGAAGCTGTCCTTGTCGGCCTTTTCGCGTTCGGCACGCGCATCCTCGATATGGCTTTCGACCATCGCAGTGGAATCGGCGATTTTGAGCATTTGTTGCGTCAGCCGCTCGGATGCCCTCGCCGCTGCGTCCGCCGCGGCGTCGGCAGCTTCGCCGATTGCCGCGATCTGCTCGGTCAGGGCCGTATCGGTAGCGCGGCGCATGGCCGCGGCACTTTCCTTCTCCAGTGCCATTGCGGCCTCGGGGATGACGGTCGCCAGTGTCTCGCGCGCGCGGTCCGCCGCCGCACTCGCCGTATCGCGGACCCGCAGCAATGCCTCGACCAGGCGCGGTGCCGCCTCTTCGGCAAAGCGATGCGTGCGGCCAATCGTCTCTTCGACCATGACGCCCAAGGCATCGGCCTTTTCACGGCCGCTGGTCAGCGTTTCGAGCAGGCTGCGCGACAGCGTGTCGAGTGTCGTGCGCTGGCCCGCGATGACCTGCGCGATCGCCTCGATCGCGTCGTGCGTGCTTTCGGCCGCGGTCACCAGCGCCATCAGCTCCGGCTTGGCATCACTGACGACCTTGCGACTGGAGGCGATCCGCGTGTCGAGCCTGACGAGCGCGTCCGGCAGTGTCTCGTCGATCTCGCGCGCTGCCGCATCAAGCGCGAGGAGCAACCGTTCGGTTGTGTCGATCGCGCTCGTCGCCATGGCATCGCCGGTCTTGAGCGCCTCCGTCATCGCATCGGCCGACCCGCCGAGCGCGCTGATCGAAGCGGCAAGGGTCTGGGTGCGTTCGATTCCCCGCCCGTGGAGATCATCGATCCGCGCGGACACTGCGGTGATCCCCCGGTCCAGGTCGCCGAGCATCGTATCGCCGGCCTCGCGCTGCTCGCCCAGGCGCGCGGCAAGTCGCTCGATCTGGCCTTCAATCGACGCAATACGTTCGGCCAATACCTCCGCGCTGTCGCGACCCGCGCTGTCGAGCGCGGCCTGGTTGGCGCTGAGCATGGCCAGCATGGCGTCGCCCTGCGCGGCGATGCCCTTGCGTGCTTCGTCGACGGCCCCTGCGGTGCGACCGAGCAGCGCATCGACCGCCGTCGACATTTCGCCGGTGACGGCTTCGAGCCGCGCGCCCGCCGTCTCGCTCGTTGCTTCCATGCGCGCGAGATGCGCGGCCAGCTTCTGCGCCGCCCCACCGGCGATATCCTCTGCCTCGCGCCCGCGCTCAGCCAGCGCACTCAGTTCGGCGCCGAGCGCGGCGGCGCGCTCGGTCGCCGATACGCCGGTCGCGTCGAGTTGCCGCGCCATGTCGATGGTTTCGCCATGCGCACGCGGCAGAATAGCGAGCAGCACCGATAAACTCGAATGTGCGCCCGACGCCGCTTCGGCGAGTTTGGTCGCGTGCTCGTTGGCGACGCCGACCTGTTCCGACATGCCCATGCCGATCGCGGACAATTTGGTCAGCGCGCCGTCGCCCATCGTCATCAGCGCGTTGGTCTGCTCGGCGATGCTCTGGCGGTTCGTCGCGATGGTGTTTGACAGCACCGCCACGGTACGTTCCAGGCTCGCCGCTTCGGCGCGCATCGCCCGGGCGACATCGCCGAAACGTCGCGCTTCGGCGCTGCTCGTGCGCATCGCCAGCACCAACAAGATCGCGATCAGGGCAGGGGGAACGCAGAGCGCTGCAATGAATTCCACCAGCGCCACCGTACCGAGCGCGGCCAGGTCTGTGCGCGCCAGCCACAGCATTGCGCCAATCCAGCCAAGCACGACCAAACCACCGACAATTGGCAGCATCACGCCACGGCGCGCTGGCGCAACCTCTTCTTCCAAGGCGTATTCTTCGACCATCGGCGGCTCAATCGCGGCGGGTGGCTGCGGCAATTCCTCGGTCAGCAGCAGGTCGTCGTCCACCTGCGGCGCAGTGCCCGTGCGCAGATCGATGATGCGTGATCCCCTATTCATCCCAGCCATTTACCATATTTCTCGCGCGCGGGAAGTATTTAGCGAAACCTTGCCTTAAGGGTCGCCGGATTAAGGTCGGCCATGGCTTATGATCCCGGTGCAATCGATGCGACTTTGGCGGCTGCGGTCGGTGACGAACCACAACTCATCGCCGAGCTTCGCCAGGCGTTCGTCGACGGTGCGCAGCGCGGCCTGACCGCCCTCGAAACAGCGCAGGACGGCGACCATTGGCGCATCGCCGCCGCGCGGCTCAAGGGGCTTGCGGCGAGTTTCGGCGCGGTGCGCCTGATGGCGCTCGCCGGAGAAGCGTTCGACGGCGTGCCGCATGATCCGGTGCTCATACGAAAACTGCGTCGAGCGGTGGCGCGACTCTAGAGCGTGATGCGAAAAAGTGGGAACCGGTTTTTCGCAATAAATCACGCGACAACAAAGAATTATAGAGCGGGATCCAATTCAGTTTAATCGCATCGCGACTCTAGGCGGCTTTGGCCGGCGCCGATCTGACCGATCCTCGCCGTGCCGGAAGCGAAAGATTGGGCGCGGATCGCGACGACACGACCTCACATCGCCGGAATGAAGAAGCCCCACGCAATCCAGCGTGCTCGTGCACCGTGCGGGGCGGTCCAGGTATCGCGCACCGTGTCGGCTGAGATTGCGAGATGTCGCGCGACGGCGTCGATCGCTTCGCTTACCCCAGCACCGCCGGCCATTGCCGCCAGGAAACAATGCTCCGCCGCGTTGAGCGGTACGGTCCGCGTGACATAGTCGGTTCGCACCATGGCAACGAAATGAGTCGCGGCGGCGGGCTGCGCTGGCGACTGCTTCTGGCGCACCGCGTGGTAATAGGCCGCAACAGGAAAGCGATAGGCGCCCAGCCTGAAGCAGGGCTGTAGCCGCAAATCATCATCGCGCGTCGTTGCGTCGGCGAAGCGCTTTCCCTCATGTCCCGGCGCGTCGAACAGCACAAAAACCTCGCGCTCGAAGCGCGCCAGATCGATCATGAAGTCGATCCAGCTCTCCCGCGCGTCCGTCGCCGCATCGTGATCGGGGCGGGAGTCTTCGAGATACGCTGGAAAGCGCTGGCCCAGATCGTAGAGCGTGTAGCTCGCGGGCGGATGGGCAGCGATATATTCGCCCACGAAATCATCGAACAGCGCCTCGCCGAGCGCGTGGCACAGCGCAGGAAACTGCTCGCGCATGCAACTGGCGATGCGCAGGAAATAGCCGCGTTGATAAATCGCCAGGCCGGCCGCTCCATTCAGTCGCGGCGACGAACTGAGCAAGCTGTCGATCTGCTCCCCCGCGACGCGCGCTGGAAAGACGAGCGCCTCGTGCATCCACCGCTGCAGCTGGTCGAGCGACAAGGTCTCGGTCGTCATCGTGCTTCGGCCATCACGTCGGGCACAAGAAAGTTGACGGGGTTTGACGCGATCCATCGCTCGTCGATATTCGCAGGCGCTGGGTCGGGTGGATCGATCCCGTTGCCCATATGGCGCTCGGCCTTGCGCAATTCGGCATGGCACTCGGCAAAGGACGGGATGTCGCCGTCCCATTCGAGCAGGGTTGCTGCCCCACCGGTGCGCGCCCAGGCGCGGCGGAACAACGCCCACACCTCGGGCCGCACCGGTCGGTCGTGGGTGTCGATAATATGCGTGCCATGATGCTGATGGCCGGCGAGATGCATCTGCACGACATGCTCGCACGGAAACGCCGCGAGATAGGCAAGCGGGTCGGTGCCGGCGTTGAAACAGCTGACATACACATTGTTGACGTCGAGCAGCAGCCCGCACCCGGTGCGTTCAGCCAGCCGACGGAGAAATTCGGGCTCCTCCATCGTCGAATGCGCGAAACGCACATAGCTGCTGGGGTTTTCGAGGATCAGCGGCCGCTCTAGATAGTCCTGCACCTGCGCTACCCGGTCCGCGACATGGGCCAGGCTGGCCTCGGTCAGCGGCAGCGGGAGCAGATCGTGCGAATTCAGCCCGAGCACCCCGGTCCAGCACAGATGATCGCTGATCCATGCCGGCTGGAGTTCGGCGGCGAGTTGCTTCAACCGCGCGAGATAGTCGCGATCGAGCGGGTCGGTACTGCCGATCGACAGCGAAACGCCGTGGAGCACGATCGGATAATGCGCGGCGATTGCGCGGATCACCGCGCGAGGCCTGCCGCCCGAATCCATGAAGTTCTCCGAGATCGCCTCGAACCAGTCGACTGCCGGCCATGCGCTTAGGATGTGCTCGAAATGGACGTTGCGCAGCCCGAGGCCGAGCCCCAGTTTCGGCAGGCCGGCGATCATCGCGCTAGCTGCACCCGCCTGCGCCGCTCATCCCGCTCGCCCCGCACGCGGTCATGTTGCCGCGCGAGATATTGTCGTTGCTGATCCACAAATAGGTCGGGCCGGTATCGGCAAAGCCGGCCGGTGGATGGCCGAGCGTACCTGGCAGCGCTTGACCCGCCGGCACCTCGCCCCTGGCCTGCTTCTCGAGCAATTCCTGGCGCAGCGCCGGCCAGGCTTTTTCCTCGAACACCTTGCGCGCCCGCGCCCAAACGCTCTTGCCGCGATTGGGGCCGTTGGTGCTGAACCGCTCGGCATTGATCGGTGTGGCGCAGGAACCGAGCGACTTGCAGTCGTTATGACCGGCATTGTCCATCTCCTCGCCGGTGCCATACAGGCCGCAACCGCCCTGGTTGCGGCAGTCGTTCTGCACATGGCAGGTGTGGGTGACGGCGGTCGAGCAATAGCCCTGGCCGGCACAATTATTGGGCGACCCGCCTGGCGGCCCGCTGGTGCCGAAACGGTCGCTGCCCTGGCAACTGTTCAGGCCCATGCACGCATGGAGCGGCATCCCATCCGGCACCGTGCCGATGGTCTGGGGAAAGGCCGGTGAATCCGCATAGGGGTAGGGCCGAGGCACCGGCACGCCGGGAATCGCCGCGGCGGATGGCTTGTCGGGATGGGGCATGGTCGTTTCCTTTACGAATGCGAAAGGTGAAGGAGGCCGGTCAGCCGCGCCAATAGGGCGCGACATCGGGGAGATGGGCCGGGTTGCCCGCGCCACTCTTCGGCTGGGGGGTCGCCACGCCGATATAATATTTGACGTTGCCCATCACCGTTACCAGCGGATCGTCGGGGTCGACCTTGGCGAGGATCGCATCCGCCGCGTCGATCGCCTTGGCGCCGATCTCGGTCAGCCCGGCATAGGATTGTTTGCGCGAGCCGAGGTCCACATCCTCGAACACCGGCCCCATGAAACTGCCGTCTGCGAGCGGGATCTGGCGGATGGTGCGGATATATTTGTCGAGCACCCAGATCATCGAGCGGTGCAGGCCCTCGTTGAAGAACAGCTTCTGCTGCTGCGGCGGGACGCGGTAGATCGTCTCGCTCATGATCAGCATATACTGGAAGCACGCGCTGCAAAAATCGGCGATCGCCTGATATTCCGCCGGGTATCCCGCGCTGGTCGGGTTGTCGGGAAAGGCGATGACCAGCCCCGCGGCCGCCAGCTCCGCATCGGTGACGCTCGGCAGCAACGGCACAGGCGGCGGCGGATCGACCGGCAGCGTCTCCGTGGTCGTGGCATAATCGGCATAATGCGCCTGCAGGTTGAGGAATTTCACATAATGCGACTGCTCACCCTTTGACGGGTCGTCGTCATTCTCCGGGCCGAGATAGGGCACTGGATAGCCTTCGCCCTGGTCGCAGATCGTGTCGATCGCGCACGCCGCGTCGGCGATCGACGCGACGCTGACAAGTTCGGCGTGCCCCGCATGGCTGTCGCCCTGGTCGGGATAATGCGCGGCTTCGGCGGCGGAAGGGTAGCCGTCGGCGGCGGTCCAGGCCGGTGCGGGGCCGGGGGGCGCCGGTTTCCACGGATCGAACTTGCCCGACGGGTAAATCGTGTCGACGTTGTTCGGCGAGTAGTTGTAGGGCTGGATTGCCATCGCGGCGGCGCCCTGCTGGAAATCGGCGTCGGTCAGGAATTTCGTATGGATCAGGCAGCGGATGTAGGAATAGAATTGCCCGATCGTCTGCCAGTTGCGGTCCTGTGGCAATGATGTCCACTGCTCGGGATATTCGATCTGCAGGAAGTGCCACAGCTGCTCGAAACTCAGCTTTGCAAGCGGGATCAGCACCGCGGTTTCGCCGTTCGGTCCCTTCGGCCCCTGCGGATTGTGATAGGGCAGGCCGGTCGGATAGGCCTTGGGTGCGTGGCGATAGATTTGTGGTGCGACGCCCATCGCGAACAGCACGTTCGACGAGAGCGACATGTGCAGCATCTCCTCGACCGCGACGCTCATGATCACGCCGCCGGCCTTGTTGGCAAAGGCCTGGGCACGGTCGATGCTCTCGCCGCTGGTCGCGTTCCGCTGGATCGAATAATAGGCGTAGAGATAGATCGGGATGGTCGCGAGCTCGATCTCGATCGCGGTCTGAAGATTGGTTTTCAACTCGGCCAAAACCGTCTTGCGGTCGCTGGTCGCATTCAGCTGCGCGACCAGTGCCTGTTCCTCGGGCGTCAGACGGGTGACTGGATCGGATCTTTTCATCGGGAAGCCCTTCTCGCTACCAGTCGGTTGTCGGGAGGTTTGCGGTTTGGCCGCCGCCTTCGGCGTTGGAACCGGGCGGGCGATGCCGCGCTGAACGGGAGGTCATCGGCCGGTCGCAGGCGCACGAAAGGTGCAGGTGCCCATCTGCCGAATTCGTGCCAAATCCGCCCCCGCGTGTTGATATGATCGTTGCCCGTGGCAATCACGCGGACGATCGAGCAAATAGTGATCACATCCTGCCGAGCGGCAATACCGGGATGTTGGGGCGATCATATGCGTTGGCCGCGGACGTGCAAGCCACAACAGAATCCGTATCGGATCGATTACATATTTGAGACGACGTCGATATTACCGGCCAGGTATCCAACCTAGGCCGCAATCGTCTCCAGCAGTCCGGCGAACAGCCGAAGGCCGTCGGTCCCGCCATGCGCGGGCTCGATCCGGCGCTCGGGGTGGGGCATCATGCCGAGCACATTGCCCGCCGCGTTGAGCACGCCGGCAATCTGCCGCGCCGACCCGTTGACGTCCTCGGCATAGCGCAGCGCGACGCGGCCTTCGCCTTCGAGCCGGTCGAGTGTCGCGGCATCGGCGCTGAAATTGCCGTCATGATGCGCGACCGGCAGGCTGATCGCCTCGCCCTGCGCGTAGCGCGCGGTGAAGATCGATTGGGCGTTGGTCACGGTCAGCGCGACGTCGCGACAGACGAAGTTGAGGCCGGCGTTACGCATCAGCGCGCCGGGCAGCAGCCCCGCCTCGGTCAGCACCTGGAAGCCGTTGCAGATGCCGAGCACCGGCACGCCGCGGCCCGCCGCCTCGACCACCGCGCGCATGATCGGCGAGCGTGCCGCCATCGCACCCGAGCGCAGATAATCGCCATAGGAGAAACCGCCGGGCAGGGCGATCAGACCGAGCCCGTCGGGCAGCGCGCTGTCGCCGTGCCACACCATCGTCGGCGCGGTGCCGGTGACGTGGCGCAGCGCCACCGCCAGATCGCGATCGCAGTTCGATCCCGGAAAGACGATGACCGCGGTCTTCATGCCCGCTCCACCCGGTAATTCTCGATCACCGTATTGGCGAGCAACTGCCGGCACATCGCGTCGATCGTAGCGTCATCGGTATCGTCGGCAACATCGAGTTCGATCAGCTTGCCGGCACGTACGTCGTTGACGCCGCCAAAGCCGAGTCCCTTCAATGCCTTGTGGATTGCCTTGCCTTGCGGATCGAGCACGCCCGGCTTGAGCGTGACGACGATACGAAGCTTCATGGCCGATTCCCCGGTTGCGCGGTGGCCGTCGCTATGACGAGGGCGCGCGCGCGGGGCAAGCTTCATGGAAAATTTACGTCTCGGGATCAGCCTCGGCTTTGCCGCCAGGCGATGGGGCGCGGCGGGTGTACAGGAGTGTGGGGGCATGGCCGGTCTGGCAATGGTCCTGTTCATCGCGCTGTTCGCGTTCGGTGGGCAATATTTCGGGTGGAGCGACCCACAGGGCTGGGTGCAGCTGTCACTGGTCAGCGCCTTCATCTTCGGCATCATCTGCGGGTTTCGCGTCAAGGACTGAGCCGCCGGCGGTTCAGTTTCTTGCCCACGCCGGCTCGCGGCAGGGGTGGGGGCGCGACGTCACCCGACCTCTCTGAACAGGCAATCGAGCTGGGTCCGCACCAGCGCTGCGAGATCGAGCGGCTCGAGTCGTTCGAACAGGCCATGCCACAAGGTGCCGATGACCAGCGGTGCGCCGATCAGTTGCGGCATTGTCGCGATCGCCGGATCTGTCAGTTCACCGCGCTGCGCCGCGACCGCGAGCAGCACGCGCATCCGCCCCAGGACCCGTGACAATATTTCGCGGTGATAATATTCGGCGAGACGCGGAAAGCGCATCCCTTCGCTGATGAAAAGTCGGATCACGCCGCCGCCCTGGCGCGGGATTTCGTCGAGTAGCGGCAGCAACAGTCCCTCGATCGTCGCGCGCACCGACGCACCCGGCAACGGGGTCATCGCGTCGATCCGCTCGACCCAGGGCTGGAGCACCGCACGTGCCATGCCCTCGAACAATTGCTGCTTGTCGGCGAAATGCAGGAACACCGTGCCCTTGGCGACGCCGGCACGTGCCGCAATGTCGTCGATCCGCGCCGCCGCGAAGCCGTGTGCGGTAAATTCGGCGAGCGCTGCCGCGACGATGGCGCCTCGGCGTTGTTGCGCCTTGTCCTGCCGGCTGATGCTGGTTTTTGTCATCTCGCGTCTCAGTCCAGCGTGGTGCGCGACCGCGCGACAGCGGCGACGGCGACGACCAGCACGAAGGCGAAGAGCGGCACGAGTTCGCCGGTCATGTCGGCCATCACCTGGTTCTTGAGCAGCGCGCCGCGCACGATGCGCAGGAAATGGGTGACCGGCAGCACCTCGCCGATCGCGCGCGCCCAGCCCGGCATGCCGTAAAAGGGAAAGGCAAAACCCGACAGGAAGATCGACGGGAGCATGTAGAAGAACGACATCTGCATCGCCTGGAGCTGGCTGCGCGCCAGCGTCGAGATGAAATAGCCGAGCGCGAGATTGCCGATGATGAACATGATGATCCCGACGACCAGCGCGGTCCATCCCGCCGCGCTCTGCGCCATCGGCACCGCGAACAGCAGGCGCGCCGCGCCGAGGATCACCAAAGTCTGGACGATGCCGACCAGCACATAGGGGACAAGCTTGCCGACCATGATCTCGGTCGGCCGCGCCGGCGTGCTGAGCAGGCTCTCCATCGTCCCGCGCTCATATTCGCGCGTCACCGCCATCGCCGTCATCATCACCAGCGTCAGCGAGAGGATGATGCCGAGCAGCCCGGGCACGATATTGTAGGAAGTGATGTTCTCGGGGTTGTAGAGCCGGTGCACCACCACCTCGAACGGCGGATCCGTCGCGGCGGCCGCGACCGGCCCGGTCAGATCGTGACGCAGCGCCTCGACCGGCAACTGCGCGACCGCGCCGAGCGCGCCCGCTGCGGTGACCGGATCGGAGGCATCGGCTTCGGCGAGGATCTGCGCATGGTCGCGGCGGAGCACACGATGCGAGAAATCCGGCGGGATGGTGATCGTCAGGATCACCTTGCCGCGCCGGATCAGCTGGTCCATGTCAGCTTCGGAGCGCGGCAGGTAGCGGACATCGACATAGGTGGTGCGTTCGAGCGAGCTGATCACCGCGCGCGCCAGCGGCCCGGTATCGTGCGACACCACCGCCGCCGGCAGATGGCGCGGATCGTTGTTGATCGCATAACCGAACAGCAGCAGCTGCATGATCGGGATTCCCAGGATCATCGCGAAGGTCACGCGGTCGCGGCGCAGCTGGGTGAATTCCTTGGCCATCACCGCGAACACGCGCAGGATCGAGAAGCGCGTCATGCCGCGTAGCGCGCGTCGGTCTCGCGCCCCATCAGCTGGATGAAGACATCCTCAAGCGAGGCAGGGACTTCCTGCCAGTGATAATCGGTGCCGCGCCACGGCGCCATGGCGCTGTCGAGCGCGGCACGGTCGGTGCCGCTGACATGGATCGCCGCGCCGAATGCCGAGGCGCTGATCACGCCGGGCGCGGCGGCGATGCGTGGTGCGAGGCGGTCGAGATCGGGGCCGGTCCCCTTGAAGGTGACGAGGCCCGAGCCGGCGATTATCTCGGCCGCCGTGCCACGTGCGATCAGCCGGCCATGCAGGATATAGCCGATATCGTGGCAGCGCTCCGCCTCGTCCATATAATGCGTCGAGACCAGCACGGTCATGCCAGCCGCGGCGAGCGCATGGATATCGTCCCAAAATTCGCGCCGCGCCTTGGGGTCGACTCCGGCGGTCGGCTCGTCGAGCAACAGCAGTCGAGGATCGTGCAAGGTCGCCGCAGCGAGCGCGAGGCGCTGTTTCCAGCCCCCCGACAGCGCGCCGGCAAGCTGATCGCGCCGGTCGCTAAGGCCGAGCCGTTCGAGCGCCTCGGCGACCCGCTGTGGGCGCCGGTCAAGCGCATAGACGCGTGCGACGAAGCGCAGATTCTCCGCGATCGTCATGTCCTCGTAGAGCGAGAAGCGCTGCGTCATATAGCCGGTTTCGCGCTTGATCGCCTCGCTGTCGCGGCGGAAGTCGCGGCCGAGCACGGTGCCCTCGCCACTATTGGGCGTGAGCAGCCCGCACAACATGCGCAGCGTCGTCGTCTTGCCCGAGCCGTTGGGGCCGAGGAAACCGGTGATCCGGCCCTCGCCGACGCTGATCGAGACGTCGCGAACGACATGCTTGTCGCCGAACCATTTGTTGAGGCCGTGGACGTCGATCGCCGCCGTCATGGCCGCCGCGCCGCTGGCGTCACGTCGATCGGCTGGCCGGGCACGAGCTGGCGCGGCTGGGCCGGCACCGCCTCGACCATGAACACCAGCTTGTCGCGCGTCTTCAGGCTGTAGATCACCGGCGGGGTATATTCCGGGCGCGCGGCGATGCGATCGATCGTCGCCGTCATGCCGCCGGCACAGCCGTCACAGGCGATGGCGACCCGCGTCCCCGGGCGATAATGATCGACCAGCCCCTGCGGCACATAGAAGCGCACCTTGACCTGCCCGTCGGGGATCAGGCTGATGACCGGGGCATTGGCGGGCGCCCATTCGCCGCGCTGGTACAGCGTGTCGTCGATCGTGCCGGAAACCGGCGCTGCGGGGCTGAGCTGGGTTACCTGGCGCTGGGCGTCGGTCAGCCCGGCGCGGGTGCCGACGACCTGCGCCTGGGCGGCGGCGATGCGCGCCTGTGCCGCAGCAATATCGTCGCGCGCGGCGTCGCGCTGCCGGGCGGCGCTTTGCGCGGCGATGCGCGCCTGGTCGAGCTGCTGTGCGGCAACCGCGCCGGTCTTGGCGTGCTCGGCCGCCTGATATCTTGCGAGGTCGGCAGCGGCGCGTCCCGCCTCGGCCGCGGCATTGGCATAGGCGGCGCGGGCGCGGGCCAGCGCGGCGCGATCGGCATCCGCACCGGCCGCCGCCTGGCCGATCTGCGCCCGTGCTTGCTCGGCGCGCGCGTTTAGCGAGGTCGGGTCGATCCGGAACAACGGCGTGCCGGCCGCGACTCGCTGCCCGCGCGCGACCCACAGTTGCTCGACCGTGCCGGCGACCGGCGCGGAGAGAAAGAGGGTATCGGCGACGACATAGCCGGTGAAATCGTCCTCGCTGCCGCGCGTTGGACGCAGCGACAGCCAGGTGAGCAGGCCCGCGACAACGAGCGCGACGAGGATCGCGCCGACGATCAGCAGGCGGGTAGCGCCGCCTGGTGGCTGATCATCCGCTTGTGGCGCGGTTTCGCTCATGATGCCTTCTCCATCGCGTCTTCCTGCCAGCCGCCGCCAAGCGCCTTGAACAACGCGACCATGTCGCGATCGCGCGCCGCGCGCGCCTGCGCCAGCGCGTCGGAAGCGGCGAGGCTGCTGGCCCGGGCGGTGAGTACGTCGAGAAACGGCGTCAGCCCGGCGCGATAGCGCACCCGGCTGGTGTCGAGCGCGTCGCGCGCGGCGGCGTCGGCGGCGCCGAGCGCCGCAAGTCGTCCACGATCGGCGTTCTGCCGGCTGAGCGCGTCGGCGACGTCGCGCAGCGCGGCGTGGACCGTGCCGCGCCAGCCCAGTTCTGCCTCGCGATAGGCTTCCTCGCGCAGCCGCACCGTCGCGCGGCCGCGCCCGCCGTCGAGCAGCGGCGCGGTCACGCCGGCGGCGAGGCTGAGTTGTGCGCTGTCACCCGAGATCAACCGGGCAAGCGCGGTAGAGACGAGGTCGGCCGCGCCCGTCAGGTTGAGCCTGGGTAGACGATCGGCGGTCGCCACGCCGATGTCGGCGCTCGCCGCCGCCAGCCGTCGCTCGGCCGCGCGAATGTCGGGGCGCCGCTTCAGCAGCTCGGACGGCAGGCCGGGGCCGATTGCTGGCGGCGCAGTGGCGGCCAGCGGTCCATCGGCGAGTTCGTGCGAAAGCAGATCGGGGGCGCCACCGAGCAGCAACGCCAGCGCATGAAGCAGGACGTCGCGTTCGGCGTCCAGCGTTGCGCGTGACGCACTCGCACCGGCGACGACTTGCTCCTGGCGGCGCAGGTCGAGCGTATTGCCCAGGCCGGCACCGGTGCGCGCCGCGATCACGTCGTGCAGATCGCGCGCCGCCGTCAGGTCGGCATCGGCGATGGCGATTCGCGCCTGGACCGCGCGATATTGCAGATAGCTGTCGGCGATCTCCGCGATCAGTACCAGTTGTGCGTCGCGGCGATTCCATTCCGCCGCCTCGGCGCGCGCCGCCGCCGCTTCGACCGCGCGTCTCGTGCCGCCAAACAGGTCGATCTCCCATGCTGCGTCGAAGCCGGTGCGAAAGCTGGAAAAATCGCTACCGGGTAGTCCTGCGCCAGCGAGCCCCGCCGGGCCGCTGGCGATACTGCCGATCGATGAGTTGCGGCTCAGCCGGGTGCGCGACGCGCTGCCTTCGGCGGAAAGTTGCGGCTTGCCAGTCGCGCCGGCGATCGTAACCTGCCAGCGCGCCTCGCGCACCCGCGCCGCCGCTTGGGCGAGGTCGAGATTCTGCGCGAGCCCGCGGACTACCAGTCGGTCGAGTTCGACGTCGTTCCAGCCGTGCCACCAGTGCGCGAGGTCGCCGGCGTCATTCATCGCTGTCGGGGAGAAGTGCGCCGGCATTGCGACCTGCGGCGGGTGATAGGCAGGGCCTACGGTGCAGCCGGCGAGCGCGAGCGACAGGCACAGCGGCGTCACAGTCTGTCGACGCGAGCGGCTTCCGCTCATGAAGCGTCCCCTTTCCCGACTCGATCAGCACGGCAGCACGCGGGTTAATTCATGACTGACGGGTCAGTCAAAGAATATTCGGAAGTGAGCGGCCTCTGTTGCGAGGCGGTGCCGATTGGTTGGCCTGCGCGCCGGGTGCGGTGTCGCCAGACTTGAAATGTCGCGCATTCTCACCGATATGACAATTGCGGGCCGGGCCCCTCTGGCGGCCGGAAATTTCCGGACGTGATGTCGGACCGCATCGAGCATGCTCGGTGCCGTCAGGGGACATCTCCACCACCCCCTGAACATTGCAACGAGACTGCTCGATCCCTGATCATTCATGGATTGAGGATTGTTTCGTGAACCAGCCTTTCACCTCTCCGGCACGGCCGCACGCAACCGGCGCCGCCTATGACGCCGGGCTGCGTGCCTATATGCTAGGCATCTATCGTCATATGGGCTTCGGCCTGATCATCACGGGGCTCGTCGCCGCGATTGTCGCCGGGACACCCGTGCTCACCGCGCTGATCTTCGGTACCCCGCTCAAATGGGTTGCGATTTTCGCGCCGCTCGCCTTTGTGTTCTTCTTCACCTTCCGCATCGAGCGGATGACCGACGCCGGTGCCCGTACCGCTTTTTACGGCTTCGCCGCGGTGATGGGCGTATCGATGGCGAGCATCTTCCTGGTGTTTACCGGGGCGAGCATCGCCCAGGCCTTTTTCGTCGCGGCGGCGATGTTCCTCGGCATGAGCCTGTGGGGCTATACTACCGGCCGCGATCTCTCGAAGATCGGTTCGTTCCTGGTGATGGGCCTGATCGGCATCATCGTCGCCAGCGTGGTGAACATCTTCCTCGCCTCGTCGGCGTTCAATCTGGCGATCTCGATCGTTGGCGTGGCGATCTTCGTCGGGCTGACGGCGTGGGACACGCAGCGCATGAAGGCCGAATATGCCGTCTATGGCGGTACCGAGGCGGCAGCGAAGCTGCAGGTGATGGGCGCGCTGTCGCTCTACCTGAACTTCATCAACCTGTTCCAGATGCTGCTCAACATCTTCGGCGAGCGTCGCTAAGCGGGGCAGGGCGGGGCTCGCAGCTTGGCGAGCCCTGTTCGCTGGAGCGCGATGCGACAAAGCGGGTACCGTTTTTCGCAATTGATCACGCGACAACAAGAGATATCGAGCGGGATCCGCGTCGGATCAAACGCCTCCCGCTTTAGAAATAGCGCGCCAGCGCAAAGCGGAAGCGCGTGCGCTGCGTCGTGTAATAGGTGATCGATGAATCGTTGCGGGCATAGGTGACGCTGAAGGTCGGCGAGAAGCCCCACAGCTTGATCGCGCGGTTGCCGAGGGTCAGCCGCGCATTGTACCGCCAATCCCGGCGCGGATCGAGCGAGAAGAAGAATGACGCAGCGTCGTATCCGGCATGCGACACGCCCCCGCTGACGCCGAAATTGAAGCCCTTGGGCAGTTCGCCACCCAATCCGATCACGCCGCCGATTTCGGTATTGGCATAGGCCGGGTCGGCGAGGTCGTCGCGTCGCACGAAAATGTTGGCCGAGGCGATCATCGAGCGCGCCACGACGCGCTCGTAGGTCGCATATCCGCCGACCTGCCAGCCGTCATAGCCATGATCGAAAAACGCCGTGGTGTGCCGGGCATCGACCTGGAAGCCGAGTCGTTGGCTGTCGCTGATATTATATTCGGCGCCGCTCTTGATGCCGACCTGTCGGCTGATCACGCTGCCGCCAAAGTCGCGCTGGCCGACCACGCCCTCGGCCCGGATGCGCAGCTTTTCCGACAGCTTGAATTCGGGGCCGGCGGCGACCTCGACCGACACGTCGTTATACGCGCTGGTCTTGTAGAAGGTCCCGGCGGCATCGAAATCGACCAGCAGCAAGGTATCCTTGGCGATCGGCAGGCGCAGCCCCGAATCGATCGTGCCGTTGATGCCGACGCCCGATTTCGCCTGGGCACTGGCATTGAGCATCAGCGGGATCGGCTGGGTGCCGAACAGCACCGTGATGCTGTCCGCGCCGGTCGCGTTGTTGATGTTCGTGTCGGGCGCGATGCCGAGCGCGACATCGAGCGTCCACGCACGCTTCGAGCGGATGATGTTGCGCACCGACCGGATCGTGCGGGTAATCTCGGGTGGCAGGTCGGGCGCCTGTGCGGCGAGGCGAAACTGGTGGTCGGCCTTTTGTGTCTTGCCCATCGCCAGGAGCGTGCGCGCCAGTTCGAGCCGCACGCGGGTTTGCTTCGGATCGTCGACCAGGATCTCGCGGAAGATCGCCTCGGCATGTCTGTAGTCGCCGGTCTGCTCGGCGACATAACCGGTCAGGAACCGCGTCTCGAAGTGCAGCGACGGCACCGCGGCGAGTGCGGCGATCAGCGGCCTGGCTTCGTCGAAGCGCTTGGCAAGGACCAGTTTCTGGGCCTCGTTGAGCACCTCGTCGGCGGTCAGTCGCGCCTTGCAGGTCTGTGACACGCACTGGTCGAGGATCGACTCGGCGCTTGCCGGGCCGGCCGTCAGGAGCAGTGCGGGCAGCGCGAGAAGCGCCGCCAGCAGCGGCTGCATTATTTCTTGCCCGTCAGGACGCCGAGGATGTCGATGCGCTGGTCGGGTGTGCCGCCGACGATGCGATAGCCCGCCCCGATTTCTTCGCCGTTGGGGCCGTAGAAGCCGCCATCGATGCTCGAACCGGCGATCACCACGTTGAAGTTGCTCATTCCCGGTCGCACGAAGCTGGCATCGCCGAAAGTGCCGGTGAAGCCGCCCTTGCCGATAAGATCGATCGTGCTGCTGGCATGCGCGGTGAAGGTCGAGCCGGCCGGCAACGAAACCGTGCCGTTGGTATAGGCGTCGAACGCCGGTGCGGTGACGGTGCCGTTCAGCGTCGTCGCGACCGTCTTCTTGCCGAAATCGACGACGCTGCTCTGCGTGCCGCTGATCCACTGCATATAGGTCGGCGTGTTCGGCGCGGTGTCGAGCAACGGGTTGAACACCACCGTTGCCAGCATGTCGCCGGTATAGGTACCGGTGCCGCTGGTCGGCAGCGCGCTGTTGTTGGTCGTTTCGCCGTAAACGAACAGCGCGCGATCGAGCGAATAGTTGTTGCGCAGATAGGGCGTGGCGGAGCCCGGATCGGTCTGCTGCGACACGCTCAGCGTGTTGCGGACGTAGCCGGCATAGGTGACATATTTCGTCGTCGTACCGGGCTTCTGGTAAAAGAAGGTCTGGGTGGTCGCTGAATAGCCCTGGGCGCCGACCACGTAGCTCGATGCGCCGGCATAGGTCGCGAGCTGGACCCCCGTGCTGGTGCCCGATTGGAGATATTGGATTCCCTTGTCGCTCGGCAGGTTGAGGTTGGGAACGCCGGCCTGCGGCTCGAGCGCGCCGCCGAAATTGGTGCGATGCGCGGGATCCTGGAAGCGGTCGGCGGTGACCGAGACGACTGCCTTGTTACGTTGAATCGTCAGGTCGAAGATCGCGTCGCGCGGATTGTAGGTCACCGATATGCCGCTGTCGCGCACCGTGTTGGCGTCGCCGGCATAGAGCTGGCCGCCCTGTCCGCTGCTGTCCGAGCGGGTGTAATATTCGTAATGCTGCGCGACGCCGAGACCGGCATAGGTCTTGACCTCGGTCGGGCTGACGAAGGTACCCGTCGGGGTGGGGGTCGATGTGCCGACCGAGCCGCCGCCGACGGTCTGGACCCCGGCGCCGCCGCCGCATGCCGCGAGCATGCTGGCCGAGGCGAGAAGAAGATAGTTACGCATGACGTGTCGCTGCCCCCAAGAGCTTGATCTCGGGCACAGTTCGTAACCGGACAGGGTTAACGAGCCGCTAAGATGGCGGCGGATTTCGGCGTTGAGCGACGTTCACCGTGGCGCGGTGGCGCGCGGTGCCGCCGGCGCTACTTGCCGCGACGCTTGCGGTGGCTCTCCAGGTCGAGCACGGCGCTGTCGGCCCCTTCGGGCAGCAGGCCAAGACGACGCGCAACCTCCTGATAAGCTTCGACCTCGCCGCCGAGATCGCGGCGGAACCGGTCCTTGTCGAGCTTCTCGTTGGTTTCCATGTCCCACAGCCGGCACCCATCGGGGCTGATCTCGTCGGCGAGAATCACCCGGCCATAGTCATTGTCCCAGATGCGGCCGAATTCGAGCTTGAAGTCGACCAGCCGGATGCCGATCCCGGCGAACAGCCCGCACAGGAAATCGTTCACGCGGATCGCCAGGTCGGCGATGTCGTGCATCTCCTCCTGGCTGGCCCAGCCGAACGCGGCGATGTGCTCGTCGGTGATCATCGGATCGCCGAGCGCGTCGTCCTTGTAGTAATATTCGATGATCGTGCGCGGCAGCTGGGTGCCTTCCTCGATCCCCAGGCGCGTCGACAGCGAGCCGGCAGCGACGTTGCGGATCACCACTTCGACCGGAATAATTTCAACCTGCCGAATGAGTTGCTCGCGCATGTTGAGACGGCGGATGAAGTGCGTCGGCACCCCGATCATCCCGAGCAGCGTGAAGATATGCTCGGAGATGCGGTTGTTGAGCACGCCCTTGCCGCTGATCGTACCCTTTTTCTGGGCGTTGAACGCGGTGGCGTCGTCCTTGAAATACTGGATCAGCGTTCCCGGCTCCGGACCCTCGTACAGGATCTTGGCCTTGCCTTCGTAAATCTGCCGGCGGCGAGCCATGCTGGCATTACCCCTGAAATGATCTGCCCCGGCGGCGCGGGGCGGACCGCGCAAACGCCGGGGCTTGGTTCGTGGGCCTATATCGGAAGGCGCCGGGAGGCGCAATCAGCCGGTGGGGGTGGATTCGGTTTCCCGTACGACCGGCCGACGCCGTTTCGGGCCGTAGCGCCGCCAGCCGATCCAGCCGAGCAGCACGACCAGCCCGGGCGGGCCGAGCAAAGCGAGCGCGCCGAGCAGGAAGGTGAAGGTCGTCTCGGCCGATCCGATCAACAGCGCGAGCGCGCTCTTGAGCGGCGCACTGCCGTCAAACCCCTCCACGGCGGCATCGGAGCTATAGTCGAGCACGAGCGGCGTGGTGGCGAGGCTCTCGCGGGCCCCCTCGGCGGTGCTGACCGCCGCATCGGCAACACGCGCCGCGTCGGCGCGCCGTTGCTGGAGCGTGGTGCGCTCCTCGTCCTTCAGGCCCTTTTTCGCCAGTTCGCCGTCGAGCCGCTGGACCTCGGTGCCGGCGCGGGCGCGGTCGCTCTCGGCGGCGTTGATCGTGCTGCCGGCGTCGGTGCCGGTGATTTCGGCCTCGGTCAGTGTGCCCTCGGCCGCTTGCGCAATGGCGATCGCGTTCTTGCCGAACGCGCGGGCGATCGCCGGGTCGAGCTTGAACGCCAACATCGCCGCGACGCGATTCTCGCCGAGCAACTGATATTTCATGCCCGTGATGCGGCACCGCGCGATGCCGAGTTTCTCGCACGCCTGGGCATGGACTTCCTGCGTGCCGGCGATTCGCGCCGCGCCGAGGCTGAAGACGTAGTGATAGCTGAAGGCGACGCCGGGCGCGGCGGTCACAGCGATGCCGGCTGGTGCCGACACGTCGCTTTCATCGGCGGCGGATCGTCGCGGTGCCTCATTGTCGAGCTGGGCCGGCTTGTTGCAGGCGGCGAGCGCCAGCAACGGCAGGACGTAGATGAACTTGTTCATGGCAAGATCTCCCCTAGCGAAGACCTTTCACGATACTCCCTTTATCCTATCTGCATAGTGGGAATTATATCGCGGCAGGTTGTGCTTCTTCTAGAGATACTTGCACTGATGATCTAAGAAGATATCGACGCCAGAGCAGCCATCCGACGGTGCCCAACGCCAGCCATGGCGTGAGGAAGATCGCAACCCGCAACAACGTGCCGAACAGCGTGACGACGACCGCAGCCGAGCCAGCGACCGAATCGCCGATCGTGTTGCTGACCGGCGCGGGCTGTGGCGCAACCGCGGCATAGCTGACGTCGATCGTCGACATCGCGACACGTGCCTGCAATTCGCCGAGCCAGCCTTTGGCCTGGTCGATCTCCTCCTGCGCGGCGGCGACGCTGCGCTCGGCCTCGACCAGTTCGCCGACCTTGCCGCTGTGCGTGCGCAACACCTCGGTCAGTCGCGCCACGAGCAGTTCGCGCTGGCGCAGGCGCGCGGCGGTGTCGATCATGTCTTTCGACACGTCCTCCGCTTCGATCGAGCGGCTGTCGGCATGCCCGCCGGCGCGGCCGATCGCATCCTGCAGCGTGTCGCCGAAATGTCGTGCCACCGCGCTGTCGACGCGTAGCCTGAGCGAGCCTTGCGCCGACTCGTCGCCACCGGCCGTGCTCTCCATCGCCAGCACCTGGCAGCGCGCCGGCCCGAGCTTGTCGCACAAGGCGACATGCGCGCGCTGCGCCGCCGGGATCGCCGCGCCGGGCAAGATGAAGGCGAAGCTGTATTTGTAGGCGACGCGCGGCACCGCGACGGCGATCGGGTCGGTCGCACCCTCCGCGGCGCGCGCGTCATCGGGCGGGCCCGCTGGCATGGCAATATCGCGCGACGGCTTCGACATCGCCACCGAGCGCATCGTCATCGCTTCCGGTACGTCGAAGGTGTTCAGTTTCGCCATCGCTGCGTGGCGGCTGCCGTCATTGGATAGGGCCAGCGCGATGCACACGCCGGTGGTCAACACCGCGGCGAGTGCGATGCTCGCCATTCTGGTCTTCCTGCCCATCACCACCACTCCCGGAAAAGGATGGTATAACATCACATATCAGGAATCGCGTCAAGCAGGCCAACGGATTGGTTGCGGCCTCACCGGAACGTGTTGCTGCCCGGCGCTAATCGACGTGTTCGGGTTCGTGCTGGTTCTCGCGGCCGAACCAGCGCTGTACCACGTTGCGACCCTCGGCGGATTCCTGCGGCGCAGGGGGTAACTCGGGGGCGGCGCCGTTCTCCTCATGGCCCTGGAGCAGCCAGCGCAGTCCCAGCGCGCCGGCGAGCAGCAACATCGCCCACGGCCCGACACCGGCGAGAATCACCGCCAGCGCGGCAAGTGACGTCATGAAGGTGGCGCCCGCCGTCTCGAAGCTCGCATCGGCCGCGGCACCTACGCCGGGGATGCTGCCGCCCGAGGCGTAGCTCAGCATCATTGGCGTGGTGGCAAGGCCATCGCCGCTCTGGTCGAGTTCGCCGACCGTCGCGATCGTCGTGCGCAGCCGCTCGGCGCGGGCGGCGAGTGCGGTGTCGCCGGGACGCGCGCGCGCCTGCGCCTCGGCATTGCCGAGCGCGTCGCGCAGATGCCCGAGCACCGCGCCGCTGCGTCTCGCGGCGCTGGCGTCGACGCCGGCGACGTCGGCCTTGAGCAGCGCGCCGCCCGAGGCCGCGACCGTCGCGGAGGCTGCCTTGGCGAAGGGGCGGGCGAGCGCGGGGTCGATGCGCATGGTCATCAAGGCGGTGACATTGTTCTGGTCGTCGCGGTTGTAGCGCACCGCGGTGATGCGACAGCGCGCCGGGCCGAGCTGGTCGCAGCCCTTGGCGTGGCTCTCCTGCACCGCTTCGATATGGCTGGCGGGCAGGCGATAGGCGTAGCGATAGTCAAAGGCGGCGGAGGGCTGGTCGGGCACGGTCACGGCGTGATCGGCGGGCGGCGCGGCGCCGGACTGGCTGGGGGTGCCGTCGCACGCGGCGAGCAGCAGCAACGGCAGGCAGGTCGCCAGAAAGCGCATCGACATTCCCCCAAGGTCGGCCGGCTATAGCCGAGGTGGAAAGATGGTTAAATCCTGCCGTCAGGTCACGGCGTACCGTTTCGAGAATGCCGGATCATGGTGCGCGCCGCCAGCCAGGATGTCGCGCAGAATTTCGCCGGCGCGCCACAGGTCGGCATGGCCGAGATAGAGCGGAGTGAGCCCGAAACGCAGGATATCGGGATCGCGGAAATCGCCGATCACGCCGCGTGCGATCAGTGCCTGGCACAGTGCATAGGCATGTGGGTGGCGGAAGCCGATATGGCTGCCGCGTCGTGCCGGATCACGCGGCGAGACGCAGGCGAGGCCAAGTGCGGTGCCGATCGCATGCATCTGGTCGAACAGCGCCACGCTCTTGGCGTGAACCTGGGTGATATCGATCTCGTCCCACAGCGCGAGCGCCGCCTCGATCGCGGCGAGGCCGAGGATCGGCGGCGTGCCGGTCAGCCAGCGCGTCATGCCCGCGGCGGGGGCGTAACCGTAGGTGAACGCAAAGGGCGCAGCATGACCCATCCAGCCAGACAAGGGGTTTGTAAGGTTTTCCTGCCACCGTGTGTGAACATATAGCCAGGCCGGCGCGCCGGGGCCGCCATTGAGGAACTTGTAGCCGCAGCCGACCGCGAGATCGGCATCGGCGCCGTTGAGGTCGACCGGCACCGCGCCGGCGCTGTGGCTGAGGTCCCACAGGACGATTGCGCCCGCATCATGCGCGCGCTTCGTCCAGCCGGCCATGTCGAAGCGCTCGGCGGTCTTGTAATGGACATGGGTGAGCAGCAGCAGCGCGACATCGTCGCCGAGCGCGCCGGCCAGCGCGTCGCGCGGCACGGCACGCAGGGTGGCGCCGGGCACACACCCGACCGCGCCCTCGGCAATGTGCAGGTCGGTCGGGAAATTGCCGAGCTCGCTGACCACCACGGTGCGCGCGGGGTCGCGGCGCAACGCCGCGACGATCAGCTTGAACAGATTGGCCGAGGTCGAATCGGCGACGATCACCTCGTCGGGCCGGGCGCCGATCAGCGGGGCGATCATGCCGCCAACGCGTTGCGGCGCGTCGATCCAGCCCTCGTTCCACGAGCGGATCAGCCGTTCGCCCCATTGCCGCTCGACGGTATCGCCGATGGCGGCGGCAGTGGTGTGGGGCAGCGCGCCGAGCGAGTTGCCGTCGAGATAGACCACGCCCTCGGGCAGCACGAAGCGGTCGCGCATCGCGCGAAGCGGGTCGGCGGCGTCGCGCGCGCGCGCCGCGTCGAGCGTCATGACGTCACTGGCGCGCAAAGGCTTGTCCGATCAGCTGTTTCGCCTCGGCCCAGGCGGCGGTTTCCGGTGCGACCAGTTCGACATGGCCGGTATCGGGCACGAAGCGGCTGCTGACCTGATCGCCGGCCCGCAGCGCCTTGTCGGCATAGCCGCTACTCAGGCGGCGCGGGATGATCGCGTCGTCTTCGCCGTCGAGCAGATCGTGCGGCACGCCGAGCGGCAGCAGCCGCGCGACCGAGGTGTCGGCATAGACATCGGGATGCGTCGGCAGCGGCGGCCCGACAAGCCGTGCGATGGCCTCGGTGCCGCAGCCCTGATCGGGATCGGCGGCGGCCGCTTCGAGGTCGGGCAGCCCGCCAAGGCTGACGACATGGGCGATGGCGAGCGGATCGGCGCCGCGCAACGGATTGGCCGTCGGGAGCTTGTGGCGCGTCGCGAGCCACAGCGCGAGGTGGCCGCCGGCGCTGTGGCCGACCGCGACGACATGGCCGGCATCGAGCTTGAAGCGCCGTGCATTGGCGGAAAGCGCATCGGCCGCCGCGGCGACGTCGGCGAAGGTCCCGGGATAGCCGCCGCCGGGCCGGTCGATGCCGCGATATTCGATGTTCCATACCGCATAGCCGGCATGGCGCAGGTCGTCGGCGACCCAGTTCATCAGGTCGCGCGTGGCGATGCTCGTCGTCCAGCAGCCGCCATGCACCATCAGCACCGTTCTGAACGGTCCCTTGCCCTTGGGGAGCCAGACATCGACCTGTTGCAAGGCGTCCGCACCGTAGGAGATGGTCGCGTCGGGTGTGGGGCGCGGCCGACCGGTGAGGTCGGCCCAGTAGAGCAGCGCGGGGCGATGGTTCGGCATGGCGCCGACCGTCATGGCGGCAAAAGCGAGGAAGGCAAGGCGAAGCATGGCGCCGTGCCTATCGCGGGGGGCGACGAATGTCGCGTCCTCCTGCCTGCGCAGGAGCACGGCCAGCCTAGCAGGTCGGGCAGTCGTCGCGCCGCGCCGGCTTGCGCCACGGTGCGGCGAATTGCTGGGTGGTGAGATGTTCCATGCTCTCGGCGAAGTCGCGGACAAGCTTATGGAAGCTTCCGGTGAACCGATGGTGGTGGTCCGCCCAGGAGCGGTCGAGATAATCGTCGCGCATCGCTCTTTCTCCAGTTGTCGTTGCGCAACCGATATGCCGCGTCGGCGGCGTTCGCGCCAACAAAGCGTTGGACGAAGATGACAAGCTTGGCTTATGGATAAGCCATGCGCCGCATCCCGCCCCTTTCCGCCGTCCGCGTGTTCGAGGCTGCCGCGCGGCACGAGAACTTCACCGTCGCCGCCGGCGAGTTGGGCATGACGCAGGCGGCGGTCAGCTATCAGGTCAAACTGCTCGAGGAACGGCTTGGTGTCGCGCTGTTCCGCCGCGAGAAGCGCCGCGTCGTGCTGACCGAGGCCGGCAGGCGCGCCGCGCCACAGGTTACCCGGGCATTCGACGCACTCGATTCGGCCTTTGCCGCGATCCGCACGGAAGATGAGGGATTGCTCACTGTCTCGACCTCCAACACCTTTGCCAACACCTGGCTGGCGTGGCGGCTCGGCAGCTTCCAGATCGCGCACCCCGAGATGGCGGTGCGGCTGTCGACCAGCGATGCGTTGACCGACTTCGCCGCCGATGACGTCGATGTCGCGATCCGCGCCGGGCGCGGGCCGTGGGACGACCTGGCGCAGGACCTGCTTGTGCCGATCGACTTCACGCCGATGTGCAGCCCCGAATTCCTCGCCCGGCATGGCCCGATCATCGCCCCGGTGGACCTGTTGCGGTTGCCGCAGATCAGCCCGCACGACCCGTGGTGGGTGCACTGGCTGCGCGAGGCCGGGGTCGATGTACCGGTCGGCCCGCCGCGCCCCGGCGTACGGCTCGATTCGCAGGCGCATGAAGGCCATGCCGCGATGGCCGCGCAGGGCATCGCGATGCTCACCCCGTTCTTCTGGCGCAACGATCTCAGGGAGGGAAAGCTGGTGCGGCCGTTCGCGCAGGTCTCGACGCGCGGCTATGCCTATTGGCTGGTCTCGCCGTTGGCGCGGCGCGGCGTGCCCAAGATCCGCCGTTTCCGCGAATGGCTGCTCGCCGAGCTGGCGCGGGATTTGCCGAGCCCGGTATGACGCGACCGGACCAGAACGGCGCAGTATGTTACAGATATGACACACCGGCCGAAAGATCGTGACGATCCGGTCATATCGCCCTTGCCTGATGTGGCAGATTTGTTTCACTTCCGACGCCTAGCGGAGGGGATGTCGCGAAAGCATAATTCAGCTGGAGTGAATTGATGCGCGATATCAAACTTGGGAAATCGACCGGTGTAGCCCTTCTGGCGCTTGCAGCCGGATTGAGCGCGGTCCCGGCACAGGCGCAACAGGCAGCCGATAGTGCCGCCGCCGTCGATGACATCGTCGTCACGGGTTCGCGTATCCGCCATTCCCCGGTTGATCAGGACAAGCCGGTCGTCACGGTCGACGAAGCGGCGATCGCCAAGACCGGCCTGACCGCGATTGCCGATGTGCTGCAGCGCCTGCCCAGCGCGGCCGGCGGTCTCAACACCAAGGTCAACAATGCCGGCAATATCGGCGGGCCGCCGGACGGCACCGGCGTCAGCTCGGGTTCGGCGGAAATCGACCTGCGCTACCTCGCCGCCAAGCGCACGCTGGTGCTGGTCGACGGCCTGCGCTTCGTCAACGGCTCGGCCGCCGGCGGCATCCCGGCCTCGGTCGATCTCAATGAACTGCCCGTCAACATGATCGAGCGCGTCGAGGTCCTGCAATCGGGCGCCTCGCCGCTGTATGGTTCGGACGCGGTCGCCGGCGTGGTCAACATCATCACCAAGCAGGGCCAGAAGGGTCTGCGCGCTTCGGCGCAGTTCGGCACCTATCGCCAGGGCGACGGGCACACGCAGAACTACGAGGCCAGCTACGGCATCCAGTCGCCGTCGACCGGCACCTCGCTGGTGTTCGGTGGCAGCTACACCAAGCAGGAAGCGGTCAGGACCGCCGACCGTTCGATCTCGCAATATCCCAATCCCGGCCAGACCAGCTGCACCGACGCCGTCGGCGGGTGCAGCAGCGCGACCCCGCGTGGTCGCTTCATCGTCTTCGGCCAGAACCTGACGCTGACCGCGCCGGTCATCGGCCGCACCACGACGCCGGCCGATTTCAAGGCGTTCACCAGCGCCGATCGCTTCAACTTCGCGCCGTTCAACTATCTGCTGACCCCGTCGGAGCGCTTCGGTGGCTTCTTCAACTTCAAGCAGGAACTCAGCGACGCGGTGAACATGCGCGTCAAGCTGGTCTACAACCACCGCCATTCGCGCACCGAGGCGGCCTTCCTGCCGCTGTTCGTCGGGCCTGACGCCGGCAACGGCAATTTGCTCGATACCATCTCGATCGACGCGACCAACCCGTACAACCCGTTCGGCGTGACGCTGTCGTCGGGCGCCAACGGCATCCCGGCGAACTATTCGTTCATCGCGCGCCGCTTCGTCGAGGGCGGGCAGCGCATCTTCACCCAGGATGTCGACACGATGTCGGCGACCACGACGTTCGACGGCTCGTTCCATATCGGCGACCACAAATGGTATTGGGACGTCAACGGCGTGTACGGCATCAACGATGCGCACCAGCTGTTCACCGGCAACGTCAACGCGGCGAAGCTGGCCCAGGCGCTCGGCCCGCTGGCCGGCTGCACCGGCGCGTGCGTGCCGTTCAACATCTTCGGCGGCGCGACCGTCGGCGGGGCCGGCTCGATCACCCAGGCGATGCTCGACTACGTCACCTTTGACGAGCGCGACAAGAGCTCGCAGCGGCTGTGGGACTTCACCGCCAACCTGACCGGCGACCTGTTCGACCTGCCGGCCGGCGCGGTCGGCATCGCGGTCGGCTATGAGCATCGCGACCAGCATGCCAGCTACACGCCCGATCCGATCATCGTCGCCGGACTCGGCGCCGACGTGCCGACCAGCCCGGCGAATGGCGGCTTCAACGTTGACGAGGTCTATGGCGAGCTGCGCGTGCCGCTGCTCAAGGACACGCCGTTCTTCCAGAAGCTCGAATTCGACGGCGCGGTGCGCCATTCCAACTATTCGTCGTTCGGCAGCAACACCACCTTCACCGCCTCGGGGCTGTGGAAGCCGGTGGAGGATTTCCTGATCCGCGGCGGTTTCGCGCAGAGCCTGCGCGCGCCGAGCATCGGTGAGCTCTATGCCGGCCCGTCGCGTTTCGACGCGACGATCAACGACCCGTGCACCAGCGCTGCCGGTGGCTCCTTCGCCACCAACGCGACCGTTCGCGCGAATTGCATTGCCAATGGCGTGCCAGCCAATGGCAGCTATGCTGAACCGACCGGCGGGCAGCTCGGCGTGTTCTCGCAGGGCAACACCGCGCTCAAGCCGGAAACCGCCAAGACCTGGACCGCGGGCGCGGTCTACAGCCCGTCCTGGGTGCGCGGCAGCAGCTGGGCCAGCGCGCTGAGCCTCGAGGTGAACTATTACAATATCCGCCTCAAGAACGCGATCGACTCGGTCCCGGCGACGCTGACGCTGACGCGGTGTGCGTTCAATGCCGACCCGATCAGCTGCGCCGCGGTGCGTCGCACCGCCAGCGGCACGATCGCCAGCATCAACGGCCGGTTGCTCAACCTCAACGCGATCAACACCGACGGGCTCGATGCCTCGTTCGTCTATCGCTCGCCGACCTTCTCGGGCGGTTCGATCGGGCTCAGCGTCAACGCGGCGTATCTGCTGCGCTACGACGTGCTGCCGCCGGCCGACCTCAACGCGCCGACGCTCAAGCTCGCCGGAACCGAGCGTGGCAGCCCCGACCAGGCCTATCCGCGCTTCAAGCTCAACGGCACGATCGACTGGTCGACGCTGGGTTATGGCGCGTCGTTCACCGCACGCTACATCAGCTCGGTGGCCGAGCGTGACGGCGTCCACACCATGGGCGCGGTGTTCTACGGTGACGTGCAGCTCTATTACTCGCCCGACTGGATGAACAACCGCATCCGCCTGACGCTGGGCGTCAACAACGTGTTCAACCGCGCGCCGCCGCCGTGCTTCACCTGCGACAGCGCCAATTTCGACCCGACGACCTATGACGTGCCCGGCCAGTTCGGCTATGCGCGCATCTCGTTCGGTTTCTGACGCGAAGACCGACACCGGCGGCGCGACGCGCTCCGGCATGACATGAACGGGAGCCGGGCAGGGGAGACCTTGCCCGGCTTTTCGTTGGGCGCGGCGCGCTGCCGCCCCGGCCCGCCACCGCGCCACAGCATCGTCCCGGCGCAAGCGCGCTTGACCCGCCGTGCGGCAGGCGCCAGCCGGTAGGCCACCGGCCCCCCGCTTCACCCGCACGTCCCGAGTGCGTCGGCGCCCCCACGTCCAAATGATTGATCCTCGATGCGCTCTTTCAGCCGCCTTTTCACCCGCGCGTCGCACGACATGGCGATCGACCTGGGGACGGTGAACACCGTGGTGTATCTGCGCGGGCAGGGCATCGTGCTCAACGAACCCTCGGTCGTGGCGATCGAGACGGTCGGCGGGATCCAGAAGGTCCGCGCGATCGGCGCCGAGGCCAAGCTGATGATGGGCAAGACGCCGGCCAATGTCCGCACGATCCGCCCGCTGCGCGACGGGGTGATCGCCGACATCGATGTCGCCGAGCAGATGATCAAGCACTTCATCGACAAGGTGCATGGCGGCGCGAGCCGGTTGCCGCGCCGGCCCGAGGTGGCGATCTGCATCCCGTCGAGCGCGACCGCGGTCGAGCGCCGCGCGATCCGCCAGGCGGCGACCAATGCCGGGGCGAGCCTCGTGCAGCTGATCGAGGAGCCGATGGCGGCGGCAATCGGCGCCGGCCTGCCGATCACCGCGCCGAGCGGGACGATGGTGGTCGATATCGGCGGCGGCACGACCGAGGTCGCGGTGCTGTCGCTCGGTGGGCTGGCCTATAGCAGCTCGACCCGTGTCGGCGGCGACCGCATGGACGACGCGATCGCCAGCGCGACGCGCCGCAAGCATAATCTGATGATCGGCGAGGGCACCGCCGAACGCGTCAAGTTCGCGATCGGCATGGCGCGCATGCCGCAGGACGGCATCGGCGCGTCGATGCGGGTCAAGGGCCGCGACCTGGTCGACGGCATGCCCAAGGAGATCACCGTGACGCAGGGTGAGATCGCCGCGGCGCTCGGCGAGCTGGTCGGCCAGATCGTCGAGACGGTGCTGCAGTCGCTCGAACAGATCGCGCCCGAGCTCGCCGCCGACCTGTACGATCGCGGCATCGTGATGACCGGCGGCGGCTCGCTGCTCACCGATATCGACAAGGTTTTGTCCGACGCCACCGGCCTGCCGGTGGTGATCGCCGAAAACCCGCTCGACTGCGTCGCGCTCGGCGCGGGCAGGGCGATGGAAGAGGCGGCGTATCGCGGGGTGTTGCAGGCGGCGTGAGGGGGTGAAATTCCCTGCCAACGCCAACATGGCAGGGAATTTGGCAGGGAATTCTACATTTTTTGTGGGCGCCGGGCAGGGAAATGCCGCGGTGATAGCGGCCGAGCGCCGCCTGCCGCAGGCGCGAGGCTTGGCGGGCCGAGTATCCGGCGCCTGGATAGCGTCTGGATCGGAAGTTACGGTGCGAGTGTGCGTTGAGGGCATGATGCACATCAAGACCAAGCGCGCGACAAATTGAATCACACCGCGCTCGATGCGCTCCATTAGCTCGCCCGACACGGCGGGTGGCAGTTGCAAATACCACACCAGGTGCTATCTTGAGATGTGGACGCTTCGCTTGCACCGCGCGCCTTCAAGTCGGCATGGTTCGCCAAGGCTGCGCGCCGGGCGAAGATTGCGGATGCGGTGTTGTGCAAGGCCATCCTTCAGGTGATGGCGGGCCAGGCCGACGACCTGGGTGGCGGCGTGTTCAAGAAGCGATTGAGCGACAACCAGTATCGCTCGATCATCCTCGCAAGAGGGCAGGGCTATTGGGTATATGAGTATCTCTTCGCCAAACAGGACCGCGCCAATATCGATGACGACGAATTGAAGGCGTTCCGTCTGCTCGCCAAAAGCTATGCCGTGTTGACCGCGGAACAGGTGTCGGCGCTGCTGTCGGAGGGCCAGTGGATCGAGATATGTAGCAAAGAATTGAAAGCCGGAGCCGAGCAATGAGCAAGGTACAGTTCAAGAGCGATGCCTTCGCGGCCATTTATAGCTCGGCGCAGGCGCTGCGTCGGGTGGGTGCGATCGACAAGGCAACGATGCGCGAGTTCGACACGGCGTGCCTCGCGCCGGTGATGGAATTTACGCCGCGCGATATCCAGCAGCTGCGCGAAGCCAACAAGGTAAGCCAGCCGGTGTTCGCGCGCTATCTCAACACCAGTGAATCGACGATCGAGAAATGGGAGGCCGGCGCCAAGCGCCCGAGCGGGATGGCGTTGAAGCTGCTGACGCTGGTGAAGAAGCATGGGATTGAGGTGTTGGCCTGAAGGCGACGCGCAAGCGCACTCGCGGAACAAGCCGCTGCTTGCAGGAGATCCTGAAACCGTCTCGTTTCAAGCGCAAGCGCGATCTCCTGTTATTCGCCTGTCGCGTGTTCGGACATTGCCAGGTCCCAGCTTTTTACGTTGGCAAACCTCAAAGCCAGATCGCGAGCGGAACCCCACACCAGTTCATCGCTTGCGAGCGCCGTGTCGGTAAAAGCGATAAACTCGTGCCAGCCGTGATCGTCCTCGTTCTCGTTCGGGCCTCCGCTCAGTTGATAGAGGGCTTCGTATAGGGGAGGAACGCCGACCTGCTCGGCGACGAAGAATTCGCCATCTTCCAAGCTGCCCATGATTGACGCGCGGTCGGCGTCCGACAGCCGACCGTACAACAGAATGCGGCCCGACGCCTTGTAGTTGGATGCGTCGCGATAGCGATATTCCAACGCGGTTGTCGTGGCGTCAGGCATGGATTCTATCCGGGTTGAAAAGCGTGGTGCGGTGGAAGTCAAGGAACGCGGGGTCGGGATCGAAGCGCGTCGCGGAGAGGATCGGTTGACCCTCATATGGGTCAAAGAACGCGCGTGTCTCGACGCTGGGACTTTCCAGCAGCGTTTTCGAGAAGCGCGCTTTGCCGGCCTTATCCACTGCCATCAAGCCACGGTCGAAGGCTCGATCGAAGGTGGCTGAAAGGCACAGTCCGTTACGTGGATTGTGCCTGTTTTTTTCGTCGGCCGCCCAAGGCTTTATATGGCTCGCATTAAGGAGGCGGGCATCGGCGATGCCCGTCACGCAGCATTTGTTATCGTAGTTGGCCAGCACGGCGCGGCGAAAGAAGTTTTGCCCGACCCTTTGCTCGATCATCGTGCTTGTTGTGCTCGGGCCGCTGAACGGCTCGTAAGTCGCGGCGCTCGCGCTATCGTGCAGCCGGGACGCGGTGGGCGAGCGAGACAAGGCGATTGCCTCTGCATCCATGATAAGCCGCGTCCAGTCGCTGTTGAACTCCGCCCAAATCTGCTTGTCTTGCGCCGAAGCGCCCTCAAGGCCGGTCCTCCCGCTCTCCCTGATTTTCGGATCGAGGCTGGCGAAATTGGCCAGTTTCATCGCGATCGATGAAGGCGTGCGGCCGAAATCTCGCGCAAGAGCGATGATTTCCTGATTGCCTTGGTGCAACTGGCCAAAGGGAAGCTGGAAATAGAGGTAAAGCGCGCGCTTCGTTTCCGCCTCGCTCCACCGAACTCCCGCCACTGCTCAATCCCGATCGCGTCGTTGACGATGACTTCGGGCAAAATCACGCGTCACGCAATGCTTCATCGGAAACCGGATATTCCCATCCCCCGCAAACCCGACTAACCGCACCCCATGGCATCCGACATCACCGACCTTCCCGACAACCCGCCCATCGGCATCCTCGACGCCCCCTTCGACAGCGCGCTGAGCGAGCGCTATCTCGTCTATGCGCTGTCGACGATCACGGCGCGGTCGCTGCCCGATGTGCGCGACGGGTTGAAGCCGGTGCATCGCCGGCTGTTATGGGCAATGCGGCTGCTCAAGCTCGATCCGACGATGGGCTACAAGAAGTGCGCCCGCGTCGTCGGCGACGTGATCGGCAAATATCATCCGCATGGCGACCAGTCGGTCTATGACGCGATGGTGCGGCTCGCGCAGGATTTCGCGCTGCGGTATCCGCTGGTCGACGGGCAGGGCAATTTCGGGAATATCGATGGCGATAACGCCGCCGCCTATCGTTACACCGAGGCACGGCTGACGCAGGTCGCGATCGACCTGATGGACGGGCTCGACGAGGACGCGGTCGAGTTCAAGCCGACCTACAACGGGGAAGAGCAGGAGCCCGAGCTGTTCCCCGGCGCTTTCCCCAATCTGCTCGCCAATGGCGCGGCGGGGATCGCGGTCGGCATGGCGACGAGCATCCCGCCGCACAATGCCGCCGAGCTGTTCGGCGCGGCGATCCTGCTGGTCGACCAGCCCGATGCGAGCATCGCGCAGGTGCTGGAGCATGTCACCGGCCCCGACTTCCCGACCGGCGGGCTGGTGGTCGACAGCGCCGCCGCCATCGCCGAGGCCTATGCCACCGGGCGCGGCGGGTTTCGCGTGCGGGCGCGCTGGCATGTCGAGGATCTCGGCCGCGGCACGTGGAACGCGATCGTCACCGAGATCCCCTATGGCGTGCAGAAGGGCAAGCTGATCGAGCAGATCGCGACGATCATCAACGACAAGAAGCTGCCGATCCTCGCCGATATCCGCGACGAATCCGACAGCGAGATCCGCATCGTGATCGAGCCACGCGCGCGGACGGTCGATGCGACGATGCTGATGGAGAGCCTGTTCCGGATGAGCGACCTGGAGAACCGGGTCAGCCTCAATCTCAACGTGCTCGACGCGCGCCGCACGCCGCGCGTGATGAGCCTCAAGGAGGCGCTCGGCGCGTGGGTCGAGCATCAGTTCGTCGTGCTGCAGCGCCGCACGACGCACCGCCTCGCCAAGATCGCCGACCGGCTCGAGCTGCTCGCCGGCTATATCATCGCCTATCTCAACCTCGACCGCGTGATCCAGATCATCCGCACCGAGGACGAGCCCAAGCCGATCATGATCGCCGAGTTCGCGCTCAACGATCGCCAGGCCGAGGCGATCCTCAACATGCGGCTGCGCAGCCTGCGCCGGCTGGAGGAAATGGAGCTGCGCAAGGAGCGCGACAAGCTCGAGGAGGAACGCTCGGGGCTCGAGGCGCTGCTCGGCAGCGAGGCGCGGCAGCGCACGCGGCTCAAGAAGGACTTCGCCAAGCTGCGCGAGCGCTATGGCGCGGAGACGAAGCTCGGCAAGCGTCGCACGACGATCGAGGAGGCCGCCCCGGCGCGCGAGATCCCGATCGACGCGATGATCGAGCGCGAGCCGATCACCGTCATCCTGTCGCAGCGCGGCTGGATCCGCGCGATGAAGGGGCATCTCGACGCCGCGCAGACCGCCGAGCTCAAGTTCAAGGACGGCGACGCCGCGTTCCTGTCCTTTTCCGCGCAGACCACCGACAAGATCCTGCTCGCCGCCGAGAATGGCCGTTTCTTCACGCTCGGCGCCGACAAGCTGCCCGGCGGGCGCGGTTTCGGCGAGCCGGTGCGGCTGCTGATCGACCTCGACGGCGATGTCGGCATCGTCGCACTGATGCCGGCGAGCCGCGCGGAGAAGCTGCTCGTCGCGGCCAGCGACGGGCGCGGCTTCATCGTGCGCTCCGCCGATACGATCGCCGAGACGCGCAAGGGCAAGACGGTGATGACGCCGCGACTCGGCGCGAAGCTGAAGCTGGTGCGACCGGTGTCAGCCGAGGCGGATTATCTCGCGGTGATCGGCGACAATCGCCGGCTGCTGGTGTTCCCGATCGGCGAGGTCGCCGAACTGGCGCGGGGGCAGGGCGTGCAGCTGCAACGCTATCGCGACGGCGGGCTGTCGGATGCGGTGAGCTTCGTGTTCGCCGAGGGGCTGAGCTGGGCGATGGGCGGCGACAGCGGTCGCACGCGCACCGAGACCGACCTGACGGCGTGGCGCGCGGCGCGCGGCGCGGCAGGTCGCATGCCGCCCAACGGCTTCCCGCGCGACAACCGATTCTGAGGCGCAAGCGCGCGTTTCGTTCGGCCATGTCGCGCGGAGCGGGGGGTCTCGCCATCCTGAAAGAGCTGACGGGCGCGGCATTGCGGGGGACGGTTGCCGCGCCCGTCCTGTCGAGCGGTCCGGGTGGGGTCCGGCCGCTCGGAGCAGCAGGTTCATTGCATCATATATATGTCGTATCGCATCACATCGAAAACGACTCGAAGTAGATTTCGCGCTTTTACTGCCGTTACGTCAAGTTGAATCAAAACCGATTCGCTACCGATGGTGCCATTCTTGCGAGCGCTATGCATCGATTATTTGGCATCTGCTGTGTCGATAGTGAATGACGATTGCCCGCGAAGTAACTTTCGAGGGGCGGATTGGTGGCGCAAGCGAAAGATATATTGCGCAATGATGACAGACCCAAAGCAGTGCCGACAGCACGAGTACACGGCGTTTCGCTGCAACCCATCATCCCAACGGCAGAACGGCAGCGCGATCGTTAGCCGAACGCAATAACCTTGATTAATCTTGTGATTTTGACGCCGGCTTTCAGGGGACCTTAACGAAGTCCGGCTAGGTCGGAGGCTGAATGGCGCCAACCAAGCTCCGCGCGTTTATCGCCCCGCGCTCTCCGGCTCCGTCCGGGGAGGGCGCCCCGCGTTATCCGTCGGTCGAGGCGGCGATCACCGCGATCGACCTGCTGCCGATCCCCGCGCTGCTGATCACCTGGCACCAGCGCCGCTTCACCTTCGAATCGACCAATGCGCCGTTCCGCGTCGCCGGGCTCGGCGCGACGCCCGAGCAATCGTCGCTGATTGCCGATCTCGGCACGCGCATCGCCGCCTTCATCGATAGCGAGTCGCTGCGCGAGGATTTCGCCTGGGAGGTCGGCGATGCCGTCGATCGCCGGCACTACCGCGTTACGCTGGCGCGCGTGATCAAGAACCCGTTCGGCCGCTGCTTCATCACCCTGGTCGACGAGACCGGCGAGCGCCGTACCGAACGCAACCTGCGCCGCGAGATGATGACCGACAGCCTCACCGGCCTGTCGAACCGCGCCGGCTTCGGTGACCGGCTCGAAGGGCTGCTCGCGGTGCCGGCCAACCGCCCGTGCTACGCCGTGCTGGTGCTCGATCTCGATCGCTTCAGCCGCGTCAATGCCTGTCTCGGCTCGATGGCCGGCGACGAGCTGCTGATCACCGTCGCGCGGCGCATCAAGGGCGCGCTGCGCGCCGGCGACGTCCTTGCGCGGACCGGCGGCGACGAGTTCGGCATCCTCGTCAAGCTCGAGGACGGGCCGAGCGACGCCGAGCATGTCGCCAAGCGCATCCAGGGCGCGCTTGCCACGCCGTTCCGGCTGTCGGATTTCGAGATTCGCGTGTCGTGCTCGATCGGCATCGCCTTCGGCTCGGCCGAGGTCGACGATGCCGAGGAGCTGATCCGTCACGCGCAGTTCGCGGTCAAGCGCTCCAAGACCAGCGGGCGCGCCGAGGCCTATCAGATCCAGGCGTTCGATATCGCGCGCGAGCAGTTCGGCATGGAAACCGCGCTGCGCCGCGCGATCGAGCGCGGCCAGATGCGGCTGACCTACCAGCCGATCTGCGACCTTGCCACCGGGCAGATCGTCGCGTTCGAATCGCTGGCGCGGTGGTGCGACGAGAACGGCACCGAATATATGCCCAGCGACTTCATCCCGGTGGCCGAGGAATCGGGGCTGATCGTGCCGCTCGGGCGCTGGGCGATCGACGAGGCGGCACGCACGCTGGCCGAGTGGGACGCGCGGCTCGGCGAGCAGAGCGTCGCCAAGCTGGCGGTCAACCTATCGGCGATCCAGCTGCAGCGTGATGCCATCGCCCCGCTGGTCGAACGGGCGCTGTCGGACAATGGGCTTACGGGCTCGCGCTTCACGCTGGAACTGACCGAAAGCGCGCTGGTCACCGACCCGGACCGCATCGCCGGGATCATGCAGGCGCTGAAGGATGTCGGCGCGACGATCGCGATGGACGATTTCGGCACCGGCTATTCCAACCTCGCCTATCTGCAGCGCCTGCCGATCGACATCCTCAAGATCGACCGCAGCTTCGTGACGGGCATGCTTGCCGACCGCGACAAGATCGCCATCGTCCGCGCGATTCTCAGCCTGGCGCAGGCCTTGGGGATGAAGACCACGGCTGAGGGCATCGAGACCAACGAGCTCGGCCAGACGCTCGCCGCGCTGGGTTGCACCTATGGCCAGGGCTATATCTATGCCCGGCCGCTCGAGGCCGAGGCGGCGTTTCAGTTCTTCTGCGAGCGACGCCAGCCATCGACCGCCGCTGCCGCCAGCTGAGCGACGCGGCCCGCGTCGGGGAAATCCTCGGCGATCCACTGATCCTCGACCTCACGCAGCAGTCGCGCGACGTCGGGGCCCTTGCGCACACCCATTTCGACCAGCGCGCCGCCGCCGAGCGGCAGGGTGGGGGCGTCCCAGCCGGTTGCCGTGGCGAGCTTTCCGGCAAGGACCGCGTCGGGCAGATCGGACAGCAACAGCTGGTCGCCGGCCCCGGTCGCGCCGAGGCGATAGCGCAGCGCGCGCGGGGCCTCGGTCAACAGCGGCTGCGCCGCGATCGCCATGCGTTTGCGATCGGAATTGGACAGTTTCAACCGCGCGCCGACGTCGTCGATCGCCGTCGCTGGCAACAACGCGACGAGTCGGCGAATCGCCGCGGGCGCGGTGCCCGTCGCTTGTTCGCGCGCGGCGGTCCGCGCGAAGCGGGCAAGGTCGCCGATCTCGGGTAGCACCGGGGTCAGGATTCCCTCATCGATCATCACCGCGACCACCGTGACCGCATGGCGGGCGACGAGCAGGCGAAGCAGTTCGGCGGCGATGCGCTCGCGCGACAGCGCCATCAGGTCGTTGGCGCGGCTCGCGCAGGCTTCGAGCCCGGCGGCGTCGATCGTGTCGCCGAAGCGCGCATGGAAGCGGAAGAAGCGCAGGATGCGCAAATGATCCTCGGCGATGCGTTGCAGCGGGTCGCCGATGAAGCGCACCACCCCGGCCGCGAGATCGTCGCGTCCGCCGAAATAGTCGAATAACTCGCCCGTGAGCGGGTCGGCGTAGAGCGCGTTCATCGTGAAATCGCGCCGCGCGGCGTCCTCGCGCCAGTCGCCGGTGTAGGCGACGGTGGCGTGGCGGCCGTCGGTTTCGACGTCGCAGCGCAGCGTCGTCACCTCGATCGGGCCATCGGGCAGGATCGCGGTGATCGTGCCGTGTGCCAGACCGGTCGGTACCGCCTTGATGTCGTTGCCCCGGAGCAGCGCGATGACGCGATCGGGCGCATGGACCGTGGCGAGATCGACATCGGCCACGTCGATGCCGAGCAGCGTGTCGCGCACCGCCCCGCCGACGATGCGCACGCAGCCCTCGCCGGCGCCGAGCGCCATGCACAGCCGGTCGAGTCCGGCGCGGTGGCGCCATGCGGCGTCGGGCAAGGTGGCGGGCAGCGTCATCGTGCCCATCGCAGCCGCCGCGACAGGTTGACGATCATCGCCGCGGTCGCGCCCCAGATGCGGTGGCGGCCCCAGGTGATCTCGTAATAATGCCGGTTATGGCCCTGGAATTCGACGCTCGCCTCGATGTGGTTGGCGCTGTCGAGCACGAAATCGAGCGGCACCTCGAACACCTCGGCGACCTCGCCGACCGACGCGACGAAAACCAGGTCGGGCGGGACGACGCCGATCACCGGCGTGACCTCGAAGCCGGTGATGGTCCGGTAGCGATCCGCCATGCCGATGATCGTCACCGCGGCGCGCGGCAGGGCGATCTCCTCTTCGGCCTCGCGCAGCGCGGCGGCGACGGCATCGGTGTCGTCCGGGTCCACGCGCCCGCCGGGAAAGGCGATCTGGCCGGGATGGCGCGACAGCGTATCGGTGCGGCGCGTCAGGATCACACCGGGCGTGGCACGGTCGGTCACCGCGATCAGCACGGCGGCGGCGGCCGGATCGGACTCGGGCAGCGGGTCGATCTCGCGATGGTCGCCGGTCAGCAGCACGACCTCGTCATCGGTGCCGCGGTGCAACGCCTCGTGCAGTCGTGCGGTGAGCGTCACGCAGCCTGCTCCAGCGTGAATCGGGTGCCGTTGCTCCACACCGCCGGGGGTATGTCGTCGCCGGCCAGCGCGATTTGCGCGAGTTCGTAATAAACCGGGCGCGCAACCAGCGCCTCGAGTCCCGCGCCGACGATACCGCGGACGTGGAGATATGGGCGTGGGCCATCGGCGGTCTGGGCGAAGCGTAGCGGATGCTCGGCACCTGCGCCGACGAGCTCGCCGGTGTTGAGCCTGAAGGCGAGCCGCGCGTCGCGCCCTTCGCCTTCCGCCTTCATCTCGACTGCGACGAACGGCGCGTCCTCGACTGCGATGTCGAGTTTCTCGACCGGCGTCACCAGCACATAACCGCCATCGGGCTCGCGCCGCAGGATCGTGGCGAACAGGCGCACCATCTCGATCCGGCCGATCGGCGAGCCCATGTGGAACCACGTCCCGTCGCGCGCGATGCGCATGTCGCTGGTGCCGCAGTGCGTCGGGTTCCAGCGCTCGACCGGCGGGAGCTTCTGCTCGGCGACGAGCCGCGCCACCTCGGCGAGCGACAGGGCGGCGAGGTCCGGGGGAGGGGGCATCGGCATGGCCCCGCGGTTAGGCGGTGTGGACGAACGCGTAAAGCGTGCGTTATGGCGGCGCTGGACATCGCGCCGCCGCTGGTGCCTGATGTTGCCAATGGCGGTCCGCCGGGCCGCGGCCGCGATCGAACAAGGAAACGCACTCATGACCCAGGAACTGGCCGATGGCCGCTATACCCTGCCGGTGCGATTGTTTCACTGGGTCATCGTCGTGCTGGTGGTCGCGCAGTTCGCCGTCGCCTGGACGATGCCGGAGATCGAGCGCGACACGCGCCCGGTCGATCTCGTCGCCTGGCATCTCGCGATCGGCGCCGCGATCCTCGCGGTGGCGCTGCTTCGGCTGGTCTGGCGGCTGAGCCACAAGGCGGCGCCGCCGCCGCTAACCCTGCCGCCCGCGTTGCAACGGCTCTCGCGCGGCGTGCATTTCCTGCTCTACGCCCTGCTCGTGCTGCTGCCGCTGATGGGCTGGGCGAATGCCTCGGCACGCGGCTGGTCGGTCACGCTGTTCGGCGTGATCCCGCTGCCCGCGCTGGTCGCGAAGGGCTCACCGCTCGGTCGGCAGATGGGTGACATTCATGGTACGACCGCGATCATCTTCCTCGTGGTGATCGGCCTGCACGTCGCCGGCGCGCTCTATCATGCGCTGGTGCTCCGCGACCGGACGCTCCAGCGCATGATCTGACCTTATGTCAGTGCGGCGATGCGCGGCCCGATCGTCCCGGCGCCGTCGGGCACATCGTCGCCGCGCGCCAGCAGGCGGTGTCGCTCAACGGGGCCGGGGAGCTGCCAGCCGGCGGTGCGCGCGGCGGTGAAACCGAAGAAACGGCCATAATATTCCGGGTCGCCGATCAGCATCAGCGCGCGCGCCGCGCCCGAGATGGCGGCGGCGGCGAGCGACCGTTCCATCAGCATCCGGCCGATGCCGTCGCGCTGGCGTGCCGGGTCGACCGCGACGGGACCGACCATCGCCAGCGCTACCTCGCGTCCGTCGGCGCCGGCGAATCGCACCGGCCAGCACTGGATCGTGCCGACCAGCACGCCGTTTTCCAGTGCGGCGAGACTGAGCCCGTCGATCGGCCGCATCCCGTCGCGGATGCGGTAGGCGGTTCGGCCGTGCCGGTCGGCGCCGAATGCGCGGTCGAGCAGTTGCTCGATCGCGGGCGGGTCGATGGTGGCGAGCGGCACGAAACTGATCAATTCGGGCTCCCTTATGCTGCGTTCGGGCATGGACGCCCGGGGCCGCGCGCTTTAGCGTCGATCGCGCTGAACGCAAGTGGAACGGGAATCGCGTCATGAAGCTGTACGATGCCGCCTGGGCGCCGAGTCCGCGCCGCGTGCGAATCTTCCTGGCCGAGAAGGGTATGACGGTCGAGCGCGTGATGGTCGACCTGCGCGCCGACGAGCAACTGACCGACCCCTATCTCGCGATCAATCCGCGCGGCGCGGTCCCGGCGCTGGAACTCGATAGCGGCGAGGTGATCTGCGAATCGGCCGCGATCTGTCGCTATTTCGAAGCCGTGCAGCCGGCACCGACGATGTTCGGCGACAACCCGCTCGACATCGGCCGGATCGAATCGTGGACCCGCCGCATCGAAAGCGACGGCTATGCCGCCGCCGTCTATGCGCTCCGCAACGCGCGCGAGACTTTCAAGGATCGCGGTGCGCCGGGCAAATGGCCGGCGATCCCGCAGATCCCCGAACTCGCTGCGCGTGGCGTGATCATGTGGGAGGCATTCACCGAAGCGCTCGACAATCGTCTTGCCGCCCGTGAGTGGATCGCGACCGACGCCTATAGCTTCGCCGATATTTCGGCGCTGGTGACGATCGATTTCGCCAGGGCGGCCAAGCTGATGCTGCCGCCGCAATGCCATGCGATCACGCGCTGGCACGAGCGCGCCTCGGCACGGCCAAGCGCGTCGGCCTGACGCGTCAAGAGCTCTTCGCGACCGCGTACCTTTGTGCCGGGATCATCGCACGCGCCCCTTCCGTGCCCGCGCGCATCTGCTAAGGCGCCGCGACCGCGTGAAAGGGCCCGGCTTGGACGATTCATTACAACTCGAAGTGCATGACCTCGCGGTGATGGTGCTCACCGGAATCTATTCCGAGGAGACGCACCTGCCGCAGCCGCTGCGCATCTCGCTGACGGTCGATCTCGATTGCCCGCCGCATTTCGCGCCCGACACCCCGCTCGGCGCCTCCAAAAACTATCTCGATCTCAAATATGCGGCGACGCGAGCGTTGCCCGAAGGCGTGCATTTCACGCTGATCGAGGGCGTTGCCGACCATATCGCCGAGACGCTGATGCTGCAGGACAAACGCGTGCGCCGCGTCATGGTGAAGATCGTCAAGCTGGCGATCGCCGAGCATGGCGAATCGATCGGCATCACGCTGGTGCGGCACCGGCGGTGATTGCCGGGCGCGTCGCGACCGCGCTCGGCGACGATGCCGCGCTTGTCACGGTTGCGGCGGGCAGCGCGATCGAATCGGTGCTGCTCAAGGTACACGCAGCGGTGTCGGCCGGCCGCCAATCGGTGCTGGTCATGATCGATCCCGATGTTGCGGGGATCAGCCGGGCGATGCTGCGCGCCGCAATCGGGCCGCTCGCGATTGCATCTGCGCCGGCGACCAGGGTCAATGCGCTCGATATCGCGGCGGGCGCATCCACCGATGCCGTCATTGCCGCCGCTGCCTTCCTTGCGACCGCAGGCTCCACCACCGGCCAGGTGATCGACGTCGGCGGCTAGAGTTCGCCGCCCCGGTCGCAACGGCCCAGCGCGAGTCGCACATAGCTGTAATCCTCGCGCGCGATCGCCGCATCGGCCGGCTCCGCGCCGTCGAGGCTCGCCTCGGGCAGCGCGGCGGGCAGGGTGCAGGCAAGCCGATACCATAGCAAAGTGTCGCGCGGCGGCGGGCCGGCGCCGGCAGCGACGATATCGCTCAGGCTGACCTTCCAGCTGCGCGTACCGTCGGCGGCGCGATCGATCGACAGCGACACCGGTCGGCTATTCTCGGTCGCGAGAAAGATTTGTGTTTCGCCCTCGCCGGGCAGCGCGCCGGCGGTGTGGAAAGCGTGGCCGACGCTGGTGATACGCGGCGGCGCATCGCTGGCGAGTACTTCGCGCGTGATGCGCCGGGCGAGTTCGTCGCCGCCCGCCGTCCAGTTGCGTTGTCCGTCGCGCCTTACGAGTTGAATCTGTCCCGGGCCGGCGGCGCGTGCGAACAACAGTACGTGCAGCTTCTTGAGCGTCGGCAACCGGCCCTTCGCGTCGACCGGCATATCGAGCAGGTAACCGACGCGCGTCGGCAACGGATCGGTGCCGCGGATCAGTGCAAGGACGTCGGCCTCGACATAGAGTCGCGCCTGGCCGGGGGCAAGATCCGGCGCTTCGGCCGGCTTCAGCCGGCTGGTACTGTGGACGGTCGCGTTGACCACCAGCGGAGCCGCCAGCACAAGATCGGCATAGTCGGCATAAGGTGGGGTCGGGGGCGGCGCTGGGAACGGAGCGGAAACCGATGGCACCGAATCGGAGGGAATCGACGGACGCTGTGCCAGCGCTGGACCGGCGATCGCGGCGCAGACGATGGCGAGCAGGGCTTTGGGAACGATAAACATGCCCATACATTAGGCGATCGTGCCGATTTTATACAGAAATAATGCCCGTGTTCGCCTAATGTACGATTGTTGCGTGAGACAAAGCGTTTGCCTCATGGTTTGGACGGCGATAGAGGATCCACCTGACCAGGATACATTAACCCATGGCCGACCGATCGCACCACCCCACCAGGCGGGGCGAACGGTTCAGGAACGCCATGCGGTACAGAGGAGTTTCATACCTGAATGGCGTATGCTGATCGCGATGTAGCTGGCAGCCGAGTGGTGGCGACGGTGATCGTCTCCATCCTGGTGTTCTTGCTGACATGGGCCTTCGTGACGGGGCTCACGTCCAAGTTCACCAAGGCGGTGCAAGAAAAGCTCAACACCTTCGACGTGGCGCCTCCACCGCCACCCCCGCCGCCTGACAAGCCGCCGCCACCGCCGCCGGACCAGCCGATGAAGGCGCCGCCGGTGGTGTCGCCGCCGGTCAACGTGCCGGTGCAGTCGCCGATGCCGCAGATCGTGTCGGTACCGGTAGCGCCGCCGGTGCAGGTGGTCGTGCCGCCAGCGCCGCCCCCACCGCCGCCCAGACCGGTGGTTTCGCAGGCGGCGAAGGCGCAGGGCAACCCCGGTCGCTTCTTCGGTCCGGACGCCTATCCGCCTTCGGCTATTCGCGCCGAAGCACAGGGGCGCGTGGTAGCGTCACTGACGATCGGAACGGACGGTCGTGTCTCGGGCTGCACCGTAACGACGTCGAGCGGCAACAGCGATCTCGATGACGCGACCTGCCGCATCGCGCGGAGCAAGGTGCGCTTCACGCCCGCCAAGGACGATGCCGGCAATCCGACTTCCAGCAGCTATACCTTGCCGGTGCGCTGGGTCCTGCCGTCCGACTGAAATGAAGCGGGGGGTGGGCCGCGAGGCTCGCCCCCGCCACCTTTGCCATATTGAATCTAGAGGGAAGCAAAAGTCATGTTCACCACCATCCTGGCCGCAGGCGGCGCCAACGCCGCCGAAAACTACGGCTTCATGAATGCGCTCAACGAGGGCGGTTTCATCTCGTGGAGCACGGCGATCGTGCTCGGCGGGTTCCTGTTCTTCACGCTGTTCATCCTGTTCACCAAGCTGTTCGAGCAGCAGAAGATCATCAACCAGTCGAAGCGCGTGCGCGCCTCGTTCTGGGCCTCGAACAGCCTGCGCGAAGGCGCGGCCAAGCTCGAGAAGAACTCGGCCTACAAGCAGATCGTCGACGACGGCATCCAGGCGCAGGACCAGCATTCGCGCCTGACCGACCCGGTCGAGGCGCATGACTGGCTGCATGGCTCGCTGGCGCGTTCGGAAGCCGCGATCAATTCGCAGCTCGGTGGCGGTCTCGCCTTCCTCGCGACGGTCGGTGCGACCGCGCCGTTCATCGGCCTGTTCGGTACCGTGCTCGGCATCTACCGCGCGCTGATCAAGATCGGTCAGGCCGGTCAGGCATCGATCGACAAGGTCGCCGGCCCGGTCGGTGAGGCGCTCATCATGACCGCGCTCGGCCTGGTCGTCGCGGTTCCGGCCGTGCTCGCCTACAACTTCCTGCAGCGTCGCAACAAGGCGATTGCCGAGAACCTCGCGGCGTTTTCGAACGACGTGCTGGGTTATCTCGCGTCGAACGGCGCGGTTCGTCCAGCGGCACCGGTGCGCAAGGGCGCGCCTGCGCCGAAGCCTGCCGCGGCCACCACGACCGCTGCCAAGTAATTACCCATCGGGGCCGCGGATTGCCGCGGCCCCGGGTTTCGCTCCCGGGGTGATCCGGGCGCGCGCATGACACGGATAGGGATGCCTCTACATGGCAATGAGCGTAGGCGGAGATTCTGCCGAAACCCCGATGTCGGACATCAACACGACGCCGCTGGTGGACGTCATGTTGGTGCTGCTGATCATCTTTCTGATCACCATTCCGGTGGTGATCCAGAATGTTAAACTGAAGTTGCCGGACGTGATCTACGATCCGACGACGACCAAGCCCGAGAATGTCTCGCTGTCGGTGACGCTCGACGATACCGGGCGCTGTGCGGTGTACTGGAACCTCACCCGCGTCACCCACAGGGAATTGTACGACCGGGCGCTGGCCAAGATGCAGGCCGACATCAAGCGGTTCGGCAGTGCGATCACCGCCGACGATCTTCCCGAGGCGCATATCCGCGGTGACGTGGCGACGCCTTACCAGTGCATCGGCGGCACGATCTACACGATGCAGAGCGCAGGCTTCATCAAGGTCGGGTTCATTTCGCAGCCGCCGGCGCGTGAAATTCCCGGCGAATGACGATGGTTCGCGTGGCCCCTTGGCTGGACGCCGCGCGGCCCTCACGGCCTTCGAACGACAATTTGCTGATCATCGCGTGGCCAGCCACGCAGCGTGAAAACAGCGTGCGACGCACGCAGGGAGTATAAGATATGGCAATGAGCGGAGGCCGCGACGACGGCTCGCCCATGATGGAGATGAACACGACGCCGTTGATCGACGTCATGCTCGTGCTGCTCATCATGTTCATCATCACGATCCCGCCGCAGACTCATGCGGTGAAGGTCGATTTGCCGATCAACGACCCCAATGCGGTCAAGCCGCCGGTCGATCCGCAGAAGAATACCGTGTTCATCGACCCGGCGGGCACGGTGACGTGGAACGGCACGCCGGTCGATCTGGTGACGCTTCGCCAGTTCCTCGATCAGACCAAGGGCATCTCGCCCGAGCCTGAACTGCACTTCCAGCCGCACCCGCAGGCGCGTTACGACAAGGTCGACCAGGTACTGGCCGTAATCAAGCGCTCGGGCATCCAGAAGCTCGGTTTTGTCGGCAACGAGCAATACGCCAACGATTTCTGAGTCTTCCCTCGGAGATTTGAAAGCAGGGCGGTCCCGTCGGGGCCGCCCTTTTCGTTTGCGCGCGCGCCATCGCGTGATCCGCCCGACATCTGCTTGACGACGTTTCCCTTTGATGACACTTTCATGTCATAAAAGTGAAACGAAAGCTCGTTAGAGTAGGAGGACAGGATGCGTTTATCCATCGTCGTCGCGGGGTTGCTGGCGCTCGGTATCGCCAGCGCTGGCAACGCGGACTCCGAAAATCGCAATGGCTATGTCCAGATCGCCAAGGGCGACTATGCCGCCGCCGAGCGAGTTCTCGTCTCCGAACGGCGCATCTTCCCCAATGATCCAGATCTGTTGCTCAACCTGGCGCTGGTCTATCGCCACACCGGCCGGGTCGATGCGGCGCGTTCGCTCTATCAGCGCGTCTTGATCGCGCCCGATGAGGACCTCGACGTGCCACGCGGCGGGATCGTCAGCGCCCATGCGCTGGCGGCAGCGGCGTTGCGTGAGCTGGCGGGGCAGAACACGCTGAGCTGACCTCGCGCAGAGCAGCCCGCCCGCTGTCAGACCCGCTGTCAGAGGGGTATGGGTGAGCGAATCAGTGCGGAATCAGGCATGATCCCGGCCGCGCCGGGCGCCTCGATGGGGGGTCACAGTTTGGGCAGCGTCACGCCGCGCTGACCCATATATTTGCCGGCGCGGTCGGCATAGCTCGTTTCGCACGGCTCATTGCCCTTGAGGAACAGGAACTGGCATGCGCCCTCATTGGCGTAGATCTTGGCCGGCAGCGGCGTCGTGTTGGAGAATTCGAGCGTTACATGCCCCTCCCAGCCGGGTTCGAGCGGGGTCACGTTGACGATGATCCCGCAGCGCGCATAGGTCGACTTGCCGAGGCAGATCACCAGCACGTCGCGCGGCACGCGGAAATATTCCACCGTACGCGCGAGCGCGAAGCTGTTGGGCGGGATGATGCAGCAATTGGTCTTGCGGTCGACGAAGCTGTTGGCGGCGAAATCCTTGGGGTCGACAATCGCCGAATCGACATTGGTGAAGATCTTGAATTCGTCGGCGACGCGCGCGTCATAGCCGTAGGACGACAGGCCATAGCTGATGCAGCCGTCGCGGCGTTGGCTCTCGACGAACGGCTCGATCATGCCCTGGGTCTGGGCCGCCTCGCGAATCCAGCGATCTGACAGGATGGACATCGGCAGTACCTTCGCAAGCGGCGTTATCGCCGCCCGGATGCGGGGGAGGCGAGGGCCGAGTCAAGTGTTGCTGTCAGCGTCGTTCGACGTTCCAGTCGACCTGGCCGGCGATGCCGGGGAGGCGGCGGAAGCTCGACGCCTGCCACAATGTCCACGCCCGCGCGCCGAAGCGCGGTTCGTGCAGGATGCTGCGCAGCCATAGCGGCCGGTCGAAGCGCCTGCTGACCTGGTAGCTGCGGTCGAACTCGTCGGTGAGGTAGAGGATGACGGGTTGTCGGTAGCGCAGTTCGACCAGCCGGATGAACACGCCGAGCTCACGTTGGAGCGCCGCGACCGATACCGGCTTGTCGCAATTACCGAGAAATTCGAGGTCGATCGCCGGCGCCAACGCGCCCGGTTCGCGCGGCACGACATGGATGAAATTGGTCGCCTGTTCGGCGCCGGGACGGCAGCGATTGAAGAAATGATAGCCGCCGCGCTCGATTCCGACGGCCTTCGCGCCGGCCCAGTTGTCGGCAAAGGTCGGGTCGCGATAGTCGCCGCCCTCGGTCGCCTTGATATAGGCGAAATCGACGCCGACATCGGGCAGGAGCGTCCAGCGGATCCGGCCCTGATAATGCGACACGTCGATGCCCTGGCGTGGGTAAAGGATGGTCGAAGGGTGCCAGTCGCCCGTGGTGGCACGGGTAAACCACCAGGTCGTGGTCGCCGCCAGCGCGGCGAGCGGGAGCCAGGCCCATCCCGGCCGGACGCGCCGACGCCGCTTGCGAGGGCTCACACGATGCCCAGGTCGGCCGGTCCAAACGCATGGGGCAACAATTCGGACAGCAAATGGCGCTCGACCGCGTCGCCCTCGGCACCGGCGCACCAGATGATGATGTCGCGCTTGCCGATCTGTGCCGCCTCGTTGATCACCTGGCGGCAGCGACCGCACGGGCCGACCGGCTTGGTGCCGGTAACATGGCCGTCGCCATCGATCATGCCGCCGATCACCGCCACCGCCAGCACGTCGGCGAGCCGCCCGGCAGCGTTGGCGGTCGCCAGCGCGACCGTCTCGGCGCACAGCGACAGGCCGTAGCTGGCATTCTCGAAATTGCAGCCGGTGACGGTGGTGCCGTCCGACAGCAGCAGCGCGGCGCCGACCCCGAAGCGCGAATAGGGTGCATGCGCGTTACGCGCCGCCTGGCGCGCCGCTGTGATCAGCCGGTCGCGGGTGAAATCGTCGATACTCATGGCGCCACCACATCCCAGTTCACTGCGCCCGATACGCCGTCGATCCGCCGCATATCGTTTGCCTGCCACATCCGCCATGGCCTGGCGGCATAATCGGGCGGAAAGAAGTCCTGGACTGCCCATACCGGCCGCGGGATCGCGCTGCTGACCTGATAGGCCGCGTCGAAGCGCCGCGTCAGCTTCATCAGCACCGGCTTGCCGGTATGTTCCTCCACCATCGTCATGAAGCGCCGCAGTTCGTCGATCACGATGCGCTGCACCGGACGTGATTCGCAGCCCGGCGTGAAGTCGATCAGCACCGCCGCCGGCAGCGCATCGCGATCGCGCGGCACGGTGGTGTTGAAGTTGTTGGCCTGGTCGGCGGCGAGATTGCAGATCGAATAGACGTGCAGCGCGCCGCGTCGCATGCCGGTGGCGTAGATGTCGGCCCAGTTGGTTGCAAAGCGCGTGTCGCGCCCGTTGGCGCCGATCGTCGCGCGGACATAGGCGAAATCGGCACCGCCGGCGCGGACCGTCCACCAGTCGATCGGCCCGCGCGTCTCGTCGACGTCGAGGCCCTGGAAGGGATAGCTGGTCGAGGAGGGCCGCCAACTGAGCGCGAAACTCCACGCCACGATCAGCACAAGGCCGATGACGATCAGCAGCGGTCCGATGCGCCCGAATCGGCGCGCCCAAATGCGCACTGCCACGCGCCCTCAGCCCTTGATGTGCAGGACGCAGATCAGCGTGAACAGCCGCCGTGCGGTGTCGAAATCAATGTCGATCTTGCCCTCCAGCCGTTCCCTGAGCAATTCGGCCGCGTCGTTGTGGATGCCGCGGCGCGCCATGTCCACGGTTTCGATCTGTGCCGGGGTGGCATTGCGGATCGCCTGGTAATAACTGTCGAAAATCGCAAAATAATCTCTGATCGGTCGGCGGAAACGCCCCATTGCCAGAACATAGGTTTCGAGGTGCGAACCGTCCTCGCGGTTGATCGCGATCGCCAACCGACCTTCCTCGACGCTCAGTGCGATGCGAAATGGGCCGCCATAGCCGTCTGGATATTCGCGCTGCGGGGCGAAACTGTTGCCCTCGATCAGATCGAAGATCGCGATGCGCCGCTCCTGCTCGATATCGGCCGACCGCCACAGGATCGTGCGTTCGTCGAGCGAGACATGGATGATGCGCGGATCGGCCATGACGTGGCCCTATCGGGGAAGCGTCGCCGTCACAATGTTTCGTATCAATCGAAACCGCCCCGCTTGCGCGTCGTGCCTTCAGGCGGCATCGCTGGCGGATGGATCGACATCTCTACGGCAAGACACTGGCCCCCCTGTTGTTCGTCAGCGCGCTGCTCGCCGGCGTCAGTTTCTGGCCGATGTCGCATGTGTTGACGCACGGTCCCGGGTTCATCGCGTGGAAGACGGTCGGCGTCGCCTTGCTGGCTTTATGGGCGCTGCTGGTGGCGCGCGACGGCGCGGGAAGGTTGCTGGCAGCGGTACTGGCGTTCAGCGCGCTGGGCGATGCGCTGCTCGAATTGTCGCGAACATGGGGCGGCGCGGCTTTCCTTGCCAGCCATGGGCTGGCCTTCACGCTGTACCGCGCGCATCGCCGTACCGGTGGACAGGCATTCGGGCTCGGCATCGCGCTGGTCATCCCGCTGCTCGCCTGGCTGCTGACGTACGATTTCGGCGTGCTGGTCTATGCCTGCGGGCTCGGCGCGATGACCGGCTCGGCCTGGGCGAGCCGCTTGCCGCGCCATCAGGTCGCTCTCGGTGCCTTGATGTTCGCCGTTTCCGACCTGCTGATCTTCTCGCGTTTCGACGTGCTGCGCGATTCGGCGCTTCCGCCGCTGCTGATCTGGCCGCTCTATTTCGCCGGCCAGGCGTTGATCGCCTGGGGCGCCGGTCGGGCGCTGGCGCGCGAGGCCCGATGAAACGCATCTTCACGATCGGTTACGAGGGCGCGACGGTGCCCGACTTCCTCGCCGCGCTGACCAAAGCCGGGGTCGGGCAGGTGATCGATGTGCGCCAGTTGCCGCTGTCGCGGCGTCCGGGTTTCTCGAAGACGCCGCTCGCCGCCGCACTGGCCGAGGTCGGCATCGGCTATGTCCATCTCCGCGCGCTCGGCACCCCCAAGCCGGGGCGTGACGCGGCCAAGAAGGGCGACCGCGCGACGCTGGAGGCGGTCTATGCCGGCCAGCTCGAACTGCCCGAGGCACAGGCCGAAGGCGCGAAGATGCTGGCGTTGGCCGAGGAAAAGCCCAGCGCGCTGCTGTGCTTCGAGCGTGATCCGGCGCTGTGCCACCGCACGCTGTTGATGGATGCGGTCGGCGCGGGGTGGGACGTGATCGACCTGTTTGCCTGATCGCCTTTCGGCTGCGGTGCGGGCGACGGCGCCTGTGACGGCCGAAATCCGCGCTCGACGGGCGTCGCGCGCTGCGGCAAGCTCGCTTTGGCCGGCTTGACCGGCGCGACCGGGGGCATTTGTTATCATGATCCTGTGGGGGGTGCTGGTCGGGGCGTTGATCGGCTGGATCATGGCCGATTTCGAAGGCTGGGGCTTCATCGTCGGGGCTATTCTCGGTACGGGTGCCGGCGCCTGGCTGAAGCTTGTCGTGCGCGCACAGATCGCCAGCGCGACGCAAGCGCTGCGCGACGAAATCACGGAGCTGCGAGCGACCCGCATCACGCCGGTCGGTGCCGAGCGCGCACCTGCGGCTGAAACGCGGCTGAAACCGGCGCCCGCCATGGTTCGCCCGCGTGCCGCTGCTATGGCGGCGCCGCGCCGCGAACGACCGGTGGTCGAGCGCCCGGCCGAGGCGGCGATACCCGACGGCGATGACAACGCCGCTCGTTATGCGGGCGGGTCGCAAGTAGGCCGGGAAGTGGCCGCTTTGCTCCGCCGCTGGCTGTTCGGCGGCAATACCATCGTTCGGGTCGGGCTGGTGATCTTGTTCATCGGGCTGGCCTTTCTTGCCAATTATGCGGCCGCTGCCGGGCTGTTTCCGATCGAGGTCCGTCTCGCGGCGGTGGTCGCGGTCGGCCTGATGCTGCTGGTGGTGGGTTTTCGCACCCGCGCGCGGCGACCCGGCTTCGGGCTGGCAGTGCAGGGTGGCGGCGTTGCGACGATCTACCTCACCATTTTCGCCGCTGCGCGCGTGTTCGACGTGATGCCGGTCGGCCCGGCCTATGCGCTGATGATCCTCGTCTCGGCATTGGGCTGTGCGCTGGCGTTGCTCCAGAATGCCCAGAGCCTGGCGGTGATCTCGTCTGCCGGCGGCTTTGCGGTGCCGTTGTTGCTCGCCGACAAGGGCGGCAGCGCGGCGGCCTTGTTCGGTTATTATGCGATCCTCAATCTGGCGATCCTGTTCGTCGCGACGCGACGCGCGTGGCGCGGCCTCAGCCTGCTCGGTTTCTTTGCGACCTTTGGCATCGCTACCCTGTGGGGCGTGAACAGCTACCAGCCGACCGATTATCCGGTCGCGCAGTTCTTCCTCATATTGTCGGTACTGATCTACGTCCTTGCCGGTATGCTCTACGCGCGGGCGACGCCGGGGCAACGCGGCAATTTGATCGATACGACATTGCTGTTCGGGCCGGCCATTGCCGGGTTCGGCCTTCAGGTCGGGCTGGTTCATGATCGCCCTTATGGCAGCGCCTTCGCCGCAATCGGCTTCGCCGCGCTTTATCTCGGGCTGGCCAGCGTGTCGGCGCGACGCCGCGATGCCGGGTTGCGGATGCTGCAGGAGGCGATGCTGGCGATCGGCGTCGGGTTCGTCACGCTCGCCGTGCCGCTGGCGCTCGATGCGCGCTGGACGTCGTCGGCCTGGGCGCTCGAGGGGGCGGGGGCGTTCTGGGTCGGGATGCGCCAGGCGCGCTGGATGCCGCGCCTGTTCGGCTTGTTGCTGCAAGGGGTGGCCGCGCTGGTGCTGATGTCCAGCGTCGGACCCGATATCGCACGCTTCCCCTTCGCCAATCCGGCGTTCATCGGCACGATGTTGATCGCGCTGCCCGCGCTCGCCACCGCATGGTGGCTGCGCACTGCGCTGCCGCACAGCGGGTCGACCTTCGCGCTCGGCTATGCCGGTGTCGAGGCGGGGCTTGGGCGGGCCATTTTCCTATGGGGCTTTGCCTTCTGGTGCGCGGCGTGGGTCGTCGAGGCGCTGCGTGCGCTGCCCCCGTTCGTCGCCGGCGGTGTGCCGATGCCTGTGTTCGCGCCCGCCGTGCAGGGCTTGCTGGTGATGCTCGCCTTCGTCGCCAGCGCAGCAGGCTGGTCGGCGCTGGGTCGACGGCGCGACTGGGACGTGGCGACGTGGCCCGGCCGCGTGACGCTCGTCGCGCTGGCTGTCGCGCTGCTGGGCGAAGTCGCGGCGGGTCGGCATCTGCTCGATGCGCCGGGCTGGGCGATCTGGCTCGTCGCGATCGCGCTGCACCTCCATTTGCTCTATCGCAACGACCGTACCCCGGCCGCGCCGGCGCAGCATGTTCTCACGACGATCGGGCATGTCGGCGGCGTATGGCTGGCGACCGCGATGCTCGCCGATTGCCTGTGGCTGGCGGTCGATCGCGCGGCACTGTGGCATACCTCATGGGCCGGCGTGGTCTTCCTCGTCAGCGCGGTGGCGATGCTGGTCGCGCTGTCCTCGGTGGCGCGGCCGGGTGCGGTTCGGTTCTGGCCGTTCGACGCGCATGCGGCGGCCTATTACTGGTTGGCGGCGGTGCCGCTGGCGATGCTGGTGTTCGTCGCGGCGCTGGCTACCGCGCTGATCGCCGAGGGGGTGACCGATCCGCTGCCCTATATCCCGCTGCTCAACCCCGTCGACCTGTCGCTCGGGCTGGCGCTGGCGGGGCTGCTCGGCTGGCGCCGCGCGATCGCCCCGGTCGTGCCGCCGCGCCCGACACTGCCGCTGGTGACGGGTCGCGAGGCTCTCGCCGCGCTTGCCTTGCTCGGATTCGTCATGATCAACAGCGTGTGGCTGCGCCTCGCGCATCACTGGCTCGGCGTCGGCTGGGCCCCGGAGGCGCTGCTCGACAGCTTCGTCGTGCAGACCGGGCTTGCGATCCTGTGGACGCTGCTCGCGCTGGCGATGACGATCGCGGCGCATCGTCGCGGCCTGCGAGTGTTGTGGATGGCGGGCGCCGCGTTGCTCGGTCTGGTCGTCGTCAAGTTGATCCTGATCGACCTGACCAATGCCGGTGGTGCGGCGCGGATCGTCGCTTTCATGGTGGTCGGCGCGTTGATGCTGGTGGTCGGCTATGCCGCACCGCTGCCGCCGCGCCAGGAGGAGGGTGAGGTCACGGCATGAAATGGGGCTTGATCGTGGTTACGGCGGTGCTGGCACTGGCCGGCGCGGCGCGCGCGGCGGGGGACGATACGCCGGCGAGCTACCCGGTGCAGGTGCGCGTCACGCCGGTGGCGGGCGCGCCGGTGCAGCGGCTGGCGCTGCCGCTGGCGATTCTCGCGGGATCGCGCAGCGCCCGTCTTGACGACGTCCGCCTGTTCGACGCCGCCGGCCGCGCCTTGCCGATCGCCCGCGCGCCCGCGCCCGCCTTGACCGCGCGGCGCGAGACGCGGCTGCCGGCGCTCCCGATCCTCGGTGCGGCCGACGCGCCGCTGGTGACGGGCATCTCGGTGCGGCTCGACGAGCAGGGGCAGGCACGCCTCGTCCCGCTGGTCGACGGTAGCGGCGACGGCAAGATCGCGACGGTCGCTATCCTGTTCGACGCGCGACATCTCAGCGGGCCGAGCGACCTGCTGACGCTCGACGCTTACTGGCCGGTATCCCGGCCGGTGACCTTCGTTGCCGAGGCGAGCAGCGACCTGCAGCATTGGCACACCATCGGCCAGCGTGTGGTGTTCCGCACTCCCGGCACGACGCCGGAAATGCCGTCGATCGCGTTGCACGATGCCGCGCCGGGCTGGGTCCGGGTGAGCTGGCGCGCGACGCCGCGACTGGCATATCCGGTAACCGTGCGAACGGGGATATTTACCGCGACCACGACGCGAGATTCGGTGCCGTTGATGCTCGACGCCGTCGCGCCGCCGCAGATCGACCCGCGCGCGATCGAATTTGCCGTGCCCTTCGCCACGCGCGTGTCGGCGATCCAGATCATACCGGCGGGGGTCGGTACGTTGCTGCCGGTCAATGTCTTCGGGCGCGACACGGCCGAACGACCCTGGCAGCCGATTGGCGCCGGCACGGTCTTTCGCCTCGCGGCGAAGGACGGGGAGCGCGCCGGCGACCCGATCGCCCTCGCGGACGGTCATTTTCGGTATTGGCGGATCGCTGCTGCCGGCGACGGACCCGGCTTTGTCCCCTTGCCGGGGATCCGCTTCGTCTTCGCGCCGACGGAAATTCTGTTCGTCGCGTCGGATCGGACGCCGCTGCGGCTCGTGGCGGGCCGGGCCGGGCAGCGTGACACCTATCTGTCGCCAGGCGATGTCATGGCGGGAAGCGGTGTCTCGCGGGTGAGCGCCTTGCCGGTCGCCACGGTGGAGTCGCCGCCACCGGCAACGGTGCGACTCACCACCGGCGATGAGGGCAACGGCGCGAGCCGGCGCATCGCGTTATGGGCATTGCTGCTCGCCGCCACCGCCGCGCTTGGTTTCATGGCGTGGCGCCTGGCGCGGAAACCCGCCGCTACGTGACGCCACGCCTCACGCGTCGTCGTTGAGACCACCATCGGTCAGTTGGGCATCATCGAGCAGCTTTTCGCGGCGTGCCGAAGTGATCGCATCTCCTTGCCTTGCGGTCTTGCTGCGCCCGAACCTGGCGCGGTTGGCATCGGCGCTGGCTGTCGCATTGGCGCGCTTTCGCGCCTTTCGCGCGGCGCGCAGGTTGATGATGTCGCCCACGCGAAGGCTCAGCCCGCGACCGGAAGCTTCACCGCGCCATCGGTTTCGCGCTCGAGCGGGCCATAGGCGATCACGGTTTCGAGCAGCAGCGGCGTGCCATATATGTGCGGGAACAGCGCGCCGCCGCGCGATGCCTCCCACTTCACCGCATCGCCCAGCGCTTCGAGATCGACCGCCGCCACATGCAGGTCGGCCTGCCCGGCAAAATGCTTGTCGACCGTCTCGGTCAGCTGGTCCGCGGTCGACAGATGGATGAAACCATCCGCGAGGTCGATCGGCGCACCGGCGAAGCTCGCGTCGCGTTCGAGCGCGGTCATCTGCGCGCCGGTCAGCACCTTGTAGGCGGTGGTCGGTTGCTCGCTCACGCCTCGCTCTCGGGGTCTTCCGGGGCGGGAGCCTCGGGTGTTTGCGCCGGTGGTGCCGCAGCGTCGGTGATGGCGTCGACCTCGGCCTCGACCTCATCCTCGGCTTCGATCCGCGCCGCCGAGACGACATGCTCGTTGTCGGCGACGTCGAACAGCTTCACGCCGGCCGAGCCGCGCCCGATGACGCGCAGCGAGGTCAGCGGCATGCGGATCATCTTGGCCTGGTCGGTGACCAGCATCAACTGGTGCACCTTGGTCGCCGGGAAGCTGGCGACGACCGGGCCGTTGCGCTTGATGTTGTCGATATTGGTGATGCCCTGGCCGCCGCGACCGATGCGACGATATTCATAGGCGCTCGACATCTTGCCATAGCCGTTGGCGCAGATCGTCAGGATGAACTCCTCGCGCGCCTCGAGTTCGGCGAAGCGCTCGGCGTCCATCGTCGGATTGCCCTCGCGGTCGGGCTTCCAGGCGGCGAAGCGGAGATAATCCTCGCGCTCCTCCTGGCTGGTGCCGACGCGGTGGAGAATCGACAGCGAGATGACCTCGTCGTCGCCCTTCAACGTCATGCCGCGTACGCCGGTCGAGTTGCGGCTCTGGAATTCGCGGACATCGTCGCCGGCGAAGCGGATCGCCTTGCCCTCGCGCGTGGCGAGCAAAACGTCGTCCTTCTCGTCGAGCAACGCGACGCCGATCAACCGGTCGCCCTCGTCCTCGCCCTCGAACTTCATCGCGATCTTGCCGTTCGACGGCACGTTGGTGAAGGCGTCCATCGAGTTGCGGCGCACGCTGCCCCGCGCGGTGGCGAACATGACGTGGAGCTTGCCCCATTCCGCCTCGTCCTCGGGCAACGGCAGCACGGTCGAGATCTTCTCGCCCTCGGCCAGCGGCAACAGGTTGATCATCGGCCGGCCGCGCGTCGCGGCGCCGCCCTCGGGCAGGCGCCACACCTTCATGCGGTAGACCTTGCCATGGGTGGAGAAGAACAGCACCGGTGTGTGCGTGCTGGTCACGAACAGCTCGGTGACGGCGTCCTCGTCCTTGGTCGCCATGCCGGCGCGACCCTTGCCGCCGCGCGCCTGCGCCCGGAACGTGTCGAGCGTGGTGCGCTTGATATAGCCCTGCACCGTGACGGTGACGACCATCTCCTCGCGCTCGATCAGGTCTTCGTCTTCGATCCCGTCGGCGGCGGCGGCGATCTCGGTCTTGCGCGGCGTGGCGAATTCGAGGCGCACCGCGGCGAGTTCGTCCTTCATCACCGCGTACAGCTTCCCGCGATCGTCGAGGATCGCGAGCAGCTCGGCGATCGATTCGGCCAGCGTCTTGAGCTCGTCGCCGATCTCGTCGCGGCCCAGCGCGGTAAGCCGGTGAAGCCGCAGGTCGAGGATCGCACGGACCTGGATGTCGGACAGCCGGTAAGTGTCACCGGCGATTTCGGTCTCGATCGCCTCGACCAGGCGGATGTACGGCGCGATCTCGGCGATCGGCCATTCGCGCGCGGCAAGCGCGGCGCGCGCCACCACCGGGCTCGACGAGCCGCGGATGATCCGCACCATCTCGTCGAGATTGCCAACCGCGACGACCAGGCCGAGCAAGATGTGCGCGCGCTCGCGTGCCTTGGCGAGCTCGAACTTCGAGCGCCGCGTGATGACTTCTTCGCGGAACTTGACGAACGCCTCGATGATGTCGCGCAGCGTCAGCGTCTCGGGGCGGCCACCGCGGATCGCGAGCATGTTGGCCGGGAAGCTCGACTGCGCCGGGGTGTGGCGCCACAGCTGGTTGAGCACCACTTCGGGGGTCGCGTCGCGCTTGAGGTCGATGACGATGCGCACGCCGTGACGGCTCGATTCGTCGCGAATGTCGCTGACGCCCTCGACGCGCTTGTCCTTGGCCGCCTCGGCGATCTTCTCGACCAGCGCGTTCTTGCCGGTCTGATAGGGAATCTCGGTCAGCACGATCGAGCGGCGGTCGCCGCGCGCTTCCTCGATGATGTAGCGCGAGCGCATGATGATCGAACCGCGCCCGCTCTCATAGGCATTGCGGCAGCCGGTTCGGCCGAGGATGATGGCGCCGGTCGGGAAGTCGGGGCCGGGCACGATTTCCATCAGTTGTTCGGTGGTGATGCCGCCATTCTCGATATAGGCGAGGCACGCATCGACCACTTCGCCGAGATTATGCGGCGGGATGTTGGTCGCCATGCCGACCGCGATGCCGCCCGCGCCGTTGACGAGGATGTTGGGAAAGCGCGCCGGCAGCACCGTCGGCTCCTCGCGCGAGCCGTCATAGTTGGGCGCGAAATCGACCGTGTCCTTGTCGATATCGCTGAGCAGCGCCATCGCCGCCTTGGTCAGCCGCGCCTCGGTGTAACGCATTGAGGCCGGCATATCCGGGTCCATCGATCCGAAATTGCCCTGGCCGTCCATCAGCATCACGCGCATCGCCCAGTCCTGGGCGAGGCGGGCGAGCGCCATGTAGATCGAGCTGTCGCCATGCGGGTGATAATTGCCCATCACGTCGCCGACGATCTTGGCGCATTTGCGATACGGCCGGCCGGGGACGAAACCACCCTCCTGGCTGGCATAGAGAATGCGGCGATGCACCGGCTTCAGCCCGTCGCGCACATCGGGCAGCGCGCGCGCGACGATCACGCTCATCGCGTAATCGAGATAGCTGGTCTTCATCTCCTCGACGATGGAGATGGGAGAGATATCGGAAGGGTCGGCGAGGACGATCTCGTCGGTCAAAACGGGCGCTTTCAGCTATGTTACGGGATGGAGACAGTCCTAGCCGAGCCGGCGCGATATAGCCACCCCTCGCGCGTACGCGCACGCGTGCGCGCGGGAATATCCGGGAGCCTGGGTCAGGGGACGATCTCGTTGCCCTCATAATCGAACAGCTTGCCACTGTCCGGCGGGCGCAGCGCGTCGAGCGTGTCGAGCAATTGCAGCGCCGCGCGGTCGGGGGTGAACAGGGTGCCGGGCCGGACATTGCCCTGGAACGGGCGCGACAGGTTGGTGTCGACCGTTCCCGGATGCAGTGCGACCAGGATCGCGCGGTCGTTGCGGCGTTTTTCTTCGATTGCGAGGGTGCGCACCAGCATGTTGAGCGCCGCCTTCGACGCCCGATAGCCGTACCAGCCGCCAAGCTTGTTGTCCGAAATGCTGCCGACCCGCGCCGACAGCATCGCAAGCACGCTGCGTCCGGTGCGCGGCATCAGCGGCAGAAAATGCTTGGCGACCAGCGCTGGGCCGATTGCGTTGACGGCGAAGCTGCGCGCGAGCCAGGCGGGGTCGAGATCGCTCCGGGTTTTCTCTGGGCCATGGTCGCCATCGTGGAGCAAGCCGGTCGCCACGATTACCAGTCCGGGCGTCGGTCCCAGTGCGATCCGCCCGGCCGCCGCTGCGATGCTCGCCTCGTCCTCGAGATCGATATGATTGTCGCCCCTCGCGGAACGGGCGAGGCCATGGACCGTGGCGAAAGCATCTTCCTCGCGCAGTGCCGCGACGATCGCGGCACCGATGCCGCCCGTCGCGCCAACAACTATCGCTGCCTGCTTGCCCTGCTGTTCCATGGCGGGCCGGCTAACGCCTGGACGGGACGGCGTCAAAGAAATCGGCGCCGCGCGATAGGCGCGGCGCCGATGTCGCGTTGGGCCGCTTATTTCTTGCAGGCGGCCTTGGTTGCGTTGCCTGGCTTCGAGCAATTGTAGGTGATCGTCTTGCCGGTGGTGGTCGTCGTCGTGACCATCCGGCCGGCGGCGGTAACAGTGGTGGTGCCTGCCACGGGCTTGGGAACGGGCGCCGGTTTCGGGGCAGGCGCCGGTTTCGGGGCAGGTGCCGGTTTCGGGGCAGGTGCCGGTTTCGGGGCAGGTGCCGGTTTCGGGGCAGGTGCCGGTTTCGGGGCAGGTGCCGGTTTCGGGGCAGGTGCCGGTTTCGGGGCAGGTGCCGGCTTTGGCGAAACAGTTGGCGTCGACAAGGCCTTGGGCGTCGCTTTTGGCGCAGGCTTGGCGGCGATGGTCGGCGCTGCGATGAGGGCGCCGGCCAGAATGAAGATCGAAACTGATCGTGACATGAAAGTGCCCCTCGAAACCTCCCGGCTTCTACCGGACATGCGAAGATGCGGCCGGGAGCTTGTCCCATTGGTGGCGCCGACATGAATAATCCGTCATCTCGGCGACAGGGTCGATTGCCACCTTGCGCAATGCTGTCGGCATCGTTCAATCGCGGTTCAGTGCCGGGGCGCCATTTGCACCGCAACGGCCATCGCATCGCTTGAACCACGCCGTCGGCATGGCTAGAGCGGCGCGGCACGCTGGCGCCCGGCGCCTGATGAGGAGAGTTCCGCCATGAAGAAGGTTTCGTCCGCCGCGATCGCTGCGGCATTACTGGTCGGTTTCGGAAGCGTTTCGCTTGCCGCCCCGGCCCTTGCGAAAAAGCAGGAAGCAGCCAAGGGCCCGGTGCTGTCCGCAGCGGTGCGCACGCCGGCGCTTGCCGCGCAGACCGAGCTCTCGGCTGCCGCGCCCGATCTCGCCAAGGTTCAGGAGAGCGTCGACGCCGCCGAAGCTGCGGCCAAGACCGATGACGAGCATTATATCGTCGCGACGCTGCGGCTGCAGCTGGCGGGCAAGCAGATCAAGGCGATGCCGGCCGCCCAGCAAAGCGACGCGCCGCTCGCCAAGCCGCTCGACGACCTGATTGCCAACCCCAAGACGCCCAGTGAAAAGCTCCCGCTGTTTTACAATTATCGCGGGCAGGTCGCGTACAACGCCAGGCAATATGCCCAGGCGGCGGCGATGTGGACCAAGGCACGCGAGCTTGGCTACACCGACGGCGACCTGCTGCTCAACATTGCTCGCGCCAAGGTCGAGGGCGGTGACGTCGCGGGCGGCATGATCGTCATGCAGGACGCCGTGAAGGGCGAGGAAGCCGCCGGCAAGAAGGCACCCGAGCCATGGTATCGTTACGCGATTTCGCGGCTGTTCAAGGCCGGCGACATGGCGGCTACCGATGCCTGGACGCGCGCCTGGCTTGCCGCGTACGGCACCAAGGAGAATTGGCGTTCGGCGATCTACACCTTCGGCTTCAACGGTGCCGGCGCCAAGCGACTGACCGATCGCCAACGTGTCGATCTGTATCGCCTGATGAAGGCGTCGGGCAGTCTTGCCGGGCCGCGCGAATGGCTTGACTATGCCGCTTATGCCAAGCGCATCGGCCTGCCCAATGAAGCGCAGACGGTGATCGTCGATGGCCGCGCCGCCAAGGTCATCACCGCGAGCGATGCCGAATCCGAGCAGGTGCTGCGCGACGCAAAGGCATCGATTGCCGCCGACAAGCCGCTGGCCGCGCAGGAAAAGGCTGGGGCGAGTGCGGTCAAGGGCGACCTCGCCTCACAGGCTGGCGATGCCTATCTCGGCGCGGGCGACTACGCCAAGGCGGCCGAGATGTACAAGCTGGCAATCGGCAAGGGCGGGATCGATCTGGATCCGGTCAATGTCCATCTCGGCATTGCGCTGGCGCTGGCCGGCAACAAGGCCGAGGCGCAGGCGGCCTTTGCCGCGGTCAAGACATCGCCCAACGCCGACATCGCCAAGCTGTGGACGACATGGTTGATCTCACCGCCGGCGGCATGATCCATCGTCGCTTGAGGTAGCTGGAGGGGCGGCCGCGAGGTCGCCCCTTTCGCGTCAGTCGACCGACACCGGAACACCTGGCAGCGCCTTGGCGGTGCGGATCGTCAGCGAGGTCTTCACGCTCGCGACATTGGGTGCCGGGGTGAGATGCGTCATCAGGATGTCCTGGAAGCTCTTCAGGTCGCCGGCGACAATCTTGAGGATGAAGTCGATCTCGCCATTGAGCATATGGCATTCGCGCACTTCGGGGATCGTCGCGACATGCTCCTCGAAGGCGGCAAGGTCATGCTCGGCCTGGCTGCGCAGGCTGACCATCGCGAACACGGTGATCGGATACCCCATCACTGCGGCGTCGAGGTCGGCATGGTAACCGCGGATCGCGCCGCGGTCCTCCAGCGCGCGGACGCGCCGCAGGCAGGGCGGCGCGGTCAGGCCGACCCGCTCGGCGAGGTCGACATTGGTCATGCGACCGTCGCTTTGCAGCAATTCGAGAATCCGACGGTCGATCGTGTCGAAGGCCATTACGTAAAGCTCCCCGGCGCCGCGTTTTTTCGGTCGAAGCGCGCCCGTTCAGCATAAGATAATTGCGAGCGAACGCAATTGTCCCACAATGCTACGTGCCAAAAAGATCTGTTCCGGCCGGCGTCGGAAGCGGTTAAGAATTTGTTACGACGCGGGCTCCCCGACGTCGGGCCGAGGATGTCGCACCGGTGCGTTTCGATGACAGTCTGGAAACGGTACTCGCGGCAGACATGTCGTCGCCGTTCGGCGCGCAGTCGGCATGGCGGCAACTCGTCGATCTCGTCGGGCGCGGTCGCGTCCTGGCCACGGTATCGACGATTGCCCGCTTGCGCGCGATTCGGCCGATGGTCGCCGCGCCGGTCCGCGCCGCCAGCGCGCGCGCGATTGCCGGTGCCAGTCCGCCGGTTGCGTTGATCCGCCTGTTCGTCGAGGACGAGATCGCGATTGCCGCGCCCTTGCTCCGCGTCGCGTCGCTGCCGACGCACGAATGGATCGCCATGCTTCCGGCGATGTCGCCCGCGACACGCTCGATCCTGCGCCATCGTCGCGATCTCGCGCCCGATGTCCGGCGCGCGCTCGAGAGCTTCGGCAGCGTCGACTTCGTACTCTCTTCGCCGATCGTGGCGTCGGCGCCGACGGCTGCACCCGACATCGCACCCGATCCGGTGACCGAGGCTTTGGCGCCGGAGCCCGAACAGCCGACCGCCGTCGTGGACGCATGCCTGGCCGAGCCGACTGAGCGCGCGCCGGTTGCTTCCTTTGCTGAGCAGCCGCTGTCGATCGACTGGACCGAAATCATCGGCCCGCTGGCTACCGAGCCGGAAATGCCCGTGATCGCGGAGCAACCGGCCCCCGCAGCGGTAGCCGCTGCGCCGCTGGACATCGCCGGGCAGGAAGTTTCGGCAAATGAGGACCGGGGCGAACTCGCGACGCATGACGTGTCGGTGCTCATGCCGCCGACGACCAGTTTCGTTTCGATCGCCAGCGTCGCGCGCGGCCTGCCGGTCGTTGCCGAGGCGCTGCGTCAGACCAGCCAGGCCGCGGCGGATACAGCGACGGTCGATGAGGTCGTCACGCCACCCGCGCCTGCGCGCGTCGAATCAGCGCCCCCGTCGCCGCTTCTCGAGATCGCCACGCCGCCATTGCCGCCGCCGGAAGCGACCGCCGGCACCTTCCAGATCGCCGAACTGGTCGCCCGGATCGACGCCTATCAGCGCCAGCGCGAGGACCGGCCGGCGATACCGCTGCCCGCCACAGGTCCGGAAGTGCAGCCTGAACTGTTCGCGCTCGACCATGCGCCGGCCGAGAGCTTTCGCTTCGAGACCGATGCCGCCGGCGTGGTGCGCTGGATCGAGGGCGCGGCGCGTGCCCCGCTGATCGGGCTGTCGCTCGACCTTGCCGCGCTGCCGGCCGGGTCGCAGGTCGATGGCGTCGCGGCCGGCGCCTTTCGCCGCCGCGCCAGCTTTGCCAATGCGCGCCTCGTCGTCGAAGGTCATTCGGATGCGGCCGGCCAGTGGCGCATTTCGGGCATTCCGGTGTTCGATCGTGCGAGCGGTCGCTTCACGGGGTATCGCGGCACGGCCCGGCGCCCACGCGCCGACGAAATGGCCGAATCGGCGCGCGAGGGCCGCAACCCGGCGTCGGATGCACTGCGGCAGTTGGTCCACGAACTGCGCACGCCGGCCAATGCCATCGCCGGCTTCGCCGAGATGATCGAATCGCAGCTGCTCGGCCCGGTGCCGCAACCCTATCGCGTGCACGCCGCGGCGATTCGCAACCAGACGCACGATCTGCTCGGCGCGATCGACGATATCGACATGGCGGCACGGATCGAATCCGACGCGCTCGACCTGCGCCCTGGCGATGTTCCGGTCGCGCCGCTGCTGGCCCGCGTCGGCGAGGATCTCGCGCCGCTGGCCCGGCTGCGGGGCGCCACGCTGGCGATCGACCCCGGCGCGGACGGTATCGCCATCGCCGGCGACGACCGCGCTGTCGAACGGCTTATAGCGCGCCTGATGGCGACGTTGGTGTCATCGGGCAGCCCGGACGAGCGCATCGCCGTGGCGGCGCGCGGCGAGGGCGATCGTACCGTCCTGCTGAGTTTCGATCGGCCGCGCGCGCTCGGTGCCTATGCCGAGGAAAAGCTGTTGACGATCGATGCCGAGGTCGAGTCGGAGCGCGAGGGCGCGCCGTTGCTCGGCACCGGTTTCGCGCTGCGCCTGGCGCGTAATCTCGCCATGGAACTTGGCGGCACGCTGACGATCGGCGAGGATCGCTTGACTTTGCGGCTGCCCGCCGCCTTCCTGCCGCACGTGGAGCAGGTTTCTTCCAACTGACCGTGGCGACGCCGACAGCGCCTGATGCGGGGTATGTCGTGCCACCGCCCGACCCCGCGAATCTCGTCGCCTGGCCTGCTGATTTCGGCACGCGCTTCACCGTCTTCGTCGATACCGAAGAGGAGTTCGACTGGGACGCGCCGCTTACCCGCGACGCGCACGCCACCACCGCGATCGCCGCCTTGCCCGAAGCGCATCGCCGCTTCGCCGACCGCGGCGTCCCGTTGACCTTCATGGTCGATTATCCGATCGCGACCGACCCGCATGCCGTCGACATGGTGCACGCGGCACTCGCCGACGGGGTGTCGGCGGTCGGCACGCAGCTCCACGCCTGGGTCAACCCGCCGTTCGACGAGCCGCTGTCGCCGGCCAACAGCTATGCCGGCAATCTGCCGCCCGCGCTGGAGGCGGCCAAGCTCGATGCGCTGGGCGACGCCATCACCACCGCGTTCGGCGCGGCGCCGCGGGTCTATCGCGCCGGGCGTTACGGCATCGGCCCGGCCACGATGGCGCTGCTCGCGGCGCGGGATTATCGGATCGATAGCTCGATGCGCGCGCGCTACAGCTATGCCCGCGACGACGGACCGGATTTTCGCGCGATCGGCAATCACGCTTTCCGTGTCGGCGATCTCGTCGAGCTGCCGCTGACCACCGTGTTCACCGGCCGCGCCGCGCGCGGCGGTGTGCGGCTGTACGAACGGCTCGGCGCGGTGCCGAAGGGCAGGGGACTGTTCGCCCGTGCCGGGCTGTTGTCGCGCGTCGCGCTGACGCCGGAGGACATGCCGCTCGATGATGCGCTCGAAGCCGTCGCTGTCGCGGTCGGCGAGGGCGTGCGCGTGCTCAACTTCTCGTTTCACTCGCCGTCGCTTGCGCCGGGGCATACCCCCTATGTCCGCGATGCCGCCGATCTCGCCGCCTTTCATCGCTGGTGGGACCGGATCATTACCGATCTCGCGCGGCGCGACGTTCGCGCCGCCTCGCTCGATGCGCTGATCGTGGCGAGTGCGGCCTTGCCAGCGACGCCGGGCATCCGCTAACCCGCTGCGACGCGCGGGGGGCCTGTAGCTCAACTGGTTAGAGCTGGCCGCTCATAACGGCTAGGTTGCGGGTTCAAGTCCTGCCGGGCCCACCGCGCGCCGGTCTGCGCGACTCATCTCGAGGGCCGCGCTGCCGGCGGCGCCAAATTCGCCGTCCGACGACGCGGTGCCGCCGCGGCGGATCCTGCATCGCGACTCATTTCAACCATTCGCCCCATCGCCCTTGCCATCCGCGCCGCATCATCCTAACCGCCGCGACGACCTCGGGGAGTGGCGCAGCCTGGTAGCGCATCTGGTTTGGGACCAGAGGGTCGCAGGTTCGAATCCTGTCTCCCCGACCA
>JBBRSN010000002.1:0-195546 GCA_038245375.1 Sphingomonadales bacterium | reverse complement strand
CGCAATGCTTTAGAGGAGCTAGCCGGCCCACTGGCCTCCGCGATCGCCACAACTGAAGCCCGCGATAAGCGCGACCACCTGCTGAGCAAGCTTGAGAAGCGCCTGTCGGCAATCGAGGCGAGGATACAGGTATGATCGATGATGCAAGCGGTCACAGCAATTACCAGCAATTACGGTGACCAATTACGGTCAATTACCCTGTTGCACTTACTTTTGGAACGCGGGGTAATCCCAAACGATCATCCAATTACGGTGACCAATTACGCAATTACGGTGACACGTGCAATAACCCCCAATCTCTTGCGCACGTCGCCCCGCCGCGTTATCCTCCCGCCATGGCCCGCCTCCCGCGCATCGTCCTGCCCGGCATCCCGCACCATGTGACGCAGCGCGGCAATCGCCGCGAACGCACCTTCTTCGAAGATGGCGACTATGCGCTCTATCTCGATCTGCTCGCCGATGCGGCGGGCCGGGCAGGGGTGGAGATCTGGGCCTATTGCCTGATGCCCAACCACGTCCACATCGTCGCGACGCCGGGCGACGAAGACGGGCTGAGCCGCACCTTCCGCTACGTCCACCGCCACTACACCGGCTATATCAACGCCCGGCTGCGCGTCACCGGCCATCTGTGGCAGGGGCGCTTCAACTCGGTGGCGATGGACGAGCCGCATCTGGTCAGCGCGCTGCGCTATGTCGCGCTCAATCCGTTGCGCGCCCGGCTGGTCGCGCGGCCCGAGGACTGGCGCTGGTCGAGCACGCGCGCGCTGATCGCCGGCCAGGACGATCACGTCGTCACCGTCGCTCCGGCGCTCGCGCGCGTCGGTGACTTTGCCGCATTCCTGGGCGAACCGTTCGACGATGCGCTGACCTATGCCGCCTTGCGCAAGGCCGAAAGCGTCGGCCGGCCGGCGGGCTCGCGCGCATGGCTGGAGGATATGGAGGCGAAGACAGGCCTCACGCTCGCGCCCGCAAAGCGTGGGCCGAAGCCGAAGGAGCGGTAGAATATTTGGGGGTTATTGCACGTGTCACCGTAATCCCCCCGTAATTCCGGGGCATCCGCCTGAGATCAGAACGTTGAGAGTGAGTGTGCTAGGCGACCCTTCGAACAGCTCGGATGCTTATCGCGTAATTATAATTCCATAGAGGTGGATATATGAACCGCTTATGGTGCGTCTTCCTTTCGCCGTTGCTGGCGATGTCGGCTTGCGGTCCAGTTATTTCGCAGGAAAAATCGCCTATCCCATCTGCTCAAGTCGCCGCGATGGTCGATAGTCTCTATAAGGAGGTGGTCGCCCGTCATCCGCTTGGTACCCCAGACCGGAAGGTTTACGGTCCGTATCTTAGCAAGGGATTACTTCACGGCTTCGATGTTGAAGACGCGTGCTTCGACCGCTGGCGTCGGGCGAATCCGGACCCCAATCTCAAACCCCCAGTTGGCTTGTTTGAGTTTGGAGTCTTTTCAGGTGGCAACGACGGGGAGCCTCAGGCTTTTCGGATTGAGAAAGTCGAACCCGAGAAAGATGGTTCCTATCGAGCGCATGTGAAGCTCACGCATATCGAGGAATCGTATAAACAGACTTGGTATGTTTTAGTGGTCGTGATTCTTGAAAACGGTCGACCTGTCGTAGACGACGTGATTTACTTGAAGCAGGTTGATCGCGACGAGATCCGGTTATCGGAGGTACTTAAACTAGGTTGCAAAGGCGGATTACCGTGAAGATGGAAATTACGGGGCGGTGTCACTTTTGAAGTGCAACACCCTCGTCAGTCGCGCCGTCCGTTGTTACGGTGACACGTGCAATAACCCCTAAACTAAGGGATGAGACGTCGGCGCGGTCCCGGATTCTCGGCGGCAGGGCACCCACCGCAATGGCGCCATGCCGCCGTCGCCACCGATATGCGCTACATCGGCTTGAGCAGCCCGTCCCAGCCGGTCTGGGTGCCGTCGACGCTCGATGCGCGCACGACATTGACCGTGATGCTCTGTGGGGCGGCGCCAGAGCCTATCATCGTCCCTCCCGCGGCAACATAGACCGTCGCGTCCTGCTGGTTGCTCCCCGCAGCACTGAAGGCCGAAAAGTTGCGCCCGGCGATCGATCCGGCCGCCGCCCAGTTTCCATCGACGTGGAAAGCCTGACCTTTCAAATATAACTGACCGACGATCTGGCCGTTCGAATCATCATTCTGAAACGTGATCGTCAGATCGCGCGATCCATCCGGATACGGCTCGCTTCCCATTACCCAATTCGACATCGTCTTCCCTTCCTCGTGGGCTGCCATTGGCGGCAGACCTTCCATGCGACATGGCTGAAGTATGGCGCCGCGTTGAATACTGCACCGACGCCCCTCCGCGATTGGCGGTGATCTTGCGCGAAATCGCCGTCGCGGATCAACCCCTGCGCCGCCGCGCCACGCGCTGCGAGCACGCCAACCGCGATGGTGACACCCGGCGCAGCGACGAGCACTGCTCGCAACGATCGCGTCCCGGGGCTCGTTGGCACACCTGGGTTCCGCGCTCGTGGCGCTGACCGCGCCCAACGGGATGATTCAACCCGGCACGCCTTCGTGGCACGACAGCACCCGGTCCGCACATGCGGTTTTCTTTCTCAGCGTCGACCTCGCAACCGCGATCGGCCGCCTCCGGGGGGGGGGGCGGCCGCGCCGATCCGCTATGGCGCCAGCGGCACGCACGCCGTGCCGGGGATCGCCGCCTTGATCGCCGCGCATGCCCGTGCCGCGTCCGCGCCCGAGGCCAGCGGCCCGGCGACCAGCCGCGTCAGCGTTCCGGCCTTGGGGAATGATCCCTGCAACCCCGGCACCACACCGCTGCTCTCGATCCTGCGCCACAGATTATGCGCGTTGTTGTCGTCGCGATAGGCGCCGAGCTGGAGCTTCCAGCCACCGCCGCGCGCCACGACTGCCGCCGCCGGCCGCGGCGTTGCCTCCACGGGTGGCGCGGCTCGCGTCGTCGCCGGCACCTGCGTCACCACCGGCGCAGGCCGGGCAGGGCGCGCCGGTCGCGTGTCGGCGATCGCCGGCTGCTGCCCGGCATTCGGGTCGTAGGACGACGGCGGCAACTCCGTCCCGCGCATCCCGCCAGTGCTGCCGACCCCGGCAATCTCCGGCGGCAGTTCCGGGCGCTGTGCCGCCGCCTCATATTGCCGCGCCAGCACCAGCCCCTGCTGGCGCTGCTCGAGCGGGATATATTCGTCCATCTGCGCCTGCACCTGCGCCGCGCGCGGCAGGCCCGAGGCCGAGGAGCGTACCAGCAGCGCATAGGCGCGCGGCCAGTCCTTCTGCACGCCGTCGCCGTTGAACAGCATCGTACCGAGTACCATCTGCGCGCGTGGCTCGCCGCGCGCGACCGATTTCTCCAGCCACGGCACCGCTTCGCTGCGCTTGCCCTCGTCGAACAAGGTCAGGCCGTAATTGGTGATCGCCTCGACATGCCCCTGCATCGCCGCCTTGCGGAACCAGCCTTCGGCAATCGGCAGGTCGACCGGCACGCCGCGCCCGAGCCGATAGGCCTGGCCCATGTTGAACTGCGCGTCGGCGTCGCCGGCATTGGCGTCGACCCGCCAGATCTCGACCGCCTTCCTGTACTCGCCGCGGCTCCACGCGTCGACACCGGCCTTGACGTCAGCCATCGCCGGCAATGCTGCCGCTAATCCCAGAAAGGCGACGGCCAGCGCCGTCCCGCGGATCGTATTTCGCATCATCTGCCCCAATCCCGCTACGCTACTCGACCGGATCATGCCTCGTATCGCGGTTTTGGCAAACAAATCGTTAGCCAGATGTTGGTCATTATGGGGCGGTCGTTAACCTCTTCTTGAGGTGTCCCGTGCCATTTCCCCTGTGAACAGCAGGGGTTGTAACGGCAACATGCGCGTCCTCGCGATGGCATCTCAAAAAGGCGGGTCGGGCAAGACCACGCTCTCCGGACACCTCGCCGTCCAGGCACAGCTGGCCGGCGCCGGGCCGGTCGTGCTCATCGACATCGATCCGCAGGGGTCGTTGTCCGATTGGTGGAACGAACGGCAGACCGAGTACCCCGCCTTCGCCCAGACCACGGTCGCGCGGCTCGCCGCCGATCTCGAGGTCCTGCGTCAGCAGGGCTTCCGCCTCGCGATGATCGATACCCCGCCCGCCATCACCATGGCGATCCAGAGCGTCATCGCCGTCGCCGAACTCATCGTCATCCCGACCCGCCCGAGCCCGCACGATCTGCGCGCCGTCGGGGCCACTGTCGATCTGTGCGAGCGCGCCGGTAAGCCGTTGCTGTTCGTCGTCAATGGCGCCACGCCGCGCGCCAGCATCACATCGGAAGCCGCCGTCGCACTGTCGCAGCACGGCACCGTTGCCCCGATCACGGTCCATCACCGCACCGATTTCGCCGCCTCGATGATCGACGGCCGCACCGTCATGGAGGTCGATGGCAACGGCAAGTCGGCGCAGGAGATCCAGGCGCTGTGGGGCTATATCTCCGACCGGCTCGAAAAGAACTTCCGCCGCACCGTGTTCGCCGCGCCGACCGCGGCCAACAGCTTCGGCGCGGCGCGCCCGGCACAAGGCGGCTTCGGCCGCCGGGTGGTGAGCTGAGCCATGTCGATCATGGGATCAAAGCCGCTCGCCTCGCTGTCCTCCGGCCTGCTCGCCCGCAAGGGCCAGGCGCGTCCCGCGATGCGGCCGCAGGGCTATGGTGGTTTCGGCGCCATCCCCGGCCAGCAGGACGATCTCGGCTGGAACGACATGGGGCACGACGTGCCGCCCGCGCCGCATGTCGCGCAGGTGCCGCCCGTCGTCCGCCAGCAGGAGCAACTGCAGGAAGAATTCGCGCCCGTTCCGCGCGCTTATGAGCCGCCCGCCGTGCCGCTAGCGCCGCCGGTTGCCCCTTATGACGAGGTTGAGGAGCAGGAGGAGGCGGTCGTGCCGCTACCCGCGCCCGTCAGCGAGGCTGCGCCGGCACCGATCGCGCAAGTCCAGGTCGAGCCGGCCCAGGCGGAGCAACTTCCGGTCGAGCCGGTCCCGGTCGAGGTCGTGCGCTCGGTTTCGGTTGCCACCGCCACGCGGCTCGACCGCGAGACGGCCGCCAAGACAAAATTCGGCAAGGCCGCGTTCACGCTGCGGCTCGACCATGATCGCCACCTGCGCCTGCGTATCGCCAGTGCGCTCTGCCATCGTTCCGCGCAGATCCTCGTCACCGAGGCACTCGACGCGTTCCTGAATTCACTGCCCGAAGTCGGCACGCTGGTCAGCCAGCTCCCGCCGCCCAAGGCACGACGTTGACCTGTTGGGGGAAAACATCATGAAGACCCGGTCTGTACTCACGCTGGGGCTGTCGGCACTGATACTCGGCGGCACGATGGTCGTTGGCGTGACCACGCATAGCGGCATCGCCTTCGCCAGTGCGCGCAGCGAGAGCAAGGCGGAGAAGCAGGCGCTGGCCAGCGCGCGCAAGGCGCAGGCGATGCTCGCCAAGGGCAAGATCGATGCTGCCGTCGCCTTTGCCGAAACGGCGGTGTCGTTGCGTCCACAGGTTACCGATTACCGCATCGTGCTCGGCCAGAGCTACCTCAAGGCCGGTCGCTTCACCTCGGCGCGCGACGCGTTCGGCGATGCGCTGACGCTGTCGCCCGACAACGGCAAGGCCGCGCTCAACCTCTCGCTGGCGCAGATCGCGACCGGCGACTGGGACGGCGCACGCAAGACGCTCGCCGCCCATGCCGATACGATCGCCCCGAGTGACCGTGGCCTCGCCATGGCGCTGGCCGGTGATCCGTCCGGCGCGGTCGAGGTGCTGACCGGCGCTGTCCGCGCGCCCGGCGCCGATGCCAAGGTCCGCCAGAACCTCGCACTGGCGCTGGCGCTGGCCGGTCGCTGGCAGGAAGCCAAGTCGATGATCGCGGTCGATGTCGCGCCGGCCGAGGTCGATCAGCGCGTCATGCAATGGGCATCCTTCTCGCGCCCGAAATCGGCCTATGATCAGGTCGCCAGCCTGCTCGGCGTGACGCCGGTCGAGGATCATGGCCAGCCGGTTGCGCTGGCGCTCAATGCCGCCTCGCCGGTTGCCGTCGCCGCCGCTGATCCGATCGATGCGCATATGCCGGGCCAGTCGCCGCTCGCGGCCGAGGTCGCGCCGGCCGAGGTCGCGCCGGTCGAGGTCGCGGTTGCCGCAGTGTCCGCGCCCAATGCCGTCGCCACTGTGCAGTTCGGTCCGCGCCAGGAAATCGTTCAGCCGCTTCCAGCCCGGGCGGTCCGCGCCGTCGCGGTCACGGCGCCGACCCATCCGGTCGCGCTGGCCGCCGTCGCCGCGGTGCCGGTTCGCCTCGCCAGACCGGCAGCTGCCCCTGCCAGGGGTAATTTCTTCGTCCAGATCGGCGCCTATCCGAGCCCGGCGATCGCGCAGGACAAATGGGGTGGCATCGCGCCGCACTTCGCCGGACAGGTCCCGCATGGCATGAACGTGACGTCGAAGGCAGGGACATTCTACCGCGTTTCGGTCGGCGGCTTCGCGCGGTCCGATGCTGATGCGCTGTGCAGTGCCTATCGTGCCAAGGGCGGTCATTGCTTCGTCCGAGCCGGCGCCGGCGAACAGACGGCGAACTGGGTCAAGGGCGCCAGGGCCGTCGCCAAGCGCTGATCAGACGAGCGACGCGCCGCCCTTGAACAGGCGGCGTACCTTGCCCTGTACCGGCAAGCCATCGAACGGCGTATTGCCCGCCCGGCCGGGCATCGCATCGGCGTCGATCATCCACGACGTCTCCGGATCGAGCAGCATCAGGTCGGCCGGCGCGCCGACTGCCAGCGTGCCGGTCTCGACCCCCAGCACCCGTGCCGGATTGGCCGCCAGCAGTGCGAACAGCCGCTCGATCGGAATCACCTCGTCACGCACCAGCCCGAGCGACAGCGCGAGCAAGGTCGCCGCGCCGGCCATGCCGGCGGTCGAATCGGCGAAGGGCAGGCGCTTCTCCTCCGGCCCGCGCGGGTCATGCCCCGAACCGATCACCTCGATCGTCCCGTCGCGTACGGCTTCGATCGCGGCGCGTCGGTCGTCCTCGCAGCGCAGCGGCGGCGAGACGTGCGCGAAGGTGCGGAAGTCGCTCATCGCGATGTCCGACAGGAACAGATGCGCCGGCGTGATGCCGCACGTCACGCGTACGCCGCGCCTTTTGGCTGCGCGGATCAGATCGAAGCCCGCCGCTGTCGTTACTTGGCGGAAATGGAGCGCCGCCCCGGTATCCTCGGCGAGCATCAGGTCGCGCGCGATGGCGAGCGCCTCGGCGATCGGCGAGGCGGCGGGCAGGCCCATCCGCGTCGCGGTCTCGCCGGCGGTGGCGACGGCATTGCCTGCCACCCCGCCATCCTCGGCATGGGCAACGACGGTCAGGCCGAGGTCGCCGGCATAGGCCAGCACTTTGCGCATCACGCCCGAATCGGCGATCCAGCGTGCGCCGGTGCCGACTGCGCGGGCGCCGGCGGCACGGTTGATCGCCATCTCGGCAAGGTCGAGGCCGGCCAGCCCCCTGGTCGCGGCGGCGATCGGGTGGATCCACAGCCCGGGTCGGCCGATCAGCGCGGCGCGCTGGACGATGCCGGGGTCGTCGAGCACCGGCGACTGGTCAGGCATAAGTCCGATGCGGACGATGCCGCCGGCGTGGCACGCCGCGCGATCGACCGCGAACACGCCGAGATCGACGATCGCCGGGGCGAGCATCTTGCCCTTGCAGTCGATCGTCTCGGCATCGCCCGGGACTTCGAAGCTGCCGGTTGCGGCGATCACGCCGTCGCGGACGAGGACGCCGCCGCGTGAGACGCCGGCGACCGGGCAGACGAGCTGCGCGTCGAGCAAGGCGAGCGGGGTGGTCGTCATGCCCAGCCCTCCACGCCGCGACTTCGCCGGGTGAGGACGTCGAGGCAGGCCATGCGCACCGCGACTCCCATTTCGACCTGTTCGGTGATCGCCGAGCGCGTCGCATGATCGGCGACGGCGGAGTCGATCTCGACGCCGCGGTTCATCGGTCCCGGATGCATGACCAGTGCGTCGGGCTTGGCACGGGCGAGGCGATCGAGCGTCAGGCCGTAGCGCAGGTGGAATTCGCGGTTCGACGGCACGAAGCCGCCGCTCATCCGCTCGTTCTGCAGCCGCAGCATCATCACCACGTCGCAGCCCTCCAGCGCGGCGTCGAAATCGGTGAATGGCGTGACGCCCATCCGCTCGATCCCGACCGGCATCAGCGTCGAGGGCGCGCAGACGCGGACCTCGGCGGCGAGCGCGGTCAGCGCGAGGATGTTCGATCGCGCGACGCGGCTGTGCAGCAGGTCGCCGCAGATCACCACGCGCTGCCCGGTGATCGAACCGCGCCGCCGGCGAATTGTCAGCGCATCGAGCAGCGCCTGGGTGGGATGCTCGTGCTGCCCGTCGCCGGCATTGAGCACCGGGCAATCGACCTTGTCGGCGATCAGCCGCACCGCACCCGATGCCATGTGACGGATGACGATCATGTCGGCGCGCATCGCGTTCAGCGTCATCGCCGTGTCGATCAGCGTCTCGCCCTTCTTCACCGAGCTTTGCGCGGCATGCATGTTGACGACATCGGCGCCAAGCCGCTTGCCGGCGATCTCGAACGACAGCAGCGTGCGCGTCGAATTCTCGAAAAAGGCGTTGATCAGCGTGAGGCCGTCAAGCCGCTTGTCGGGCGCGGCATGGGCGCGGTTGGCCTCGACCCAATGCTCGGCCTCGTCGAGCAGGAAGGTGATTTCGTGCGGCTGCAGCCCGCCGATCCCGATCAGGTGGCGATGCGGGAAAACGGCGCCCCCTGCGATGAGGGTGGCGGGGCGATGATCGGAAGCTGACATTAAAGCGCTCGCCTAACGGTGCCGGAGACGGGGCGCAAGTCATGCGTCTTTCCGGTCGCCGGACCCCGCTCTGCGGTCGATGAGAATATGATTGATCGCGGGGCCATCGGTGATCGATAACGCGCCCAACCGGGGGGCGACCAGCGATGTTTCCAGAGGCGCCAATAACAGGGGCGGAACAGGTCGTTCCTGCGGTCCGCTTCCATGTCGCGGCGCCGCCGCTGCGCGACCTCGTTACCTCCTATTACATCGTCGACGCGCCCGGGCCGCTGCACGACAGCCTCCATCCAGAATGGGCCAATATCCGCTTCGGCTTTGCCGGAATCTGGGAATTCGAGGATTTTCATGGCGACGATCTCTACATCGCCTCGGTCGCCTCGCTGTTCGGCCCGACCGATCGTGGACGGCGCTTCTCCACCAGCGGCGGCTCGACGCTGGGGATCGGGCTGACGCCGCTCGGCTGGCTCCGCCTGGTCGGCGGCGACGCGAGCCGGGTCGCCAACACTATCTTGCCGCTGGGCGACATGCTCGGTGTCGGTGGCGTGACGATCGCCCGCACGCTCGCCGCGGCCGGGGGCGATGGGGAGCGGGTCGCCTATCTCGATGCGCTGCTCACCCGCCGCGCCGCGCGCGCAAGCACCAGGGAGGAGCTGGCGCGTCGAATCCATGCCGCGCTGATCACCGGCGAGATCGAGGATGTCGGCGATTTTGCCGCCAAGGTCGGCGTCGAACGGCGCACGCTCAACCGGCTGTGCTTGCGGGTATTTGGATTTACGCCGGTACGTCTGCTGGCGCGGCAGCGCTTTCTGCGCACACTCGGGGCGGTGCGTGACCATCTCGACCGGCCGTTGAGCGAAATCATCGACGTCGGCTATTATGACCAGGCGCATTTCAACCGCGACTTCAAGGCGTTCATGGGCATGACGCCGATGGCGTATTTCAATGCACCGCGCGAAGTGCTGCGCCGCGCCGGGACCGAGCGACTCAAGGCGCTCGGTGCGCTGGTGCAGGGACTTCATCCCGCCTGAACCGCGACCAGCGCGTCGATCGCGCCTTGCAGGATATAGGCGGCGGCCATCTTGTCGACCAGCTCGGCGCGTTTGGCGCGGCTGGCGTCCTGCTCGAGCAGCGTGCGGGTGACGGCCTGGGTCGACCAGCGTTCGTCCTGCAGGAAGATCGGCAGGCCGAGATCGAGCAGGTTGCGGGCAAAGGCGCGGCTCGACTGGCTGCGCGGGCTCTCGCTGCCATCGAGGTGGAGCGGCAGGCCGATGACGATGCCGACGACCCGCTGCGCCGCGATCAGCGCGACGAGTGCGAGCTTGTCCTTCTGGAACTTGGTGCGGCGGATCAGTTCGGCGGGGCTGGCGAAGCTCCACCCGGCATCGCACAGCGCGACGCCGATCGTCTTGCTGCCGACATCGAGCCCGATCAACCGCCCGCCGTTCTGCAGCGCCGCGTGAAAGGCGACCCGGTCGGTGGTGACGATCATCGCCCAGCCCTGAACGTGGCGAGCCGACGCGCGGCATCGGCGCGGACATTGCCCCAGAACAGGCTGTAGTCGAAGACGTGATAGTTGTTGCCGGGCAGGACATAGGGGCCGAGGTCGAGCGGCGCGCCAATCAGCAGGATGCCGCGGGCGTCGCAACGCGCGCCAACCTGTCCGGCGGTGATCGATGCGCTCGCCAGGTCTTTCGACGGGAGCAGCGTGCCGAGATTGGCCGAAGGCGGCGCCGACCCGCCGGCCGTGCCGGTGATCGGGTTGGTGCAGACCATTGCGCTGCCCTTGCGGACGGTGCCGTTCAGACCGGTCGAGGCATCAAATTTGTCGAGCATCGCGCTCGGGTCGGCCGGCTCGGCATAGCTTTGCCATGACAGGATGCAGCCGGCCTGGGCGGCGACGCTGCATTCGGGCAAGCCGAGCGTGGGGAGGTCGGCGGTGCGCGAGATCGGCCAGCCGATGACATAGGCCGCGACGATGCGTTTCGCGAGCGGCGTGCCGGCGATGCGGTCATGCAGCAGGCGGACGAGGTGCATGGCGCCCTGGCTGTGTCCGGCAAGGATGATCGGGCGGTTGCCGGCCTGCGCGATGAACTGGTCGAACGACTGCAACACGTCGCGATACGCAAGATCGATCGCTTTACTCGCCTCGGGCTTGTCGGTGAGGAAGGCGCCGAACGCGGCCTGGCGATAACGCGGCGCCCAGATCGCGCCGATGGCGTTGAAGGCGCTGGCCTGGCCGCGCAGGAACAAGGCGGCGCGGGCATTGGCTTCGGCATCGCCGAGCGGTGCGTTCCAACGCGCGCGGACGAGATAGGAGGTCGGGTGGATGAAGAAGACGGCGGCCTCGGGCGCGGCGGCTGGCTTGTAGCCGGCGGGGGTCCACAAAGCCGGATTGCCCGACTTGTCGGGCCGCGCGATCCACATCTTCGCGTCGCCATAGGCGTTGCCGGGCAGGCGCGGCAGTTCCTCGAACGCGCCGGTCGGCACGAACGCCATGCGCATGATCTGCGGGCCGTAGAGCCGGAAGGCGAACAGGCCGGCGACCGCCAGCATGATCAGTACGACGACGGCATAGAGGAATTTGCGGGCCAAGGCGGCGGAACTCCGAACGGGCAGGGCGAGCGTGCCGCTGTCGCGGCGTTCCTTGCCCGAGGGGCGCGCGGCAGGCAATCGGGCGGGCGCGTTCGTGGCGGCGCCATGCGCCGCGCGACCTCGGTTTCGACGGCGGCCTTGAACCGCGCCTTGTCGACGACGGCCTGCTTCGCGCTCTCGCGCGCGACGCGTTGGCGGCCTTCGGCGACGAGACGGGCAATGTCGACCTCGGCTTGCTCAGGCGTGCCCGCCCAGGGTTTGGGCCGACGGATGGCGAGCCAGTGCAATGCGGCGCGGACATCGGCCGGGACATGGACCATATACGGCATGACGATCGGCGCGCCGCCGCGCGGGGTGACGATCTTTTCCGCGACATAATCGTACCCGACCGCGCGCTGGTAGAGCGACCGCTCGACGCGATCGTCGGCGGCATCCTTGCCGACGCGTACGGCGGCGGTGAAGTCGTCGTGGAGCAGGCACCAGCGATAGAAGGTGCGCACCGAGATGCCGAGGATGTCGGCAACCTCGATATCGGTGGCGCCGTTGCGGCACAGCCGCTTGGCGATGCCGGCGAATTCGGGCTTGTAGGGCGAGGGGCGTCCAGCGGGCATGGCGGCGGTGGATAATGGCGTAACGCGGCGTGTTGAATCACGCAGTGACGCAATGGCGGCGCGGCGGCGGCGGAACGTCGTCGCGGGCTTGTCGTGCTTTCGCGGTTCGGCAAGTCAAGGGCCGCCGGAACCGTACGCTGGGTGTTGGGCAATTTTGTCAGGGGTCTGTGGTGGGGCGATACTGCCGACGCAGATGTGATTCAAAATTGAGAGTGCCAATGAGATTGGGGGTTATTGCACGTGTCACCGAAACGAAACCTGCGCAACTTCACCAAAACTGCGCCAGAGCCCCTTTTGCACCGCCGATTGTCAGTCCTGAGCCTAGTGGAAAGCGTCCATGATCCGCAACGCTGCTGGCCCGACCAGGATGAACATGGTTGCCGGCAACAAGAACAAGATCATCGGGATCGTCATCAACGCCGGTAGTTTACCGGCTCGCTCCTCAAGCGCCAGTAACGCTTCGTTGCGCAGCGTCCCAGCCATCACGCGCAACGCGTGAGCCAGAGGCGTACCGTATTTGAGTGAGTAAATCAGAGTCGTCGTAACCGTCTCCATGCTCTTCAAGGGTACGCGCATGGCAAGCGATGCGAGTGCCGAAGCACGCTCCGGCAACACGCGCAACTCGGCCGACGTTGCCGCGAATTCGGCGGCGAGTGCCGGTTGGTTGTGTTTTAGTTCGGCGGCAACACGTTCAAGCGCGCTTTCAAAGGAGAGTCCGGCTTCCGCGCAGATCACCATCAGATCGAGCGCATCAGGGATCCCGAGTTCGATTTCATGCAGTCGGTGTTCTCCGATCTTGCGGAGCACCACATCCGGAAAGTAAGCGCCGAATAGCGCGCCGACTGCCACGAATCCCCAATGCAAGAGGGAGTTCTCGCCGGCAAATCTTGCGAGCAATACCCAGCCGATCGCCCCGCCGAACACAGTGAGAACGAGTTGCATTGCGGCAAACGCCAATAGCCCCAACCGGCGCGTGATCCCGGAATCGCCGACGATTCGGCGCAGCTGCTGCTGACCGATTGGGCCGAGAACCCGTTCGGAGAACGGCAGCGCTGCAACCATCACCCGGTCGAGGCGGCCGGCCAGATCGCTCGAAGAGACGGGGGCCGCGGGCCGCAAGGCGGCAATCCGACGAGCGAGTTCGCGCTCCCTGCGCGTTGGTATGGCAGCAAGCAGCAACAACCAAGCGACAAGGAAGCTGCCCGCTCCAACAAGAGCGGCGAGCTCATCAGGACGAGAAAGCGACTTCAACATCATATTCTCAAATTGCGCCGCATCATGCCGTACATCGTGCCGGTGCCGGCCAAGAGACAAAGCACCGCCGCCGTCAGCAGATAATGGCCGCGGCGGTCTTCGAACAAGCTTGCCATGTAGCTTGGATTCGACACCTGTAGCACCACGGCCGAAAGGCAGGGAAGAACGGTCAGCAACACGGCCGACATCCGGACCTCGGACACAATGGCCCTGGCCTTGAGGAACGTGGCATGCCGACGCCGCATCATATTCGCCATGTCTTCGAGCGAGGTGGTGAGGTTTCCGCCGGTTGCATACTGCAGGCTCACAGCAACCGCGAAGAAACCAAACTCTGGGCGGCGGATACGCCGAGCCATCGTTGCTACGACCTGATCGAGCGGCAGGCCGATCGCGTTCTGGTCGGCGATCGATCGGAAAATGCCTCCCAAGGGCGGCGGGATGTCGGCACTCGCGGTGCGGATCGCCGAACTGACCGCCATTCCCGAGCGGATCATTTCGACAAGCATGTCGATGGTACCGGGAAGCGCAGCAATGAGGGCGCGCTCACTGTGCCGCCGTTCCATCCCGAGCAGAAACCCGAAGGACAGGAGAAAGAACAGTACGCCGCCGACAATTGCGATCGGAAGTGTGATTAGGAACTTGAGCCAAAGGGCGACGGACGCAATACCGGCGATTATCACTGCTATCGCCAGCATTTGGGAACGCGACAGGCGCTGGCCGTCGTAGACATCATCGACGGCGAGAAAACGAGCGATCAACCTGTACCAGCCGCTATCGCTCCATTTGTCGACGACGGGTATCCGAACTCGATGGACGGCTAGGGTCGCTTCGGCACGAGGAAGCGTCGCGAACCGGCGCGTCATCCGCTGCGCACGGCTCCACATGGTGAACAGCCGCCACAGGATCCATCCGACGACAAGACTGGTGGCTGCGGCTGCAGCAATCGTCAGAATCACGAGGGTTTCGCTCACGCCGCCTCTGAACCGATCGCCAGTGCTTCGACGAACGCGTCCTTGAGCCCGTAGTAGTCGAGACGCGACAGAAAACGTGGCTCTTCGCCGCTCGATTTGATGACGCCGCGCAGCGATCCGTCCGGACCCTCGCCGACATAGTGGTAGGCCCAAAGCGCTGCGGTCTTGATCTGGCCGTCCGATATGTCGACGACCTCGGTCACCTCGGTAACACGCCGCACGCCGTCGCGCATCCGTTCGATTTGGATGACCAGATCGATGGCACTGGCGACTTGGCCGCGGATGGCGTGGCTTGGCAGGTTCACATTGGCCATCAGGACCAGGTTTTCGATGCGGGACAGGGCGTCCCGCGTCGAGTTGGCATGAACCGTGGACATCGAGCCGTTGTGGCCAGTGTTCATTGCCTGCAGCATGTCAAAGGCTTCGCCACCGCGCACTTCGCCAACGATGATGCGATCCGGGCGCATGCGCAGCGCGTTTCGAACGAGGTCGCGTTGGGGTACCTGTCCGAAGCCTTCGATATTCGGCGGCCGGGTTTCGAGGCGGATGACATGGGGCTGCTGCAGTTGCAGTTCTGCAGTATCTTCGATCGTAACGATGCGTTCGCCCTGGTCGATCAGCCGCGACATCGCGTTGAGCAGCGTCGTCTTTCCCGACCCGGTGCCCCCCGAGATGACGATGTTAAGTCGGCACCGGGCGGCAATCTGCAAGGCCACGGCGACGCGGGGCGACAGACTCCCGCCACTCCGCAGTCGGTCGAGATCGAGGAGAGTCTTGGCAAACTTTCGGATCGAGATGCAGGTCCCCTGGAGGCTCAACGGGCTGGTGATGCAGTTGACTCGGCTACCGTCGGGCAGCCTTGCATCAAGCATCGGGCTGGATTCGTCGATCCGCCGCCCGATCGACGCGGCAATGCGATGCGCCAGATGCAAAACGTGAGCGTCGCTGCGGAACCGGACCTCGGTCAGTTCGAGTTTACCGTGACGCTCGACATAGACCTGCTTCGGCCCGTTGATCAAGATGTCGGAGACGGTGTCGTCGTGCAGCAAGGGCTCGACTGGGCCCAACCCGACAATCTCGTCGGCGATCTGTATGGCAAGCGCCACTTGTTCCTCGCGATTGAGCAGGAGGTGGCGCTCATCGGCGATCCTGCTTACGAGCGGCTCGATATTTGCCAAGAGCTCCGGACGCGACAGCCGCACGGCCAGCGAGGGTTCCATTCGAGCCAGCACCTGATCGTGGATCTGGTCGTCGATTCCAATCGTGTGTCCAGCGTGTCCGGTCGCCGAACTCGCTCCGGTTAGGGATGGAAACTGCTCCGCTCCGGTCGCGATGAGGTGCCGGCCGAAAGTCGCGATCATCGGCCGAAGACCCGATATAACAGGGAGTTGTGGGTTTCTCCCGGTTCGCCGGTAAGCCGCTTGAACAACGGGGCCAGCCCATCGCGGAACGGTGTGCTGTTGGCGATGGCTGGCAGACCAAGATCGCCTGACTCGACGATCGACGCGTGAAACGGAACGGTGATCTCCGGGACATTCCCGAGGGCGCGAGCGAAATCACCGCCGGAGAGCGCCCCCGGTGCGTGCGCCTTGTTGAGCGCGATCACGGTTGATATCGCCGTTTCCTTTCCGTCGATTTGGGCCTTCCAGCGCAACGTATCGCGGGCCGAGGCGATCGTCTCATCGGTGACGAGCACGAGCGTTGCGCGGAGATGCAACAACTGCGGGAACCGCGCCGCAGCCCAAAACGGCAGATCGACGACAACGTAGCGATAGCGCTCCTGCAATCGGCCGATCAGCGCGAGAACTGCCGCTTCGTCGACATCCGCCGTATCGTTCAGGGGCGCCAGCGTGGAAAGGATGTCGAGCCGTTCGGAAAGCTGCGTAACCGCGCGCTCGACGAAGAGACCGTCGAGCCGGTCTGGGTTCTTCAACACCTCCAAGAGTGCATTGCTGGGTTTGGCATCGAGATGCAGGGCTGCATCGCCGCCCTGGAGATCGAGATCAAGGAGAACCGTGTGGCGCTTCATGACCTCCGCCAAGTGCCACGCGGTATTCACCGCGATCGTTGTCGCCCCGACACCGCCGCGAACTCCGAGTACCGTGACCAGATGGCCATCACGCGGGTTGCCGGTGTCCTGTTGATGCCCGAACGCCAGGGCGCAGGCCGATGCGAACAAGTCGGGGACCAAGGGCTTATAGAAATATTCAGCAACGCCGAGATATTTAAGGTTGCGGTACAAGGCGAGATCGTTGCGGTCGCCAACCACGATGACGGTTGTCGAAGGGTCGCAAAGCTCGGCCACTCGCCCGAGTTTCAGTGTCGGTTCCGGTTCGCCCGAGATGTCGACGATCAATAGGCGCGGTGACCGTTCGTGCCCCAAGAGCTTGATCGCTTGATCGATGTCGCCGCCCACCAGCCGGACATCCGATATCCCTGCGGAGGAAAAATAGGCTGCAACCGCTGCTTCCGTGTCTTCATCGCGAACAAAGGCGATTGCCGATAATTGTGGCTTCGCAACCCGATCCAAGGGGGGCTGCCCTGGTATGGCCATCCGTGAAATATCCTCGGCTACGAATGAATGGTATGGTTGAGGGATACTATACGCAGGAATGGTTAATTATTCTCTTCGGCTTTTATCCCGGAGATTGGCTGTGTCCGTCGTCAACATTTTTTGGCGCAACTGATCGTCCTCCAGTTACGCAGAAACGTGCCCCAGTTGCAGCTAGGGTGCAGTTGCGGTGACCTGTCGCCGTAACTGCCCGTAACTCGCCCTCAATGAATGAGACGGGTTAGATCCACATGACCAGCAGATCCCGGTCTCCCGCTCCCCGGTATGTTGCAGATCTCACGAGCAAGCTCGGAGGTTTCCCAAAGGCCGAAGTGGTCGATCCGAGCTTGGCCCCGGCGCGTCGCCCTTGCAGCGACGCGCCGGGGCCATGCCAAACGCTCAGAACGAATAACGGACCGATGCCGTCACGGTGCGCCCATTCAGACCCTGCGCCGAGACAATCCCGCCGGCCGGGACGGCGCTGGCACCGACCTCGATCAGCGCCAGCTTGTCGAACACATTATAAGCAGTCACCGCCAGCTGGATCGATCGCGTCGGCCGAACCTGAAGGAACGGGCTGACGATCACATAGCCCGGCTGCTTGAGCGCGGCGCCATCCTGGGCCAGGCTGCTGGTTGTGCCATTGATATTGGTGCCCAGCGAGAAGCGGTCGGTCTCATATTGCGGCATGGCATTGAAGATCATGCTGGCCGCATGGCGCGGGGTGGTGCCATTCAGCGCGGCATTGGCCGTGTCACTGTCGATCTTGGCCACGGTATAGGTGCCGTTCAGCGTCAGCCCAAAGGGGCCGTGCTGAAAAACGCCCTCCAGTTCGACACCCTTGGCGCTGTAAGTGCGGTTGATCGGGATGACGACGCTGTGCCCATTGGCATCGGCGCCGATCTGATAATTCTGGTCAGTGGTCGACGCCCAAAAGCCGGTGGCAAACAGCGTCACACCCGAACGCCGGAACTTGGCCCCGATTTCGGCCTGCTTGACATAGCCAAAGGCGGCCTTGGGATCGGTCAGGGCGCCGGTGATCGGGTTGCTCGTTGGCGGATAGAGCTGCCGATCGGCTGCGGCGCGCGCGCCACGGCTATAGCGGGCAAAGACCGAGAAGGGATCGGCCAGTCGATAATTGGCGCCCACCGAATAGGACAGATAATGGTAGTTGTAGTTCACCAACCCAGGTTGCCCCAAAGGCAGGCTGGCAACCGCGTTTTCGGGGCCGGAGATAACCCCATCGCCCGAGATGTCAAAAGGCATCGTGCCCACGCGACCGCCGCCGAGGTCGTCGCCATAGAGCTGGCCGGTCACATGGCCGATATCATAGCGCAGGCTGGCGCCCACCGCCAATTTGCCAAGCTGATAATTCAGCGAGCCATAGGGGGCGTTGATGCGATAATTAACATCATATTGGCGATGAAAAGTCGGCTGGCCTGCAAGAAAGATATTGTAGGCCAGATAGCCATTTCCCGTCACCGGAACCCCGCCCGCCGTAAAGACGTTGATCAAATGACTTTGTCCACCGCTCGCAAGATCGGTGATCGGGTTATTGAAACTCCAGAACATATTGACATTCTGCGACGATGTATACCAGCCGCCCGTTGCGGTCAGCTTGCCGGCGCCCACCGACCAGACGCGGCTGGCGCGCAGATCGTTGGTGATATTGTCAAGATTGTTCAGGTTGGCGTGAATGTAGAGATAACGGCTGAGCAAGCCATTGCCATTCAGCGTGGCCGGATCGGCAATAGCTTGCCCGGCGTTTGGCCCCGAGGCATAGCCGATGGTGGCACCCGGACCGCCCAGGACCATGGCCATGATATTGGCGGGCAGCGCAAACAGTTGAAACTGTTCATTATAGGCGCCCGAAACGGCCGAGAACCGGAATTTCTCGTTGATCGTCCAGCCTGCCACATCGAACTGGCCCTCAACCCCAACCGATTTGACAACCGAATGCATGCCATCATTCAGGTTGCTGTTATCAAGGGCATTGTTTTCGTTGAGGAACGGATTGTGAACGATATTGCGCGACGTCAGTGTATCGCGGCGCGGATCAAATCCGGGTAGTGGCGCATAGTGAGGATTGCTGTCGGTGCCGCTCACCGAGAGCGGAACAAGGCCATAGCTTGGCTCGTGATCGTCGAGATATTTCAGATAGAGCCGCACATAGCCTGTGTCGAAAGTCTTGGTGATATTCGCCTTGATCTGGCCGCCCCTGAAGCTGTCATTATAGCCGGTGGCGCGGGGACCTTCGCCACGGTGATAGAAGCCGCCGATATTGAACCGCAGCGTATCGCTGATCTTGTTGCCGTAGTCGACATCGACCCGGTTGAGATCATAGCCAAGCCCGCCGGAAAATTGAACGACCCCGCCTGGCTGATCGCCGGTCTTGGAAATCAGGTTGATGATGCCGCCCGGCGAGTTGGAGGCAAAGGTTGACGCCGAGCCACCGCGGATCGTCTGAATCTGCGAGAGGCTGAGATCGGACCGCAAAAACATGCTGGCATTGGCGAAATGGATATCGCCGAATTCCTGCACCGGCAGGCCGTCTTCCTGGAGTTGGAGAAATTTCGAGCCATCGGCCGAGAGCGGCAGGCCACGGATGGTCATGCTGGCATAGCTGTCGGTGCCCGGCGATTCCGAACGGATGCCCGGCATCATGCCGATGGTCTGGATCACCGAGGTCGAGGGGATCTTCTGCACCGTTGTGTCATCCAGCGTGCTCGCCGAGATCGCGGTGTCGAGCAGGTCGCGGCCCTTGGCGACGCCGGTGGTGAACGCCTTGTCGGCTGGCGCCTTGTCGGCCTCCGGCGGCTTATCGGCCGCGCCGCCATCCGCCGCAGCGGCCTCGGCGGCCAGCGCAGGCGTGGACAATAGCGCAGACGTGGACAACAGCACAGTCGAGGCCATCAGAAGCATCTTGATCCGTCGCATTAAAAATACCTCGTGAAGGTCATCGAAGTCTCTCGCCTAGCGACCTCAATTTAACGGGTAGTGCTCTCGGAAATCAGTAGTATTCCTTACGCGGAAGCCCCCTGGACGGCCCCGCGTTCAAGTTCCCGTTTCGGGGCCCCGGGCGTCCGAGATGGGGTATGACTGGGTGCTTTCTGGCGCCAATATTAGTGCGATCGGCTTAGTCTCCGGCAAGAAGCAATAGGATCGAATTGGATAGCCGAGATGGGGGCGCCGACCGGCCTGCGGCTAGCATATTGCAGGAGCGGGCCGGTCGGCGCGCGCGAAAGGTTGGCGCGTTACGCGCAGAGCGGGCCAGTGATTCGTGAAAGCCGGCAGGCGCCAATCATAACCACCCGGTGGATGCCGGCCGCGCGCCGCGCTACACCCGGGCATGACCGACCTGTCCCGCATCGTTGCCGAGATTGCCGCCGAGATCGCCGCCATGCCCGATCGCGGCGTGGTCGCCGACTATATCGCGCCGCTCGCCGGGGTCGATCCGGCGCGTTTCGGTATCGCGGTGGTCGAAGCCGACGGGACGCGCCACCTCGCCGGCGATGCCGAGGAGCCGTTCTCGATCCAGAGCGTCGGCAAGGTGTTCGGGCTCACGCTGGCGCTGGGGCTGGCCGGCGATGCCTTGTGGAAGCGCGTCGGGCGCGAACCGTCGGGGACGGCGTTCAACTCGATCGTCCAGCTCGAGACCGAGCATGGCATCCCGCGCAACCCGTTCATCAATGCCGGGGCGATCGTGGTGTCGGACATGATCCTGTCGGGGCACCAGCCGCGCGAGGCGATCGGCGAGATTCTTCGCTTCGTGCGCTCGCTGGTCGGGGAAGACGGCATCTTCATCGACGAACGCGTCGCTGAGGCCGAGCAGCGCAGCGGCTTCCGCAACATCGCGCTGGCCAACTACATGCGTGCGTTCGGCAATCTCCACCATGCGGCCGACCTGGTGCTGGGGGTCTACTTCCACCAATGTGCATTGACCATGAGCTGTCGTCAGCTCGCGCTGGCCGGGCGCTATCTGATGGCCGGCGGGCGCAACCCGGCGACGGGGCATTCGGTGGTTTCGCCGCAGCGCGCACGGCGGATCAACGCGCTGATGATGACGTGCGGTCATTATGACGGATCGGGCGAGTTCGCCTTTCGCGTCGGCCTGCCGGGTAAATCCGGCGTCGGTGGCGGCATCCTCGCCGTGGTGCCGGGGCGGGCGAGCATCGCGGTGTGGTCGCCGGGGCTCAACGAGCGCGGCAATTCGCAGCTCGGTACGGTGGCGCTGGAGCGGCTGGTGCAGCGGGCGGGGTGGTCGGTGTTCGAGGCGCACGGGGCTGGATAGCCGTGCCGATGACCGCTTTCCGTGGCCCGCCGGTCGCGGTCCATCGCACGACCCCACGCTATGCGCCGTTCGGTCATCTGAGGTTCAGCTTCACCGGATAGATTTCCGCCCCACCCACTTACGAGGAGGACGATTGATGCGAACGATTCGTATGGCCGTTCTTGCCGGCGGCGCGACGATGCTGCTGGCCGGCGCGGCGATGGCGGCGAGCCATGACATGCACGTGATGAAGGTCGCGCTGCCCGACGGCAGCGAGGCGCAGATCAGCTATCAGGGCGATGTCGCACCCAAGATCAGGATCGCCGGCGGGCCGAGCATGCCGGTCGCCTTCGTTCCGCTTGCCGGCTTCGATATGGCGCCCTTTGCCGAGATGGACCGCGTCGCGGCGATGATCGACCGGCAAGCCGACCTGGCGATGCAGCGGGCGGCCATGATGCAGCGTGCCGCGCAGACGGGCGGAGCGCCCATGACGCTCGTCGCGGGCAAGTCGATGCCGGGGACGGTGTCGTACAGCTATGTCTCGACCACGACGAGTGAGGGCGGTTGCACCCGCACCGTCTCGTGGAGCACGGATGGCGCGAATGCCCAGCCGAAGATGACCAAAACCAGCGCGGGCAGCTGCGCCGGAACGAGCGCGCATGACCCGGCACAGCCCTTGCAGGCGGTCGCGCCGGCGGCGCCAACCGTGCTGCCCAAGACACGGACCTGACCGCCAAGCGGCGACCGGCGCGGCATTTGCGCGCCGGTCGCCGCTTGCGCTTGCGGTATGCGCTCTGCTAGCCGCCCCGGTCACGTCCTCGTGACCAGCAAAGAGTGGGCATGTCTGTAGATACCGCAACCGTAAAGAAGGTCGCGAGCCTGGCAAGGATCGCGATCAGCGATGCCGATGCCGAGCGGCTCGTGCCCGAACTCAACAACATCCTCGGCTGGATCGAGCAGCTCGGCAAGGTCGATACCGCGGGCGTTGCGCCGATGACCGCCGTCATCCCCAACCATCTGCGCCTGCGCGACGATGTCGTGACCGACGGCAATGTCCGCGACGCGGTGCTGGCCAATGCGCCGGCCGCCGAACATGGCTTTTTCGCAGTGCCGAAGGTGATCGAATGATGACGGCACGGCATCATTCGATCATCCCCGCGCAGGCGGGGATCCAGGGCGGCGTCCACAAAGCTTGCTCTTTGCGGCCCTGGGCTCCTGCTTTCGCAGGAGCACTGGAGGTGGTTTGTGACTGACCTGACCGATCTCGGCGTCGCGGCGATCCGTGACGGGGTGCGCGAGGGCGATTTCTCGGCGCGCGACGTGGCCGAGGCGTTTTCCGCCAAGGTCAGCGCGGCGAAGATCCTCAACGCCTTTCTGGTCGAGACGCCCGACCATGCGCTGGCCGCGGCCGATGCCGCCGACACCGCGCGCGCCTCGGGCGCGACGCTAGGGCCGCTCGCCGGCGTGCCGATCGGCATGAAGGACCTGTTCTGCACCAAGGGTGTGGCGGCGACGGCGGCGAGCCATATCCTCGAGGGTTTCGTCCCGCCGTACGAATCGACCGTGTCGGGCAATCTGTGGAAGGCCGGCGCGGGGATGTTGGGCAAGCTCAACATGGACCAGTTCGCGATGGGCTCGTCGAACGAGACGTCGGCGTTCGGCAACGTCATCTCGCCGTGGCGGCGCAGCGACGGCGGCAACGCGGCGCTCGCGCCGGGCGGATCGTCGGGCGGCAGCGCGGCGGCGATCGCGGCGCGGCTGTGCCCGGCGGCGACCGGCACCGACACCGGCGGTTCGATCCGCCAGCCCGCCGCGTTTACCGGCATTTCCGGGATCAAGCCGACCTATGGCCGCTGCTCGCGCTGGGGCGTTGTCGCCTTTGCCTCTTCGCTCGACCAGGCCGGGCCGATGGCGCACGACGTGCGCGACTGCGCGATCATGCTCGAGGCGATGGCCGGGTTCGACCCCAAGGATGCGACCTCGCTCGACCTGCCGGTGCCGGCATGGGAGCAGGGGCTGAACGCGAGCCTGAAGGGCAAGCGCATCGGCATCCCGCGCGAATATCGCGTCGACAATATGCCGCCCGAGATCGAGGCGTTGTGGCAGCAGGGCATCGCCTGGGCGAAGGACGCCGGGGCGGAAATCGTCGAGGTCTCGTTGCCGCACACCAAATATGCGCTGCCGGCCTATTACATCATCGCGCCGGCAGAGGCGTCGTCCAACCTCGCGCGTTATGACGGCGTGCGTTACGGGTTGCGCGACCTGCCCGAGGGCGCGAACCTGCAGGACATGTACGCCGCGACGCGTGCCGCCGGGTTCGGCGACGAGGTCAAGCGTCGCATCATGATCGGTACCTATGTGCTGTCGGCGGGCTTCTACGACGCCTATTTCACCCAGGCGTCGAAGGTCCGCACGCTGATCGCGCGCGATTTCGAGCAGGCATGGGTCAGCTGCGACCTGCTGCTGACGCCGACCGCCCCCTCGGCCGCGTTCGCGCTGGGCGAGAAGAGTGCCGATCCGCTGGCGATGTATTTGAACGACGTGTTCACCGTGCCGTCGAGCCTCGCCGGCCTGCCGGCGATGTCGGTGCCGGGCGGGCTCGACAAGGACGGCCTGCCGCTCGGCCTGCAGATCATCGGCCGGCCGCTCGACGAGCAGGGCGTGCTCAACGCCGGGCTGGCGATCGAGGAACGCGCCGGGTTTACGGCACGGGCGGAAGCTTGGTGGTAGGTCGGTTTATCGGGGAGCTGATCGCTCAGTTGCTTGGTGAAACGCTGATTTATAAGCTTCGACGGGTAAGATTAGGTCTCCAGAAACCGTCAAAGTGAATTGTAAAAAGCGGAAGCCAAGATTGAAGCCGAAGCGGCGCAGCCAGCGCCGATAAATGTGAGTGGCTTGCGCTGGATTGAGCCGAAAGCGCTGCGACTTGAACAGTAAACCGGGGGGATTGCATGTTCTGGAAAAAGCCACCGCTGGCTGAGGCTGCGCCGTTCGACGAAGACAGCTATGTGCCCGAGCCGACCGACCATTTCGGCAACTCGACCAGGACGCTCGGGACCATGGGGATGATCGGCAGTGGCGTACTTGTCGCCGCCGCGATCCTCAGAATATGTTTCTCTAACTTCATCAATTCCTGAGGGCCGTGACGTTGCGTTCTGCATGAAAAGTGTTACCTTGGGTAACACCGGAGACGTCGAATGAACGCGCATGTTGAAATCAGTGGGACAACCAACATGACCAGCAAGGGTCAGGTGTTGATCCCAAAAGAAGTCCGCGACCGCGTCGGATTGGTGCCGGGGCAGCCCGTCAATGTTGGAATCAACGAACTCGGTCAGGCAGTGGTCGTGCCGGCACAGCAATTGCCGACTGACGAGGCCGCGCGGCGGGCGATGATCCACGCGTCGATCATGTCGGTTGTCGGCACCATCAACACCGGCAGGAGCACCGACGAGATGATGCGCGAGTTGCGCGGCGAAGATCCCTTCATCTGACCGGACGGCGATGATCTATGTCGATACCAATGTCGTTCTGGACATCCTGCAACGCGATGCGGTCTGGTTCGACTGGTCGCTCGATGCCTTGGAGCGGGGTCGCGCCGGCGACCGGCTGGTGACGGGGCTCGTCGTGGCGGCGGAGGTTGGCCACTATGTCGAGTCGACAACCGCACTCGCGCGCAGCTTCACGGGCCTGATGATCGACGTCATCGATGCCGATCTCGAGGTGGCGTTCGGGGCAGGGCAGGCGTATCGCGAATATCGTCGTCGCGGCGGCGAGCGTTTGTCGCTATTGCCCGATTTTCTGGTTGGCGCGCACGCGATGGCGGTTAAAGCCACCATCCTCACGCGCGACCCCCGAATTTTTCGTTCCTACTTCCCCGATCTTCCCCTCATCACACCCGAGACCGACAATGGCTGACGCAGCGACCCCCTACCGCATCCACGGCGCGACCGGCGAATGGGAGGTCGTGATCGGCCTCGAAGTCCATGCGCAGGTCACCTCCAACGCCAAGCTGTTCTCCGGCGCGGCGACGACCTTCGGGGCGGAGCCCAACACGCAGGTGTCGCTGGTCGATGCGGCGATGCCGGGGATGCTGCCGGTGCCCAACCGCGAGTGCATCCGCCAGGCGGTGCGCACCGGCATGGCGATCGACGCGCAGATCAACAAATGGTCGCGCTTCGACCGCAAGAATTATTTCTACGCCGATCTGCCGCAGGGCTATCAGATCAGCCAGCTCTTCCACCCGCTGGTCGGCGAGGGGCGGTTGATGATCAGCCTCGACGACAAGAACCCGGATGAGAACACCAAGGAAATCGGCGTCGAGCGCATCCATGTCGAGCAGGATGCCGGCAAGCTGATGCACGATCAGCACCCGACCCAGTCCTATGTCGACCTCAACCGCTCGGGCGTGGCGCTGATGGAGATCGTCAGTCGGCCGGACATGCGTTCGCCTGCCGAAGCAGGGGCTTACCTGCGCAAGCTGCGGGCGATTCTGCGCTATGTCGGGTCGTGCGACGGCAATATGGAAGAAGGCTCGATGCGCGCCGACGTCAATGTCAGCGTGCGCAAGCCGGGCGATGAGCTCGGCACGCGGACCGAGACCAAGAACGTCAATTCGGTGCGCTTCGTCATGGCGGTGGTCGAGCAGGAGGCGCGGCGCCAGGTCGATGTGCTCGAAGAGGGCGGACGGATCGTCCAGGAAACACGGCTCTACGACCCCGACAAGAATGTCACCCGGTCGATGCGCTCGAAGGAAGATGCGCATGATTACCGCTACTTCCCCGACCCTGATCTGTTACCGCTGGAACTCGACGATGCCTTTCTCGACGCATGCCGCGCGAGCCTGCCCGAGCTGCCCGACGCCAAGCGCGCGCGCTACGAGGCGCTCGGCATCACCGCCTATAACGCCGCGGTGCTGACTGCGGAGGTCGAGGCGGCGCGCTGGTTCGACACCTTGCTCGACCTGGGCGCGAAGCCGGTCGCGGCGGCCAACTGGGTAACGTCGGAGCTGTTCGGCGCGCTCAACCGGCTCGGCAAGGGAATCGAGGAGTCGCCGGTATTGCCGGGGCAGGCGGCCGAACTGCTCGCGCTGGTCGCCGACGGTACGCTGTCGGGGACGCTGGCCAAGCAGGTGTTCGAGATCATGCTAGAAACGGGCGATGCCCCGGGCAAGATCGTCGCCGAGCGCGGGTTGAAGCAGACCAGCGATACCGGCGCGATCGAGGAAGTGATTGCCGGCGTGCTGGCGGCCAACCCGAACCAGCTCGAGCAGTATCGCGGCGGCAAGGAAGCCCTGTTCGGCTTCTTCGTCGGCCAGACGATGAAGGCGATGGGCGGCAAGGCCAACCCGGCGGTGGTCAATGATTTGCTGCGCAAGGCGCTGGGCTGAACCCGACGGCACGACATTCAGAGATTGTGGGAGCAGGGCGATGACGGCAATGCGGCGGTTGATGATACTGGCGCTGGGCCTGATGGCGGCGCCGGCGATCGCGCAGACCGGACCCGTCGACGCGCCGTCGCCCGTTACCGCGCCGACGCCGGCATCCGTCGCTCCGGCGGCGGTATTGCCGCGCGTTGCGGTCGTCACGACGGCAGGGCGAATCGTCATCGAGCTTGAAACGCTGAAGGCGCCGATCACCGCAGCGAATTTCCTGCGTTATGTCGACCAGCGCCGGCTCGACGGTGTCAGCTTTTACCGCGACGTCAAGGTCGCCGACCATTTCGGCTTCGTCCAGTTCGGCGTGATGGGCGACCCCAAGCGAATCCTGCCGCCGATCAAGCACGAGCCGACCACGCTGACCGGCCTCAAGCATTTCGACGGGACGATCTCGCTCGCGCGGCTGGCGCCGGGCACGGGCCGCGGCGACTTCACGATCAGCGTCGGCGACCAGTTCGGGCTAGATGCCGATCCAGCGCAGCCGGGCGACAATCTCGGCTATGCGACGTTCGGGCGCGTCGTCGATGGCATGGATGTGATCCTTGCGATCTTCAACGCGCCGATCTCGCCGACCACGACCTTGCTCGGGACCTTCAAGGGCGAGGTCCCGGTGGCGCCGGTCAAGGTGATCTCGGTGCGGCGGATACCGGTGGCGAAATAGCCGACCGGGCGCCTTGCACCCTCACTGAGCGTCCTGGTTCTGATTGCGCGTTTCGCCACCGGTACCGCCACCGCTGGGTAACCCGGCGCTGGTGAAGATCTCGGGCTCGCGCCCGCCTTCGCCGCGTTCGACCGCGTCACGGCGTGCTTCGACCACCTGCTGGGTGTCGCTGCGCGAGTCGGTCGACGGCGGCGGCGGTTCCGGCGCGGGCGATGGAACATCGACATCCGGCGACGGCGGCAACACTTCGGGCGGCGCCTGTTCTGGCGTAGGTGGTGCTTCGGGCTGCGGTGTGGTGGGCATGATCTTCTCCTCAGGACACGCAAACGCGCGGCCGCACAGGAGGTTGCCGCGACTTTCGCTTGCTCATGCAAATCGGGTCGCTATTCTGATGCTTACACCTCGCAGGGTCGGCGGGTGGACGGGCGTGGCGGTGCTATCCTGCCAAGAGCAAGTCGCCTCATCGGCAAGACCGCGCCCATTCGAATGCGATTCGGTTTTTGCCGTTGCGCAGGGCGAAGCACGGATTGTGGGGCGGGAGGCTGTGGTGCTGATGGCGCAATGATCGCCGCGCTTGCCCCCGCCCACATCACTGCTATAGAGCGCCGCCACCGGCGGTGTCCCATGCGGGCGTGGCGGAACTGGTAGACGCGCTTGGTTTAGGTCCAAGTATCGCAAGATGTGGGGGTTCGAGTCCCTTCGCCCGCACCAGTCCCGTCACTCTGGCGGGACATGGCAACTCCACTATTTCAAGGCTTCGAGCGAGATCATGCAGACTGTCGAGACGTTGAACGAAGGCCTGAAGCGTGCCTACACCCTGAAGATCACGGCCAAGGATATCGACAAGCGCGTCGATGCCGAGCTGAAGAAGGTCGCGCCGCAGGTGCGCATGCCCGGCTTCCGCCCCGGCAAGGTGCCGGCCAATCTCGTGCGCAAGATGCACGGGCCGTCGCTGATGCAGGACGCGCTCAACAGCTCGATCCAGGAAGGCATCCAGCAGCTGATCGCCGACCAGAAGATCCGCCCGGCGATCCAGCCATCGGTCAGCCTCGATGACGGCTATGAGCTCGGCCAGGACGCCGACGTCAAGATCGAACTCGAAGTCCTTCCCGACGTCCCGACGCCGGCGATCGAGGCGCTGAAACTGGAGCGCCTGACGGTGCCGGCCGACGACAGCGCGGTCGCCGAGCAGTTGCAGAAGTTCGCCGACCAGCAGAAGCGCTGGGACGATGCCAAGGCGACCTACAAGGCGAAGACCGGCGACCTCGTCGTGATGGACTTCACCGGTAAGGTCGACGGCGTTGCCTTCGACGGCGGCACCGGCACCGACATGTCGGTCGAGATCGGCACCGGCCGTCTCATCCCCGGCTTCGAGGATCAGGTGATCGGCGTAAAAACCGGTGAAGAGCGCCAGATCAACGTGACCTTCCCGGAGGATTACCAGGCCAAGGAACTCGCCGGCAAGGCGGCGACCTTCGACCTCGTCATCACGGCGGTGAAGACTGCGGCCGAGAGCAAGATCGACGATGAACTGGCGACCTCGCTGGGTTTGACCGATCTCGAGCAGCTCAAGGGGCTGCTCAAGGGCCAGGTCGAGCAGGAACTCAACGGGCTGACACGCACGCACATGAAGCGCAAGCTGCTCGACCAGCTCGCCGAGGGCCATGATTTCCCCGTTCCGCCATCGATGGTCGCGGCCGAGTTCGAGCAGATCTGGCAGCAGCTCGAGCATGAAGCGACGCACGAGCCCGACCCCGAGGCCGCGCTCAAGGAAATGGAAGCCGAGCGCGACGACTATCAGGCGATCGCCGAGCGCCGTGTGCGCCTCGGCCTTTTGCTGAGCGAAATCGGCCAGGCCAATGGCGTCGAGGTCAGCCAGCAGGAAATGAACCGCCTGATCGCACAGGCGGCGCAGAATTATGGCGCCGAGGATCGCCAGCGTTTCATCCAGTATGTCCAGTCCGAGCCGATGGCCGCCGCCCAGCTGCGCGCACCGCTATACGAGGACAAGGTGGTCGACTGGCTGTTCGAAAAGGCCGAGATCACCGACCGCGAAGTGACGCGCGAGGAACTGGAAGCGGCGATCGAGAGCGAGGAAGGCTTCTCGACTGGCACGCACAGCCACGACCACGAGAACCACAAGCCCAAGGCAACCAAGAAGGCTACGGCGAAGAAGGCCGATGCCGGTGAGGACAAGCCCGCCAAGAAGCCTGCGGCCAAGAAGACCGAGGCCGCGCCCGCAGCCGAAGTCGTCGAGGAGAAGCCGGTAGCCAAGAAGGCCGCCAAGCCGAAGGCCGAGGCCGCAGCTGAAGAAGCCCCGGCGAAGAAGCCTGCCAAGAAGGCCGCAGCGAAGAAGGACTGAACACCTTCGCCTCCAGTAAATCAAATGCGACGTCGCTGCCCCGTGCCGTGACGTCGTTTTGATTCAGGCGAAGACTTCGGCGAGCGTTCCGCCGTTGCCGAGTTGCTCCTGACCGCGGGCAATCTCCCTAATCAGCATGATGGCAGCGACCGCGGCGGCGATGTCGGCGGCGGAGACCGCCCATGCGAGCGCCGGGCTGCTTCGGTCGCTGGCAAGCATGCTTGTGACGTAGCCCATGAAATTCGACAAAAGCCAAAGGCCCCACCAGGTCGCCACCAGAGTGTTCGGCGCATCGGTCGGCATGACGCCGTGGCTGGCGTTCCACAACTCGCGCATGGCCTGGAACGGTTTGAACAAACTCGCGACGGGGACGAAAAACCACCAGATGCGCGAGGCCGGACTGAATTCGAGATCCATGACATCGGCATCGACGAGGTTGCGCCCCGCGACATAGATCCAGCGGGCGAACACGATCATCGTCGCGATCTTGAAGCACAGCGCCGCCATGTCGACGGTCGTCGCGACCGGCGCGATCAGGCTTCGAAACATTGTGGGAGTGAGTGTCGCGGTAAGCAGCACCACCGGAGACCACAGTGCGTCGATCACCACCATGATCGTGACGACGAGCGTCAACGTGCGCAGATTCCGAAATTCCATTGCCCGCTCCCCAAGGCGCCCGGAGCATCTTGCGGACGGCACACATCGTCAAACGATAATAGGGGTCGAATCGGCGCCATTTCCCGCTTAAGGCACCCCGATGACCTGCCGCATCGCCGTCCTGCTGCCCTGCTACAACGAAGAGGCGGCGATCGCACAGACGGTGGCCGGCTTTCGCGCCGCGCTGCCGGGGGCGACAATCTACGTCTACGACAATAACAGCCGCGACCGCACGATCGAGGTTGCGCGTGCGGCCGGTGCCGTCGTGCGGAGCGAGCGCATGCAGGGCAAGGGCAATGTCGTGCGACGGATGTTCGCCGATATCGACGCCGACATCTACGTCATGGCCGATGGCGACGCGACCTATGACGCGGCCTCGGCGCCGGCGCTCGTCGCGCGGCTGCTCGACGAGCAGCTCGACATGGTCGTCGGGTCGCGGGTCACGGTGGCGGACGCCGCCTATCGGCGGGGCCACAAGTTCGGCAACGCGGTTCTGACAGGCATGCTTGCGCGACTGTTCGGGCGGAGTTTTACCGATATCCTGTCGGGATACCGGGTGTTCTCGCGTCGCTTCGTGAAGAGTTTTCCGGTGCTGTCCTCGGGCTTCGAGATCGAGACCGAGATCAGCGTCCATGCGCTCGAGCTGAAAATGCCCGTGGCTGAGGTCGAGACGCCCTATTTCGCGCGGCCCGAAGGCTCGGAGTCGAAGCTCAGTACCTATGGCGACGGCTTGCGTATCCTCAACACGATCGTCCAGCTTTATCGGCTGGAGCGGCCGTTGCTGTTCTTCGGCGCCGTCGGGGCGGCGTTGGGACTGGTCGCACTGCTCCTTGCGGTGCCACTGATCCTGACCTATCTCCACACCGGTCTCGTGCCGCGCCAGCCGACGGCAATCCTGGTAACGGGGCTGATCATCCTCGCAGCGCTCAACGCCTTTACCGGCTTGATCCTCGATACGGTGGTGCGCGGACGGCGCGAAGTGCGTCGGCTCGCCTATCTAGCACATAGGGCTCCGCAGCGCGGGGCTTGAACTCGTTTCCGCCAGCGCCGATGTAAGGCGTATCCACGGGGCACAAGGACCAGAATTTCACATGCACAATCCGTTCGAGACCGGCGACTTCTCCAGCCCCCTGACCCAGGCCGGGCTTGGCCTGCAGCAGACCCAGGCGGGGCTCGTGCCCATCGTCATCGAGCAGTCGAACCGCGGCGAGCGCAGCTTCGACATCTACTCGCGGCTGCTGCGCGAGCGCATCATCTTCATTACGGGCGGCGTCGAGGACCATATGGCCTCGGTGATCACCGCCCAGTTGCTCTTCCTCGAGTCAGAGAACCCGAAGAAGGACATCTACATGTACATCAACTCGCCGGGCGGCGTCGTTACGGCGGGCCTGGCGATCCATGACACGATGAAATACATTCGGCCGCGCGTCGGCACGGTGTGCATCGGCCAGGCCGCGTCGATGGGCAGTTTCCTGCTTTGCGCCGGCGAGCCGGGCATGCGTGTCGCACTGACCAATGCGCGGATCATGATCCACCAGCCTTCGGGCGGGGCGCAGGGCATGGCCAGCGATATCGAGATCCAGGCGCGCGAGATCCTGCGCATCCGGCATCGCATGAACGAGCTCTATGCCGAATATACCGGCAAGCCGATCAGCGAGATCGAGCATGCCATGGACCGCGACAAGTTCCTGTCGTCGCATGAGGCCAAGGAGTTCGGCCTGATCGACGAGGTGTTCGACAAGCGCCCGGCATTGTCGGAAGATCCCGTTCCGCCGATTTTGCCGAGCTCGTAAACGCGATATTGAGGCTGTCATCGCTAGATGAATTTGTTGATTGTCGGATGTAAGCTGGGCGGTCTAGGATGCGCCCCTGTAACAGCGCGCCTTTTCCGGGCGGGCGAAGGATGGTTTGAATGACGAAGCTCAGCGGCGGCGACTCGAAAAGCACGCTCTATTGCTCGTTCTGCGGGAAGTCGCAGCACGAGGTGCGCAAGCTGATCGCTGGCCCGACGGTCTTCATCTGCGACGAGTGCGTCGAGCTGTGCAACGACATCATCCGCGAGGAGACCAAGTCAGCCCTGGTCTCCAAGAAGGATGGTGGCGTGCCGACGCCGCAGGAGATCTGCGACGTGCTCGATGACTATGTCATCGGGCAGAAGCGCGCCAAGCGCGTGCTGTCGGTGGCGGTCCACAACCACTACAAACGCCTCAACCACGGCCAGAAGGGCGCGGATGTCGAACTGGCCAAGTCGAACATCCTGCTCGTCGGGCCGACCGGCTGCGGCAAGACGCTGCTTGCCCAGACGCTCGCCCGTATCCTCGACGTGCCCTTCACCATGGCCGATGCGACGACGCTGACCGAGGCCGGTTATGTCGGCGAGGATGTCGAGAACATCATCCTCAAGCTGCTCCAGGCGTCCGATTACAATGTCGAGCGGGCGCAGCGCGGCATCGTCTATATCGACGAAATCGACAAGATCAGCCGCAAGGCCGAAAATCCCTCGATCACGCGCGACGTGTCAGGCGAGGGCGTGCAGCAGGCGCTGCTCAAGCTGATGGAGGGCACCACCGCGTCGGTGCCACCCCAGGGCGGACGCAAGCATCCGCAGCAGGAATTCCTGCAGGTCGATACGACCAACATCCTGTTCATCTGCGGCGGCGCGTTCAGCGGCCTCGAGAAGATCATCGGTGATCGCCTGCAGGGCAAGTCGATCGGTTTCGGCGCCTATGTCGCCGCACCCGAGGAACGCCGCACCGGCGAGACTCTGAAGTCGGTCGAGCCCGAGGATCTGCTCAAGTTCGGCTTGATTCCGGAATTCGTCGGCCGTCTGCCGGTGATCGCCACGCTCGAGGATCTCGACGTGCCGGCGCTGGTGACGATCCTGACCGAACCGAAGAACGCGCTGGTCAAGCAGTATCAGAAGCTGTTCGACATGGAGTCGGTCAAGCTCAGCTTTACCGACGAAGCGCTGGTCCAGGTCGCCAAGAAGGCGATCGATCGCAAGACCGGCGCGCGCGGGCTGCGTTCGATCCTCGAAAGCATCCTGCTCGACACGATGTTCGACTTGCCGGGGATGGATTCGGTCGACGAGGTGATGATCGACAAGGATGTGATCGAGGGCCGCAAGGAACCGATTCGCGTCTACGCCAAGAAGGAAAAAACCGGTACCGGCGCCGCATAGCGCCGCCCCGTGACCGACATCGTCCCGATCTGCGTCGCCGGCCATGCCGACCGGGCGCGGATCGCGGCGATGCTGGCGCGCGCCTTCGCCGACGACCCGGCGATCAGTTATATCTTCCCCGATCCCGAAGTCCGCGCGCGCAAGCTGCCGCGGCTGTTTGCGTTGCTGTTCGACGAAGATGCCGCGGGCATGCGACTCGTCACCGGCGCGGGCGAAGCGGCGACATTGTGGCGCGGGCCGGGGCGCGCGCGCACGAGCCATTGGGACATGCTGCGACAGGCGCTGCCGATGATCGGCACCTTCGGCACCGCGCTCGCGCGTGCGCTGGCGGTGTCGAAAGCCATCGACCTCCACTTGCCGCGCGGCGACTATTGGTACCTGCATATCGCCGGCTGCGATCCGTCCGCGCAGGGCAAGGGGTTTGGCGGCGCAGCGGTGCGCGCCGGGCTCGACCGGGTCGCCGGCTCCCGGCTGCCGACCTATCTGGAGACACCGCTCGAACGTAACATCGGCTTTTATCGTGCGATCGGGTTCGCGGTGACGGGCGAGTGGCGCGTCGGCACGGACGGGCCGCGCTTCTGGTCGATGTGGCGTGAGCGACGCTAGCCAGGACGCGGTCATCGGCTCTAAGCTGGCCGCATGAACAGATTCCTCGCCCTTGCGCTGCTTCTCCTGGTTCAGCCCGGCGTCGCATTTTCCAGGGACAAGCAGGCCGATCGTATCGCTTCGCTGATCTCCGCCACCGACGGTGCGACGAAGGAGACCGCGTTCAAGGTGAAGAGCGTGGCCGAAGAATATCAGATACTTCGGGCGCTGCACTGCAAGGCGGAACTGCAGAGTCTGATCATCGGCGACGATAATCACCCGTATGATATGCTCGACGTGACGGCGCCGGATGGCACGAGGCGTCAGCTATGGTTCGATATCAAGAGCTTTTTCGGTCACGAATTCGGCTTCTGAGCGCCGGGTGGTTCAAAAGACCCCCGGGATGAATCGCTTAACCCGCGCGGCATAGGCGTCATACGCAGCGCCGAACATGTCGCGCAGCAGCCGTTCTTCCTGCCGCACGCGCAGCCATGTGCCCAGTGCATAGATCGGGATCGCGACGATCAGCATGTTGGTGTGTCCGTACGCGGTCGCCATCGCCAGCATGAACAGGAACAGCGCGACATAGATTGGATGACGTACCAGCGCGAACGGGCCGGTCTGGACGAGGCTGTGATCGCTGCGGGTACGTGCCACCAGGCTCCAGTTCCTGCCCATCGTGCGCGACGCGGAATCGAACAGCCAGATCGCCGCCAGCATCAACGCGAGCACGATCGCGGCGCGCGCGAGCGTCGCGGCCGTGGGCGCGCCGGGAACGATGTCGATCGCGCCGAATCCCGCAAGCCCGATGCCGATGCCCTGCACACCGATCCACAGCCAACTGATCATGGCGCGTGCGCTATTGGTGACCTTGGCGGCCTTGTTCGCGCGGAGCCGCGCCAGCAGCAGCGTGAGTAGGGCGATCAACATGCCCAGGCCGAACGCTGCAGGGCTTGGCCAGCCGACCGGGTCGCGGTGAAACAGCAGGTGCATATGCGGCGGCATAAGCTTTGTGTATTATATATGCAACACGCCTATTTCGGCAGGGCCTTGCGGGCCTCGCTGTCTTTCCACGCCTGATAGTCCTCGACCGCGCGCGATCGCTTGAGGATGCGGCTGAACGGATCGGTCACGATATGCGCGCGGCGCGGGACGATGAGGCTCCCGGTACCGCCGGTCATCGGCAGCCGGATGACGTGGTCGTCGATCTGCACCTCGACGGGCATCGGAAAGGGATGTCCGCCCGGCGCCTGCCAGCGCAGGTCTAGCCGTGTTCCTTGTCGTGTCTCGATCAATTCGGGCAATGCGGCCTGGCGCAGATAGACGTCGAAGAACCAGCTGAAATCCTTGCCCGTCACGCGTTGGACATTGCGTTCATATTCCGCCGTCGTGCCGTAGCGCGGTCGGAAATTGCCCGGGCGGGGATCGAGCCGGCCATAGACCTCAAGCCGCGTCACGTCGCGAAAGGCGCGGTCGCCGATCAGGTTCCTGAGCGTGTGGAGCATCCACGCGCCCTTGTAATAGATGTCGGCGCCAGGGCCGCCCCGCTCGAGCTCATAGACCTCGTCCTGGGTGCGCGGCTGCCCCGCGACCATCGGACGGAGATTGAGGATCAGGTTGCGCTGCACGTCGAGCATGGTGGCATAGCGCGCCTCGCCCTCGCGCCACCGCCCATAAAGCGGCTGCATATATTCGGCATAGCCCTCATGCAGCCAGTAATCGTCCCAGTCGGCCGCGGTCAGCTGGTTGCCGAACCATTCATGGCCGAACTCGTGCTGGAACAGCCAGTCGAACCCCTCGGGCGCCTTTCGATAGGCGTTGCCATAGGCGTTGATCGTCTGATGCTCCATGCCGAGATGCGGTGTCTCGACCACGCCGACCTTCTCGTCGCCCCACGGATAGGGGCCGACATTGGCCTCATAGAAATCGAGCGTCGGGGCGAATTCGGCGAAGAGTGCCTTCGCCTTGGCCTCCTCGCCGGGCAGATACCAGTAATAGAGCGGGATCGTGTTGCCATAGCGGCTGTTGTAGCTGCCCGAGACCACCTCATAGGGCGCGACGTTGAGCGCGATGGCATAGGTATTGGGGTGTCTGGCCCGCCAGTTCCATGTCGTGCGGCCATCGGCCAGTGTGTCGACCCCCAGCAGCACGCCGTTCGACGGCGCCTTCAATCCCCTGGGCACGGTAATGTGCAGATTGACGACGTCCGGCTCGCCGGTCGGAAAATCGAGGCATGGCCAGAAAATGTCGCAGCCGGAGCCTTCGGAGGTGGTGGCAAACCAGGTGCGGCCATCGGGCGTCTTCGACCAGATCATGCCATCGTCCCATGGCGCACGCTTGGCGATGTGCGGGGTGCCGCCATAGCTTATCTTCGCCGTCACCGTGCCGCCTGCGGCGACGCGGTGGGGCAGGGTGATGGTCAGCCGGCCTTCCGGGTTGGCATAGGCAGAAGCGGGCAGCGGCGTGCCATCGATCGCCACCGCATTCGGCCCAAGATTGCGGTCGAGGTCGATCACCAGCCGGTCGAGCGGTGCCCGGGCGGTGAAGCTCAGGATCGCGGTGGCGTTGAGCGTTTCTGTCTCGGGCAGCACTTCGAAGCGCAGATCGGCGGCATCGAAGTGCAGCTTTGCCTGATCGGGGTCGATTGCTCCGCCCGAGCGCCGGGTCTGGTCGGTGAGCGGCGGCTCGCCTTTGCCGGGCAGGTGGACGGGATCCGATGCGGCGGTCAGCGCGATCAGCGCGGGAAACAACAACAGGCGCTTCATGCCGGGGCCAGCTCCACGGTCAGCTCGTCGATCGTCAGGTCGTAGAAGGGCTTGCCGTTCTGCGTGATGGCGATGTGCCGGGGCCAGTTGATGCCTTGATCGGTTACGCTGCCCGAAAAGCTCAAGCGCTCGCGGATTGTCGCCGCGGTGTCGGGCGCGTCGACCAGATAGTCCGCCGTCGCGAGCATGCCGCCCCGCGCGAGCGTGAACAACGCCTCGGGGTAGCCCGCCTTGGCCGACGCGAAGCCATTGCCACGCGCCAGGGCGAGCCCGGCAAGCAGCATATGACCGTAAATGCCGAACTGCTGGCGTTCATACTCGGCCTGCGCCGGTGCCAGCGGGATCTGTTTGCCCTCGATGACGGCGAAGGCGCCATGTCCTTCCACCATCAGGGTCCGTTTGGCCGAGCGATCGTCGGCAGCGAGCCAGCTTTCGGACCGGGCGCGAACGAATGGCTCGATTCGCGTCTCGACATGCAGATCGATCATACGCCCCGGTGCGAACAGCCTGGCCGCGCCACTCCATCCGATCGTCCTGACCCGCGCGAGCGAATCGCCTCCCATCGCGGTGCGCGCGCGCGCGACCGGGTCGGCAGCGGGCGCGATCGCATTGCGGGCACGGGCGGGCAGGGCAAAAGTCGCGCTTGCGGCGAAGATCAACGCACGACGATTGATGCAACCGTTACCATCACCATATAAGGAAGGAATGGCGCTGCGTTCAGGCGCCTCCGGAGCATCCATGACCAACACCTACCCCGTTCTGCCGCTGCGCGACATCGTCGTCTTCCCGCATATGATCGTGCCGCTGTTCGTCGGCCGCGACAAGTCGGTCGCGGCACTGGAGGCGGCGATGGCCGCCGACAAGGAAATCTTCCTCGTCGCCCAGCTCGACCCGGCGGAAGACGACCCCGAGCGCGACGATCTTTACGACATCGGCGTCACCGCCTCGGTGCTGCAGTTGCTCAAGCTGCCCGACGGCACGGTGCGCGTGCTGGTCGAGGGCAAGCTGCGCGCGCAGCTCGAAGCGGTCTCGGCCAAGGATGGCTATCTCGTCGCCGACGTGACGATGCTCGAAGGCGCCGAGGGTGGGGAAGAACTCGCCGCGGCGAGCCATGAGGTCGCTGCGCTGATGCGCTCGGTGATCGACCAGTTCGAGAACTACGCAAAGCTCAACCGCAAATTGCCCGCCGAGACTGCGGTACAGCTTGGCGAGATCGAGGATCCTTCGCGCCTTGCGGATGCGGTCGCCGGCAACATCGCGATCAAGGTTGCCGACAAGCAGGCATTGCTGGTCGAGTCCGATCCGGCCAAGCGGCTCGAGATGGTGTTCGCCTTCATGGAGGGCGAGCTCGGCGTCTTGCAGGTCGAAAAGAAGATCAAGAGCCGCGTCAAACGCCAGATGGAGAAGACGCAGCGCGAATATTATCTCAACGAGCAGTTGAAGGCGATCCAGCGCGAGCTCGGTAACGAGGGCGAGGAAGGCGAGGCCGACGAGGTCGCCGAGCTGACGCAGAAGATCGCGACGCTCAAGCTGTCGAAGGAGGCGCGTACCAAGGCGACGTCCGAGTTGAAGAAGCTCAAGACGATGGCGCCGATGTCGGCCGAGGCGACGGTCGTGCGCAATTATCTCGACGTGCTGCTCGGCCTGCCGTGGGGCAAGAAGTCCAAGCTCAAAAAGGATATCGTCGCCGCGCAGGCGGTGCTCGACGAGGATCATTATGCGCTCGAAAAGGTCAAGGACCGGATCATCGAATATCTCGCGGTGCAGGCGCGCACCAACAAGCTGAAGGGGCCGATCCTGTGCCTCGTCGGCCCGCCCGGGGTCGGCAAGACCAGCCTTGGCAAGTCGATCGCCAAGGCGACCGGACGCGAATTCGTGCGCCAGTCGCTGGGCGGCGTGCGCGACGAGGCCGAAATTCGCGGCCACCGGCGCACCTATATCGGCTCGCTGCCGGGCAAGATCGTCACCAACCTGAAAAAGGCCGGAACCTCGAACCCGCTGTTCCTGCTCGATGAGATCGACAAGCTCGGCCAGGATTTCCGCGGCGATCCGGCCTCGGCGCTGCTCGAGGTGCTCGACCCGGAACAGAACGGCAAGTTCCAGGACCATTATCTCGAGATCGACATCGACCTGTCGGACATCATGTTCGTCACCACCGCGAACACGCTCAACCTGCCGCAGGCGCTGCTCGACCGGATGGAGATCATCCGGCTCGAAGGCTATACCGAGGACGAGAAGGTCGAGATCGCGCAACGCCACCTGATCGCCAAGCAGATCGAGGCGCACGGGCTGAAGGAGGGCGAGTTCGTCCTGACGACCGAGGGCCTGCGCGCGCTGATCCAGGGATATACCCGCGAGGCCGGCGTGCGCACGCTCGAGCGCGAGATCGCCCGGCTCGCACGCAAGGCGCTTCGCCGCATCCTTGAAAACAAGATGGAGAGCGTGACGATCACGCCCGACAACTTGGCTGAATATGCCGGCGTGAAGAAGTTCCGCCACGGCCTGTCCGAGGAGGACGATCAGATCGGCGCGGTCACCGGTCTGGCCTGGACCGAGGTCGGCGGCGAGTTGCTGACGATCGAAAGCGTCACCGTGCCCGGCAAGGGCGCGGCCAAGGTCACGGGCAAGCTCGGCGACGTAATGAAGGAATCGATCGAGACCGCGCTCAGCTACATCAAGGCGCGCAGCCCGACCTACGGGATCAAGCCGAGCATCTTCAACCGCAAGGACATCCATATCCATCTGCCCGAGGGCGCGGTGCCCAAGGATGGTCCGTCGGCCGGCATCGGGATCGTCACGTCGATCGTGTCGACGCTGACCGGTGTCTCTGTGCGGCGTGACGTGGCGATGACCGGCGAGGTCACGCTGCGTGGCCGCGTGCTGCCGATCGGTGGCCTGAAGGAGAAGCTGCTCGCCGCGCTGCGCGGTGGCATCAAGACGGTGCTGATCCCGGCCGAGAACGAAAAGGACCTGGTCGAGATCCCGGCGAACATTCGCGATGGCCTGACGATCATCCCGGTAAGCCATGTCGACGAGGTGCTGCGGCTGGCGTTGACGGCACCGCTGGTGGCGATCGACTGGAGCGAAGCGGACGATCTCGCCGCCCAGCCACCGGCCGGGGTCGCGCCGATCGGGGGCGGGGTTCACCATTGATCAATGTTCGGTCAACGGTGTTTTCGCACCTGTAGCGGTTCGAATCAGGACATTTTGCTTTGACACCGCGTAATTGACCGGCCTTATTGGAGGTTCCGGCCTAGCGCCGCGACTCATTCGAGCAGCTACGTCAAACGGGGGTCTGAGGGCATGAACAAGCAGGAATTGATTGCGTCGGTCGCGGACGTCTCCGGGCTGGGCAAAGGGGATACGAGCAAGGTGGTCGAAGCTGTCTTCGACGTGATTTCCGCGGCGCTGAAAAAGGGCGACGAAGTCCGCCTCGTGGGATTCGGCACCTTCTCGGTTTCGAAGCGCAAGGCATCGACCGGGCGCAACCCGCGTACCGGCGAGCCGATGACGATCAAGGCGTCGTCGCAGCCGAAGTTCAAGGCCGGCAAGGGCCTGAAGGACGCGGTGAACTGATTTTTGCCGGGCGAGCGGGCAGGGGCTGGACAAGCCTTCGCCGCCTGTCCTAAGGCAAAGTGACAAGGGGCGGCGGCGACGTCGCCCCATTGCGTTGGTGAACAACCGGCAACAACATCGCGACGTGCTTCGGATATGAGGCAGCAAGGCGATGGGCGCGTAGCTCAGCGGTAGAGCACACCCTTCACACGGGTGGGGTCACAGGTTCAATCCCTGTCGCGCCCACCATCGCCAGCGCGACGCACACGCGTCAAGGCGCCGCCGTGGCTGCGATCGATCATGCTATCGGGTGGGGAGGCGCGTTACGAGGCGATTTCGCCCGCTCGGCCGTAGGATCTGCGCGACGTTGGCCGCGGTGTTCAGCCCGGGCCAGCGTCGCGGATCGTTCAGAAGTTGACGCTCAGGCCGAACGTCGCGGTCGTGCCGACATTGTACAGATTGTAGAAGATCGTGTTGGCGCCACTCTGCTGATATTCCTGGTATTTCGTTCCCGTGATGTTGCGTACCTCAAGCTTCATCTCGGTATTCACCCCGGCAATCTTGACCCCCTGGCGCGCCACGAAGTCGAGGTGGAGGCCGGGCTTCTCGTAGATGTCCGGCTGGCCCGACGGCCCGCGCCGCGTGACCCGCTTGCTGGCATAGGAGAGCAGGAAGGTCTGTTGCGACAGATGGCCGGTTTCTTCCAGGCCGAACTCGAGATTGACCAGATGATTCGACTGGCCGGTCAACGCGCCGCCGTCCTTGAACAACTGGTTGGCGAGCGTGACCGACAACGGGTAGGCCGCCACCGGGTCGTTGGGCCCCACTTTGATCTTCGATGAGGTGTAGGTGTAGTTCGCAACGACGAGCAGCCGCCGCGCATTGAAGAAGCCGGCGCCCGACAAGCCCGACAGGCCGAAATATTTCTGTGCCTCGATCTCGCCGCCGTAGAGCGTGGCGCGCGGTGCATTGGCGAAGCTGGTGAAGACGTTGTTGCCGTCGAAGCTCGCATAGGTCTCGATCGGGTGATCGATACGCTTGTAGAAGCCGGCAACCGCGAGGCGCTGGTCACGCGCGAAATACCATTCGTAGCGCGCCTCGGCATTATACAGCTGGCTGTCGGTCAGCTGCGGATTGCCGCGGAAGGTGCTGTTCGATTCGGGATCGTAATAGGTCTGGAAGACCAGCTCGCGGAACTGCGGGCGCGCGATGGTCTTCGACGCGCTGACGCGAAGCTGCATGTCCTGATTGAGCTTGTAGGTGATCGTCGCGGCCGGCAGCCAGTAATTGCGCTGGAGGTTCGTCGCCGGTGGCAGCGAGGGCAGCGTCGTGTAGACCGCGACCGGCGATACCGATTGCTTGGCAGTCTCATAGCGAACGCCGGCATTGATGCTCAGGTTGGAAGTGATGTCGGCCTGGATCTGCGCATAGCCGGCATGGTTGCGCAGCTTTGCCCGGAAGGTCGGGTTGCCGCCTTCATTGTCGACCAGCCCGATGCCGAAATATTTGATGACGGTCGGTTCGAGCAGCAGGTCGGGCCGCAGGGCGGCGACGGCGAGCGGGAAATCGCTGTTGCCCTGGAACAGAAACGATCGCCGCTCGGTGATCCGGTTGGTGTCGGAATAGGCGTAGCCGATCGTCGCGGTGATCTCCGGAATGATCTTGTAGGAAAGGTCGACACCGCCCGACCAGAGATTCTCGTTGAGCTTCGAGAAGGCAATCGTCGCGCTGCCCGCGCTGCGGCCGACGTTCAGCGTGTCGAGGAACAGCGCGCCATAGGGGTCCGACGCCGCGTTGCTGCGCGAGTAGATGAAGCCGATTTCATCCGGCGAGTCGCGCCGCGAATTGGCATAGCCACCGCGCACGTCGATGTTGAATTCCGGCGTGAGCTTGAATTCGCCGACAAACTGGGTGTCGATCAGCTGGCGAGCAAACCACGCGGTATTCTGTTCCTGGAAGGTGACGCCCGGGCTGTTGGCATCCTGCGTACCGATACCCAGACGCGCCTGTTTGAGCGTGTCGTGGATGTAGAGATTGGTCCAGCGCAGCTTGTTACGGTCGAATTCGAGCGAGAGCCCGAGCAGGCCGTTCACTACGACATGGTCGTCGGTGATGATCCGTTCGTAATTGCGGTCGGTCGACGACAGGTCCTGCGCATTGGCAGTCTGCTGGATCACGTCGCGGGTGCGCCACTTGTTGCTGTAGCCGGCATTCGCGATCACGCCGAAGGTGACGTCGCTGCCGATGTCGAACGACTTGCCGCCCGTCACCGTCGCCGTCCAGTTCGGCGGCAGCGCCTTGTTGCGCTGAATCACCGAATTGCGCCCGTTAATGAGCTGCGCGGCAATGATTTGCTGTTCGCCCGGCGTCGCGCCGACGGCATTCTGCGCCGCGCTCGACAGGTCGCTGATGCGCTTGCCGCTGTCGAAAAACGCCTGGAGCGCCGGCGGCACGTTGCGCTGGCCATTGTCGAAGCCGGTCCAGTCGCTGGCACTGCCATAATAGGTGTAGCCAAGCTGCCCGGTCGTACGCGAATCGGCGCCAATGCTGCCGCCGAACGACAGGAACGGCGTCTTCGGGGTCGCCTTGGTGGTGAGGTTGATCACGCCGCCACCGAATTCGCCCGGGAAGTTCACCGAATAGCTCTTCTGCACCAGCGACGAGGCAATGACGCTGGTCGGAAACAGATCGAGCGGCACGACGCGCTTGAGCGGCTCGGGGCTCGGGAGCGGCGAGCCGTTGAGCAGCGCCGATGAATAGCGGTCGCCGAGGCCGCGGACATAGACGAAGCCGTTGCCGACAACGCTGAGGCCGGTGACGCGACCCAGTGCGCCGGCAATGTCGCCCTCACCGGTGCGCGCGATGTCGGCACTCGACAGGATCGATACCACCTGCGGGGTCGAACGCGTGATATTGGGATTGCGCGTGCCGACGACGACGACATCGCCGGCACCCGGAATCGAGACGTCGGTCTGCTCCGGCGTCTGCTGCTCGGTCGCAGCGGGCGGCGTCTCCTGGTCAGGCGCGGCAGTGGCAGGCGCGGCCTGCGCGAGCGCTACCGATGGCGCGACCAGCGCCGTTGAGAAAAGCAACAGGCTCGCAAGCTCGAACGGCCTCGACATATCAACCCCCTAGGTAAGTACGGAAAAGACCGGGGCGCCGCTTTTGCAGCAACGCCCCGGCCCCACGTTTCACGATCGATCAGGTCGTCGGGATTGACGTGCAGGCGCCGGTGTTGCCGGTGCCGAAATCGGCTGAGCTGCTGTTGCAGGTCCAGCCCTTGTACCACGTGTCGGCGGCGTCCTTGACCGCGCCGATATAGGTCGTCTTGTCGAAGAAGCCGGCTGGCGTGACGGTAATACCGTTGAAAATGAAGGCGTTGAGGGTGCTGGCATCGAACGCCGGGACCGCCGTTTCGTTGGCGCCGTTGATGAACAAACCGGTCAACGTCGACGTGAACGCGTCGTTGTTGTTGTTGGCACCGGTACCGAAAATCGTCTCGACCTGCGTGTCGGAGACGCCGTTCGAACCGATATACTTCCGCGTCCCGCAGCCCGAGAACTCGACCGACTTGAAGACCGGCGCACCAACCTCATCGATCGCCGCATTCTGGGTCGTCGATGCCGTCTGGGCCTGGCTGAGGCGCAGGCAGGAATTGGCCACCTGGTTGACCAGCACGCCGTTGACCAGCGTGTAATCGGCGGTGCCGCGGATCAGGATCGAAGCAAGATCCGAACCGGTGTTGGCGACGCGATCGATGAAGGTGAAATTCGAGACGATCACGTTGTGCCGCGGATAGTCGGTGTACAGACCGTTGTCCGAGTCGGCCTCGATGATGGCGTCGGTACCGGCGGCGGCGCTGTTCGGGCGCTGGGCGACGATGACGTACTGGAAGTTGCCCTTGACGCCGGTATCGGTGTCGAGGTTGTCGTCTTCCGCGCCGACCGAGATGTAGTATTTCATGCCGACATGACCGCCGAAGAATTCGGCGCCGTCATCGGAGCTGTTGAACGACTGGATGTGGTCGAGCTTGGTGCCCTCGCCGACGCCTTCGGTGGTCAGCGACTGGAGCTCGCTGTTGGCCGACAGGACGTAGCCCGAATAGCGGATCTGGACATAGCTCATCGTGCCGCTGTTATCGAGGTTGTTGGCGCCGCCGTAGAGCGCGGGATCGACCGCGCCTTCGGTCTGGCGCTCGCAGGCGACGGTGCCCGGCGTCGCGCCCGGCGCGGCGCAATCGGTGATCTGGCCGCGGCCCGAAAGCACCACGCCGCCCCACTGGCCCGACGAGGAGTCGGTGTTGAGGCCGAGGATGTTGTCGCGGCTGGTGAAGATGATTGGCGAGGTCGAGGTACCGACCGCGCTGATCTTGTTGCCGCGATTGACGTTGAGCCAGGCCACGCCGGTGTTGGCGTAGATGATCACGCCCGGCTGGATCGTCAGCGTGACGTTCGAATCCGCGGTCAGCGTCAAATTGGTGCCATCGGGCTGGACGACCGTCCTGGTGTTGCCGGCCGACAGCGGCGTCGGGCCGTTGTCATAGCCGACGTCGACGCGGCCCGGCAGCTGGTAGACGAGGCCGGCGAGCTTCGGCAGATTGATGCTGCGCACGATGCGCGACGGCAGCGCGCAGACGCGGTAGCTGCCGGTCGGGCCGCTGATCGTGCCCTTGTCCGAAAGACCCTGCGAATCGGCGATGGTCGGGCAGCCGCTGGCTGCGGTGACCAGCGTCGACGTTGGTGTCGGAGTCGGCGTTGGCGCCGGCGTCGGATTGTTGACGATGCTGATGTTGCCGCCCGTGCCGGGCGATGCGATGTCGTTTGCGCCGCAGCCGGCAAGAACAAGCGCCGAGGTGCCGAGCAGCAGCACGTTACGAAGAATCTTCATGATCGCCCCTTTTTGTTCGCCTGGCCGCGCCAGACCGAAGTCACACAGGCACGCGGCGGCGTTAGGGGCCGCCGCGTCCGGTAAGGGCTCTCTATGAGGGCAGGGTGATAGTTTTATGACAAAAAGTTCAGATTGCCGATTTTCATCTAGTGATTGATATTGTTACAAGAATAAGACTCAATTGTCATAAAAATGAAACAAGATGGCGCGCCGTTGCGGCGGCCTAGCCACCATGGCCAAGGCGTGGAACCGCAACGTGAATATCTCGTCCGCGCCTAATGCTTCCTGCGAATATCGATGCCCCAGATGTGCCACAGGCCTGGCGAGGTCGCGCCTGTCTTGCGCGTGACTTGACGCCGCAGCAGGACGGGGCCCTCGCGTTCATATTCGCGGCCCGAACGCTTTTCCTTGACCTGTACCTTCACCGCGACGGCGACATATTGTTCCCACCCTACGGTCTTGATCTCGGTCGGATCGCCGACCTTCGGCGCATAGGTCGTGAAGACCGTGTAGGACTTCGCAAGCGCGGCCGCGTCGCCGCCCGAATCGGCACCGTCATGGTCCCAGAGCTTGCGCGCCTCGGCATATTTCTTCTGCACGACGAGTGCGAAATAGCGCTCGACCGTGCGTTTTGCCGCCAGCGCATCGGGCGATGTAGCCGGAACCGGTGGAATGGCGGCAATCGTGGCGCTCGAAGCCGGCATGGCCGGCGCCGAATCATTTCCGGTCGACGATTTTTGCGGAGTGCAAGAAGCCGCGAGCAGGACAGGAAGAACGAACAGGCGTCGCATCGGGGTACCTCGCTATCGAGTCGCGCGGGCCTCTGGGACAGGATGCGCCGGTTAGCAAGCGATTCGCCCGTTGAGCGCATCCGGCTTTGCCACCGCGTGCATCGTTCATGTTGGGTCGGCGCGTCGAGTGGGCCGGAACGCCGACCCTAGCCGGATCGCTCCGATAAGACTTGCTCGACGATAACACGATAATCCCCTTCCATGGCATTTGGTTGGGCGACGCGAACCATCGCTCCGGCGCGGCATTATCGTCGATGGGCGCCCTGCAAAAGCGCCATATCGGCCCGTGGCAGCGGCGCCAGCCGATCGCTGGTGAATGACGGTTTGATGAAGAGTTCTTCATAAACCCGTCCTGTAACGCAAGTGTCTTTTTCGCCCCCTAGGCGCCCCGGCATCGGGAACGAACTCCCGAAAAGAGGGAATCATTTAAATGCGTTATGACACAGGTTTGCGCCTGCGGTTGCTGCTGGGCAGCGCCATGCTCGCAACCATCGCTTCGCCGGCTTTCGCCAAAGATGCGCCCGCCGCGCCGGAACCGCCAACCGCGGATGCTGCTCCCGCGCCCGAAGGCCAGATCGCCGATGTCGTCGTCACCGCAACCAAGCGCGAGACCAACCTGCAGAAGACGCCGATCGCGATCTCGGTCCTGGATTCTACGGTAATTTCCGACCGGCATGTCCAGAGCCTGATGGATCTGGCCGATGGCGGCGTACCGTCGTTGCGCGTCGCGACCTTCGAGGCGCGCCAGTCGGCGCTCACCGTCGGCATTCGTGGCATCGTGCCGTTCGACCAGAACCAGACCGCCCGTGAACCGGGCGTCGGCGTCTATGTCGACGGTGTCTATCTCGGTCGCTCGCAGGGCCTCAATGCCGCGCTGTTCGACGTCGAGCGACTTGAAGTATTGCGCGGCCCGCAGGGCACGCTGTTCGGTCGCAACACGGAGGGTGGAGCCCTCAACATCGTTACCAAGGCGCCCACCGGCACGTTCGGCGGTTCGATGAGCGCCGGGATTGGCAATTTCGGCAGCTATGATGGCCAGCTTCATTTGAACCTGCCGAGCTTCGCCAACATCGCGATCAAGGCGGACGCGGTCATCCAGCACCAGGACCCGACCGTGAAGGATCCGTTGGCCGGCCAGATCGGCTGGAATGCCTATAACCGCGTCGGTGGCCGTATCGCCGCGCGCTGGACGCCGTTCGACGGCTTCACCGCCGACTTCGCCTTCGACAAGGCAAAGGATGAGAACACGCCGTTCTACAGCCAGTTGGTGAACTACAACCCGCTGGGTCGCACCGTTGGCGTATATACAGGCACATCGTTGGGCGCGCCTGCGGGTGGCACTTGCACCCCCGCCTGCATCGCGCCGCTCGCGCCGCTGGTCGGCGTGCATCCGGAACGCCAGTCCGTCGCAGATGTCGGCGTGCCGCAGCAGTACAGCGTCGACAAGACCCAGGGTTTCAGCGCGAACCTGAAATATCATATCTCGTCTGCGATCGAGCTGCGCTCGATCACCGCGTGGCGCAAGGTTTCGACCAATCAATGGGACAATTCGGGCGGTCCGGAGCGCGTACCGTTCGTTCCCAACGGCAAGACCAGCCGCTACAGCCTGTCGGATCTCTATCAGAGCCAGTTCAGCCAGGAACTCCAGCTGGTCGGCAGCGTCCCGCAATTCGATTACGTCGCCGGTCTCTACTATTTTCACGAGCAGGCGCGCGAATCCGCGGCGACCCCGTCGTCGATCCAGTGGAATGCGGACGGCACCGCCTACACCATCCTGCCATCGCAGGTGTTCGGCGCGGTCAACTCGAACAACCAGGGCTGGGACTATAATTCGCGCTTCCTGCAGCGTGCCAGCTTCGCGCGTGCGAGCAGCTATGCGGCGTTTGGCCAAGTTACCTACACGCCGGACTACGCCGACTCGCTGCACCTGACGGTCGGCGGGCGCTACACCAAGGACAAGCGCGACGGTGTTCTGTACCTGGTATCGGGCGTGCCGACCAACTGGGTGCTCAACTATAACCGCAGCCGATTCGATCCGATGGTCACGCTGGCGTGGGATGCGGCACAGGGCATCAACTTCTACGCCAAATATTCGACCGGTTTCCGCGCCGGTGGCGCGAACGACCGTTCGTCGAGCTTCCAGGCTTTCGGCCCGGAAGCGGTGAAGGCGTATGAAATCGGTGCCAAGCTGGACATGTTCGATCGCAAGGTTCGCCTGAACCTGGCGGGCTACATCATGGATCGCTCTGGCACGCAGATCGACTTCGACAATGTCGATACGCGTCAGTATCTGGCCGACGGTGTAACGCTGAACCCGACTTACAACCTGCACACCGAGAACACCGCCAACGCGCCGGGCATTTCAAAAATCCGCGGCTTCGAGGCCGACCTCACGGTGCGCCCGGTCGACCGGGTGACGCTCGGCGCGTCCTACGCCTACACCTACACCAATGTGCCGACCACGGCGAACCCGAACCCGGGTCCGACGTTCGGCGTTCCGACCGCGGTGTTCGTGGTCTATACGCCGCGCAACGCCGCTTCCGGCTATGTCGACTATGAAATGCCGGTCGGCGATGGTGGCGCGCAACTTCGCCTCCATCTCGACGCCAATTACGCCGACTCGCAATACAGCTTCCAGTCCGAGAGCGTGAAGGCTGACTCGAGTTTCATCGTTAACGGCCGCATCGCCGTGGCCGATATAGCGGTGACCGATCATAACAAGGTCACGCTGTCGGTTTGGAGCCGCAATCTGCTCAACGAGTCGCACATCTATCGTCGCTCGGGCTCCAACGCTTCGTCGTTGGGCGACTATGCCAACTTCAACACGCCGCGGACCTTCGGCGCGGAAATCAGCACCAAGTTCTGATCATAAAAGGGGGATGGGGCTCCGGCGTTACCGCGCCGGGGCCCCTTTTTCTTACCAGCCCCAGGGCCGCTCGCGAAACCATTTGGTGATCACGTACTTCACCCCGGCGCGCACCTTCATGCCATGGTGCAGCGTCGCGGCATTGGGCGTGCCGTCGGGCCGGCGGTTGTTCCAGGCGAGCAATTTGCCCATCTCGGGCTGGACGATCTTGTCGATCACCTTGAACCGCGTCGCGCCGCCCGCTTCGGGTTCGTTGAGATAAAGCATCACCGTCCAGGTGCGCTGCCCGGCGACGCTGCAGAAACGTTCGTAATCGACGCCGAGCGGCTCGAAATAGTCGGTATGCGATTTGAATTCCTGGCCGACAGCGTAGCGCTGACCCTGCATCGGCTCGCCGAATCGCGGGTCGAGCCCGGTGAACGCGCAGATGCTGGCGTCGAGTGCGGCGGTTACCGCGTCGGTCGGGTCGAGGTCGCAGGTTTCGCTGGTGCGGTAATTAGCATCGCCGTTCGCATCCGAGATCGTCGAGGGCCGGCGCATCGCATCGATTCGCGCGATCAGCGCGGCGCAATTCTCGGGATCGAGAAAATGCTTGCGCAGGAACAGCGTCAGTTTGGGGTTCGGGACGCGCTGTACGCCCGGCTTCGCCGACAGCGCCGCGACCATTTCCTCGGCGGGAAGTCCCGAGCCGAAGCGGCCGGGAAGCGGGTCTGAAGCGGCGGACATCGCCCCCGAATGCCAGCGCGGCGGGCGATTTTCCAGTCCGGCGTGGAGTGGCGCGTTACGGCGAGTCGCGCTGGCATGGTTCACATCGCTGACGCACGACTGTAACAAAGGCCACTTAGCAGGCTCGTGATCGGGGACTTCGATGCGGTTGGTTCTGGATGCACGAGCGCGCGCCTTCTTCAGGCGGCTCCCGCGCACCAATGTCTATTCACTGGCCGAACTGGCGTTGCTGGCCCTGCTCGCGGTGCAGGGCGCGCGGCTGGTGTGGGCGATCGTCACCCCGACGGGACCGCTCGGCGACTGGCGTCCGGCGACGGCGGGCTTCGCCGGCTCGCCGACCGCGATGCTGCGCGATTTCGATCCGTTCTTCCGGCTCGGCGGCGGCGACGACAAGCCGTCGGTCGTCACCTCGCTGCAACTGACGCTGTTCGGCACCCGCGTCGATGAGGCGATGGGCGGCGGCTCGGCGATCATCGGCGGGGCCGACAACGTCCAGCAGAACGTCGTGGTCGGGCAGGAGATCATGCCCGGGGTCAAGCTGAAGGCGGTCGCGTTCGACCATGTGACGATCGATCGCGGCGGCACGGCCGAGGAACTCTATTTGCCGCAGGATAGCGTCCCGGCCTCGCAGACCACCAATGCGCCGCCGCCGCCGCCGCCAGGTGGTGCCGGGCCGGCCGGCGTAGCACCGCCGGCTGGCGCGGGGGGGCTCAGCATTGCACAACTCCGTGCCGATATCGGGTTCATCCCGCGCGTCGATGGCGGTCGGATCAGCGGCCTCGTCGTGCGACCGCAAGGCGCGGGCATGGCCTTTCGCCAGATCGGCTTGCAGGATGGCGACGTCGTGACCGCGATCGGCGGCCGTGCGGTCAGCGGCCCCGGCGATCTCGATCGGCTCACCCAGCAATATCCGCATGGCGGCTCGCTGCCGATCACCGTAGAGCGCGGCAACCAGACCGTCCCCATCGTCATCACGATCGCGAGCCCATGAACAAGCTGATTCCCGCTTCTCTTCTGGCCCCCATTCTCGCGCTGGCGCTCGCCGGTCCGCTCGTCGCGCAGACGACGATCAACGTGCATGACGCCGATATCCGGGCGTTCATCGCCGATGCGGCGCGGGTCACGGGGCGGATCTTCATCATCGACGCGCGCGTCAGCGGCAAGGTCACCGTCGTGTCCGAGCGCCCGCTGTCGAAATCGGAATATTTCGAGATCTTCCTCTCGACGCTGCGTGCCAACGGACTCGTCGCGGTGCCGACCTCGAACGGCGCGTTCCGCATCCAGCCGCTCGACAATGCCTCCTCGCAGCCGAGCCGGGTCGGCGCAGGCAATGCCGGGCGCAACGCTTTCGTCACCGAAGTGGTGCGGCTGCGCGCGATCGATGCCGCCTCGGCGGTCGACACGGTGCGCTCGCTGGTCAGCCCGCAGGGGACGGTGACCGCCAATCGCGGCGGCAATTCGATCGTCATCGTCGATTTCGCCGACAATGTTCGCCGCGTCCGCCAGGTGCTCGCGCGGATCGACACCGACAATGCGTCGACCCGCGTGATTGCGCTCAAAAATGCCGGCGCCCGCGAAATCGCCACCGCGCTGCAAACGCTGATTGGCACAGGCGGGCAGGGCGGGGCGGCTGCGGCCGGGCCGAGCGCCAGCGTCGTGGCGATCGTCAGCTCCAACGCGATCGCGCTGCGCGGTGATCCGGCAACGGTATCGCGGCTCGCCGGCGTCGCCGAGGATCTCGACCGGCGCGCCAAGAACGGCACCGAGATCAAGGTGATCTTCCTCGAAAACGCCGATGCCGAGCAATTGTTGCCCGTTTTGCAGCAGCTCGTCGGCCAGCCGGCGACGCAGCCGGCGCAGAGCCAGCTCTCGCAGACCAGCCTCAGCGTATCGAGCAGCAATGGCGGCACCACCAACAGCAACATCGTTCCGCCGCAGAACCAGGCCGCGCCAAGCCAGTCGGGCGGCGCGTCCGGGGGACAGGCGGCGGTCACCGCCGAGGGTGGGCGCACCGCCTCGGTCGTCACGCGCTTCGCCGGCGCCAATGCGATCGTCATCGCCGCGCCGGCCGAGGTGCAGCGCCAGCTCAGCGAAGTGGTGCGCCAGCTCGACACGCGCCGCGAGCAGGTGCTGGTCGAGGCGATCGTCGCCGAGGTGTCGGATTCGACCGCCGACAAGCTCGGCGTCCAGTTCCTGCTCGCCGGGCTGCCGGGCAGCGGCATCCCGACCTTCGCGACGACCTACAGCAATTCGGCGCCCAATTTGCTGACCATTGCCGGTGCGATCGGCGCGCGGTCGCTCGACACGACGACGACGACGGTGAACGGCACCACCACGACCACGACCACCGGCAGCACGACCAGCGACACGCTCGCCCAGTCCGCGCTCAGCTCGATCCTCGGCGCGACCGGCGGCTTTGGCGGCGGTGCGTTCAACATCGGCAAGGACGCGATCTTCGGCACGATCATCAACGCCGTGAAGTCCGACACGACCTCGAACCTGTTGCAGAGCCCGCATGTCATCACGCTCGACAACCAGCCGGCGCGGATCCTTGTCGGGCAGGAAATCCCGATCACGACCGGCCAGGCGCTGTCGACCAATTTCGACAATGCCTTTCGCACCGTGCAGCGCGAGAATGTCGGCATCGAGCTCGAAGTGCGACCGCAGATCAACGCCTCGGGCGCGATCAAGCTCTTCCTCCACCAGCAGGTCAGCTCGATTGCCGGCCCGGTATCGAGCGACAACAGCGATCTGATCCTCAACAAGCGCGAGGTCGAGACCACGCTGACGGTCGATGACGGTCAGATCGCGGTGATCGGCGGCCTGCTCGACGACAACGAGCGGCGCACGGTCGAGAAAATCCCGCTACTTGGCGACCTTCCCGGGATCGGCGCGTTGTTCCGCTCGAAGGCCAAGACCCGCACCAAGACCAATCTGATGATCTTCATCCGCCCGACCATCCTGCGCACCGCCGAGGATACGCGCCGCGTCACCGAGCAGCGCTATGGCTATCTGCGCCTGCAACAGGCCGGCCAGCGCCCGGACGAAGAGCCGAGCATCGATCAGCTGGTGCGCGACTATCTCGGTGCCGCCGCGCCGCTGCCGCCGGCGGGCATGCCGGGCAGCATCGAGGACCCGCGCATCGCCGTGCCGACCCAGCCCGCCACCGGCGCCGCGATCCGGCGCAAGCACCGTCGATGATGGCCGAGCCGCGCACCGATATCAGTGACAGCACCGCCGGGTTCGGCGCGGTTCCGGCGGCGACGATTCCCTATGCCTTTGCGCGGCGCTTCGGTGTGGTGCTCAACGAGGAAGCGCCCGGCGAGCCCGCCGTCGCGATGCGCGAGGGCAGCGACCCCAAGGTCCTGCTCGAACTGCGCCGCCATCTCGCGCGTCCGTTCGACGTCGGCTTCGTCTCGCCCGAGGCGTTCGATAAGCTGCTGTCGGAACGCTATGCGATGGACGGCCAGGCCGCGGCGATGGCCGCTGACTCGCTCGGCCTCGGCGACGAACTCGACCTGCTCGCCGACCATCTGCCGACCGCCGACGACCTGCTCGATACCGCCGATGACGCCCCCGCGATCCGCCTGATCAACGGCATCATCGCCGATGCGGCGCGCAACGGCGTGTCCGACATCCATGTCGAGCCCTATGAAACGGGCCTTGTCGTGCGGATGCGCATCGACGGCGTGCTGCGCGAGACGCTGCGCATGCCGCCGCATGTCGCGCCGGTGGTGGTCAGCCGCATCAAGGTGATGGCCCGGCTCGACATCGCCGAGCGCCGCGTGCCGCAGGATGGCCGTATCGGCCTGACGCTCGGCGGCAAGCTGCTCGACGTGCGCGTCTCGACGCTACCGAGCCGCGCCGGCGAGCGCGTCGTGCTGCGTATCCTCGACAAGGAAAATGCCGGGATCGACCTGACGATGCTCGGCATGAAGCCCGCAACGCTGGCGATGCTGACCACTGCGCTGGCGGAGCCGAACGGCATCATCCTCGTCACCGGACCGACCGGCTCGGGCAAGACCACGTCGCTTTATGCCGCGCTGCGCCTGCTCAACGACGGCAGCCGCAACATCCTGACGGTCGAGGACCCGGTCGAATATGCCATCGAGGGCGTCGGTCAGACCCAGGTCAATCCCAAGGTCGGGCTGACCTTCGCCGCCGGCCTGCGCGCGATCCTGCGGCAGGATCCCGACGTCGTGATGGTCGGCGAAATCCGCGACCGCGAGACCGCCGAGATTGCCGTCCAGGCCTCGCTCACCGGCCACCTCGTGCTGTCGACCGTCCACACCAACGACGCGATCGGCGCGATCACGCGGATGCGCGACATGAAGGTCGAGCCGTTCCTGCTCGCCTCGACGCTGCGCGGGGTGATCGCGCAGCGGCTGGTGCGGCGGCTGTGCGAACATTGCCGCCGCCCGCACGCCGCGCCGCCCTCGGTCAGCGCGATGCTAGGCCTGCCCAAGGGCGCGGTCGTCTATGAACCGGTCGGCTGCGAGCATTGCCAGGGCAGCGGCTTCAAGGGCCGGATCGGTGTGTTCGAGGCGGTGCGCATCGACGAGCCGCTGCGCCGCATGATCAACGACGGCAGCGACGAATCGCTGCTCGCGCGCCACGCCTTCGCGCATTCGGACGATCTCGGCACGGCGGCGCGCGCGCTGGTCGCGAGCGGCGAGACCACACCGGAAGAAGCGGTACGCGTGTCGCGCCGCGACGCCACCGAGCCCGAACCTCTGGTCCCCGCCGATGGCTGAGTTCGACTATCTCGCGATCGACACGCGCGGGCGCGAGACGCGCGGCCATGTCAGCGCGCCGTCGATCGACGATGCGCGCGAACTGCTCGATCGCAAGCGCTTGTTCGTCGTCAAGGTCGAGGCGGGCTCCGGCACGCCCAGGCGCGGGTCGCCCTTGTTGGCCGACCTCCGTTTCGGCCGGCGCAAGATGAGCGGCAAGCAGCTCACCTTGTTCACCCGCCAGCTGGCGACGCTCAACCGCGTCTCGCCGCTCGAGGAATCGTTGCGCACCATCACGCGACAGACCGAGCAACCGCAGGTCCGCGAGATCATCGAGTCGGTCCATGCCGGTGTCGTCGAGGGGCGCCGCCTTGCCGAGGCAATGGGTCGCGAGCCGAAGAGCTTTCCGCCGCTGTACCGCGCGATGGTCTCGGCCGGCGAGAGCTCGGGCTCGTTGCCGACGATCCTCGACCGGCTCTCGGTCCTGCTCGAACGCCAGGCCGAGATTCGCGGCAAGATCATCACCACCCTGGCCTATCCGGCGATGCTTGCGCTGGTCGCGGTGTTCGTCGTCACCGCGCTGATGATGTTCGTCGTGCCGCAGGTCGTCGCGCAGTTCGACACCGTCGGCCAGCAATTGCCGCTGCTGACGCGGCTGGTGATGAGCCTGTCGGCGTTTCTCGTCGGTTGGTGGTGGGCGATGCTGATCGCCATCGTCGCCCTCGCCGTGCTGGCGTGGCGCGCGCTCAAGGAGCCGGCGATCCGTCTGGCGGTCGACACGCGGCTGCTCAAGCTGCCGCTGCTCGGGCGGCTGCTGCGCGATCTCCACGCCGCGCGGATGGCGCGCACGCTGTCGACGATGGTCGCCAGCCGCCTGCCGCTGCTCGAAGGGCTCGCGCTGACCGCAGGCACGATCCACAACCGGCGGCTCCGGCTCGCCTCGGACGAGATCGTCGAGTCGATCCGCGGCGGCGGCAGCCTGTCGGCAGCGATGCGCCGCGCCGCCGTGTTCCCGCCCTTGCTCGTCTATCTCGCCGCGTCGGGCGAGGCGGCCGGGCAGCTCGATTCCATGCTCGAACGCGCCGCCGATTATCTCGAGCGCGAGTTCGACCGTTTTACCGCGACCGCGCTGGCGCTGCTCGAACCGCTGATCATCATCGCGATGGGCGGCATCGTCGCGACGATCGTGCTATCGATATTGCTGCCGATCCTGCAGCTCAACACGCTGGCAGGACAATGAGGATGATTATGGAACGGCCCGATACTCCCTTTACCCGTCATGCCGGACTTGTTCCGGCATCCACCGGGCCGCGAGCGCCTCGGCGACTGGCTTCGCGGCTCCGTGGCTCCCGGAATAAGTCCGGGGTGACGAAGAAGGAAGACTGCGGCAATCGGCGCGCTGATGAAGAAGGCTTCACGCTGGTCGAGCTGATGGTCGTGATCGTCATCATCGGCCTGCTCTCGGCGATCGTGGTGATCAACGTCCTGCCGCTCGGCGACAAGGGGCGTATAACGCGCGCCAAGGCCGACATCGCGTCGATCCAGGGCGCGCTCGACCTCTACAAGCTGCAGAACGGTGCCTATCCGACCACCGCGCAGGGCCTCGAGGCGCTGATCGCCGCGCCGGCCGGGGTCGATGCCGCGAAATATCAGGCCGGCGGTTATCTCAAGGGCAAGCTCCCGGTCGATCCGTGGAACCGCCCCTATCTCTATGCCTCGCCCGGCCAGCACGGTGAGGAAGATGTCTGGACGCTCGGCGCGGACAACCGCGAAGGCGGCGAGGGTGCCAATGCCGATATCGGCAGCTGGGAATAGCCGCCCGGACAGCGACGGCTTTGCTCCTGGTCGGCGAGGCGTCGAGCAGGGCTTTACGCCCGTTCGGCGTTACGCCGAACACGGCTTCACGCCCGTTCGGCGTTACGCCGAACACGGCTTCACGCCCGTTCGGCGTTACGCCGAACACGGCTTCACGCTAGTCGAGATGATGGTCGTCATCGTCCTGCTCGGGCTGGCGTCGGCGGCGGTCGTGTGGGCGCTGCCCGACCCGCGCGGCCGGCTGGCCGGCGAGGCAGAGCGCTTCGCCGGGCGCGCCAGGGCAGCGCACGATCTCGCCATCGCCGGCGCGCGGCCGGTCAGCCTGTGGGTCACCGCGACCGGCTATGGCTTCGACGAACGGCGCGGCGGCGCGTGGGTGGCGATCGGCGACAAGCCGCTGCGCGTGACGCAGTGGAGCGAGGGCACGCGTGCGCAGCTCGGCGGCGGCCGCGAACGGGTGATCTTCGATCCGACCGGACTGGTCGACCATGGCCTCGCGGTACGGCTCGAACGTGGTTCGGCGACGAGCGCGGTCACGATCGGCGGCGATGGCGCCGTGAAGCTCGGCGAATGATGCGCCACCGCACCAATAGCTGGCGTGCTCCTGCGCACGCAGGAGCCCATGGCCACAAGCGCTGCACCCCGGACTCTGGGCTCCTGCGTGCGCAGGAGCACAAGGGAGTTTTTTGGCCCGACTGCGCCAAATTGCGTTCCGCTGAACACGGCTTCACGCTGATCGAGATGATGGTCGCGCTCGCGGTGTTCAGCCTCGCCGCGCTGGCGCTGATCCGGCTCGAGGGCGCGACGATTCGCGGCGCCAGTATCCTCGATGCGACGCTGACCGCGCAGATCGTCGCGCGCAACGTCGCGATCGAGGCGGTTACCGATGCGCGGCCGCCGGTGATCGGCGACACTACCGGCACCGAGAGCAATGGCGGCCGCGCGTGGCAATGGACGCGCCATGTCGAGCCGACCGGCGACACGCGGATCATGCGCATCGACGTGACCGTGACGGATGCGGCTGGCGCGCGGCAGGGGCATATCACGATGGTCCGCGCGACGGTGCCGGAACCTGCGCCGACGCCCACCCGGGCTGCATCGTGACGCAAATTTCGACCCCACCGATCCCCGGCGAACGCCGGGGTCCATGGCCAGGCGTGTTTCGCTTCGTGGCCCTGGACTCACGCTTTCGCGGGAGAACCCCAAGAGCGGGCGAAGCCGGCTTCACGCTCGTCGAGGTGATGATCTCGCTGCTGATCTTCGGCCTGCTCGCCGGGGCGGCGGTCGGCTTGCTCAGCTTCAGCGTCCGCGCGCAGACCGCGACTGCGGCCAGGCTCGACGATATCGCCGCGTTCAGCCGGCTCACCTCGTCGCTGTCCGCCGATCTCGCCCAGGCGTTGCCGCGGCGGACGCGCGGTGAGGGGGGCGAGACCCAGCCGGCCTTTTTCGGCGCGGCGGGGTCGGGCACCGCGCCGATGCTGCGGCTGGTGCGCGGTGGGTGGAGCAATCTCGACGATGCGCCGCGCGCCAGCGTGCAGAAGGTCGATTACATCTTTCTCGATGGCGGCATCGCGCGCGTGTCCTATCCTATGCTCGATGGCGCCAAGGCGCTGCCGTCCTCCCCGATGCTGACTCATGTGCGCGGCGTGACCTTTCGCTATCGTTACAATGGCGCGTGGAGCGACCATTGGGACGGCGGCTCGATCGCGGTGATGCCGCAGGCGATGGAGATGCGGCTGGTGCGCGACAATGGCAGCGAGTTCCGCGCGCTGTTCCTCGTCGGTGCCGATCAGGTGAACCATGCGACCAGTTGATCGCCCCCGCGTTGAAACGCGCGTTTTCGCGGGTTTTCAAAAACACTCCGAGCGCGGCGCGGCGCTGCTCACGGTGCTGCTGCTCGTCGCGGTGATCGCCGTGCTGGCGGGGACCGCGCTGGAAAAATTGCGGCTGTCGACCCGGATCGGCGGCAACGCCGTCGCGCTCGACCAGGCGCGCGCCTTTGCCCAGGCGGCGGAGATCCTCGCCGTCGCCAAGGTCAGCGACCTGTTGGCGCGCGATCCCAACCGCGTCACGCTGGCCGGCGGATGGAGCGACAAGCCCTTTCCGCTGCCGATTCCCGGCGGCATCGCTACGGCGCGTGTCCGCGACGGCGGCAATTGCTTCAACCTCAACAGCCTCGTCGTCGAGACCGGGCCGGGGATCTATGCCGCCTATAGCCCGACGCGCCGCCAGTTCGCCCGGTTGATCCGGCTGGTCGGTGCCCCGACCTCGTTGCCCGACGGTATCGCGGCGGCGACCGCCGACTGGATCGACAGCGACAATGCCCCGGTCGAGCAGGGTTCCGAGGACGCCAGCTATACCGGCTACCGTCCGGCCGACACGCTGATGGCCGACCCAAGTGAATTGCGCGCCGTCGCCGGTGTCACTTCAGCGGTCTATGCCAAGCTCAGGCCGTGGGTCTGCACCTTGCCCAAGGCCGAGCCGTCGAAAATCAACGTCAATACGTTGCTGCCCGAGCAGGCCGCGCTGTTCGCCATGCTGCTGCCCGACACCCTGTCGGTCGAGGGTGCGCGCCAGATGCTGCTCAGGCGACCGCCACAGGGTTTCGCCAGCACGTCCGAATTCTGGAAATTGCCCGCGCTGACGGCGATCACCGCAGGGCCGGAAGCGGAGGCGCAGACTTCGGTGACGACGAGATGGTTCGCGCTGCGCGTCGATGTCACGCTGGGCGATGCCGATCTCGAGGATCATGGCCTGATCGACGCGACAAGACTTCCCGCGCGGCTCGCAACGCGGCAATGGGGTGACCCGTCATGAACGATACTCTGGTCCTTTTTCTCCCCAGCGGGCAGTCGCCGTGGCGCTGGCTGCGCATCGCCGGCGAGCGCATCGCCGCGCGCGGTGAGGGCGTGCCGGCCTTCGATCCCGAACAGCGTGAAAACGCGGTCGCGGTGGCGCCGGCGGAGGCGGTAACGCTGCACTGGGCCGATCTGCCCGATCGCTCGACCGCGCAGTCGGTCGCCGCGGCGCGGTTGCTCGCCGGCGATGCCAGTATAACCCCGCTGGCCGACCTGCACGTCGCGGTCGGGCGCGAGGAGGACGGGATCGAGCGCCCGATCGGTGTCGTGTCGGCGCACTGGATGCGCGGCGCGCTGGCCGCACTTGAGGCCGAAGGAATCGATCCCGACGCTTTGATCCCCGCGCCGATGCTGCTGCCGCGACCGGAGCAGGGCTATGTCCGCGCCGACCTCGGCGGCGAAGGGGTGGTGCGGGGCTCCAGCAGCGGTTTCGCCGACGAGGCGCGGCTGACCGAACTGGTCACCGGTGGCGTCGCGCCGACCGTGCTCGGTCGCGAAGAACTTGAGGCGGCGATCGTCGGGGCGGTCGCGGCACCGACGCTCGACCTGCGGCAGGGTGAATTCGCGCGCCGTACGCGCGCCGCGATCGACTGGGCGCTGGTCAGGCGGCTGATCTGGCTCGGTGTCGCGATTCTGACGGTGACGCTGCTGATCAGCCTCGTCGATATCGTCAAGCTCAACATGGCGGCCTCGGCGATGGAGGCGCGGGCCGATGTGCTCGCGCGCACCGCCTTGCCGCGCGGCGAGACCGTCAACAATGCCGACCGCCAGCTGGGCGAGCGACTGGCACGTATGCGCGGCGCCGGGCTCGGCTTCAGCGGCACCGCCGCGGCGGTGTTCGCTGCGGTCGGCGCGGCGCCGGGCGCCGAGCTGCGTGCGCTGGCGTTCGACGGTACCGGCAAGTTGCGCGCGACGGTTGCGGTGCAGAATGAAGGGATGATCACCGACATCATCCAGCGCCTGCGTCGCCAGGGCTTCGCGGTGACGCCAAGCACTGCCCAGAATATGGGAGGCATTTTCAGCATCGACCTGACGGTGAGCGCATCATGATCGACGCGTTGAAGACCTGGTTCGTTTCACGGACGTTGCGCGAGCAGCGGCTGGTGCTGGTCATGCTGGCCTTGTTGGCGCTGACGCTGCTGTGGGCCGGCATCATCCTGCCCGTCACCGACGGTTTGTCGAGCGCGCGCACCCGCCACGACGCGGCGGTGGTGCTGCTCGCCGAGACCGAGGGGCGCGTTCACGACATCAAGGCGCTGGAGCGCGATCGTCCCGCGCCGCTCGGCGCCCCGCTCGACACGATCATCCGCGACCGGGCCAATGCCGCCGGCTTCGCGCTCGCCAATGTTTCCCGAGTCGGCGATGACGGCGTGCAGATCGGGATCGGCTCGGCGCGCCCCGGCGCGTTGATGGCGTGGATCGCCGGGCTGGAGGATGACGGCATCCTCGCCGACACGCTGACGCTGACCGACAATGGCGACAAGACCGTCGCCGCGCAGATGTCGCTGCGGGTGCGGGGGTCGTGAGGTCCCGAAGCAATGTACCGTGCTCCTGCGGAAGCAGGAGCCCAGTGTATCAGGCGCTGCGCTTGTGGCTCTGGGTTCCTGCGTGCGCAGGAACACGGCGGCCTTTACGTGTCGAGGAGTGCACATGAAACTCCGCCTGCAGACGCGCCCCGCCGTCATGTTCGGGGCGATGTTCGTCGCCGCCTTGCTGTTGTTCCTGCCGCTGCGACTCGTTGCCGGCTGGGCCGGGCTGGGCGATGCCGGGCTGTCGGCGCGCGCGGTTCATGGCAGCGTGTGGCTCGGCACGATGGACGAGGCGGCGTTCGGCGGCGTTGCGCTCGGCGATCTGCGCGCCCGGCTGTCGCCACTCAACCTCTTGATCGGGCAGGCGCGGGTCGCTGTCCATGGTCGTGGCGACGGGCCGACGGCGCAAGGCGCGGTTATGGTCAGCCGCCACAGTAAGGGGATCGACGATGTCTCGGCGAGCCTGCCGACCGGGGCGGTGTTCGCGCCGTTGCCGATCAGCCAGCTCGATCTCAGCGCGGCAAGCGTGCGTTTCGATGACGGGCGTTGCGCGCGGGCGCAGGGGACCGTGCGTGCTGTGGTCACCGGCACGATCGCCGGCGTCGATCTCGGCGGCAGCATGTCGGGCGCGGCGCGCTGCGATGGCGGCGCGCTGATATTGCCGCTGCGTAGCGCAGCCGGTGGTGCCGCGATCGACCTGCGCCTGCCGGGTGATGGCCGGTTCCATGCCGAGCTGACCTTGCCGGCAAATGACGCCGCGACGATCACGCGGTTGCAGCTTGCCGGCTTCCAGGCCGGGCCCAAAGGCTATACGCTTTCCGCCGAAGGCCGCTTCTGACAGCCTTGACGGTGCCATGCCCGGCCCGCTAGGGGCGGCGGCTCTGCGGCGATCGTAGTTCAATTGGTTAGAGCACCGGCTTGTGATGCCGGAAGTTGCGGGTTCAAGTCCCGTCGGTCGCCCCATCATTTTTCCCGGGATATCGAACGTGTCCAGTGGCTGGGGTTTCCCCGATTTCGACGACCATGAGGCCGTCCACCTGTTCACCGATCGCGCATCCGGGCTCCAGGCGATCATCGCGGTCCACTCGTCCGCGCTCGGCCCGGCCGCCGGCGGTGTGCGCTTCTGGCATTATGCCACCAGCGACGACGCGATCACCGATGCGTTGCGCCTGTCGCGCGGCATGAGCTTCAAGAACGCGATGGCTGGCCTGCCGATGGGCGGCGGCAAGGGCGTCGTATTGGCGCCCGAGCGTGGCGCTGAGATCACCACCGCGCAACTCGAGGCCTTTGGCGACGCGGTCGAGTCGCTCGGCGGGCGTTATGTGACCGCCGAGGATGTCGGTATGTCCGAAGCGCGGATGAAGGTCATCGCGACCCGCACGCGCCATGTTTCGGGCCTGCCGGTCGCGGCGGGCAGCGCGGGGGGCGACCCGGGACCGCTGACCGCCATGGGGGTCTATCTCGGCGTCAAGGCGGCGGCGCGGCGCAAGCTCGGGGCCGATTCGATGAAGGACGTCCATGTCGCGATCCAGGGTGTCGGCAGCGTCGGCGGCGGTCTTGCGCGGCTGCTCGCGAGCGATGGCGCACGGCTGACACTGGCCGATGTCAATGTCGCCAAGGCCGCGGCACTGGCCGAAGAACTCGGCGCGGCGACCGAATCGGCCGAGGCCATTCTCGCGCTGGAAGCGGATGTGATCAGCCCCAACGCGCTCGGCGCGATCCTCACCGAGCGTTCGATCGAGGCACTGCGCACGACCGTCGTCGCCGGCGGCGCCAACAACCAGCTGGCGACCGGACAGGAAGGCGCGCGACTGCATGCCCGCGGAATCCTTTACGCGCCGGACTATGTCATCAACGCCGGCGGGATCATCAATGTCGGGCTGGAGTATCTCGGCCAGGGCGACCGCGCCGAGGTCGAGGCACGAATCGCCCGCATCCCGGATCGCCTGATCGAGGTGTGGGACGAAAGCGACCGCAGCGGCGCACCGGCCGCCGATGTCGCCGACATGCTCGCCAAGCGGCTGATCGGACGCGACGGCTGATTCAACTATTTCCGCCACGGCGATAAGGGACGCGGCGGTCGCCTCGGTGCCCGTCTTTCTCATCGTCGATCGGTCATCTGCACCGCGTGGAAACCGGCGCGCGCGAGACCGCTCTGGCGCTCGCGCCGCGCTTCGCGACGCGCTTCGCGCCAGCTCCGGGACGTTGGCGGTGACGGGTATTTCATTCGTTCAACAGGCCGCAGCGGCGACGAGTCGAGGCGGATGATCGATAAGCGCCGGCTGACCTCGTAAATTATCTCCAGAAACAGGGAGAAGCTTGCGCTCCACCTCCCTGATCCGGCGCACGCTCTCCCTGTTCGCTCGATTCGGCCAGATCGGCTCATCTCCCTGAAAGAACAGCATGAAGAGCCGGACGCCGTCGTCAGCGACGCCAAAAAATGAGGTTTCGCCTGAAAACAGGGAGAAACAGGGAGTATCAGCGAGAAACAGGGAGATTGGGGCAAGCGGGGGCGGGCACATTGCCCCGTCGTCATTTCCACCAACATCCTGATCGACGCTGGATTCCGCGCGGCAAAACTTCTAGCGTCCTGCGCATAGTGTCCAGCCTTCACGCCCTCGCCAATCCCGCCCGCTTCCTCAAGATCGCCCGTCCGTTGACGCCGGTGCTGTTCTGGAGTGGCGTCGTGTTTGTGCTGTTCGGTTCGTGGGCAGGCCTGACCCAGACGCCGCCCGACTATCTTCAGGGCGACAGCGTGCGCATCCTCTACATCCATGTACCGACCGCGTGGCTCGGCATGGGCGGCTGGAGCGGCATTGCCGTTTCGTCGCTCGCCTATCTCATCTGGCGCCATCCCCTGGCGATGGTCGCCGCGCGCGCCATCGCGCTGCCCGGCGCGCTGTTCGCGGCCCTGTGCCTCATCACCGGATCGATCTGGGGCCGACCGACCTGGGGCACATGGTGGCAGTGGGACGGGCGGCTGACCTCGATGCTGCTGCTGTTCTTCGTCTATCTCGGTTTCATGGCGCTCAACCGTGCCGATGCCGATCGCGGTGGCGATGGCCGCATTCCGGCGATCTACGGCGTCGCCGGCTCGGTGCTGCTGCCGATCATCCGTTATTCGGTCGTGTGGTGGAACACGCTGCATCAGGGGCAGAGCATCGGGTTGACCAAATCGACCATCGCCGGTTCGCTGTTATGGCCGCTGCCCTTCACGCTCGCTGGCTTCACCTTGTTGTTCGCCGGCATCGTTTTGATGCGGATGCGCGCGCTTCTCGGTGTGGCCAAGGCCGAGGCGCGGATGCGCCGGATGGCGACGGCATGACCCACCTCGACCACTGGCCGTTTATCATCGCCGCCTATGGCCTGACCTTTGCCGGCACGGCGGGGTTGTCGCTCTGGGCGTGGCTGCGAATGCGGGATGCCGAAAAGAAATGAAAGCCAAGCAACAGCGGCTGATATTGGCGGGCCTTGCGGTTCTGGCGATTGCCGGGGCGAGCGGTCTCGCGCTCTCCGCGCTCAAGGATCAGGCGGCGTTCTTCTACGTGCCGGGTGACGTGAAAAAGACCGGCCTGCCGCTCGGCCATGCCGTGCGCCTCGGCGGGATGGTGCAGGGCGGGTCGATCAGGAAATTACCCGATGGCGTGACGATCGATTTCGTCGTCACCGACGGCGTGGCGACGGTGCCGGTGACCTTTCGCGGCATCACCCCCGACCTGTTCCGCGAAAAATCCGGCGTGGTCGCCGAAGGTCAGTTCAACCCGGACGGCAGCTTCACGGCGAGCAACCTGCTCGCCAAGCATGACGAGAAATACATGCCGCCCGAAATGGCCGGCAAGATGCATGAAACCAAGACGCTGGTTCAGTAGGATGATGCCTTGCAATCCTTCGTCATGCCGGACTTGTTCCGGCATCCACCGTGCCGCAAGTGTCGCCACCGGTAGATGCGCGGAACGGTGGACCCCGGAACAAGTCCGGGGTGACGAGATGGTATATTTGGCTGGCGAGTTGGACTTATGATCGCCGAAGCGGGCCTCGCGGCGCTGTGGTTCGCGGGCGCTCTTGCAGCCCTCCAACTGATTCTCGCGGCGATCGGTATCGCCAAGGCAAACACCGACGCGATGGCCGCCGTCCGCCCCATCGCGGTGGTGCAGGGGCTGCTCGCCGTGCTGGCGATGGCGTTGCTGATCACGGTGTTCATGCGCAGCGACATGTCGGTGCTGCTCGTCGCCGAGAACAGCCATTCCGACAAGCCGCTGCTCTACAAGTTCGCCGGGGCCTGGGGGAACCATGAGGGCTCGATGCTGCTGTGGGTCACGATCCTCGGCGTCGCTGGCGGGGCGGTGGCGCTGCTCGAACACCGGCTCGACAAGCGCACGCTGATCGCCACGCTCGGCGCGCAGGCGGCGATCGCGCTGGGCTTCTATGCCTTCCTGCTCTTCTCATCGAACCCGTTCGCCCGCCTCAATCCGGCGCCGGCCGATGGCAACGGCCTGAACCCGCTGTTGCAGGACCCCGGCCTCGCCTTCCATCCGCCCACGCTTTACATCGGCTATGTCGGCATCTCGGTCGCCTTCTCCTTCGCGGTCGGTGCTCTGGTCACGCGCGATGTCGGCCCGGCTTTCGCTCGCGCGATGCGGCCCTGGGTGCTGGGGGCGTGGATATTCCTCACGCTCGGCATCACCGCCGGCAGCTACTGGGCCTATTACGAGCTCGGCTGGGGCGGCTGGTGGTTCTGGGATCCGGTCGAGAACGCCTCGTTGATGCCGTGGCTTGCAGCGACGGCCTTGCTGCATTCGGTGACGGTGCTGGCGACGCGCGACGGGCTGCGGGCCTGGACGGTGATGCTCGCGGTGGTCGCCTTCTCGATGTCGATGATCGGCACCTTCCTGGTCCGCTCAGGTATCCTGACCAGCGTCCATGCCTTTGCCGTCGACCCCAAGCGCGGCGCCTTTATCCTCGCGCTGCTCGCCATCTATATCGGCGGGGCGCTCATCCTGTTCGCCGCGCGCGTCGGCACGGTGCGCGCCGGCAACACCTTCGAGGCTGTCAGTCGCGAGGGCGCGCTGGTCGCCAACAACCTGCTGCTCAGCGTCGTGCTCGGCATCGTGCTGATCGGCACGCTCTACCCGATCGTCGCGGCGGCCTTCGGGGTGCAGTTATCGATCGGCCCGCCCTTCTTCGACAAGACCGCCGGCCCGATCGCGCTGATCCTCGTCGCGATCATGGGCGCCGGGCCGCTGATGCGCTGGCGACGCGATGGCGCGCGTGCCGTGCTCTCGCGGATGGTCGTGCCGATCGCGATCAGCGCGATCACGCTGGTCCTGTTTCTGGTCTTCGGTGGCGGCATCGCGATCCTGCCGTTACTCGGCCTCACGCTGGCCGCCGGCCTGGCCGCCGCCAGCGTGGCGCCGTTGTGGAAGCGCGACCTGCGCCGCACGCCGCTGTTCACCTGGGGCATGGTGATCGCGCATTTCGGCATCGCGGTGAGCCTTGCCGGGATGGCGTCGGACAGCGCGTTCACCCAGCAGGTGCTGATCGCGACGAAGCTCGGCGAGCCGCAGCATGTCGGCCCCTTCACCATCACCCTCGACTCGATCGCGCCGGTCGTCGGCCCGAACTACTCGGCGCTCGAGGCGACGCTGACCGCACGGCGCGGCGACGGCACTGCCTTTACGCTGAAGCCGCAGTCGCGTTTCTTCGCCACGCCGGCGACCGTGACCAGCGAGAGCGCAATCGCGACCAAGCTCGACGGCCAGCTTTACACCGTGCTCGGCCAGCAGGACGAGCAGGGCCGCTGGCAGCTGCGACTGTGGTGGAAGCCGTTCGTGACCTTCATCTGGCTCGGCGGCGCGCTCATCGCGCTCGGTGGCGTGCTGTCGCTGCTCGGACGCTTGTGGCGCGAGCGGCGCACGTGGAAGCGTGAAGAGGAGGCGCTGGCATGAAACGCTGGCAACTCTGGCTGCCTTTCCTCGCCTTTGTATTGCTGTTTGCGGTCGTGACCTTCGGGTTGAAGAGGCCGGCCGAGCGAACGATCAAGTCGGCGATGGTCGGGCAGACCTTGCCCGACTTCACCTTGCCGCCGATCGTGCCGGGCAAGGATGGCCTGGCGAGCAGGGATATCGCGACGGGCAAGCCGCGGTTGCTCAACGTCTTCGCCAGTTGGTGCCTGCCGTGCATCGCCGAGGCGCCGCAGCTGATGGCGCTTAAGCAGGCCGGGGTCGAGATCGACGGGGTCGCGGTGCGCGATACCACGCCGGCGCTGCAGAACTTCCTCGCCCGCAACGGCGACCCCTATGCGCGGATCGGCGATGACAAGCAGAGCAGCGTCCAGCTGTCGATCGGTTCGTCGGGCGTGCCAGAAACCTTCCTGATCGACGCGCGCGGGCGTATCGTCGAGCAGCATATCGGTGACATCCGCGCCGAGGAAGTTCCTGACATCCTTGCCAAGTTGCGGGCGACACAATGAAGCGCGCGCTCCTTCCGCTGCTCGTCATGCTCGCCGTACCGGCGCTCGCCGACAGCAACCTGCCGCCAGCGGCGCTGGCCAACACCCAGCTCAGGGATCCGGCGCAGGAGGCCAAGGCGCGCGAGTTGATGTACACGCTGCGCTGTCTCGTCTGCCAGGGCCAGTCGATCGCCGACAGCGATGCCGAGATGGCGGGCGACATGCGCGCGCTGGTGCGGCAACGGATCGGACAAGGGGAGAGCCCCGAAAGCGTGCGGCGCTGGCTGGTCGCGCGCTATGGCGACTATGTCACCTATGACCCGCCGTTCAGCTGGGTCACCGCGCCGCTGTGGCTCGCGCCTTTCGCCATGTTGGGGATCGGCGCCATCCTCGCGCGCGGCAGTTTCAAACGGAAGAAGCGCTGATGGGTTGGCTTGCTCTCGCCCTGATCGGGATCGCCGTCGCCGGCGGGCTGCGGCTGATCGGCGTGAGCCGCGAGATGTGGTGGTTCGTCGGTGCCGCGTTGATGCTCGGTGCGACCGGCTATGCGCTCCAGGGCAGCCCCTCGCTGCCGTCGCATCCCGTCAAAGCCAATGCCACGCCGATCGAGGTCGATGCCGGCCTGGTCGCGCTGCGCGGCAAGATGTTCGGCATCGCGACCGGCGAAGCGGCATTCATGGGTACGTCCGACGCGCTGATCCGTGGCGGTGACCTGCGCAGCGCCAGTTCGTTGATTCTCGCGGGCATCCGTCAGTCGCCGCGCAGCGCGATGCTGTGGACCGGGCTCGGCACGGTGCTGGCGCAGCATGACGGCGACACCATGTCGCCCGCGTCGCTGTTCGCCTTCCGCCGCGCCGTCGCGCTGGCGCCCGAGCATCCCGGGCCGCCGTTCTTTCTCGGCGTCGCCTTCATTCGTGCCCAGCAATTGCCGGCGGGGCGCGCCGCATGGGCGCGTGCGCTGCAACTGACCCCGCCGACCGCCGCCTATCACGAAGAATTGGCCGAGCGGCTCGCGCTGCTCGACCGGTTCCTAGCCGAGAATAGCGGCGCTCCGGGCGCGCCTTAGGCCGCCCACGCTTCGAACGGCAGGTCGAGTGCCTCGGCAACGGCCCGGTGGCGGATCTTGCCGTCCGAGACGTTGAGTCCGTTGGCGAGATGCGGGTCGGCCTTCATCGCCGCTTCGGCGCCGAGATTGGCCAAGCGCAGCGCGAACGGCAGCGTCGCGTTGTTGAGCGCGAAGGTCGAGGTGCGCGCGACCGCGCCAGGCATGTTGGCGACGCAGTAATGGATCACGCCATCGACCTCGAACACCGGGTTGTCGTGCGTCGTGGCATGGCTCGTCTCGAAGCAGCCGCCCTGGTCGATCGCGATGTCGACCAGCACCGAGCCGCGCTTCATCGTCTTGAGCATCTCGCGCGACACGAGCTTGGGTGCGGCGGCGCCCGGCACCAGCACCGCGCCGATCACGAGGTGCGCGTTCTTCACCGCCGAGGCAATCGCCGCCTTGGAGGCATAGGCGGTCTTGATCTGGCTCGAGAAGAACATGTCGAGTTCGGCGAGCCGGGCGTTGGAGATGTCGTAGATCGTCACGTCGGCGCGCATCCCGACCGCCATCTGTGCGGCGTTGACGCCGGACACGCCACCGCCGAGGATCGCGACGCGAGCCGGCGCCACGCCGGGCACGCCACCGAGCAGGACGCCGCGGCCGCCCTGTTCCTTTTCGAGATAGTGTGCGCCGACCTGGATCGACATCCGGCCGGCGACTTCGCTCATCGGCTTGAGCAGCGGCAGCGAGCGGTCGTTGGCGGTGACCGTCTCATAGGCGATGCATGTCGCGCCGGACTTGATCAGCCCTTCGGCCTGCGGTTTGTCGGCGGCGAGGTGGAGATAGGTGAACAGCAGGTGGCGTGGCTGGAGCATCGCGACCTCCTGCGGCTGCGGCTCCTTGACCTTCACGATCATGTCGCTGTCGGCAAAGACGGTCTGGGCATCGGCGACGATGCGCGCGCCGGCCTCGACATAGTCGCTGTCCTCGAAGTCGATTCCCATGCCGGCGCCGGTCTGGACGATCACCTCATGGCCGGCAGCGGTCAGCTCGGCGACCGACGCTGGGGTCAGTCCGACACGATATTCGTGGTTCTTGATTTCCCTCGGCACACCGACGCGCATGTCTCTCTCCACCATCTTCCGGCCAACAGCTATCGCGCTGCCGCACTGCTATAATGGATATTGGGTGGGAAATCCTTGCAAAGGCCATTGTGGGCCAAGCGTGAATTGCATAAATCGAGCGCGATTTCGAGGATTGATCGTCAAATCATGCAAATTGATCGAATCGACGCTGCGATCCTGAAGCTGGTGGCGCTTGATGCGCGCGCCTCCGTCAGCCAGATCGCCGGCAAGGTCGGCCTGTCGCAATCGGCCTGCACGCGCCGTATCCAGGGGCTGGAGGCTTCGGGGCATATCACCGGCTATGGTGCGCGACTCGGACATCGCCGGCTCGGTTTCCACGTCACCGCGCTGGTCGACATCACGCTCGGGACGCAGGTCGAGGAGGACCTCGCGCAGTTCGAGCGCGCGGTCGCCGAGATCGACGGGATCGTCGAATGCGCACTTGTGTCGGGCGCGCAGGATTATCGCCTGAAGATCGTCTGTCGCGATCTCGACGACTATGAGCGGATGCACCGCGAGCACCTCGGGCGGTTGCCCGGTGTCAACACGATCAGCAGCAGCTTCGTGCTTCGGGCGGTGCCGACGCGCGGCGAGGCCGACGCGCTGTTCGGCGGTGCTGTTGCAGGGGGTGGTGCTGCGTGATAGGGCGCCGCACCGCTCGCTTCGGGGGCCTTGAGCGTAGTAGATCGTTATGCATCAGATGCAGCTTTCGCATAGAAATCCTTCGCGGTGAGTGACGCCGTTTCCGACGCCGGGACCGGCGTCGATCCCGCCGCGTCGCCGCACGGTCACGCGCAGGACGGCCTCATCAAGCTGGCCGTCGGCGCGATCGGCGTGGTGTTCGGCGATATCGGCACCAGCCCGCTCTATGCTTTTCGCGAGACGTTTGCCGGCCATCACAAGCTGGCGCTCGACCAGGCGCACATCATGGGCGTCACCAGCCTGATGTTCTGGTCGATGATGGTGGTCGTCAGCCTGAAATATGTATCGATCATCATGCGCGCCGACAACAAGGGCGAGGGCGGCAGCCTGGCGCTGCTCGCGCTCGTCTCGGGGCGCACCAAGACGCGGCGCTGGTCGAACGGCATCATCCTGCTCGGCGTGTTCGCCACTGCGCTGTTCTATGGTGACAGCATGATCACGCCCGCGGTGACCGTGCTCGGCGCGGTCGAGGGCCTTGCGGTGGCGGAACCGGGGCTGGTGTCGCTGGTGATACCGATCTCTGCGTTGATCATCATCGGTCTGTTCCTGATCCAGCGCAACGGCACGTCGCGTATCGGCCTGTTGTTCGGACCCGTCATGCTGCTCTATTTCGCGGTGATCTCGGCGCTGGGGGTGATGAGCATCGTGCAGACGCCGCACGTGCTGTGGGCATTCTCACCGCATTACGCCGTGGAATTCTTCCTGCTCGATCCGGTGCGCGCGTTCCTCGCGCTCGGTTCAATCGTGCTGGCGGTGACCGGTGCCGAGGCGCTGTATGCCGATATGGGCCATTTCGGCCGCAACCCGATCCGCGTGTCGTGGCTGTTCTTCGTGCTGCCGGCGCTGATGATGAACTATATGGGGCAGGCGGCGCTGCTGGCGCGGGTCGGCCATCCCGCGCTGGAGAGTCCGTTCTACCTGCTCGCCCCCGAAGCGCTGCGCTTCCCGTTGGTGATTCTCGCTACCGCCGCAGCGGTCATTGCCAGCCAGGCGGTGATCTCCGGTGCCTTCTCGGTGACGCAGCAGGCGATCCAGCTGGGCTTCATCCCGCGGCTGCGCATCGAGCATACCAGCGCATCGACGGCGGGGCAGATCTACATTCCGCTGATCAACTGGCTGCTCCTGGCGATGGTGCTGATCCTGATCATGTTCTTCCGCACCTCGTCTAACCTGACCTCGGCCTATGGTATCGCGGTGACCGGGGCGATGACGATCGACACCTGCCTGCTCGGCGTGGTGCTATCGCGGTTGTGGCACTGGCCGCGCTATTATTCGATCCCGCTGCTCTCGGTGTTGTTCTTCGTCGATGGCATTTACCTGACCGCCAACATGACCAAGATTCCCTCGGGTGGCTGGTTCCCGCTGCTGATCGGCTTTATCGTCTTCACCTTCCTGACGACCTGGTCGAAGGGCCGCAAGCTGATGATCGAGCGGATGCGCGAGGGCGCAATGCCGATCAAGGTGTTCATCCATTCCGCCGCCAATTCGGCCGCGCGTGTGCCCGGCACGGCTGTCTTCATGACTTCGTCACCCGATGGCGTGCCACACGCGCTGCTCCACAACCTCAAGCACAACAAGGTCCTGCACGAGCGCGTCATCCTGCTCACCGTCAAGATCATGGACCAGCCCTATTGGCCCGAGCTCGAGCGTTGTCACCTCGACGACCTTGGCGAGGGTTTCCACCGGCTGATCCTCAAGTACGGCTTCATGGAGGAGCCCGACGTGCCGGCTGCGTTGGCCAAGGTCGATCGTTGCGGCGCGGCGTTCCGCATGATGGACACCAGCTTCTTCCTGGCGCGTCAGACGCTGCTGCCATCGGACAAGCCGGGCATGATGATCTGGCGCGAGAAGCTGTTCGCGTGGATGCTCCGCAACGCCGAAAGCGCGATGGAGTTCTTCCGCCTGCCGACCAACCGCGTGGTCGAACTGGGTAGCCAGGTCGAGATTTGAGCGCGCCGCCGGTGACCGGACCCGCACCGATCATCGTCACGGCGTTGTTCGGCGGGGCGGATGCCACCTGGTTCGACGCGGTCCGCCGGCGGCACTATCCGCCCGAACGAAACCAGCTCGCGGCGCATCTGACGATGTTTCACCACCTGCCGCCGTCGTTGGCGGGCGAGTTGAAGACGCGGCTTGCCAGCGAAACGCGCGGTGTGGCGGCGCCACGGGCGAGAATCGCCGACCTCATCTCGCTCGGGGAGGGCGTTGCCTATCGCATCGCCAGCGACGAACTCCGTGCGATTCGCGCGCGGCTGGCCGATGATTTCACCGGCTTGCTGACGCCGCAGGACCAGGCTGGCTGGCGCCCGCACGTCACGGTTCAGAACAAGGTCAGGCCGGACGTGGCGCGCGCCTTGCAGCGCGAACTGGAGCAGGATTTCGTCCCGCGCCCGGTGGCGATCGCCGGGCTCGCGGCATGGTGGTATCGCGGGGGTCCATGGGAAGCACTGTCACGCCATATGTTCGCTTGACCGGAAAGGGTGGGCGCTTTTCCGAGGTAAGCAGGGCTGGAGCCCTCTTGCCACCTTTGGCGACCATGACATCGGGCGCAAGCAACCGGGGAACCAGGGCATTGCTGATCATGTGTTGGTAGCGGTGGCTGGACTTGAACCAGCGACCTCAGCATTATGAGTGCTGCGCTCTAACCAGCTGAGCTACACCGCCGTGGAAGCGGGCCTATGGCGGGGGATCGCTACGTGGTCAAGGGGTAGATGGCGTATCGCGCGCGGCCGACGCACGGGCGCGTTTCGTCGCGCACATTCACCGTCACGATCCATCCGTGCGCTGTGGCGGCCGTTGCTTTCGAAAGACGACGAGACCGTCGAGTGCGCGATCCCAGACGGTGGTTGCGTAACCCGGTTGGAACGGGCGCCCGGGTACGCTGCCGATCAGGTGCAGCCGCCGCGTGTCGAGATAGACAGCCGCCGCGTCGCTGTGGGCCAGTGCGATGCTTTCTAGGGAACCGGGTGGCGCCGGCGGCATGGTCCGCTCAGTCTCCTTACGGCTGTAACGATACGATCCGGCCAGCGCCGTGAAGCCCAGCGCGAAGGCCTCACGCCCATAGGCGCGGTGGATGTACGAACCGAAATTTCGTGCCGCCCCGATATCCGGGTCAGCCGTCGCATCCTTGGCGGCATGAAACGTCGCGGTCCAGACGATGATCTTGCTGTTCGGCGGCAGACGCCCGGCCAGCCACTTGAAGTTGAGATACATCGACCTATCCCGTCCCCTGACATAGGGTAGGTTTACCTGCAACTCGCGAGAGAGAAGGCGCTCGATCCCGGTCAGCATCTGTCGGTGCAGCGCGCGCTTGTCTTGCGGCTTACCCGTGCTGGCGAGCGCGACGTCGATCTCGGCCATACATTTTGACACCAACTGGTGCTCGGCGATCCCATAGAGCGGAAACCGATAATATATCCGCTTCCCGAGGATGTCGCGACAAGCGGTGCGGCGCGGTTCATCCAGATAGCCCGTCAGTTCGTCCGACATCGTGTCGCTGGAATAGAAGGCGCCCGCTGATCCGAGCTGATCGTCGATACCACCCAGCGCGACCCGACCGGCGCGGGCTTCCGCATAGAGGAAGGGCATGAGCGGCACGAATTCCCGATCGAATTTCCACAACCCGCCGGCCGCCGACGCGATCATGTCGGGTGAGGTCGGCTCACCAGCCTTCAAGCGCCGCGAGAATTCGAGGAAGTCGTAGTGGCTCGCCTCGAAAAACACCGCGTTGAAGTGACATCGCTCGACGAGTTGCTGGACCAGGGCCGCCTTGAACGCGACCGTCGTGCCGTCGCCATGCGTGGCCTCGCCGAGGAGCGCGACGCGTTTCGGGCAGATGTCGTGCAGCGCCGCCGCGAGCGCCGCGCGATCCGGTGCCGGTTCCTCGATCTGGACTTGGGGCTGGGGCGGCGGCGCGCTTTGGGCGGCGGGCAGGGCGCTCGCCGACAGCGAAAGCGCGGCGACCAGCGATAGGACACAGCGCCGGATGGTCAACGCACCAGTGGTGCGATATCTGCTTCGAAGCAGATTTGCTTCCGGTTCCATGGCGCCAGAAGATGCGATCGTATCAACCGATGCAAGCGTCTTGGGCGGCGCTGGGCCGAACGACCCCGGCGGCAGATATCTTATCGGCATCTCGCCACGCGATTTCGGTGCTTGGCGCGCGGCGTTTTTCTGGCCAAGACGCGGCAAACATCAGGAGTGTTCCCGCCATGAAGACCCGCGCCGCCGTAGCGTTCGAAGCGAAGCAGCCGCTCGAGATCGTCGAGCTCGACCTTGACGGCCCCAAGGCGGGCGAGGTGTTGGTCGAAATCATGGCGACCGGCATCTGCCATACCGACGCCTATACGCTCGACGGGCTCGACAGCGAGGGGCTGTTCCCCTCGATCCTCGGCCATGAGGGCGCCGGCATCGTGCGCGAGGTCGGGCCGGGGGTGACCTCGGTCAGGCCGGGCGACCATGTCATCCCGCTCTACACGCCAGAATGCCGCCAGTGTAAATCGTGCCTCAGCGGCAAGACCAACCTGTGCACCGCGATCCGCGCGACGCAGGGCAAGGGCGTGATGCCCGACGGCACCAGCCGGTTCAGCTACAAGGGCCGGACCATCTTCCATTATATGGGCTGCTCGACCTTCTCCAACTTCACCGTGCTGCCGGAGATCGCCGTCGCCAAGATTCGTGACGACGCGCCGTTCAAGACCAGCTGCTATATCGGCTGCGGCGTGACGACGGGGGTCGGCGCGGTGGTCAACACCGCCAAGGTGCGGCCGGGCGACAATGTCATCGTGTTCGGGCTCGGCGGGATCGGCCTCAACGTGCTGCAGGGTGCGCAGATGTCGGGGGCGGGCATGATCGTCGGTGTCGACATCAACCCCGACCGCGAGGAATGGGGCCGCAAGTTCGGCATGACGCATTTCGTCAACCCGAAGGACGTCGATGGCGACATCGTCGCGCATCTCGTCGCGCTGACCGATGGCGGCGCCGACTACACCTTCGACTGCACCGGCAACACCACGGTGATGCGCCAGGCGCTTGAGGCGTGTCATCGCGGGTGGGGCACCTCGATCATCATCGGCGTGGCCGAGGCGGGCAAGGAGATCAGCACGCGGCCGTTCCAGCTGGTCACCGGGCGCAACTGGCGCGGCACGGCGTTTGGCGGCGCGCGCGGGCGCACGGACGTGCCCAAGATCGTCGACTGGTATATGGACGGGAAGATCCAGATCGACCCGATGATCACCCATGTTCTGACACTGGATGAGATCAACAGGGGCTTCGACCTGATGCATGCAGGCGAGAGCATCCGCAGCGTCGTGGTCTATTGAGCGGCATGGAGACGCTGAGCACCAATCGCGCGCATGGCGGGACGCAGGGCGTCTATCGCCATGCCTCGGCCGTCACGGGCACGCCGATGACCTTTTCGGTGTTCGTGCCCGATGCTCCGGCCGGCGCTCGACTGCCGGTGCTGTGGTATCTGTCGGGGCTGACCTGCACCCACGCCAATGTCACCGACAAGGGCGAGTTTCGCGCGGCGTGCGCCGAGCATGGTGTCATCTTCGTCGCGCCCGACACCAGCCCGCGCGGCGAGGGCGTGCCCGATGCCGAGGGTTATGATTTCGGGCAGGGCGCCGGTTTCTATGTCGATGCGACGGGAGAGCCGTGGTCGGCCAATTTCCGCATGAAATCCTATGTCGAGGACGAACTGCCGGCGTTGATCGCGGCGGAATTCGCGGCCGCGGACCTGTCGCGCCAAGGGATCACGGGCCATTCGATGGGCGGTCACGGTGCGCTGACCATTGCGCTGCGCAACCCCGACCGCTTCCGCAGCGTCTCGGCCTTCGCACCGATCGTCGCGCCGCTGCATTGCCCGTGGGGCGAAAAGGCGCTGGGTGGGTATCTCGGCTCCGACAAGCAAGCCTGGCGTGCCTATGATGCTTGTGCGCTCATCGCGGACGGCGCGCGCGTCCCGGAAATCCTGGTCGATCAAGGGGATGCCGACCAGTTCCTTACAGAGCAACTCAAGCCTGAATTGCTGGAGGAAGCTTGTGCGGACGCAGGGATCACGCTGACCTTGCGGATGCAACCGGGCTATGATCACAGCTATTATTTCATCTCGACCTTCATGGCGGAGCACGTCGGCTGGCATGCGGTGCGGTTGAAGGCGTGATGGTTCCCCGGCGAAGGCCGGGGTCCAGTTGCGAGGCGTTCGCTGGCGAAAGGCAGCGCCTGACCACATCCGATTTCCCAACTGGGCCCCGGCTTTCGCCGGGGAGCGCAGAAGGGGCCACGACCCGTTGCGGCCACCGCAGGGACCCCCTAGATGCCTTGGCTCGCTGATACGGATTGATCGATGACCACCCACACCACCCGCATGCTCATTCTCGGTTCCGGCCCGGCCGGCCTTTCTGCGGCGATCTATGGCGCGCGCGCCGGGATGAAGCCGGTGCTGGTGCAGGGCATCCAGCCCGGCGGGCAGTTGATGACGACGACCGATGTCGAGAATTATCCCGGCTTCGCCGACGTCATCCAGGGGCCGTGGCTGATGGAACAGATGCAGAAGCAGGCCGAGCATGTCGGCACGCGGCTGATGTACGACACGATCGTCGAGGTCGACCTGACGCGGCGCCCATTCCGGCTGATCGGCGATGGCGGCGACGTCTATGAAGGCGATGTGCTCGTCATTGCCACCGGCGCGCAGGCCAAATGGCTTGGGCTCGACAGCGAGGAAGCCTTGAAGGGCAAGGGCGTCAGCGCCTGCGCGACCTGCGACGGCTTCTTCTATCGCGGCAAGAAAGTCGCGGTGATCGGCGGCGGCAATACCGCAGTCGAGGAGGCACTGTACCTCACCAACCATTCGCCCGACGTGACGCTGATCCATCGCCGCGATTCGCTGCGCGCCGAGAAGATCCTGCAGGAACGGCTGTTCGCCAATGAGCGCATCACCGTGATCTGGAACAAGGAAGTCCGCGGTTTCGTCGACGGCGGCGGGATGGCGGGGCTGGTGGCGCTCGATCTCGAAGACACCGTGACCGGCGATCATTCGCGGCTCGATGTCGATGGTGGTTTCGTCGCGATCGGTCATCACCCGGCGACCGAGCTGTTTCGCGGGCATCTGGAACTCGACAGCGACCATTATATCAAGGTCGAGACCGGCACGACGCGCACCAGCGTGCCGGGCGTGTTTGCCTGCGGCGACGTGATGGACAAGGTCTATCGCCAGGCGGTCACCGCGGCCGGCACCGGCTGCATGGCGGCGCTCGACGCTGAGCGCTTCCTTGCAGAGGTGGATTTTGAAAGCGCTCACCACGCCGTTGCGGCAGAATAATCGTCACATTATCAATGTTTTGATTAACATACTTGCGTTGGTTTCGAGGATTTCTTGAGCGATACTGCGTCTTAGTCGCGCCATCTTTAGCCCGCGGGACGTGCGCCGTGATGGGTAAGGGCGACCTCAGCCCGTTGCTCGGGCAAGAGCGGCAGTGACCTGACCGAACAACCAGTCCTTGTCTTCGGCGCCAGCGAAGCTGTGGCTGGCGGTGTCGCGCAATTCCAGTCGGACCTGATCGCGCAGCGCGGCGCTTGCCGATGCGTCCCACGCTGCGCGAAAGGTAATGGCGGTGCTGTCACGCGCGGCAAGCAGGATCGTGACAGGCAATGAATCGGTGTTGAGGCCAGCGAAGAACCGCGCCGCCAGCGCGCTCGACTGCTCGACATCCGCCCGAGAAATCTTCTTCAAGCCACGGGCAACTTTGCCAATATTGACACCACCGCGAAGTAATCTCAGCCATTCGCGCGGGTCGCGCAGTCGCTGGCCATAGCGCGCCCTGATAGCGCTTGCGGGCGGGAGGTCGTCCTGCTGCTCGACCAGCCAAGGATTGGCGAGGATCAGCGAGTCGATGCCGGGGGCCTGGCCGAACAGCGCCAGTGCGGTCGCCGCGTCGCAATTGCCGAAGCCGACCAGCCGGTTAATCCCCGCCTCGGCACAAAAGGTCGCGGCGGCCGCGGCGATATCGGGCGCCGATTCGGCAAAGCCATGATTCTCGCCACTCGAATCACCCACGCCGCGGCGGTCGAAGCGGAATACCGGCGTTCCGGCAGTTGCCAGCCGCGCCGCGAGTGACGCCATGCCACGATGCGCACCGGCGCGGATCTCGTTGCCGCCGGAGACGATCAGCAGCCCGGTCGTGCCTTCGGCCTCATCGAGCGAGCCGACCAGCGCGTCGCCGGCGCAGGGGAACTCGATCAGGCGCCGCATGTCGCGATCCAGCCAGCAATATCGTCAGCGAGCAGGGTGGCGAGCGCGATGTCGTTGTCCGGCTCGCTGCGACGCCATAACGGCGCACCGTCGATATGGCGGTCCGCGGTCATCGGATCGTTGCCGAGCCGCACCGTGCGCAAACGGCCCGATGAGGTCGGCTCGGCCGCGGCCAGTTCCCCAAGCAGGGTGCGGGGCAAGCAGTTGCCGGCGATCTCGACCGGCGGCCCGGAGGTCGTGAGCGTCGCCGGGTCGAAGCTGGTGCCGGCTTCCTTTGCCGCAGCGAGCGCCACGCGACCGAGGTCGCGTATCACCCGGGCGCCAGGGAGCGGTGCGAAGTGCCAGCGGCTTTCCGCCACGGCATCGTGATCGACAAGGGCGCCGCCGCGCAGCGCAACGATGTGGATCGAGTCATATATCGGGCGCAGGGCGGTCGTTGCCGCCGCAAACGCTTCTCTCCAATGGGATAGCGATGCTTGCCCGGTTTCCGTCTCGCTTTCGCCGGTGCCGGGCAGGTCGGGCAGGGCGCTGGCTATGCCGCGCGCCGAGAGCAGGCGCAGGATCGTCACCGTGAAGGCACGGGTGCGGTTGGCCTCTTCGAACAGCGGCAGCGCCACCACCACGACCGGGCCGCTGGCGGGGCCGAAGCGCAGCATCGCCTCGGTCCCGCCGGCCCAGTCGTAGCGGTCGATCACCCGCCCGCCCTCATATCAGCGCCTTTGCCGCCATGAAGCGGACCAGCGAGCCGAAGGTTTCGAGCATCTCGCCATCGACCTCGTCGTCCTCGATCAGCACGCCGAGCCGGTCTTCCAGTTCGGTCAGCAATCCGGCAACGGCCATCGAATCAAGCTCGGGCAGCGTGCCGAACAGCGCGGTATCGCTGCGAAAGGTAGCAACGCGCGCGGCGTCGATCCCCAGTACGTCTCGCAATACGGCGCGCACGGTGGCGTCGACCCTGTCATTATCGTCAACTTGCACTGCGATCCCCGGTTGCGCGCGGTTCATGTTGCAGCGCGATAGGGGCTAGGCGCGGCGATGCCAAGAGCAGCCTTGGCAGCGCGCGCGGGGCGGCTATCAAGGGATATGATCGCGCTCGATCCCACCCCCTGGCCGATCGACACCCTGACCGGACGGGGAAAGCCGCATGACGTCGCGCTGGTCGATCGCGTCGGCGTGCTCGATTATGCCGGGCTGGAAGCAATGGTGGGCGCCGTCGCTTCATGGTTGGGGACGCACGACTTGCCGCCCGGTGCGTGCGTGGCGACATGGCTACCCAAAACGCGGCTGGCCTGCGTTATGCCGCTGGCGGTGGCGCGGGCAGGGTTGGTGCATGTGCCGGTCAACCCGCTGCTCAAGCGCGCACAGGTGGCACATATTCTGGCCGACAGCGGCGCCACGCTGCTCGTGACTCAGACCGGGCGGGCAGCGACCCTCCTGCCCGATGATGTACCGAACGGGTGCCGGATCGTCGCCGAAGAGCTGGTTCCCATCGCGGGTGACGTCATGCCGGCATCGAACGGCTCGCCCGACGATCTCGCGGCAATCCTCTATACCTCGGGCTCGACCGGCCACCCCAAGGGCGTGATGCTCAGCCACGCCAATTTGTGGCTCGGCGCGATTTCGGTGGCGCATTATCTGAAGCTGGAAAGCACGGATCGGGTGCTCGGCGTGCTCCCGCTGAGCTTCGACTATGGGCAGAGCCAGCTGCTCTCGACCTGGGCGGCGGGGGCGAGCGTGGCGCCGCTCGACTATCTGACGCCACGCGACGTGATCAAGGGTGTGGAGCGCTTTGCCGCGACCACGCTGGCAGGCGTGCCGCCGCTGTGGATCCAATTGCTGGAGGCGGAATGGCCGGTCGCGACGGCGGCGCGGCTCCGGCGACTGACCAATTCGGGCGGGGCGCTGACGCCGGCAATGGTGCGCGGGCTGCGCGCGCTTTTCCCGAATGCCGATCTCTACGCGATGTACGGCATCACCGAGGCATTTCGCTCGACCTATCTCGATCCCGCGCTGATCGATTCGCATCCCGAGGCGATCGGCCACGCAATTCCATTTGCCGAAGTAATGATCGTGCGGCCCGATGGCACGCGTGCTGGAGCTCAGGAACCAGGTGAACTTGTCCATGCAGGACCATTGGTTTCCCAAGGATATTGGCGCGACCCGGAGCGCATGTCAGAACGCTTTCGCCCCGCGCCGGCGCATTCGGCGCTCGGTGGCACGGCAGTCTATTCGGGCGACATCGCCGTCGAGGGTGCCGATGGGCTGTTGCGATTCGTCGCGCGCGCCGACGAGATGATCAAATCGGCCGGCAACAGGATCAGCCCGACCGAGGTCGAGGAGGCGGTGCTCGCGGGCGGCGAGGCAAGCGAGGCGGTGGCGCTGGGCGTGCCCGACGCGCGGCTCGGCCAGTCGATCGTCGTGGTGGTGGCAGGTGACCCGGCCGACGAGCCGGCACTGCGCGATCGCTTGCGGCGTGATCTGCCGGGCTTCATGCAGCCGATACGCTATGAATGGCGTGCCAGCCTGCCGCGCAATGCCAATGGCAAGTTCGATCGGGCCGGCCTGCGCAAGGAGCTGACGTCATGAAGCCGATGGGCATAATTCCCGCCGATTTTGCTGGCCCAGCGCCGTTGCTGATCGCCGGGCGGACGGCCGAGGCGTGGATCGAGCAGGCCGGTGACACGCCGTTGTTCGTTTACGACGCCGGCGTGGTGCGGCGGCGGATCGCGCTCTTTCGCCAGGTGATGCCGGCCGAGTTGGATCTGCATTATGCGGTCAAGGCCAACCCGTTCGCGCCGCTGGTCGCGGCGATCGGGCGATGGGTCGACGGACTCGATGTCGCGTCGAAGGGCGAACTCGACCTGGTGATGGCGATCAGTGGCAAGCCGGCGAGCGCGATCAGCTTTGCCGGTCCGGGCAAGCGCGACGACGAGCTCGAGCTGGCGATTCGCGCTGGTGCGACGATCAACCTCGAGTCCGAAGGCGAGGCGGACCGCGCGCTGGCGATCGGCGGGCGGCTTGGCGTCACGCCGCGACTCGCCGTCCGGGTCAATCCCGATATCGAACTGCGCGGCTCGGGCCTGCGCATGGGCGGGCGGGCATCGCCGTTCGGGGTCGATGCGGAGCGCGCGGCTGCGCTGGTGAGGCGGTTGATCGCGAGCGGGGCGGATTGGCAAGGTTTTCATATCTTTGCCGGGTCGCAGGCACTCGATGTCGAGGCGATCATCGAGACCCAGGCCGCGACGCTCACGCTGGCCGCGCGGCTGGCCGAGCAGGCAGGGCGCGCGCCGCCGCTGGTCAACCTCGGTGGTGGCTTCGGCATCCCCTATTTCCCCGCCGACAGGCCGCTCGATGTCGCGGGGATCGGTGTGGCGCTGGCCGCAATGCTCGCCGGCCGGCCGGCGATCCTGCACGACACGCGCTTCGCGATCGAACTCGGCCGCTGGCTGGTCGGCGAATGCGGCGTCTACCTGACACGGATCGTCGACCGGAAGGTCAGTCGCGGCGAGACCTTTCTCGTCGTCGATGGCGGCCTGCACCATCAACTGGCCGCATCAGGCAATTTCGGCACCGTGGTGCGTCGCAACTACCCCGTCGCCGTGGCGACGGCCGCGCCGGACGCGCCGAGCGAGACCGTCACCGTGGTCGGCTGCCTGTGCACGCCGCTGGATCTGCTCGCCGACAAGGTCGCACTGCCGGTGGCGCAGCCCGGTGACGTCATCGCGATCTTCATGGCCGGCGCTTATGGTGCCTCGGCCAGTCCCTCGGCGTTCCTCGCGCACCCGCCCGCGCGGGAGCTGCTCGTCGGCCTCGAGGGATAATCCTAACGCTATCTTCACCTCTTCGGACGATAGCCTGACGCCAGCGGTGCGCTGTGCACGGGAGACGTCCCGTGCGCGTAAGCGCTGCACGGAGGTTAGTCATGCGTTTTTCCATGGGTTCCAAGGGGCTGGCCGCTATTGGCGTCGTTGCGACGATGCTGACTGGCTGTGCCGGCGGTGGACGCCCCGAACTGCCGCCCGCAGCCTATGTCGCGAACCAGGAGCAGCCCGGCGAGGAATATATCATCGGGCCGCTCGACCAGCTCAACATCTTCGTGTGGCGCAACCCCGAGCTCTCGGCAAAGGTCCAGGTGCGGCCCGATGGTCGCATCACCACACCGCTGATCAGCGACATGCCGGCGGTCGGCAAGACCCCGGCGATGCTCGCCGACGATATGAAGATCGCGCTCGGCGAATATATCAAGGACCCGATCGTCTCGGTCATCGTCGAGAATTTCTCGGGCACATTCAGCCAGCAGGTGCGCATCGTCGGTGCGACGGAGAAGCCGGCGTCGATCCCCTATCGCGCCAACATGACGCTGCTCGACGCGATGATCGCGGTCGGCGGCCTCAGCGAATATGCCGCGGGCAACCGCGCCAAACTGGTGCGGTACGACCGCACCACCGGGCGGCAGGTCGAATATCAGCTCAAGCTGTCGAGCCTGCTCAAGAATGGCGATTCCAGCGCCAATGTCCGTCTCGAACCGGGTGATGTGATCATCATCCCCGAGAGCATGTTCTGAGCGGGATTGGCGAATGAACGGTCTTTATGACGAAATCAGGATCGCACTTCACGCGATCTGGACGCGGCGCTGGATCGCGCTGGCGGCGGCATGGTGCGTTGCCGTGCTCGGCTGGCTGCTCGTGGCGCAGATTCCCAACACCTACGAATCGCATGCCCGCGTGTTCGTGCAGATGCAGACCATCCTGCCGGGCAAGGTCGGCATCTCGCCGGCCGACCAGGCCAAGGACCTCGACACGGTCCGCCAGACGCTGACCTCGTCGGTCAATCTCGAAAAGGTCGTGCGAGGCACCGATCTCGCCAGCACCGTGTCGAACGACCGTGACGTCGCGGACCGCGTTGCCGGGTTGCAAAAGGCGATCAAGATCACCGCGCAGCAGGACAATCTGTTCGAAATCTCGGTGACGGGTTCCAGCCCGAAAACCGCACGCGCCGTGGTGCAGAAGCTGATCGACATCTTCGTCGAACAGAATCTCGCCGGTGATCGCGACGAGACCAGCTCGACGCTGCGGTTCCTCGATGCGCAGCTCGCCGACCGGCAGAAGCAACTCGCCGACGCCGAGGCCAACCGCGCCGATTTTCAGAACCGCTATCTCGGCAGTCTTCCCGGAACCGGGTCGCTGACCGATCGGATGAGTGCGGCGCGCACCCAGATGTCGCAGGTCGAAAACGACCTTGCCGCGGCGCAATCGGGCCTCGCCGCCGTCAATGGCCAGATGGCCGGCACCTCGGCCAGCGTCGCGGGCAGTGCCGGCACGGCGGGTCCGGCGCGGGCGCGGCTCGCGGCAATCCAGGGCCAGCTCGCAGAGGCGCAGGCCAGGGGCTATACCGACCGTCATCCCGACGTCGTCGCGCTGCGTGGACAACTCGCGGCGGCGCAGGCGGCGGCGCGCAACGAGCCGCTCGGCGCCGGCGGCGGTGGTTCGGCCAACCCGCTCTATCTGTCGCTCAAGTCGATGCAGGCCGAAAAGCAGGCGCAGGTTGCCTCGCTGACGATGCGCAAGAACCAGCTCCAGTCGGATCTCGACCAGATCACGTCGAAGCTGGCCGGCAACCCGGCGGTGGCGGCCGAGCAGTCGCAGATCGAGAATGACTATCAGGTGCTCAAGGACGCCTATGCCAAATTGCTCGGCGACCGTGAGGACATCAAGCTTCGCGGCCAGGCCGAAAGCCAGACCGACGCAATCAAGTTCAGTGTGATCGATCCGCCGACCTCGCCGCGCGTGCCGACCGCGCCCAACCGGCCGCTGCTGCTCAGCGGCGTGCTGATCGCCGCACTCGCCGTGGGTGTCGGTGCCGCGTTCGCGATGGGGCAGATCAGGACGACCTACCCGACCGCCGGGCGACTCGAACGTGCCACCGGCTTGCCGGTGATCGGTTCGATCGGCGAAGCGGTGACCCAGGCGCAGATTGCGCTGCGGCGGCGCAAGCTGATCTATTTCGGCGGTGGCGCCGCCGGTCTGGTCGTGGCGTGGATCGCGCTGATCGGCATGGAAATGGTTCAGCGGGGGCTGGCGGCATGAACGATATGACGCCACGCAAGCTCAAGGGATCGCTCGTCGAGCGCGCTGCCGAGGCTTACGACCTGAACCATTTTCTGCGTATGCCGGATCAGCCGACAGCCGCGTCCGCTCCGCGGGATGGTCCGATTGCCCAGCCCGCGCCTGCACCGTTGGCAGCGCCCGCCATCGACAATCTGCCGTTCGCCACACCGCGTCCGATCGCCGCGCCGGCCGCTGCCGTCGCGCCCGCGCCTGCACCCGTGCGCGACGGCGCGGCCGCGATCGACCGGGCATTGCTCGCCGAGAGCGGCCTGCTCGTGCCCGGCGCGCCGGTCGGTCCGCTTGCCGAGGAATTCCGGCTGATCAAGCGCCAACTGATCAGCACTATCCGCACCGTCGAGGCCGAAGCGCCGGCCAAGGCGCGGACGATGCTGGTGTGTTCGGCGCAGCCGAACGAGGGCAAGACCTATTGCGCGATCAACCTCGCCATCTCGATCGCCGCCGAACGCGATACCGAAGTGCTGTTGATCGATGCCGATTTCGCCAAACCCGATGTGCTTTCGCGGCTGGGCGTGGCGGAAGGGCCGGGGCTGCTCGACGCGCTGGCCGACCCGGCTGCCGACATCGAGCGCTATGTGATTCCGACCGATATCCCGCAGCTTAGCCTGCTCCCGGCCGGCAGCAAGATGATCGGCGATACCGAACTGTTGGCCAGCCGTCGCACCGGCAAGCTGATCGAGGCGTTGCTCGCCGCCGATCCGCGCCGGCTGTTGATCTTCGATTCGCCGCCCGCGCTCGCCGCCTCGCCGGCGTCGGTGCTGGCCAACCATGCCGGGCAGGTGATGCTCGTCGTGCGCGCCGACCGCACCAGCGACAGCGACCTGCGCGAGGCCGTCGCGATGCTCGACGGCTGCGATCACATTCAACTCGTACTCAACGCTGTCTCTTACGCGCCGGGGGGGCGCCGTTTCGGCAGCTATTACGGCCAGGAGGACGCGACATGACGCGTACGCTGATCATCGCGGGCGGCGTCGTCGCCTCACTCATGGCGGGACCGGCCTTTGCCGGCGACCGTCACAAGTCGATCGCGCCCTATATCGAGATCGGGCAGGTTGCGACCGCCGACTTCAACAACAGCGACGTGCTGACCTATTCGACCGTCGCCGCCGGTGTCGAGGCAACGGTGCAGACGCGTCGCGCACAGGTGCAGGTCAGCTATCGCTACGAACGGCGCATCTCGTGGGACAAGAAGATCGGCGACGACGACGTCCATAGCGGGCTGGCGCGCGCCGCGGTCAAGATCGTGCCCGGGTTCAGTGTCGAGGGCGGCGCGCTCGCGACGCGGGCGCGGTCGGACATTCGTGGCGCGGCACCCGGCGTACTGGCCGGCAATGTCGACAATATCAGCCAGGTCTATTCGGCCTATGTCGGCCCGACGCTCTCGACCCATGCCGGCCCGGCCAGCATCGGGGCGAGCTATCGCTTCGGCTATACCAAGGTCGAGGCGCCCAAGGCGACGGGAGTCGCGCCCGGAGCGCCGAAGCTCGATCGCTTCGACAATTCGCACAGCCAGGTCGCCCAGGCGACGATCGGCGTGAAGGCCGGGACCGTGCTGCCGGTCGGCGTTACCGCCAGCGCGGCGTGGGAACGCGATGACGCCAGCCAGCTCGACCAGCGCTACGACGGCAAATATGCCCGCGGCGACGTCGTGTTGCCGGTGGCGCCGACAATCGCGCTGACCGGTGGCGTGGGCTATGAAAAGATCGAGGTCAGCCAACGCGATGCCAAGCTCGATGTCGCCGGCGACCCCGTTACCGACGCGCGCGGCCGCTTCGTCACCGATCCGACGTCGCCGCGGCGTATCGCCTATCAGACCGACGGGCTGATCTACGATGCCGGCGTGATCTGGCGGCCGAGTCCGCGCACCACATTGCAGGCGCGTGTCGGGCGGCGCTATGGCGGCACGACCTATACCGGCTCGTTCAGCTATGCGCCGAGTCGATCGGTCGGGATGCAGATCGGCGTCTATGACAGCGTCGAGACCTTTGGGCACCAGCTGGAAAACGGCATCGCCAACCTGCCGACCAGTTTTATCGAGCAGCGCGATGCATTCGGCCAGCAATTCAGCGGCTGCACCTATGGCGCGTCGAGCAGTGCGCCCGGCGGCTGTCTCAACGGCGTGTTCCAGTCGATCTCAACCGCGGCCTATCGCGCGCGTGGTGTCGATGCGGTCATCTCGGCTCATCGCGGGTCGCTCAGCTTCGGGGCCGGTGCAGGCTATGCCAATCGTCGCTTCTATGCGCCCGGCGGCACCGGCTTCACGGTCAACGGCACGAGCGACCAGAGCTTCTATGTCGACGGCTTCATGAACGCCGCGCTGACGCGACGCTCGGGCGTCAGTGGCAACGTGTTGGGCAATTATTACGACAGCGGCATCGCCGGGACGAAGGCGGTGACGAGCGTCGGTGCGACGGGGCTCTATTATCTGAACTTCGGTCGTCTCGGCACGAGCGCCTCGCTCGGTGTCTATTCGTTCAGCCAGGAAGGTACGAGCGATCAGGTTTCCGGCCAGGCGCAGGTCGGGATGCGCTATCAATTCTGAAACAACTGCCGCTTAAAGCGGGGTTGAGGACGGTAACATGTACGACGAACATTATGGTTTGAGCGGACGTCCGTTCCAGTTGACGCCAGATCCGCGCTTCTGGTTCGACACGGTCACGCACAAGAAGGCGATGGCCTATCTCGGCTATGGCCTCGCGCAGGGTGAGGGCTTCATCGTCATCACCGGCGAGGTCGGTACCGGCAAGACCACGCTCGTCGGCCATCTGATGGCGACGATCGATCGTGAGCGTCTGCTCGCGATCCGTATCGCATCGACCCAGATCGAGCCCGACGATCTGTTGCGCATGGTGGCGAACGGACTCGACCTCGACCCGGATGGCATGACCAAGTCGCAGTTGCTCGCCTCGATCGAGCGCGGCCTCCACGCGACCGCGCGCGCTGGCCGGCGCACCCTGCTGGTCGTCGACGAGGCGCAGGCGCTCAACATCGCCGCGCTCGAAGAGCTGCGCATGCTGTCCAACCTGCAGGCCGGCGGCCATGCGCTGCTGCAGATATTCCTGCTCGGCCAGCCCGAGTTTCGCGCGCGCCTGCAAGGCGCCGGGCGGCTCGAGCAATTGCGCCAGCGCGTCATCGCGATGCACCACCTCGAGCCGATGGGCCCCGAGGAAGTCGAGCCCTATATGTTCCACCGTCTGCTGCTGGTCGGCTGGCGCGGTCGGCCGCGTTTTACCGCCGACGCATTCGAGGCGCTTTATCGCGGCTCGGAAGGCGTGCCGCGTCGACTCAACCAGCTTGCCGCGCGCGTGATGCTCCACGGGGCGATCGAGCAGATCGACACGCTCGACGCCAGCGTGGTCAATGCGGTGATCGACGATGTTTCGGGCGACATGCCGAGCGCCGACACGCCGCCTGCCGCGACGACTCCCGTTGCCGCCCCCGCTGCATCCATTGCTTCGCCGCAACCGTTCGCTGTGCCGGCAGCCGCCGTTGATCAACCAGCTCCGCTGCCGATCCGTGGCTTGCAGGACCCGGTCGTTACCGCGCCCGTCGCTCCGGTAACGCCCGTTACCGCGTCGGCTGAAGCCGATACCGCCGTGAGGCTGGCGGCGCTTGAGGCGCGGGTCGACGAACAGGATGCCGCGCTGCGCCGCGTGTTGAGCTTGCTGGTCGACTGGATCGAGGGCGATCAACGCCCTGACGCCGCCGCGTTGCGGCGTGTGACGGGCTGAGGCCGGCAAAGCATGCGCCATGCGCTCTCCGTCGATGTCGAGGACTGGTTCCAGGTCGGTGCCTTCGAAAAGGTGATCGACAAGGGCGATTGGGATTCGCTCAGTTCGCGAGTCGAGCGCAACACTGACGCCGTGCTCGCTCTGCTCGCCGAGTGCGGGGTCAAGGCGACCTTCTTCACGCTCGGCTGGGTGGCACAGCGTTATCCCGGGCTGATCCGCCGGATCGTCGAGCAAGGGCATGAGCTCGCCAGCCATGGGTGGGACCACCAGCGCGTCTTCACGATGGATGCGGCGAGCTTTGCCGCCGATCTTGCCCGGACGCGTCAGACGCTTGAGGATGCCGGCGGCGCTGCGGTCAACGGCTACCGCGCGCCGAGCTTCTCGATCGACAAGCGCACACCCTGGGCGCACCGCGTGCTCGCCGAGCAGGGCTATGCCTATTCGTCGAGCGTCGCGCCGGTGCATCATGACCATTATGGCTGGCCGGAGGCGCCACGTTTCGCGTTCCGGCCGCTTGCCGATGCCGAACTGATCGAACTGCCGGTAACGGTGGCCGATGTCGCGGGCCGCAAGCTCGCCACCGGCGGCGGATTTTTCCGGCTGCTACCGGCGGCGCTGACCAACTTCGCGATCCGCCAGGTGACGGGCCAGGGCCATGCGGCGATATTCTATTTCCATCCGTGGGAGATCGACCCCGATCAACCGCGCGTCGCCAACGCGCCAACGCGCTCGAAGCTGCGCCATTACAGCCGGCTGGGCGCAATGGCCGGCAAATTGCGCACGTTGATCGGCCGGCACGATTGGGGTCGCATGGATGCCGTCGTAGCGGCGGAGCGCGCTGGACTGGCATGACCATGCCGCTCGTCTCGACGCCGCTCGGGCTGCGCACCGCCGATCTCGGCGATTCCGGAGAGTGCGCACGGATCGACGCGTTCGTCCGTGCGCATCCCGACGCGACGCCGTTCCATCTAACCGGCTGGAGTATCGCGGTCGAGCGTGGCTGCGGTCAGGCTGCGCACATGCTTGTGGCGGAACGCGCCGACGGCACGCTCGCCGGTATTTTGCCGCTGACCGAGACACGCTCGCCGTTGTTCGGGCGTGCGCTGGTGTCGGCCGGGTTCGGCGTCGCCGGCGGCATCCTCGCCGAAGATGACGCTGCGGTAGCGTCGCTCGGCACGGCCGCAGGGGTATTGGCCGAACGCCTCGGCTGTCCGACGCTTGATTTGCGCGGTGGGCCGGTGGCGGGCGAGGGCTGGGTGGTCGATGATACGACCTATCTCGGCTTCGTCCGCGCGCTCGCGGCGGATGACGAGGCCGAACTGCTGGCGATTCCACGGAAGCAACGCGCCGAAGTCCGCAAGGCGCTGGCCGGCGATCTCGTCGTTTCGGTCGGCAACAACCGGCGGCATGCGCGCGAACACTATAGCGTCTATGCCGAATCGGTCCGCAACCTCGGTACGCCGGTTTTCCCGGCGAGGCTGTTCCTCGAAGTCCTGCGCGCCTTTGGCGACGACGCCGACATCCTCACCGTTTCCGCCGCCGGCAAGCCGGTGGCGAGCGTCCTCAGCCTGTATTTCAACGCCACCGTCTTCCCCTATTGGGGGGGCGGGACGCAGGCGGCGCGGGTGCTGCGCGCCAACGATCGCATGTATTTCGCGTTGATGGGGCATGCCCGCTCGCGTGGTTGCAAACACTTCGATTTCGGCCGCTCGAAAGCCGGCACCGGCGCGGCGGCGTTCAAGAAGAACTGGGGTTTCGAAGCGGCGTCGCTCGTGTATCATCGTCGTGCAGCGGCAGGAGGGGCGCCGCGCGATATCAATCCGTTGCACCCACGCTATCGGCTCAAGGTCGCGGCATGGAAGCGGCTTCCGCTATGGGCCGCCAACCGGATTGGTCCGATGATTTCCAGGGGACTTGGCTGATGGGGGATATCCTGTTCCTGGCGCATCGCGTGCCCTTTCCGCCTGATCGCGGTGACAAGATTCGTGGCTTCAACATTCTGAAATACCTGTCGGCACGTCGGCGGGTGCACCTCATTGCCTTTGCCGACGACAGCCGCGACATGAAGCAGAAGTCTGGGCTGGCGAGGTTCACCGGTAATCGTTCGATCGTCTGGCGCTCAAAACCGCGCGCTGTCGCTGCCATCCAGGCGTTGCTCGGGCGCAAGCCCGTCTCGCTCACCGCGTTCGACAACAAACCCCTGCGCGAGGCGGTTGAGAACATCCTGGCGCGCCACTCGATCGATACGATCTACGTGTTTTCCAGCCAGATGGCGCAATATCTGCCAGCGCGGCCGCGCCAGCGCGTCATCATGGATTTCGTCGACATGGATTCGGCCAAGTTCGCCGATTATGCCCGCAAGAGTTCCGGCCCGATGGCGTGGTTCATGAAGCGCGAAGCGAAGCTGCTGTTCGCCTATGAAAAATCGATCGCGCAACGCGCCCATGCCAGCCTGTTCGTCAGCGAGGCCGAAGCGAAGTTGTTCCGTGATCGCACCGGGTTGCCGCGGGTCCACGTCGTCGAGAACGGCATCGATACAGACTTCTTCGATCCCGTCGCCAGCTTCAAGCGGATCGACTCGACGGGGCGATTGATCGTGTTCACCGGCCAGATGGACTATCGTCCCAACATCGAGGGCGTGACGTGGTTCGTCGAGACGATCCTTCCTCATATTCGCGTGCGCTATCCCGATGCACGCTTCGCCATTGTCGGCCGCAACCCGACCGACGCGGTCAAGGCGCTCGCCCGGCAACCAGGCGTGATGGTCACTGGTGAGGTCGCCGATGTGCGTGGCTGGCTGACCGCGGCATCGGTCGTGGTCGCGCCGCTCAAGCTCGCGCGCGGCATCCAGAACAAGGTGCTCGAGGCGATGGCGATGGCGCGGCCGGTGGTCGCCTCGCGTGCCGCCGCCGAGGGTATCGACCATGATGGCACGATCCGGGTGGGTGAGACCGTCGGCGAAATTGCCGAGGAAGTAATGGCATTGCTGGCCAATCCAGGTGCCGCTGCCGCCCTTGGCCATGACGCGCGCGCGCGGGTCCAGGAGCGCTATGGCTGGGAGGCATGCCTCGCGCCGCTCGATGGGCTGCTTGGCATCAGCATCAAGGCGCCGCCGCGGCGCAGCGCTGCATGACCATGGTCGTCCCGGCGGCCGATTTCGCGGCCGGGGCGAACGCGGGCCAGTTCGACGCCCGCTGGCGACATCACGCGGCGGTACTGCTGGGCGCGGCTTTGCTGGTCATTGCCCTGTTCCACGCCGATGCGCTAGCGCTGGCGACGATCTGGTGGACGAGCACGACTTTCGGGCATTGCCTGTTCATCACGCCCGTTATCGCCTGGCTGGTGTGGCAGCGCCGCACCGATCTTGCGCAGGTCGCGCCGGTCGGCTGGTGGCCCGGCCTGCTGCTCGTCGGCGCTGGCGGATTCGGCTGGCTGCTGGGCGATGCCGGCGGCGTCGCGCTGGCGCGGCATCTCGGGCTGGTGATGATGCTGCAGGGCGCGGTCGTGACGATCCTCGGACCCAACGTCGCGCGGGCCTTACTCTTCCCGCTCGCTTATGCATTCTTCCTCGTGCCTTTCGGAGAGGGGCTCGAGGGGCCGTTGCAGACCATCACCGTCGCGATGACGATGCCGCTGCTCCATCTGTTCGGCGTGCCGGCGCAGGTCGATGGCGTGCTGATCACCATTCCCAATGGCTATTTCGAGGTCGCCGAGGCTTGCTCCGGCGCAAAGTTCGTCATCGCGATGATCGCCTATGGCACGCTCGTCGCGCATGTCTGTTTCGTGTCGTGGCGCCGCCGTGCGCTGTTCATGATCGTGGCACTGGTCGTGCCGATCGTGGCCAACGGGCTGCGCGCCTTCGGGACGATCTACGCCGCTCATCTCACCTCGGTCGAGCGTGCGACGGGCATGGACCACATCGTCTATGGCTGGATCTTTTTCGGCCTCGTGATGGCCGCCGTGCTCGCGATCGGCTGGCGCTGGTTCGATCGCGCGCCGGATGCGCCGGTAATCGACGTCGCGCGGCTGCTGGCGCCGGTCGCGCGCCGCTGCGATGTCCTGATCGCGGCGGCGTTGGTGTTGACGGTCGCTGCGATCTTTCCCGCCTGGTCGGCGGTGATTGCCGGTCGCGCCGCCGTCCTTCCTGATCGTGTCACCTTGCCGAATGTTCCCGGCTGGCACCGCGTCGCGATGAGCGAGCGCGCGCCATGGTCGCCTTATTACCCCGGTGCCGACCATTATCTGATCGGCCGCTATGCCGACGGGCTGGGCGACCCGGTAGACCTCGCCATCGCGGTCTATGGCAGCCAGCATGAGGGTAAGGAACTGGTGTCGTTCGGCGTCGGCGCGCTACGCCAGGACGATCGCTGGGTGCGGGTCGAGAACCTGCCGGCACTCGCTGGTGGCGAGGTCATGCGCGTCACCGCGCCGGGGAGGGTGGAGCGGCAGATCTCGACATGGTATCGGCTCGGCGACACCGTTACGCGAAGCGATACACTCGTGAAACTCGAAACCCTCAAGACCAGGCTGCTCGGCGGCGACCAGCGTGCCGTTGCCGTCCACCTTTCGGTGGAAACGACCGCCGGGCATGATCCGCGCGCCGCGATGAAGCGCTTCCTCGCTGCGGCCGGATCGGTCGCAGGCATTGCCGACGCCGCATCCGGGCGACGCTGATGTGCGGCATCGCCGGGATCTTTTATCCCGCCACGCCCAAACCGGTCGACCCGGCTCGCATTGTTGCGATGACCGATGTCCAGGCGCACCGGGGCCCTGACGGATCGGGGGTGTGGACCGCGCCAGGGGTCGGGCTGGGCCACCGCCGGCTGTCGATCATCGACGTCGGCGGTTCGCCGCAGCCGATGTCGACGAGCGATGGCACGTTGACCGTCGTCTACAATGGCGAGATCTATAATTATCGCGAACTCCGCGCCGAACTGAGCGCGCTCGGCGCGCGTTTCGTCACCGCCGGCGATACCGAGGTGCTGTTGCACGGCTGGACGGCGTGGGGCCCCGCAATGCTCGACCGGCTCAACGGCATGTTCGCCTTCGCGCTGCATGACGCCGGGCGGCAAAGCCTGTTCCTCGCGCGCGACCGGATGGGTACCAAGCCGATCCACTATGTCGAATTGTCGGACGGTGGGCTCGCCTTCGCGTCCGAACTCAAGGGCCTGCTGGCGCACCCCTTGTTACGCCGCGAGCCCGATCTTCGCGCGGTCGAGGACTATCTCGCCTACGGTTATGTCCCCGACGACACCTGCCTGGTCGCTGGGGTCAGGAAGCTGCCCGCCGGGCACGCCGTACTGATCGAGCGCGGCAAGCCGGTGCCGGCGCCATCTCGCTGGTGGGATATCGACTTCTCCAATCGGGCGACCGGTTCGGCGGCGGCGATGGAAGAGCAACTGCTCTCCTTGCTGCGCGACGCGGTCACCTCGCGCATGGTCTCCGACGTGCCGCTCGGCGCATTCCTGTCGGGCGGAGTCGACAGTTCGGCGGTCGTCGCGCTGATGGCCGAATGCTCGAAGCGCGCCGTCAAGACCTGCACGATCGGCTTCGACGAAGTCGGGTATGACGAGCGCGGTTATGCCAACGTCGTTGCCGCGCGCTTCGCCACCGATCACCGCGAACGGGTCGTCGCGGCGGACGATTTCTCGCTGATCGATACGCTCGTCGCCGCCTTCGATGAGCCGTTCGCCGACGCCTCGGCGCTGGCGACCTACCGCGTCAGCCAACTGGCCCGCGAGCAGGTTACCGTGGCATTGTCGGGTGATGGCGCTGACGAGGCGTTCGCCGGTTATCGCCGCTACAGGTTCCAGGCCGCCGAGGAGCGCGTCCGCGGGATGCTCCCCGCCGATCTCCGCGAGCGCGTGTTCGGCACGCTGGGCCGTTGGTATCCCAAGGCCGACTGGGCGCCCCGGCCGCTGCGCGCCAAGACGACCCTGCTGGCGCTCGCCGAGGATGGTGCCGAGGCCTATGCGCGGTCGGTCGGGGTCACCACGCCGGCGCTGCGCGCGGCGCTGTTCAGCGACGCCGCGAAGCGCGCGATTGGCGGCCACCGTGCCGAGGACCGCTATATCCGGTCGATGCGCGACGCCCCGGCGCGCGACGCGCTCGACCGCGCGCAATATGCCGATTTCCAGCACTGGTTGCCGGGTGACATCCTGACCAAGTCCGATCGCACCAGTATGGCGGTTGGCCTCGAGGCGCGCGAGCCGCTGCTCGACCACCGGCTGGTTGAGTTCGCCGCCACGCTGCCCGATCATTTCCGGCTGCGGCGCGGGCAGGGAAAATGGCTGCTCAAGAAGACGATGGAGCGCTATCTGCCACGCGACATTCTCTACCGGCCGAAAATGGGCTTTGTCACGCCGGTCAGCGCGTGGTTTCGTGGCCCCCTTGCCGACGCGGCGGCCGGGTTGGCGACGTCGCGAACGCTCGGCGACACCGGCTGGTTCGATCCGGGCGCCATCGCCACACTCGCGGCCGACCATCGGTCCGGCCGCGCGGAGCACGGCCGGACGCTATGGCAGTTGGTGATGCTCGACCGCGCGGTGGCGCGGCTCTTTCCCTGAGATGCGTTGCTAGAGCGGGATGCGATTAAACTGAATTGGATCCCGCTCTATAATTCTTTGTTGTCGCCTGATTTATTACGAAAAACCGGTTCCCACTTTTTCGCATCACGCTCTAGAAATGGTGCCAGCCGAACACCGCCATGGCGGCATGCAGCGTCAGGGCGACGAGACACAAAGTCGATAGCGCGAACACCGTGAAGCGGATGCTGACCTTGTTATATGTCGCCTGGATCAGGCTGTGGACGATGCGTAGTACGACATAGGCCCAAGCCAGTGTTGCGTTCCAGCCGGCGCCCCAACCGGCGATCGCCAGCGTCAGCGCTACGGCATAGAACAGCGTCGGCTGTTCCATCAGATGGATGTAATTGTGTGCCGGCCACTGCGCTTTTTCGTCGACCACGCCGTCAAGGCCGCCCGGGCGGCCCCCGACTACCTTGCTGACGTCGATTCCCGCCTTCTTCATCGCGGGCATGCGCACCGCCACCATCCACACCAGCATCACCAGCGACCAGGCGATAAGGACGACGACGGGCTGTAAAATCGGACTGTTGATCATGATCGGCTATCCCCCCATTTTTCGTTCGAAGGGAAAAGTTGCCGCATCCTGCTGCGCTTGGCAACAGCACGCGCCGACTCTGGCGCCGGAGCGCGTCAGGTCATTCCAATCGCGTGCAATCGACCGCGGCGACTCAGGGCAGCATCCACAAGAAGAAGCGCCACCACCAGCCGAACTCGTCGCCGTTCGTCGGATAGACGCGGATCGTCCTTACCGAAAACTGCTCGAGCACGAAATCATGGCCAAGCTCGGGATAGCCGAAGATCCGCTTGCCGTTATCGGTCGTGACATAGGTGGTCGGCAAGCCGAGCTTGTTGAACACATTGGTTTCACGGTCGCCGATGTCGACCTTGATCGTGGGTCCGCAGGCACCGCGCGAAATCTTGTCCTGGTTGGTGCAGACGATGTTATTGACGGTCTGCCCCGGCGTGAAACTGACCACCATGAAAGGATTGGTGTAAAGCCACTGCGCGCTGTGCGGCGCGCCCTGGACACGCACCCATGGTGCCGCATCGCTGTCACGCGCCATTTCTGGATTGCCGGCAGCATAGACGACGTTCTGTGGCGGATCGCCGATGAAGATGTTGTCATAGGTCATCGCGTCATAGCGGAAGTTCAGCCAGGCGAGCGTTACGTGGCCGACCGTCACCGCGCCCAGCGCCGCCAGCAGCAGCCATTCGGGAATGACGATCTGGGGCAGTTTCTTTGAGTTACGCCGCCGGCTGCGCGATGTCGCCGGCTGCGGCGAAGCATATTTCTCGCGGAGCCAGTCGAAGCACAGCCACGCGATCTGCGCCGGAACATAGGGAATCGGCGAGAAGAGTGCGTTGACCTTCACGTAGATCAGGAACACCGACAGCAGGATGATCGACGCCGCGTGGCCGAGCAGCAGGCGTTGCAAAGCGTTGAGGGTCGTTCGGCGAAGGATCGCGAGGAAGCCGCGACTAACCCAGAAGGTTGTCAACAGCACGCCCAATGGCAACAGCAAAGACGGCATTGGCCCCCGATTTTTTCTGATTGCCGCAACCCCCGCGGCAGGACAAGCGCGCCTATACCGCGAGGCCCATGGTGGTGCAACACAACCTGCGCTCGACCACCCGACAGCGGGTCCTAAATATACGGCTCTTCGACCGATCGCTTTTCCCAGCGGCGGTAAAGTCCGAAGCCAAGGCAGAGCAACGCGATCACGGCGACAACACCGGCGAAGATCTTCCCGCTGTCGCTCGCAGCGAGTCCCGCCTTGCGGCCCTTTTCGAACGGATCGATCAGCACCGGTGAGGAAGCCATCGCGACCTTGCCCTCGATCGTCTTGCGCACCGCCTCCTGTGCCGCGAAATCGGTAGCCTGCAAGCCGTCGAGTTTCATGACCGGGCCAAAGGCGCCGTCCCTGACGACGAACCCGGCCAACTGGCGGTCGCTCATGGCACCGTCCTTGACCATCGCGCCGAGTGCGGGCTGTGCTGTGTCGGTGGCGGTTGCGGGATAGATTGCCGCGATCGTCCAGTGATGAATTTCCCGACCGTTCTTGGTTTCGGTCAGTTCCATCGCCTTGGCCATGTCGAGTTGCCCGACGAGCACGATCTCGTTGGCCGGGCCGACATTATGCGCCGGGTCGAACTTCTCGATCGCCACCGCGGCGGGAGGCGGGCGATGACGCGCGAGCATCTTCGCCGCTTCGGCCTCCTGGTCGCTGAAATAGCCGAAGATCCCGCCGGCCAGGATCAGCGGCGAGGCAAGGATATAGGCCCACCACGGCAAGCCAAACAGAAGACGAAGCAGCCCGAACATGACGTTCCCCCCGGAAAATCGATCGGGGGGAACATCGTTTATTTTCAGCGTGTAGCAAGCGTTAATTGCGCGCGCCGCGCAATGCCGGTCGAAGCTGGGTCAGTCGAAGCTGGCGCCCCAGCGGCGCTTGACGCGAGTCTTCCACAGCCCGCGGTGATAGGCGTCGCTGGCGAGCAGCGGCATTACCGAACCTGCCTCAGCGAACACCATCTGTTCGATGCCGGTGTTGACCTTGCCCCAACTCGCCGCCTCCTGCAGCGTCGAGGACGAGCAGGCGCCGTCGCGTACGTCGGCGACGGTGATCTGCACGGCATATTTGTGGACCTGGACGTCGTCATGGCCGAGTATCTCGGCACAGACGACGGTGTCCTGGATGAAGTTCTTGGGCACGCCGCCGCCGATCATCAGCAGGCCGGTGGTGCCGGCCTTGATCTTGATGTCGGTCAGCTCGCGGAAATCGGCGATCGCGTCGAGCACCATATAGGGTTTGCCTTCCTTGGCGCGATCGACCTGATGCTTGACCAGCCCGAAGCCGGCCGAGCTATCGACGAACGCCGGGCAGAAGATCGGCACATCGTGCTCATAGGCGAGCTTGACCAGGCTGTTGTCCTTCTTGCCATGCTCGACGAGATACTTGCCCATCTCGCGGATGAAGGCGCGGCTCGAATAGGGCCGCGGCTCGAGCGAATTGGCGATCTCGTAGATCGTATGGTCGCAATCCTGCAGCTGCTCTTCGTCGATATAGGTGTCGTAAATGCGGTCGATCAGCAGCGAGCGCAGCGTGTCGTCGTCGGGCACCTCGAGCGCCTGGTAATGCTTGTGACCAAGGCCCTCGAAGAAATCCATGTCGACGATCGACGCGCCGGTCGCGACGACGCCGTCGATCATGTTCGAGCGCAGCAGCTCGGCATAGAGGTCCATGCAGCCGCCGGCCGAGGTCGAGCCGGCGATCACCAGGAAGATCGAGCAATCGGGGTCGGCGAGCATCTGGTTGTAGATGTCGGTCGCGCGGCCGAGGTCGCGGCTGGTAAAGCTCATCTTCTTCATCGCATCGACGATCGGGCGCGCGTCGAAGCTGGTGATGTCGATGTGCTCGACCGTGGTCGAGAGCAGCTCGGCCTTGCGCGTGTCGTTGATGGCTTCGGTCATTTTCTCTTCTCCATTCCCCTCCCGCCTGCAGGAGGGGTTAGGGCAGGGCGGTCTGCCTCTCCGATTGAATACAGTCCCTCCCCCGACCCCTCCCGCAAGCGGGAGGGGGGAAGAAGGAGCGATACTGGCGGTTAGTTACAGCGTGACGACGTTCGACGCGACCTCGCGCTCGTCGGCGACATAGAGCGACACCATCGGCTCGTCGTCGACGATCACCGTCTGGTCCGAGCCGAAGCCGTTGAATGCGGTGCGCATCGCACAGCCATAGGCGCCGAGCATACCGATCTCGATATAGTCACCGGCCTGCACGTCCGCCGGGAGCGCGAACGGGCCAGCCATGTGATCCATGTCGTCGCAGGTCGGGCCGTAGAAGCTGAAGTCGACGTCACGGGCCCGGCTGTCGGGCTCGCGCAACAATGTCACCGGAAAACGCCAGCCGATATGCGCCGCATCGAACAACGCGCCATAGGCACCGTCGTTGATGTAGAGTTCGGTCCCGCGACGCCGCTCGACGCGCACCACCAGCGAGGAATATTCCGCGCTCAGCGCCCGGCCGGGCTCGCACCACAGCTCCGACGAATAGCTCACCGGCAGGCTTTCGAACGCGCGGTGGATCGTCTGGAAATAATGCTCGAGCGGGGGTGGCTCCATGCCGGGATAGCTCGACGGGAATCCGCCACCGACATCGATCACATCGACCGTCACCGCCGCCTCGACGATCGCGGTGCGCACGCGCTCCATCGCCTGGGCATAGGCTTCGGGCGTCATCGCCTGGCTGCCGACATGGAAGCAGATGCCGAGTGCATCCGCCGCCTGGCGCGTGCGGAACAGCAATTCCCTGGTCTCGCCCGGCGCCGCGCCGAACTTCGACGCGAGGCTCAGCTTGCTATGCTCCGACGAGACGCGCAGCCGCACGCACAAGGTGAGGTCTTCCGCCGCATGGGTAGCGCGGACGATCTTCTCCAGTTCCTCGATCGAATCGAGGCTGAAGGTCCGCACGCCATGCGTGAAATAGGCCTCCGCGATCGCTTCCTCGGCCTTGACCGGGTGCATGAAGCACAAGGTCGCACCGGGAATAGTGCGCGCGACGAGCCGTACCTCGGCAATCGAGGCGACGTCGTAATGCGTGATCCCGCTGTCCCACAGGATACGGAGCAGGTCGGGCGAAGGGTTGGCCTTCACCGCATACATCGAGCGACCCGGAAACTTCTCCACGAAGAAACGGGCCGCGCGCCGTGCGGCGTGCGGTCGAACGAGGGTGACCGGCTGAACCGGACCCTGCCTGGCGATGTCAACGCCGCCAGCTGCGTTCGTGTGGGCCGTCGCTAGCCCCAGCGCGTTATGATGCTTGTGCAACTCAAGGGACCTCCAAGTGGCTTGCGCCTACGGTGAAAAAAGCTGCCTTGCGGTTGGAAGTCCCATGGGGCAGCGGACGGGCGAAATAGGATCGACTTTCCTCTATGTAAAGGGAATAGCGACGACAGGAGGTGTTCCGTGACGATTTTACGACAGCCGACCCGGGCCGGGGTACGCGACGCGGCTGCCAAGATCGCTGCGATACTGCCGCCGACCCCCTTGTTCATCAGTGAAATCAAGGGTGTGTCGGTCGCCGTCAAGGCTGAATCGCTGCAGCCGATTGGTGCCTTCAAACTGCGCGGAGCGTGGCATCGGCTGACCGCTATCGACCCGGAAGCACGCGCGAAGGGGGTCGTCGCCTTCTCGTCGGGCAACCATGCGCAAGGCGTCGCCTGGGCGGCGAAGCGGCTCGGCATGCCAGCGTTGATCGTCATGCCGTCGGACGCACCGGCGGCCAAGCGCGAGGGCACGCTTGCGCTCGGTGCCGAGGTGGTGACCTATGATCGCGCAACCGAGAGCCGCGAGCAGATTGCCGCGTCACTTGCCGAGGCGCGCGGCGCCATTCTCGTACCGAGCTTCGACGATCCCTGGGTAATCGAAGGGCAGGGGAGCACGGGAATCGAGGCGGCGGCGCAGATGGCCGCAGCTGGCCTCGGCAAACCGACTCGCGTCGTCGTGCCGTGCGGTGGCGGGGGGCTCGCCGCCGGGATCGCGCTGGCGCTGCCCGACGCGGCGATCACCGTTGTCGAGCCGGAAGGCTGGGACGATATGCGCTGCAGCCTCGAAGCGTCGTGGATCGAGCCGGTCGGCCCCAACCCACCGCCGACCGCCTGCGATGCGCTGCAGACGCCGCGCGTCTCGCCGCTCACCTTCGACGTCCTCTCGCGCCGCGACGCCACCGGCGTTGCGGTGAGCGAGGCCGAGATTGCCGCCGCGCAGCGCTGGGCGGCCGAGCGGCTGCGCATCGTCGTCGAACCTGGCGGCGCGGTCGCGCTGGCGGCGCTGCTCGCCGGAAAGGTTGCGATCGAGCCGGGTATCCTGTGCATCCTGTCGGGCGGCAATGTCGATCGCGCGGCCTATGCCAAGGTGCTGGCGAACGAGCCGGTGGCGCAAAGCGAGCGCCGCGCGCTCAGTCAGCTCGGTTCGTGAGCGGCATGCATCCCGCGATCCTCGCGATCCTGATGATCGCTGCCTTTGCCTGCGCGATCGGCGGCGTGGCGATGCTCCGGCGCGGCGAGCGGCACAAGAGCGTGCTGATGCTGATCATGGCGGCAGTGCTGGTAGTGAACGTCGCGATCTGGGCGTTGTGACTCGGCAATGAGTAAATGGCGAGCGCGTGTCGACCTGGCCGGGTGAACTGCCGTTCAGGCCAAGGCGGCCGTCGCCTGCCCCCGCACGCTGAACGGCGCGAAGGTGCGGCGATATTCGACCGGGGTCATGCCGGTATCGCGTTTGAACAAGGTGCGAAAGAACGACACGTCGTCATAGCCGATCTCGCAGCTGATCTCCTGGATCGAGCTCGCATCGCCTTTCAGCATCGCCTTGGCCGCCTCGATGCGGAGTGCCTGGAGATCGTCGCGACGGCCTCTTTCAACTCATCACCCTGGAGCCGGTCCACGCCGGGGATAGCGCGTTCGATGACATATTTCTTCCCGCTCCTTCTCCTGGCTTAATGTGCCGGTGAGCACCGGCGGGCTTTGCGGGGCAGCACCGAGCGGCGGGGCGCGACCCTCATGACCGCCGACTTGCGACACATTCGGGCCTGTTGGCTGTCGTGCGGATCGTTCGGCGCGGGATTTGTGCTCAGCCTCGTCCACCCGCCGTCATGATATGCCCTTGCGTTGATTACGCGGCATCACTGGTCAGCGGTGTGCCTAGCCTCGCGGATGGAACGAAATGGTCGGTCAAACATTGGTTTATCAGATCGAGGAGCTGCGACGACCTTTCAGGATTTGCGCGACGCTCATCGCATCCGTCAGGGTCGTCTTGGCGCCCGTATCTGCCGGCCGCAGCTCACGAGGGCGATTCGCTGCATAGCCATGCCCGATCCGGGCGAAATATGCCTGTCACACCATGGTGGCAATTCAGGAGCAATATCATGAAGTTTTTCAAAACACTTATCGCCGTCGCTGCTATCGCGGTCGCGGTTCCTGCTGCCGTCAGCGCGGCGCCGTGGCAATCGATCAACCAGCGTCAGGCCAACCTCAAGCAGCGCATCAACCAGGGAGTCCGCTCGGGCACACTCACACGTGCCGAAGCATCGCGCGTTCGTACCCAGTTTGCCAACCTGCAGCGGCTTGAATACCGATATCGTCACAACGGACTGAGCTATCGCGAGCGCGCCGATCTGGATCGCCGATTCGACGTCCTGAGCCGTCGGGTTTACGCGCAGAAGCACGACCGCCAGACGCGTCGCCATAATTCACGCAATCGCCGTCACTGGTAGGATTTCATGGGCGCGGCTCCGTTGTCGCGCCCAATTTGCCATCGTCATGATGGAACCATTCTACGCCAGCCGCCCCAGATCTCGCGGCGGCAGGCGAAGTGGATCGCTTGCGGTGAGGCGTCGTGGTTTGAACGCCAAGACGCTCCCGCTCTTCGAGGTATATCCCAAGCGATTTCCAGGGGAACCGGTTAGCCTGAGCCCCGGAGTTTGCATCTCAGATCCACGGTCACGCGATTATCGCGTCTCGCTCACCGCGGCGACCATGATCTGCTTTGCGGGCGTCAAGGCAAACAATGCGAATCAGCTTCGCACTCTTTCCGGCTCGCAGGACGAAAATCCGTACCTACATCCCACGAGGACCAACGCCGGGTCACCGATCACGTGTGATCGGGCGGGTCTGGGTGGACGCGCTACTAGTCGCTCGATCCGGCCGCGCCAGGTCTCGCGCGGTACGGCTCAGCGGATTGGCGAGTTCGGGTCGAGCCGCATGTCGAGATACTTGTCCACGCTGCCCATCAACTCGGGCATCTCGTGCTCGAAGAAGTGGTTGGCCTTGGGGATCGTATCGTGATGGATCGTGATGTGCTTCTGCGTACGGAGCTTGTCGACCAGCTTCTGCGTTGCACCTGGGGTTACGACCTCGTCGGCCTCGCCCTGGATGATGATGCCCGAGGCCGGGCACGGCGCGAGGAAGGTGAAGTCGTACATGTTGGCCGGCGGCGCAACCGAGATGAAGCCGCGGATCTCGGGGCGGCGCATCAGCAACTGCATGCCGATCCATGCGCCGAAGCTGACGCCGGCAATCCAGGTTGTCGATGCCTCGGGGTGGAAGCTCTGCACCCAGTCGAGTGCGCTCGCCGCGTCGCTGAGTTCACCGACGCCATTGTCGAACGTGCCCTGGCTCTTGCCGACTCCGCGGAAGTTGAAGCGCAGTGTGGCGAAGCCGCGGCGCTGGAAGGTCTTGTAGAGTTCCTGCACGATGCGGTTGTTCATCGTTCCGCCCGACGAAGGATGCGGGTGAAGAATCATCGCGACCGGCGCGCGTGGGCGCGGCGCAGGAGCGAAACGGCCTTCGAGACGGCCGTCGGGGCCGGGGAAAATAACTTCTGGCATCGGACCTGCTGACGAAAATGGATTGGAGGCGCGCACGCCACGGGATAGCGCGCTATATAGGCACGCCGCGCTTCGGCGCAATCATTCTGCCGGGATGACCTTGGAGTTGGCTACGCGTATCTATCTCGATCATGCCGCGACGACGCCGATGCTGCCGAGCGCGATCGCCGCGGTCGAGGCCGGCATGCGCCACTGGGCCAACCCGTCGTCGCCGCACGGCGAAGGGCGTGCGGCGCGCGCCGCGCTGGAACAGGCACGCGCCGCGATCGCCGCTGCGCATGGCTGGTCGGGTGAGACGCTGCTTACGAGCGGCGCCAGCGAAGCGCTGTCGATCGCGCTTAGCCGAGCGATACTGCCGCGCCGGCTGATCGGCGCGACCGAGCATGACGCGGCGATCCGCGCGGCGCCGGGCGCCGGGGTTATTCCGGTGCGGTGCGCGGGGGTGATCGATCTCGATGAGCTGGAAGCGTTGCTGCGCGACCAGCCGCGCACGCTGGTCGCCGTGCAATGGGCCAACAGCGAAACCGGCGTACGCCAGTCGACGGCCGCGATCGCCGCAATCGTCCATCGCGCTGGCGGCCTGTTGCTGGTCGACGCGGCACAGATGCCGCCGGGCGCCGACCCGGGTCTCGCCACGCACGCCGATTTCATCGCGCTCTCATCGCACAAGCGCGGTGGGCCGCCTGGCGTCGGGGCATTGCTGGTACGCGATCTCGCGACGCTCGAGCCGAGCGGCGGGCAGGAGCGCGGCTATCGCGCCGGCACCGAGAATGTTCCCGGCGTGCTCGGCTATGCCGCCGCGCTTGGCGACCTGCCCGATATCGCGCGCTGGTCGGCGCTGCGCATGAGACTCGATGACGCGATTCTCCGCTCGGGCGGCGCCTTGGTCGGTGCTGATGCGCCACGTCACCCCGCGATCGGTTCCTATCGCATGCCGGGCGTTGCCGCGACGGTGCAACTCATTCGGCTCGACCTTGCCGGCATCGCCGTGTCCGCTGGCAGCGCCTGTTCGTCGGGCAGCATGAAGCCGAGCCATGTACTCGCTGCGATGGGCTGGACCGAGCCGACGCTGCGCGAGGTGGTGCGCGTCAGCTTCGGCGCGACGACGACCGATGCCGAGATCGATGCGTTCATCGCCGCGTGGCGTGTCATTGCACGCGAGGCGCGGGCTCGCGCGGCATGAGCTATCTCGATTACCAGGCGACCACCCCGCTCGCACCCGAAGCGCTGGCCGCTATGCTGCCGTGGCTCGAACGCCAGCACGCCAATCCGCACTCGGCGCACCGCGAAGGCCGCGCCGCCCGCGCTGCGGTCGAATTCGCGCGCGATCAGGTCGCCGCGCTGCTGCCCGTCGACGGCGCCGTCAGTTTCACCAGCGGCGCGACCGAAGCGCTAAACTGGGCGATCAAGGGCACGAACGGACCGATCGTCACGCTCGCCACTGAACATGCCGCCATACTCGATCCGGTCGAGGCCGAGCGCCGCGCCGGCCGGTCGGTGACGGTCCTGCCGGTGCAGCGCGACGGCCTCGTCGATCTTGACCTCGCGCGACAGGCGATCGTCCCCGGTACCGGGTTGGTTGCGGCGATGCTGGTCAACAACGAGATCGGCGTGATCCAGCCGATCGCCGCGCTCGCTGAACTCGCTCATGCTGCCGGCGCGTTGATGCTGTGCGATGCGGTTCAGGGAATCGGACGCATCGCGCTGCCCGATGGCTGCGATCTCATCGCGCTGTCGGCGCACAAGATTTACGGCCCCAAGGGCGTCGGTGCGCTGTGGCTGCGGGCCGGGGTCACCCTGGCACCGCTGCTGCACGGCGGCGGACAGGAATCTGCCGGCCGCTCGGGCACCCTGTCGCCCGCCTTATGCGCCGGCTTCGGCGTGGCGGCGGCACTGATGCGCGACCGGCACGATCGGGACTCTGTGCATGTCGCGCGACTTTGGGACATCGCCGTGTCGCGCCTCGGTGCCGACTGGACGATCAACGGTTCGATCGACCGACGCTATCGCGGCAATCTCAACATCCGCCACGACGATCTGGATGTCGCGCGCCTGATGTCGGACCTGCGCGATATCGCTTTTTCCGCCGGTTCGGCCTGCGCCAGCGGATCGGGGCGGCCGAGCCATGTGCTGCGCGCGATCGGCCTCGATGATTCGGCGGCGCGGTCGAGTCTGCGGCTTGGCTTTGGCCGCTATACCGGCGAGGGCGAACTGGCGCGCGCGATCGACCGGATCGTCGCGGCGACGGAACTACAGGGGCTGGCGGCATAATGCGCGTTCGTTTCATCGCTGCCGACGGATCGATTCGCGAGGTCGCGGCGCAGGCTGGCGATCGTCTGCTCGATGTCGCCCAGGCCGATGGCCAGCCGCTCGAAGGCACGTGCGAGGGCCAGATGGCCTGTTCAACCTGCCACGTCATCGTCGCGGCGGAGGATTTTGCACGCCTACCGCCCGCCGTCGAGATGGAAGAGGACATGCTCGACCTCGCGACCGGGGCGACGCGAACCAGCCGGCTGGCCTGCCAGATCTGGCTCGACGATGCGCTCGATGGGCTGACGGTGCGTATCCCGGGCGCTGTGCGCAACATGCAGGGGCGCTAGCCGCGAGGCGGGCTTGGAATTCCGCCGCGTCGTGTTAGTTTTCGCGCCTGAGGGGAATGTATCCGGGGATATGTCGCAGGAGAGAAGACCATGAAACTCATTGCTGTCGTTTCCGCCGCGCTTGTCGCCACCGCCGCCTTGACCGCAACGCCCGCCGCGGCCGATCGCTGGCATGGCAGGCATCAAACCGGTCACCACAAGGGCCATGGCTGGAAGTGGAAGAAGGTCTGCAAGACCCGCTATTATCACGGCCACAAGGGCACCTGGTGCCGCAATGTGCGGGTACGCTGGTAACATTGACTTGATCGCGCCGCCCGGCACCGCCATATGGCGCGCGGGAGTCGGGCGGACGTGGTTGTCGCCAACCCGGTCAGATCCGGAAGGAAGCAGCCGCAACGATTTCGCCGCGGGTCGTCCCGGCTCCCACCGCGTCGCCCGTTAGAGAGCGACCGCGCAGCGGCGCTCCAGACTGGCAAAGCGCGGCCGGCGGCGCCAAGGACACCGTCCGACGACGCGCCTTTGCCGCATCGATCTTCGGACTCGTATCGGGCGGCTTCGCCGCCGCGCTGGCCGACTTCCCATTGGCCAGCTTCGCCGCTCGCTTTCGACACCCAGATTCAACCTTTCCCTACCATCCCGTACGCCGCCGCCCTAGATAGGGTAGCAATGTCCGACTCCTTCGACCTTGGCGAACCGTCCCAGCCGCTGCGCGGCGATGCCTATCGCGTGCTGGCGCGCAAATATCGGCCGCAGACATTTGGCGAACTGATCGGGCAGGATGCCATGGTCACCACGCTCGGCAATGCGATCAAGCGCAACCGGCTGGCGCATGCCTTTTTGCTCACCGGCGTGCGCGGAGTCGGCAAGACCTCGACCGCACGACTCATCGCCAAGGCGCTCAACTGCATTGGGCCTGACGGGCAGGGCGGGGCGACGATCGATCCGTGCGGCGTGTGCGAGCCGTGCCGTGCGATCACGGACGGGCGCCATATCGACGTGATAGAGATGGATGCCGCAAGCCATACCGGCGTCGACGATGTCCGCGAGATCATCGACGCGTCGCGCTATTCCGCGGTGTCGGCGCGGTTCAAGATCTACATCATCGACGAAGTCCACATGCTGTCGAAGAACGCATTCAACGCGCTGCTGAAGACGCTTGAGGAGCCACCGGCGCATGTGAAGTTCCTGTTCGCCACCACCGAAGTCAACAAGGTCCCGGTAACGGTGCTGTCGCGCTGCCAGCGTTTCGACCTGCGGCGCATCTCCGCCGAGAAGCTCTCTGATCATTTTGCGCGCGTGTCCGAGGCCGAGCAGGTCGCGGCCGAGCCCGAGGCGCTGGCTCTGATCGCGCGTGCTGCGGAAGGTTCGGCGCGCGACGGATTGTCGATCCTCGACCAAGCCATCGCGCACGCCGGCATCGAGGGCGGTGGCGTTACCGCTGTCGCGGTGCGCGAGATGCTCGGTCTATCGGATCGCGGCGCGATGCGTGACCTGCTCGGGCGGTTGCTCGCTGGTGACGGGCAGGGCGCGCTCGCCGGTCTTCGGCGGCAATATGATCTTGGGGTCGACCCGCTCAGCGTGCTGCGTTCGCTGCTCGAGACGATCCACGCGACGACCTTGATCAAGCTCGGCGCGGCACCCGATCCCGGGCATGCCGCCGAGGAGCGCGAGGCGCTGATCGGCTGGGCCGCTTCGCTGTCCTTCGCCGCGCTTCATCGGCTGTGGCAGCTTGTGCTAAAGGGGCATGACGAGGTTGCGCGCGCCGCCATGCCGATCGAGGCGTGCGAGATGGTGCTGCTGCGCGTCGTGCATGCCGCGACCCTGCCGGATCCGGGCGAACTGGCGCGGATGCTCGCGAACGGCATGCCGGTCGCCACCGCGTCTGTCGCGGCCGCGCCTGCTGCAAAGCCGGGCGAGACACCGCTGCCGTCATCGATCGATGAGATTGCCGAACTGCTCGACGCCTCGGCCGAGCAGGCGCTGGCCTCGCGGCTGAGCTTTCACGCCAGCGTCGTTCGGCTGTCGGGCAGTGAACTCGTGCTTAGCGCGATGCGGCCGCTGCCCGCCGATTTCGTCGCAGAGCTTGGCGCGACGCTCAAGCGTTTGACCGATAGAGTCTGGCGAATCAGCACCGAGCAGGTTGCCGGCGAACCGACGATCCGCGAGCGGCTCGAAGCCGGGGCCGAAGCGATCAAGCAGCAGATACTCGCAACACCGGTGGTACGGGCGGCCTTCGAAGCTTTCCCCGACGCCGAAATTTCCAAGGAAGAATGGGACCGTCTGGTCTCGCTGAGGAGCAAAGCATCATGAAGGGCCTCGAAGACATCATGGCCATGGCGCAGAACGTCCAGAACGAACTGCAAAAAGCACAGGCCGGCCTCGACACGATCGAGGTCGAGGGCGCCGCCGGCGGCGGGCTGGTCAAGGTTACTGCTTCGGCCAAGGGGCGGATCATCGGTATCTCGATCGACGATTCGCTTCTCGTGGTGAGCGAGAAGCAGATGCTGGAGGATCTCGTTGTCGCGGCGTTCAACGACGCCAAGGCCAAGGCCGACACCGCGTCGAGCGCCGAAATGGCGAAGATGACGAGTGGTTTGCCGCTACCGCCGGGCTTCAAGCTGCCGTTCTGAGGGAACGATCGAACAACCGCCTCGTTGTCGCTCCTCATCAAGAGGAGGAAGACCATGGCCGATCAGATTACCGAAACCCCGCACACCACCGTCATCGAACGCCGTGGCGGCGGTGGTGCGATCCTCATCGGCATCGTGCTGCTGCTTGCTGTTCTTGTCGGCGGCTACTTCCTGCTCAACCAGGGGAAAAACGACAATCTCCGGACCGACGCCGTGACCCAGGCCGCCAAGCAGGTTGGCGATGGCGCGCAGAAGGTTGGCGATTCCGCCGCCAAGGCAGCCGACGGCGCAACCAAGAACTGACGTTCGGCTTACGATACCCGCCTCGCCTTAGAGCGGGGGGATGCGATTAAACTGAATCGGATCCCGCTCTATAATTCTTTGTTGTCGCGTGATTTATTGCGAAAAACCGGTTCCCACTTTTTCGCATCACGCTCTAGCGCAGACAGCTATCCTGCCCGTCGTTACGGATCACGCCGACCCAGCGCGTGATGGCGTTGCCGTGCCGACGGGTGAAACCGTGCGGGTCGACCGCTTCGCGCTTTTTCGGCAGCGGGAGGATTGCGGCGATGCGCCCCGCCTCGGCCGGTGACAGGGTCGAGGCGTCATGCCCGAAATACCGCATTGCGCCAGCATTCGCGCCATAGGTCCCGATGCCGGTTTCGGCGACGTTGAGGTATACCTCCATGATCCGGCGCTTGCCCCAGATCGTCTCGATCAAGACGGTGAACCACGCCTCCAGCGCCTTGCGCGGATAGCCGCCACCCTGGATCAGGAAGACGTTCTTGGCGGTTTGCTGGCTGATCGTCGATCCGCCGCGGATTCGGCCGCCCCGCGCATTGCGCTGGAATGCCTGCTGGATCGCGTCGAAATCGAATCCGTGATGGAGGCAGAAGCGCGCATCCTCGCCCGCGATTGCGGCGCGCGCCATGTCCGGGTCGATGCGCGACAGCGGCATCCAGCTCTTGGTCAGGCCGTTGCCCTCGACCGCGTTGCCGACCATCGTCAATGTGATCGGCGGCGGCACAAAGCGATAGATCGAGACCCACAGGACCGAGCCGAGGACGAACCACAGCAGCGTCGCAACGACCGCGCGCACGATGCGCATGCCGAGCGAACGGCGCCTCAGTGTGCCCGTCTTGGCCATTGCTACCGCCAAATCAGTGTGCCGCCTTGATCGTCAGGCGGTCGATCGAGCGCTGCATCAATAATCTCCCGTCCCGTCTCGGTCGGGAAACCTATCGCGGCAAGCTCGCTCGTGTCTACCGACCCGGCGGCAGGGAGGTCAGGCGGCGACGAGCATCCTGCGATCACCGGCAATACGCATCATCGCCTTTTGCAGCTTCTCGAACGCGCGGACCTCGATCTGGCGGACACGCTCGCGGCTGACGCCGTACACCTGGCTCAACTCCTCGAGCGTCTTCGGGTCGTCGGTCAGCCGACGCTCGGTCAGAATGTGTTTCTCGCGCTCGTTAAGGTCGTCCATTGCCGACACCAGCATGTCATGGCGGACATCGGCTTCCTGCGCCTCGGCAACGACGGTATCCTGCAGCGGTGAATCATCGGCGAGCCAATCCTGCCACTGACCTTCGCCATCCTCGCGCATGGGCACGTTGAGCGACGTGTCGCCGCCCATCGCCATGCGGCGGTTCATGCTGGTCACCTCGTCCTGCGTCACGCCGAGATCGGTCGCGATCTTGGCGAGATGCTCCGGCGACAGATCGCCGTCCTCGAACGCGTCGAGTTTCGACTTCATCCGGCGCAGGTTGAAGAACAGCTTCTTCTGCGCGGCGGTGGTGCCCATTTTCACCAGACTCCACGAGCGCAGGATGAACTCCTGGATCGAGGCGCGGATCCACCACATCGCATAGGTCGCGAGCCGGAAGCCGCGATCGGCCTCGAACTTCTTCACACCCTGCATCAGGCCGATATTGCCTTCGGAAATCAGCTCCGACACTGGCAGGCCATAGCCGCGATAGCCCATCGCAATCTTCGCCACGAGGCGCAGATGCGAGGTCACCAACTGCGCGGCGGCATCGGTGTCGCCATGTTCCTCGAAGCGCTTGGCGAGCATATATTCCTGCTCGGGCGCGAGGATCGGAAATTTCTTGATCTCGGACAAATAGCGGTTGAGGCTTGCCTCGCCGCCGAGTGCAGGGATCGTCGCGGGGACGTTGCTGCGGTTTGCCATGATCGTGTCTCCCTTACCTTGGGCGCGGACCCTAATTTTAGAGGGCTCGCGCACCAGAACCTATATGCTGAGTCTACTGAACAGTTCCTGCATGTCCGCAGGCATTTCGCTATCGAACGCCAAAGCGTTACTTTTCACGGGATGGATGAACCCCAACCGGGCGGCGTGCAAGGCCTGACGGTGGAAACCGATCGTTTCGAGAATCGGCTTGTGGACTGGTTTTGTTCTACCATAAACCGGATCGCCGATCAAGGGGTGGCCGAGCGAGGCCATGTGGACGCGGACCTGGTGCGTCCGCCCGGTCTCGAGCCGGCATTCGACCAGCGTCGCCTCTCTCAGTCGCGTGATCGTGCTGTAATGCGTCACGGCGCGCTTGCCGCCGGCGACGATGGCGATCTTCTTGCGGTTCTGCGGGTTGCGCGCGAGCGGCGCATCGACGCTTCCTTCGAGTGGCATCGGTCGTCCGGTCACGATCGCCTTGTAGCGGCGGTCGATCGAATGCGCGGCGAACTGCTTTGCCAGCCCCTCATGCGCGCGGTCGGTTTTCGCGGCGACCATCAGCCCTGACGTATCCTTGTCGATTCGGTGGACGATACCCGGTCGTGCTACGCCACCAATGCCAGAAAGGTTACCCGCACAATGGTGCAGCAGGGCGTTGACCAGGGTGCCGTCGAAATTGCCCGCCGCGGGATGGACCACCAACCCGGCCTGCTTGTCGATCACGATGAGATATTCGTCCTCGAACACCACATTCAGCGCGATGTCCTGCGCTTCGTTGTGCGCCGGGGTCGGGGCGGGGACGGCGATGCGGAAAGTGGCGCCGCCATCGGTCTTGCGCGACGGGTCGCGCGCGAGGTTGCCGGCCGGATCGCTCACCGCGCCGGAGGAGATCAGCACCTTCAACCGCTCGCGCGACATGGTCGGCACGGCATCGGCCAGCGCCCGGTCGAGACGCCAGCCATTGGCCTCGTCCGAAATCCGCGCTTCGATGATGGAAACCCCCAGGCTCATTGGGCTAGGCATGTGGGCATGAGCGTGACGATTTCAAGCACTCTGCTGGCGCGGCTGTTCAAGGAGGCGACCACTTCCCCGGGCGAGATATGCGGGCTCCTGTTTGGCACCGCGGAAGAAATTCGCAACGCCGAGCAATGCCGGAACGTCGCCGAACATGCGGCGACGGCCTTCGAGATCGATCCGGCGGCGCTGATCGCTGCGCACAGGACCGCGCGCACCGGCGGGCCTGCCATCATCGGTTGCTACCACTCGCATCCCGGCGGCACTGCCACACCTTCGCCACGCGATGCGGCCGCAGCGGCGCCGGATGGCGCGATCTGGCTGATCGTCGCGGCGGATGGCGCACAAGCATGGCGTGCGATTGATGCAGGTTCGCTCCACGGGCGGTTCGCGCCGGTTGCGCTTGTGGTCGGATGACGTCATGGCCACCGCTAACAACTTGCGTGCCGCATCCAGCATTGTCACATTAGTGTCGCAACCGACCCGGAGCCGTTCCATTCCATGACCATCAGTCCGGTCGATTTCGCCAGCCTCTTGTGCTCGCGCCTGTGCCACGACCTCCTCAGCCCGGTCGGCGCGCTCAACAACGGGCTCGAACTGCTCGCCGACGAGCATGATCCCGAGATGCGCCAGCGCTGCCTCGAACTGCTCGCCGAAAGCGCCAAGGCTTCGGCCAACAAGCTTAAATTCTTCCGCCTCGCCTTTGGCGCCGCCGGTGGTTTCGGCGAGACGATCGACACGCGCGAGGCGCGCGCCGCGATCGAGGGGCTGTTCGGCGCCAACCACCGCGTCAATCTCGGTTGGCTGATCGAGGACCCGACGTTGCCCAAGGGCGGGATCAAGGTGCTGCTCAATCTCGCGCTGCTCGCCGGTGACGCGCTGATTCGCGGCGGACAGCTCGACATCGGCGCCGAATATCATGGCGGCCAGGTCGAGATCGTCGTGCGCGCCGAGGGGCCGCGGATCATTCTCGACGCCGAACTTCGCCAGGCGCTGCTCGGCGAAACCGGCGATGCCGTGGTCACGCCGCGCGCGGCGGCGGCGTATCTGGTCCACGCGCTGGTCTCCGAGGGCGGCGGGACGATGCAGGTTTCCGAGGCCGGCGAACCGGTGCTGTTGTTCGGCGCCACCTTCAAGGCATAAGCCCCGGCAGGCATAAACGCCGCCTTAACGCCTTGTTGTCCATGGTTGCCCTGCGCATCAGCGGGGCCCCATGGACGATCTGTTACAGGAATTCATTGCCGAGACGCGCGAGACGCTCGAAGCGCTCTCGGGCGAGATCGTGGCGTGGGAAACGACACCCGGCGACCGCGACCGGCTCGACGCGATTTTCCGCTTCGTCCACACGGTCAAGGGCAGCTGCGGCTTTCTCGATCTGCCGCGCCTCGCCCGGCTGAGCCACGCCGCCGAGGACGTGCTTGCCACCGTACGCGACGGCCATCGCGCGCCCGATACCGCGCTCGTCAATGCCGTGCTCGCGATCGTCGACCGGATCGGCGAGATCGTCGAGGCGATCGACGTCGGCACCTCGCTCGACGATTCGGGTGAGGACCTGCTGGTGGCGGCGCTCGAAAAGGACATCGGCGACAGGAACGGTGGCGACCGCGACACCGGCCTGGCTGCCGCCGCAGCTCCGGCCCAGGCCGTTACCGCACGCAACGGGAGCCGCAGCGTGCGACTCAATGTCGACCTGCTCGACCGGATGATGAGCGGCATGTCCGACATGGTGCTGGCGCGCAACGAACTGGCGCGGCGGCTGCGCGACGACGATGTCGACCCTGGCGTCGAAGCTGCACTCGAACGCCTGTCGCTGACCGTCGCCGAGATGCGCGACACGGTAACCCGCACGCGCATGCAGAAAATCGATGCGTTGTTCTCCGCATTGCCGAGGATGGTGCGCGATACCGCGGCCGAGGTCGGCAAGTGCGTGACGCTTCATATCGAAGGTGCCGAGGTCGAGCTCGATCGCGAGATGATCGAAATGATGCGCGATCCGCTCGTGCATATCGTCCGCAATGCGATCGACCACGGCATCGAGACGCCGGCCGAGCGTAGTGCCGCAGGCAAGCGCGAAAATGGCCGACTCGACATTGCCGCGCGCCAGTCGGGCAATCAGATCATCATCGAAATCACCGACGACGGGCGCGGTATCGACACCGAGCGGCTGGTCGGGAAGGTTGCTGCGCAGGGATCGCGCAGCGAAGCGGAACTCCGCGGCCTGAGCGACAAGGCCAAACTCGACCTTGTCTTTGAGGCCGGGCTGTCGACCAAGGATGTCGTCACGGCAATCTCGGGGCGCGGCGTCGGGATGGACGTGGTGCGCGCCAATGTCGAACAGATCGGCGGTAGGATCGACCTGTTCAACACGCCCGGCAAGGGGCTGTGCATCGCCATCCACGTGCCGTTGACGCTGTCGATCATCTCGACCATCGGCGTCGGCGTGGAAGGACAGCGTTTCGCGCTGCCACGCCAGGCGATCGAGGAGATCGTGCGTGTCGGTGGCGACGTTATCCGCATCGACATGCTGGGCGACACGCCCGCCGCGACGGTGCGCGAGCGGCGCATGCCGCTGGTCGATCTCGGCCAGGTGCTCGGCTTCGTGCGTGATCCGCACACCGTGCCGATGCTGGCGATCGTCAGCGTTTCGGGCGGCAGTTTCGCGCTCGCGGTCGACGACGTGCTCGACACCGAGGAACTGGTGATCAAGCCGGCCGCGCCGGCGGTCATGGCGGCGGGCGTCTATGCCGGCCAGACCCTACCCGACAGCGGCCTGCCGATGCTGCTGCTCGACTGCGCCGGCATCGCGACCGTCGCGGGCCTCCAGTTCACCCGCACCCCGGTCGCCGAGGACGTCGAGGTCGAAGAAGTCGCCGAAAAGAAAGCCGCGCTGCTGTTCGACGATCTCGATGGCGCGCGCCGTCTCGTGCCGCTGGCGATCATCGATCGGATCGAACTCGTCGCGGCCGACGCCATTCGCTTCTCCGCCGGCCGGTTGCGTCTCTCGACCGAGAGCGGGATCGTCCCGCTGGTGGCGATGGGCGATTGGCAGAATCGTGGTGCGGTCGCGGTGCTGCGCTTGCGCGACGGCGACTGCGAAATCGGCTATGCGATCGGCGAAGCGCTCGACATCTTCGATCTGCCGACCGCGCTGGTCCCCGCCGCGGAGCCCGGCCCGGTCGCCGGTGTCGTCTCGCTCAACGGCGAGCAGGTCGAGCTGCTCGACCTGTACTGGCTGTTTGCCCAGCATGGCGGCGAACAGCACGCCGCGACACCTCCGGTGTGTCTGATCGACGGTGCCGATCAGGCATGGATGATGACATTCCTCAAGCCGGTGCTCGAAGGTGCCGGCTACCGGGTGGCCGCCAGGTTGCGGAAAGACGAAAGCGCGGCGGTCGTGCTGACGATGGATGCAGGCCCATCAAGTCCGGACGCCACGGCGCCGATAATCCGGCTGCGTCGCGATGCCAACGCCGCTGCGAACGACGCGAGCATCTACCGCTACGATCGGCCGGGGCTGCTTGCCGCGCTGGCGCATTCCGCGGGAGCCCGTTGATGTCACGCCTTTTTCTGATTGCCCAGATCGCCGGCCGCGCCGTGGCGATCGATTCTGCCCAGGTCGAATCGGTCGTCGACATCGGCACCATCGTTCCGGTGCCCGGTGCCGATCGCCAGATTCGCGGCCTCGCTGCCCTGCGCAGCCGCGTCGTGACGGTGATCGACACGCGCGTCGCGCTGGGGCTTGGGCATGCTGCTGCCGACGCGACGCGTGCCGTCATCACGCAGCATGAAGGGCATCACTATGCGATCCTTGTCGATATACTCGAGGATGTCGCGCCGTTCGATCACGTGCCGCTGTCGTCGGGGATCGTGCTCGATGCCGGTTGGCGCGCGGCCGGCTGCGGTATCGTCGAGCGCGATGGCGAGCCGGTGCTGGTGATCGATTTGCGTGCGCTCATCCCCGGCACCGCCGCGCTGGCCGCGTAACGAACAGAATAATCTCCATTAACGAGAACATCACCCATTTGGGGCACACCCGCCCGATAGTCCGTGTAACAGGATGTTGAACGATGAAGACGTGCCTGGTGGTCGATGATTCCAAGGTGATCCGCAAGGTCGCGCGCCACATTCTGGAAACGCTCAATTTCGAGGTCAGCGAGGCCGGTGACGGTCGCGAGGCGCTAGACTCGTGCCTCGCCTCCGCTCCCGATGTCGTGTTGCTCGACTGGAACATGCCCGTGATGAGCGGGATGGATTTTCTTCGCGCGTTGCGCGAGAGCGCGATCACCAGCCGTCCCAAAGTCGTGTTCTGCACGACCGAAAACGGCATGGCGCATATCCGGGCCGCGATCGAGGCTGGCGCGGACGAATATGTCATGAAACCGTTCGACCGCGAGACGCTGGAAAGTAAACTTCAGATCGTCGGAATGGCCTGACCGGCTCGCTTCACCATGTCTTTCATCTCGCTCAGGACCGAAGCCGCGGTAAACAGCCGGCAGGATAGCCCGCGCATCCTCATCGTCGATGACTCGGTCGTCGCGCGCGCAGTGATCGCGCGCGCGGTCGAGGCCAGCGGCCGCTTCATCGTCGCCGGCGCGGAACCCAACGCCGATGCCGCGCTAGGCTTCCTGCGTCAGCACCGCGTCGACGCCATCATCCTCGATATCGAGATGCCCGGCATCAGCGGGCTTGCGGCGCTGCCCGACCTGATCGAGGCGGGCGCCGGCGCCAAGGTTCTGATTGTCTCCTCATCGTGCGGCGAGGGTGCCGCGGCGACGATCGAGGCGCTGGCGCTCGGCGCTGCCGACACGCTGGTCAAGCCCGAGGCGGGTGGTTTCACCGGTGGATTCTCGGCAGCAATCGGCGAAAAGCTGTCGCGGCTGTTCGAGATTGCGCCGACCGGGGTGGCGGTGATGTCCGCCGCCCCTGGGCAGGCCGCGACCGGTTTTGACATCGTCGCGATCGGCGCGTCGACTGGGGGCATCCACGCGCTCAGCTTGCTGCTGCGCGAAATCCCGGCCGGCTTTCCGCTGCCGATTCTCGTCACCCAGCATCTGCCGGCGAGCTTCATGCCTTACTTCGCGGCGCAGGTGTCGGTGCTGGCGGCGCGCCCGTGCGACGTGGCGACCGATCATATGCGCATTCGGCCCGGCCGGGTGGTGATCGCCCCTGGCGACGCGCATATCCGCGTCGTGGCGAGCGGCGACGGGTCGGCGATCCGGCTGTCGACCGAACCGGCGCGCAGTGGCTGCCTGCCGTCGGTCGATCCGATGTTCGACAGCCTTGCCGAGCTTTATGGCCCGCGTGCCCTGGGTGTCGTGCTCAGCGGTATGGGTCGCGACGGCGCCGAGGGCGCGCAACGCATGGTCGCGCGCGGCGCGAGCGTGGTGGTGCAGGACCAGGCGAGTTCGGTGGTATGGGGCATGCCCGGCGCGGTCGCCGCGAGTGGCGCGGCAAGCGCGATCCTGGCGCCGGTCGATATCGGCAAGCTGATCGCGGCACGCAGGCGGCCCGGATGTTGAGCCCCGCACCGCGCCCGCGCGCCGGCGGCGGGACAAGTGTTTTCGCAGCATTACTCGAAGCGCGCACGGGACAGGAGCTCGATGCCGGTCGCGAGTGGCGCATCGAGACCGCGCTCAAGCCGGTACTGCGCGAACGCGGCCTCGAATCGCTCGACCAGCTTGCCGCGGCCTTGCTTGCGGCGCCCGACAAGGGCGTGTCCGATCAGATCGTTGATGCCTTGCTTAACCAGGAAACCTCGTTCTTCCGCGATTCGGCGGTGCTCGACATGGTCGCGCAAGCAGTGGCCTCGCTGCAGGTTCCCGACCTCAACCGGCGCGTGCGTATCTGGTCGGCCGGTTGTTCCTCCGGCCAGGAACCGCTGTCGCTGGCGATGTTGTTTGCCGAGCAGCCGGGGGGCGACGAAATGGCACCCGAAATCATCGCCACCGACATCTCGGATGCCTCAATCGTGCGGGGCAGGGCAGGGCGGTTTTCGCAGTTCGAGATACAGCGTGGCTTGGCTGTGCGGCGGATGATGCAGTGGTTCGAGACCGTCGGCGACGACTGGGTGGCACGCCCCGAGCTTGTTCGTCGCGTGCAGTTCCGCCAGCTCAATCTCGTTGCCGATCCGTTGCCGGTCGGGCGCTTCGACGTCATCCTGTGCCGTAATGTGCTGCTCTATTTCGGGCCGGCAATGCGTCGCCATGTCTTCTCTCGGCTCGCCCAGGTGTTGCGACCCGGCGGTCTGCTGGTGCTCGGTGCCGGCGAGACGGTGATCGGCCAGACCGATGCGTTCCGCCCCAGCCCGACCTATCGCGGCCTGTACGAACCGACCGGCATCGCCGAAAGCGGTGCCGCGGCAGCCTGAGTACGGGTGGACAGCACGTCGGCGTTGTGTTTCGTCGAGGCGCCGCCCATGGTCGCGTGAAGCAGGCAGGGAAGGCGCCATGACGATCATCGAGACGCCGTCGCCCAACTTCAACGAGCGCAAATTGCCGCTGACGATGATCGTGCTGCACTATACCGGCATGGTCGATGCGCGAATGGCGCTGGAGCGGCTTTGCGACCCGCTAGCCGAGGTGTCGGCGCACTATCTCGTCGATGAGGACGGCACGATCCACCGCTTGGTCGCCGAGGACAAGCGGGCATGGCATGCCGGCCAGTCGCGCTGGCGCGGGATCGAGGACATCAATTCGGCGAGCATCGGCATCGAACTCGTCAATCCGGGCCATCAGTTCGGCTATCGTCCGTTTACCGAGGAACAGATCGACGCGCTGATCCCACTGGTGTCGGCGATCAAGGAACGGCATGGCATCACGCGCGGCAATGTCGTCGGCCATTCCGACATCGCGCCGATGCGCAAGCAGGATCCCGGCGAGCTGTTCCCGTGGAACAGGCTCGCCCGCGTGCGCCTCGCCTTGCCCCGCCCGACCAGGAATCTGATGGACCCGGGCTGGAGCGATGCCGGATTTCTCGTTGCGCTCGAACGCTTCGGCTATGACGTCACCGACAAGCTCGCCGCGATCGTTGCGTTCCAGCGCCGCTATCGACACGAACTGATCGACGGCGTGATCGACGGCGAATGTCGCTGTATCCTGCTCGCGCTGCTGTTGCCAAAGCCGCAGGGGGACGAGTGATTCGTCGCGGTGCGGGTCGGCTCTTCCGTGCGAGTGAAACTCGCGCTACAGGCGTCCCACCAGAGGGCCGGGCGGCCGCGGGGTGCGCAAGCATCGCGAGGAAAGTCCGGGCTCCGCGAAACGACGGTGCCGGGTAACGCCCGGCGGGGGTGACCCCAGGGAAAGTGCCACAGAGAGCAGACCGCCAACGCCTTTCGGGGCATGGCAAGGGTGAAAGGGTGCGGCAAGAGCGCACCGCGCGACCGGTAACGGACGCGGCACGGCAAACCCCACCGGGAGCAAGACCGAATAGGGGCGGCATATGGGCTTCGTTTCAGCTCGTCGCCCGGGTTGGTTGCTTGAGCCGGCATGCAAATGTCGGCCTAGAGGAATGGTCGCCGCCGCCCGCAAGGGCGGCACAGAACCCGGCTTACAGGCCCTCTGGTATTTTTCAGTCCGTTGCCGCATCTTCCTGCAATCAGGGGATTAAGGGGCGGGCGATGAGACGGCTTGGACGGTGCTTGGCTGGGATGGCGATGGCGCTCTCCATGCCGATCGCGGCGCAATCTCCCCCGGCGACGACGTTGCAAGAGCAATTCGACGCCGCGACGAAACTCGATAGCGACGGCAACTATGACGGCGCGCTGGCAGCATGGCAGGCGATCGAGCAGCGCCCCGGCGTATCGCACCGCACCCTTGCGCTGGTGCGGTTGCGCAAGGGGCGTACCCTGTTCCTGCTGAAACGCCTCGAAGAGGCGGCCGCGGAGGCGCGTGCGGGGCTTGCTGCGCTGCCGGTCGGCGACAAAAGCCTGGATGAGGATCGCTACCTCTCTTGGTTCACCATTGGTCAGATCGCCGAATCGCAGCTCGATTATGCCACCGCCGTCGATGCCTATCGCAAGGCGGTGCCGCTGGCCGCGGTGCCGGTCGCGACTTTGGCTTCGCTGCGTGGGCTGATCACGACCGAAACCTTCACCGACAGCGATTCTGCGATGGCGGAGATGGGGCGCCTCGATGCGCTGATCGCGGCGAACGGTTTCGACGCCAAGAGCGTGGCGATCGCGCGCTCGGCAGAGAGCCGGCTGTTGCTCAATCGTGGCGACTACAAGGCGGCGCGGGCCAGGGCCGGTGAGGCGGTGAAGTTGCTCGGCGGCCTGACCGCGAAGACCGACCTGTATGACGTCGCAGCACGCTCCGACTATTCGATCGCGGCGCTGCTGCTCGGCAATCCCGATGATGCGCGTCAATATATGGCGATGACCGGAGCGGGCCGCTTGCCCAAGGGTGAATTCGATCCGGGCGTGCAAATGGAGCCGCCGCCGTGCGGTGGCGACGCCGATCTCAAACCCGCCGATGCCTCGGTCGTGCAGTTCTCGATTCGCGACGATGGCACGGTGATCGACGTCGCGCCGATCTATGCCGCGGGCGGTGGCGCAGCGGGGCTCGAATTCGCGCGCGCGGTGCGCGACTGGTCGTGGACGCCGGAGCAGACCAAAGGACTGCCGGCCTTTTTTCGCTACCGTGCCCGCGTCGAGATGCGCTGTTCGACGGCGTTCGCCGCGCCATCAATCTCGACACATCTCGCCGGTCGGCTGGCCGCATGGCTTGCCGATCGCAATGTCGAGGACGCACCGGACCTTGTCGGATCGGACGCCGTCATCCTGCCGCAGCTGCGCACCCGGCTAGCAGCGGCGGAGGGTGCCAAGGGCATAAATTCGTTGACATTAGTCCCGCTGCTGCATGCCATCGCGACCAACCGCGTCGTGCCGACCGATGAGGCGGTGGCGGCGGCGCGGCGCGGGCTCGCGCTTGTCGAAGCTGCCGATGCGCCGCCGCTCGCACGACTCGAATTCGCCAGGCTGCTGTGGGGCACCGATCATGACTCGCGCTCTGGCTGGCATGGTTATGTCGATCAAGCCAATCGCGCGCTCGGCGACGCCCATTTCGCCGCCAGCCCCGAGGCGCGCGCCGCGATCCGCCTGGCCATCGCTTCCGCGACCGGACGGCACGATCGCGCTATTGCGCGCGGCGCGCTCCAGGCGGTGGCCGACGATTCGGCGCTCGACAAGACATCGCCGCTGCGTGCCGCCGCGCTGATGCGGCTCGCCTCGCTCGAAGCGCGCGCCGGCGACGTTGCGGCGGCGCGGACGACGTTCGACCAATCGGGCCTCGACGCGCGGCAATGCGCGCTGATCGATTCGCCGCCTCACATGCTCCATGCCGCTGCCGGCGGCGCTTTCCCGATGGAGGCGATGCGGTGGGGCTTCGAAGGCTGGACGCAGATTCAATTCGATATCGCCGCCGACGGCAAGGTGCTCGCGCCGCGCGCCGTGATCGCCTATCCGCCCTTCGTGTTTACCAAGGCCGGAACCGGCGTGATCGGCGGCGCGCGCTATGAGGCGACTTATCGACCGAATGGCGGGCTGGCCTGTGGCGGCAGCACCAATCGCGTGCGCTTTATCATGCCCTGATCGCGATCTGGCGCTTGCTTCATGCCCCGCGGCCTCTATCTCGGGCGCGATGACGCGTTCGACCCGATCCGCAGACTGGGGTTTCCCCCGCTGGCGTGGCTATGGCAGCTCGCGCGAGGCGACGCAGGTGCGCATGTGCGATCGCCATGGTTGCGACCAACCCGGCAATTGTCCTGCGCCGAAATCGCCCAACAGCCCCGAGCGTTGGTATTTCTGCCAGGAGCATGCCGGCGAATATAATCGTGGCTGGAATTATTTCGAAGGCCTGAGCGCCGAGGAAGCCGCTGAGCGCGAGGCTGACGAGACCCGCGCCGCCAACGGCTTTGCCGAGGCCAAGCATTATAGCTGGGGCGGTCCGGGCGATGGCACCCGCTCGCGCGACGAGATGCGCGCGTTCGAAATGCTCGAACTCGACAGCGATGCCGATTTCGACGCCGTGCGCGTCGCCTGGCGTCGGCTCGCCAAGGAGCATCATCCCGACCTGCGCCCCGGCGATGCCGAGGCGGCGAAGCGATTTCAGGCGATCCAGGCGGCCTATGACGTGCTCCGGATGGCCGAAGAAGCACGGAGCTGGAAGCCGACGGCGTGAAGCCGACGATCGGCGCGGGCTGGGAACGCACCATCCTCGTCTGCGGCAAATGTTCGAAGCGTCTCGACGGTGGCTTCGGTGAGAAGCAGCGCACCCCGCTGGCCAAGGCGCTGCGCAAGTTTCTCGGTGTGAAGCGGGGTCGCAAGGCGGCGATCGGGATCGTCGAGACAAAATGCCTTGGCGTGTGCCCGCTTGGCGCGGTCACGGTCATCGATGGCGCGTCGCCGGGTGAGTGGGTGCTGGTGCGCAAGGGCACCGCCATGGAGGCAGTCGCCGATAGTTTTGGGTTGCGGTCGCGCTAGGGTTCGCGGAGCCGGACCGCGTTCTTCAGGCGGCCGGAATTGCGACATCACCGAGCAAGCCGACCAAGCCACGCGCCGCCAATCCTCCGCTCGCCGTCTGAATCGTCACCATGGTCACCTGTTCGCTGATCCGGTCGCGCTCGAGTTGGTAGGCCGGCGCCAGTTCAAATGGCCGTGCCGGCATCGGCGCGCGATCCATCATGAAGGCGGGCTGTCCGATCACCCACCCTTCGGTCAGGTAGGGACGAACCGCATCGGCGGTCGCGGCGACCTTGATGAACTGGAAGGGCGCGCCGATCTCGCAGGCGCGTACCGTAAGCGCATCCGTGACGGCGCTATGGACTAAGCGTCGCAGTTGATCCGGCCAGCCGACCTCGATCCGCCAACCGCCCGCTATTGTGACGGGGGTGCGACCCCGCGCGTCAAAGCCCAGCCTCGCGCCCAGGTCTGATCGGCCTCAGCCGGCATAGCGCGCGGCGGTTTCCCGTATCAGGGCGATCATGTTGGGAATTCCCTGGGTGCGGTTCGAGCTGAGCTGTTTCTTGAGATCGAACGGCGCCAGCGCCGCCTCGATATCGCTCGCCAGGATTGCCGCCGGGGTCTTGTCCTGCACCGTCAGCAGCACCAGTGCGATGATGCCTTTGGTGATGGCGGCGTTGGAATCGGCGAGGAAGTGGAATGTGCCGTCATCCGCGACGGTCGGGTAGACCCACACCGACGCGGAACATCCCCTGACCAAAGTCGCATCGGTCTTTAGCGCTTCCGGCATCGGCTCGAGGTCGCGGCCCAATTCGATCAGCAGGCGGTAACGGTCGTCCGGATCGAGAAAGCCATATTCATCCTGGAGATCGGCGAGGCTGGTCATCGCAGCCTCCGCTAGCCGGGTGGGCCTCAGGGTTCAAACCCTAAAGGTCCACCCCGGCAGCAATGGCTTCGAGCTTGCGGATGCGTTCCTTGAGATCGGCGATCTCGATCCGCGCGCTGGCATTGGGCAGCGACGGGCCGCTGTGCATCTCGCCGGCGACGTGCAGTTCCTGCTCCTTGAGCGAGAGCCAGCCGCGCCATCCGGTCAGGCCGGCAAACACCAGCATCCCCAGGCCGGCGAGCCCCGCGCTCGCCATCGTTACATAGAAGGTCGGGTCGGTCATGATCCCAGTCCTTTCGTCTAGCTACGGTCGCGCAGCTTCTCGATCTCGCGATCGAGATGGGCGCTGCTCGTGTTGGAGTCGGTGGCGAGGCGCTCGAGAACGGCAAGCCGCTCCTTGAGGCTCTTGAGTTCGTCGCGCAGCCTTTCATTCTCGGCCGCGCCGGCATCGTCGGTGAAGCGGACATCGTTGCCGCGCCAGTCCTTGCCGACGCCGTAACGGGCGCGCAGCACGCCGCCGATGGTGACGACGACAACGATGGCAACGACCATTTCGAACGGGTTCATCTGAACTTCTCCGTTATCGTTAGAGGGGGGCGGGCCTATTCGGCCGGTTGTTGTGCCATCCGCTCGAGGCGGCGGCGTGGGCGGTCGACGCGCTCGGTCAGATAGGTGCCGACGGCGGCGATCAAGCCCAGCACGACGAAGATGACGATCATTTCAGCGGGTCCTTCAATTGAGCTGCGACGGTTCGTCGCGCAGCTTTTCGATTTCATTCGCGACATCGATGCCGCGGTCGGTGACGATGCGCTCGAGTACGCGGACGCGCTGTTCGAGGCGTTCGGTCTGGGCAGCATATTGTGCCGCTTTTTCCGCGACCTTGCTCGCCTCGATCTCCATCCGACGCTCGCGGTGGGCGAGCAGGGGGCGAACGATGGTTCCGCCGATTACCGCGACGAGGCCGACGGAGATCCCGAGAATAGGGATCAAAAAGACGATGCTGGGTCCCATGGCGTGTTCCTCAATCTCGCGTCCGGAGCGCTTCGATCTCGCGCGAGGTACGCTCGGCCGGGTCGGTGGCGATGCGTTCGAGGACGGCGATCCGCTCCTCCAGCCGCGAGACCTGGCCATGCAGGCGATCATTCTCGGTCTTGAGGATCTCGGTCTGGCGGTTGACGCTCAGGTCGCCGTCGCGGGTGACCAGCATCCGGCCCTTGCGGTCGCTCAACGGGTAGCCGTGCTTGGCGCGGACCCAGGTGGTGAAGGCCCAACTGGCCGGCCCGATGGTGATCGCGGCGACCGGGATGAGAATTCCGAGGTTCGACATTGTCTTCTTCCCTGTTGCAGTCTGCGTCTCAGCGCAGGCTGTCGATTTCGTCGGCGAGGCGGCTGTTGCGGCTGGTGTACATCATCTCGATGTCGGCCAGCCGGCGGTCGATGTCGCGGAACGCCGAACGGACTTCGGCGGTCGATCGGCGGGTGTTGGTACGCACCCCCTGCCAGAACTTGGCGTCATCGGCGTCTTCATACAGCCCCAGCGGTTGGGCCGTGGCGACCCAGCCAGTGATGAAATAGGCGAGCAGGACCCACCCGCTGGTGGCGAAGGTCAGCAAGACGGTACCGACACGGACCCAGGTAACGTCGACGCCGGTGTAGTCGGCGATCCCCGCGCAAACGCCCATCAGCTTGGCGTTCTTCTTGTCGAGGTAGAATTTGGTGCGGCTGGCGGACATTTCAGTTCCTCCGGGTAAGATCGTTGTTGCTTGGTTCGGCAAGCGGCAGGCTGGTGCGCCAGTCGGGATTGTCGGCGGCGATGATCCGTTCGACGGTACCCAGGCGATCCTCCAGGCGACGGGCGAGAGAGTAGAGCTCGTCGAGCAGTTTCTCGTCCTCGTTGGTGATCTTCGGCGCCTGCTTCCACTTGGTGACGTAGTGCAGGATGATCCACGGCAATCCGATGAACAGGATGGCGCAGACCAGCACGGGGAGCATGTCGCCCATCGCCTCAATCCTGCTTGCCGGCGACACGCGCCTTAAGTGCGGCCAACTCGGCGTCGATCTTCTCGCTCGAGCGCAGCTCGGCGATTTCCTCTTCGAGGCTCCTGGTCGGCTGACCAAGGCCCAGCGCATCGGCGCGGCCCTCGGCGAGGTCGACGCGGCGCTCCATGATCTCGAAGCGGCTGAACGCATCGGCGATCTTCGGGCCGGCATACATCTCGCGCAGCTTGACGCGGTTATGGGCGCTCTCGAGCCGGGTGACGATCGAGTTCTGGCGGGTGCGGGCCTCGCGCAGCTTGTTCTGCAGCTTGGCGATATCCTCTTCCGCGCCCTTCAGCGCGTCGTCGAGCACGGTGATCTCGCCCGAGAGCTGCTCGGCCATGTCGGTCGCCTTCTGGCGTTCGACCAGGGCTGCCTTGGCGAGATCCTCGCGACCCTTGGACAGCGCCAGCTCGGCCTTCTCGGTCCAGCTCTCCTGAAGCGCGCCGAGCTTGGCGATGTGGCGGCGCATTTCCTTCTGGTCCGCGATCGTGCGAGCGGCGGACGCGCGCACCTCGACCAGCGTCTCCTCCATCTCGAGGATGATCATGCGGATCATCTTGGCGGGGTCTTCCGCCTTGTCGAGCAGGTCGGTGAAGTTGGCGGCGATGATGTCGCGGGTTCGGGAAAAGATGCCCATGGTCGATACTCCTGAAGGATACTGAGAAGTTGGGAAAAGAAAGAATGGGGTGCCGGGGCGGGGGAAGGGGTTCCCGCCCCGGCGGTAGGCCTCACGCAACCTGCGTGAGGGGGGACAGCGCAGCCGGAGCGATCGGGCCGACCGCCACCACGACGAGCGCGGTGCTGATCGCCATCGCGGCAGCGGCGGCGAAGGTCCGGGCGAAGAGGTTGGTGGTCGCGGTCATTGCAGGGCTCCGTCTAGCTTGGTTGTGTGTCGCGCCGTATCGGCGTTGTCTGGTACTCAGCACAGAGCGTGCCAATTACAAAAAATCACGGAATTCCGGGATTTTTGACGATGTCGGCGGAACGGTGCGCAATATTTTCATTGCCAAGGCTTGGTGATTTACGCCAATCGTTGGGAATGCAGCGCGCGTCTCAGGTCATTGGCGAGTCAGGCCCCTTTCTCGACGCGCTCGAGCGCGCCAGTCGCGCGGCCGCGCTCGACCGGCCGGTGCTGGTGATCGGCGAACGCGGCACCGGCAAGGAACTCGTTGCCGAGCGCCTGCACCGCTTGTCGCCGCGTTGGGACCAGCCGCTCGTGATCATGAACTGCGCCGCTTTGCCCGAGACGCTGATCGAGGCGGAATTGTTCGGACATGAGGCCGGCGCCTTTACCGGTGCGACCAAGGCGCGCACCGGGCGCTTCGAGGAAGCCCATGGCGGCACGTTGTTTCTCGACGAACTCGGCACCTTGTCGATGGCGGCACAGGACCGGCTGTTGCGCGCGGTCGAATATGGCGAAATTACACGGATCGGCTCGTCGCGTCCGCTGCGCGTCGATGTGCGCATCGTCGCTGCGACCAACGAGCATCTGCCCGACAAGGTCGCCCGGCACCAGTTTCGCGCCGATCTGCTCGACCGGCTGAGTTTCGAGGTGGTCACGCTGCCGCCGCTGCGCGCGCGTCCCGGCGATGTCATGGTGCTCGCCGATCATTTCGGGCGGCGCATGGCCGCCGAAATGGGTCGCGACGATTGGGAAGGGTTCAGCCGCGCCTCGGCCGAAGCGCTGGTCGCCTATGACTGGCCCGGCAACGTCCGCGAACTGCGCAATGTCGTCGAACGCGCCGTCTATCGCTGGGAACACTCCGGCCCGATCGATGCGATCGAGTTCGACCCGTTCCAGTCGCCGCATCGCCCGGCCAGCGCGACGGCACCGGCCGCGTTACCAGCCGCGCCGGCCGAGCGGCAGGAAGCTCCTGCGCACGTCGAACCCGACGAACCGGGCGATTTCAAAACCGCGATAGCGCGGTTCGAATGCGAATTGCTGCAAAAGGCCCTGGCCGATGCGCGCTTCAACCAGCGCGCCGCCGCCAAGGCACTTGGGTTGAGCTACGACCAGTTGCGCCACGCACTGCGCAAGCACGACCTGATGCCCGGTTGACTCCTCCCCGCGAGCGGGGAGGAGACATCTCAGCGCATGCTGACCATGCACAGCAGCATCGGCAGCGACAGCAAAGTGTTGATCCGCGAGAAGATCATCGCGGTCTTCCCGGCCTTGGCCTTGGTGTCGGCATCGGCCTCGACGATTCCCAGTGCCTTTTTCTGGTTGGGCCAGATCACGAACCACACATTGGCCGCCATCACCAGCGCGAGATACATGCCGACGCCGATCAGTCGCGCGCTGGGCTGGAGGGTCATTGCCTCATGCAGTTCGCCATACATATACGCCAATACCAGGCCGCTCAGCACGGTGAACAGCGCACCCCAGCGAAAGTAGAACAGCGCCTTTGGGGCGATGTATTTGGTGACACCCGGTTTCAGCTCGGCCGGTACCGACGGCATGGTCGGGATCTGTACGAAGTTGAAATAATAAAGCAGGCCGATCCACAGGATGCCGAAGAATACGTGGATCCACTGGGCGGCTGAAAGCGCGATATCACGTTCGAAATACGGCGCGAACATCAGGCCAACCGCGAGCAGAAAACCTACCCCCAGAACCGCGTTGAGATTGGCGAAAAACTTGTCCATTTGCTTTGCTCCCCTACGAGTCCACAGGCCCCGCCCGGGCTGCATAATCTCCCGGAATTCGTTTGTCACACGAAACGACTTTTGCGGCAAAGCTTTGTGCAGCGAGTGAACCGATCGCCCTTTGAAACGTTGGTGCGCCATCGCACCAGCCCTCAACAAGGAGAACCATGATGGCTTTTGAACTGCCTCCCTTACCCTATGGCTATGACGCGCTGGAGCCGACCATCAACGAGGAGACGATGAAGCTCCATCACGACAAGCACCACAAGGCCTATACCGACAAGCTCAATGAGGGCGTCGCGAAAGACCCGGCGCTGGCTGGCAAGACGATCGAGCAGATTTTCGGCATGATCTCGTCGCAGCCGCCACTGGTCCGCAACAATGGCGGCGGATTCTGGAACCACGCCTTCTTCTGGAAACTGATGACGCCGGGTGGTGGCACGCCGTCGGGCGCGCTGGCCGATGCGATCGCGACGTTTGGCGGCATCGAGAAGCTCAAGGAGGAATTCAATACCAAGGGCGCCGGCCAGTTCGGGTCGGGCTGGGCGTGGGTGATCGCCGACGCCGAGGGCAAGCTCAAGGTCATCAGCACGCCCAACCAGGACAATCCGCTGATGGACGACGCCAAGGAAAAAGGCGCGCCGATCCTCGCCAACGATGTGTGGGAGCACGCCTATTACTTGACCTACCGCAACGACCGCGCCGCTTATCTCAAGGCGTGGTGGGACGTTGTGAACTGGGAAGAGGCGGGCCGGCTGTACGACGCGGCGCTCGCTAGCAAGCGCGAGAGCGTAACGGCCTGATACCATCCGGCGCTCTCGGTCGGAGCGAGAGCGCCGGATCCTATCCCTCGGGTGGCACCTCGAGCGGCGCATCGACGCTCAGTCCGTGCTTCATCAGCATCGGGATGTTGGCGAGTGCAAACAGCACGGTCAGCGGGATTGCCCCAAACACCTTGAAATTGACCCAAACGCCAGCGCTGAAATGGCGCCAGACGACTTCGTTCATCACCGCCATGCCGATGAAGAACAGCGCCCAGTTGATCGTCAGCTGGCGCCAACCCTTGTCTGAAAGGCCGGGATAGCTGGCCTCAAGCAGCTGGCGCAGCAACGGCCGCCCCGTCACCAGCCCGAAGATCAGCGTCAGGGCGAAGATCGAATAGACGAAGGTCGGCTTCATCTTGATGAAGCGCAAATCGTGGAAATAAAGCGTCAGGCCGCCGAACACGAGCACCAGCACGCCGCTGATCCACAGCATCGGTGAGATATGTCCGGTTTTCCAGCGCGATACGATCATCGCGATGGCGCTCGCCACCATGAACGCCGCGGTTGCTGCGAGCAGCCGCTCGAGCTGCGCGCCGGGCGCGAAGAAATTGACCGCGAAGAACGTCAGCAGCGGGGCATAGTCGATTGCCATGCGCAAGCCGGGGCTGCCTTTGGCGCGGGTGGGAGTGGGATTGCTGGCCATCAGCGCGGCCTTTCCACACCGGCGATGATCCGCGCAACCTCGTTCGCATCGAACGGTCGCAGATCGCCCATTCCTTCGCCGATGCCGATCGCGTGGATTGGCAAGCCGAACCTCTCCGCCGCCGCGACCAGCACACCGCCGCGCGCGGTACCGTCGAGCTTGGTCATCACCAGCCCGGTCACCCCGGCCAGGTCGCGAAACACCTCGATCTGGCTGAGCGCGTTCTGCCCGGTGGTCGCGTCGAGCACCAGCACCACGTCATGCGGCGATTCGGGGTTGATCCGGCCGAGCACGCGGCGGATCTTGGCCAGCTCGTCCATCAACTCGCGCTTGTTCTGCAAGCGGCCCGCGGTGTCGACGATCAGCACGTCGATCCCTTGCGCGGTCGCTTGCTTGACCGCCTCATAGACGATTCCCGCAGCGTCGCCGCCTTCCTTGCCGCTGACCAAAGGCACGCCGGCGCGTTCGGCCCAGGTCGCGAGCTGGCCGATCGCGGCGGCACGGAAGGTGTCGCCGGCGGCAAGCATCACACCGTAATCCTGCTCCTTCAGCCAGTGCGCCAGCTTGGCGATCGTCGTCGTCTTGCCCGAGCCATTGACGCCGATCACGAGAATCACCTGCGGCCGTGGAAAAGCCGAGATTTCGAGCGGCCTGGCGACGGTCGCCAGCACCTTCTCGATTTCCTCGGCGACGATCAGGCGGATGCCGAGTTCCTCCATGTCGCGCTCGAACGTGCCTTCGGCGAGTCGCTTGCGGATCCGTGACGCCGTTTCCGGCCCGAGATCGGAGGCGATCAGCGCCTCTTCGATATCGTCGAGCGTCGCCTCGTCGAGCCGCGCCGTGCCGAGCCCGGCAAGATTGCCGACCAGCCGGTCGGAGGTGCGCTTGAAGCCGCCGATAAGTTTTTCGTGCCAGGATGCCATTAGATTGCTTTGCCGATCAGATGGTCGTCAGTGATTCCGCTGATCGCAATGCGCGCGATCGAGCCGACGGGTGCTTCGGGAAACCGGACGTCGACGAAATTGCCGGCATGGCCACGCGTGCCGGGGCGCTCGACCAGCACCGCCTGCGCGCTGCCGACCAGCCGGTGCAGCCAGGCGCGCCGCCGCGCCTGCGCTGCCTCGCGCAACATCGCGGCGCGTGCCTTGCGCAGCTCGGGTTCGATCTGCGGCATCCGCGCGGCGGGGGTGCCTTCGCGTGGGGAATAGGGGAAGATATGCGCATGGACGATGTCGCAATCGTCGATCAGCGCGCGGCTGTTGGCGAACATTGCGGCGCTTTCGGTTGGGAAGCCCGCGATCAGATCGGCGCCGATCGCGATTTCGGGTCGCGCAGCCTTGAGCCGCGCGACGAGCGCGACACTCTCGGCGCGAGAATGGCGGCGCTTCATCCGCTTGAGTATCATGTCGTCGCCTGCCTGCAATGAGAGATGGACGTGCGGCATCACGCGCGCCTCCCCGGTGATCAGTTCGAACAGCCGCTCGTCGATCTCGATCGAATCGAGCGACGACAGCCGCAGCCGCTCCAACGCCGGCACGTGGATGAGGATCCGTTCGACCAGCATCCCGAGGCTTGGCGCGCCCGGCAGGTCGGGTCCGTAACTCGTCAGGTCGACGCCGGTAAGCACGATCTCGCGGTGGCCCGCTGCGACCAACGCCGTGATCCGCTCGATCACGGCACCCGCCGGCACCGATCGGCTGTTGCCGCGCCCGAACGGGATCGCGCAGAAGGTGCAGCGGTGGTCACATCCGTTCTGCACCTCGACAAAGGCGCGGGCATGCGCCGCAAAGGCATGGGCGAGATGCGGCGCCGTCTCGCGCACCGCCATGATGTCGCCGACGATGACGGGTTCGGGTGACAGCCACGCGGCCGGGTTCAGCTTCTCGGCATTGCCGATCACGCGGTCGACCTCGGGCATTGCGGCGAAGCTGTCCGGATCGATCTGCGCCGCGCACCCGGTCACGACGATCTCCGCCTCGGGGCGCGTTCGGCGGGCACGCCGGATCGCGCGGCGTGTTTCGCGCACCGCTTCGTTGGTCACCGCACAGCTGTTGACCACCACCGTATCGCGACCCCCAACGAGCGCGCGGATCGTTTCGCTTTCGGCGATGTTCAGGCGGCAGCCCAGGCTGATGATGTCGGGGTCAGCCATGTCGGCGACCGGAAGGATCATGCATCGCCGCGATCTAGGGACGGGCGGCGGCGAAGTCCACGCCCGGCACGCCGACGCGGCTCACCCCGCCAGGCGCTTGCCCTCGGCAACCGCGTCGGAAATCGTCGGTCGGGCGGCGGGCTGGCGGAGCAAGCGCCGCTCGGCCAGCAGCCGCCGCGTTGCCGTGATGCTGGTTGGCCGACCGTAGAGATACCCCTGGCCCTGCGCGCAGCCCAGCGCGCGCAGCCGCTCCTCGATCGCCTGGTCCTCGATCCCCTCGCCGGTGATCGGTAGATTGAGGCTCTCGCCCAGCCGCGCTATGGCGGTGACGATTGCCGCGCTCTCGCTATTCTCGTTGATCGACATGACGAAGCTCTTGTCGATCTTGATCCGGTCGAAGGGCAGGGCGCGGAGATGCGCCAGGCTCGAATAGCCGGTTCCGAAATCGTCGAGTGCAAGCCGGATGCCCTGGTTCTTGAGGCTCCCGACGATCGACTGCACCAGGGTGAGATTGTCGAGCAGTGCGACCTCGGTCACCTCGATTTCCAGGCGCGTCGGGGCAAAGCCGGTCTCGGTCAGGACCTTGATGATCTTCTGCGCCAGCCACACGTCCTTCAGCTGCCATGGCGAGATATTGACCGAGATCGACAATGCCGGATCCCAGTCCTTCGCGGCGAGGAATGCCTGGCGCATGATCGATAGCGACAGATCCGAGATGATGCCGGTTTCCTCGGCGATCGGAATGAATTGCGCCGGCTCGATAAGCCCGCGCTGCGGGTGCTCCCACCGCGCCAGCATCTCGAATCCGGCAAGCCGGCCGGTGGTCAGGTCGATCTGCTGTTCGAAATACGGCACGATCTCGGTGCGCGGGATCGCGCCGCGAAGCCCCAGTTCGAGCTCGTTGCGCGCCTGCAGCTCGCGCTCCATCGAGCGATCGAACCAGGCGAGGCGATTGCGGCCGGCATTCTTCGCCGCATACATTGCGATATCAGCCGCGCGCATCAGCGCATCGATGCTGCCGCAATCGAAGTCTGATCGCGCGATGCCGATCGAGGCGCTGATGTGCAGCTGCAACCCGTCGCAGGCGAGCGGCTGCGCCATGCGGCTGATCAGCTTCTCCGCAATGCGTTCGACGGTGTCGGGGTGTTCGGCATCGAACAGAAAGGCGCAGGCGAACTCGTCGCCGCCGAAACGCGCGGTCAGTGCGACCGACGGCATCGCCTCGGCGATCTTGACCGCCACCTCGCGCAGCAACGCGTCGCCGGTGGCGTGGCCGTGCATGTCGTTGACCGTCTTGAAATGGTCGAGGTCGAGCATCAGCAGCGCCATCGCCTTGCCGCGACTTTCGGCGCGAACGAACATCGCCGCACCCTCTTCGGCCAGGCTGCGGCGGTTGAGGAAGCCGGTCAGCGGGTCCTTGGAGGCGAGTTGTTGGGCGCGTTCCTCGGCGGCAGTGCGCACCGTCACTTCGTGCGCCAGCTCGCGGTGGCGGCGCCAGCCGAACAGGATCAACGCGACGTTGAGCAGCAGTGCGATGACCAGGGTCTGGTCCGGTCCCTGTCCGCCGGCGAAATAATGCTGGATCGAGGTCGATAGAACCGAGCTGCCGGTACCGACGAACAGCAGGATCGCCGATACGGTGATCGCTCCGCTCAACAGATCGCGGTGGGCGAGCGACGTCTTGCGGGTCGTGTCGTCGCTTCTGTCTTGCACCATTGCGGCTTTGCCCCATCGCCCGATCCCGAAGCGGTGTCTTTGCCACGGACGCGGTATAGAAGGAGTTAAGCGCAGCCGAAACGATCGTGCACGGCGAGTGGAATCGCGGTTAACGCGCCGCAAGGTCGTGCTCGGGTTGCCATTCCGGCGGTGCTGGACTAAAGGGCGGCGCGATCGTTTCCGACAGGACACGTGAAACTGCCGCCCAAGGGCGACGCCGGCCGACGAGGTTTCGTCCGCCGGCGTGTTTTGCGTTTGCGTCTGGCGGGCTCGATCAGGAACGGAGTGATGTGATGTTCGACAGTCTGAGCGACCGGCTAGGCGGCGTCTTCGATCGCCTGCGTGGTCGTGGTGCGCTTACCGAGGCCGATGTCCGCGCGGCGATGCGCGAGGTGCGCGTCGCGCTGCTCGAAGCCGATGTCGCCTTGCCCGTCGCACGCGACTTCGTCGACAAGGTTACCGAGCTCGCCGTCGGCCAGAATGTGCTGCGCTCGATCACCCCGGGCCAGCAGGTCGTCAAGATCGTCAACGACGCGCTGGTCGAGATGCTCGGTGCCGACGCGTCGGAGCTCGAACTCGGCGTCACCCCGCCCGCCGTGATCATGATGGTCGGCCTGCAGGGCTCGGGCAAGACCACCACCACCGCCAAGATCGCCAAGCGTCTCGCTGGGCGCGAGCGCAAGAAGGTGCTGATGGCGTCATTGGACGTCAATCGCCCCAACGCGCAGGAACAGCTCGCCACGCTCGGCACGCAGATCGAGGTCGCCACCCTCCCGATCGTGCCGGGCCAGCAGCCGGTCGACATCGCCCGCCGCGCGCTCGCCGCCGCCCGGCTGCAGGGCTATGACGTGCTGATGCTCGACACCGCCGGCCGGCTCCATGTCGACCAGGCGCTGATGGACGAGATGCGCGCCGTCGCCGACATTGCGACGCCCGCCGAAATCCTGCTCGTCGTCGACTCGCTGACCGGTCAGGACGCGGTCAACGTCGCACAGAGCTTCTCCGCCCAGGTGCCGCTGACCGGCGTCGTGCTGACTCGCATGGACGGCGATGCGCGCGGCGGCGCCGCGCTTTCGATGCGCGCCGTCACCGGCAAGCCGATCAAGTTCGCCGGCACCGGCGAGAAAATGGACGCGCTCGAGGCGTTCCATCCGAGTCGTGTCGCCGGCCGCATCCTCGGCATGGGCGATGTCGTCAGCCTGGTCGAGCGTGCCGCGGAGTCGATCCAGCAGGAAGACGCCGAGAAGATGGCGGCGCGGCTCGCCAAGGGTCAGTTCGACATGAACGACCTGCGCGGCCAGCTCGCCCAGATGCGCAACATGGGCGGTCTCGGCGCGCTTGCGGGGATGATCCCCGGCATGAAGAAGGCGCAGGCGGCGATGGCCTCGGGCGCGGTCGACGAAAAGATCCTGCTGCGCATGGACGCGATGATCGGATCGATGACGCCGAAGGAGCGCACCAAGCCCGAACTGATCAACGCCAAGCGCAAGATCCGCATCGCCAAGGGCTCCGGCACGACCGTGCAGGACGTCAACAAGCTGATGAAGATGCACCTCGAAATGTCCTCGGCGATGAAGCGCATCAAGAAGATGGGCGGCATCAAGGGGATGATGGCGATGCTCGGCAAGGGCGGCGGCATGGGTGGCATGGGCGGACTCGGCAACGCCATCGGTGGCCCTGAGCTCGGCGAGGCGATGGGCAAGATGACCGGCAACCTGCCCGGGCTCAATGGTCCCGGCATGCCCAACCTGCCGCCCGGATTTCAGAATTTCATCAACAAGAAGAAATAACAAGCTTAGAAAGAAGGAAGAATACCCATGGCTATCTCCATTCGTCTGTCGCGCGGCGGTTCCAAGAAGCGGCCTTATTACCGCATTGTCGTCGCCGATGCACGCAGCCCGCGTGACGGCCGCTTCATCGAGAAGCTCGGCACCTACAACCCGCTGCTCGCCAAGGACGATGCCAAGCGCGTCGTGCTCGACAGCGATCGCGCCAGGCATTGGCTGAGCGTCGGCGCCCAGCCGACCGACCGCGTCGCGCGTTTTCTCGACGTGCTCGGTGTCCGTGAGCGCGCCGCGCGCAGCAACCCCAACAAGGGCAAGCCCGGCGAGAAGGCGACCGAGCGCGCCGACGAACGTGCCGAGAAGCTGAAGGCCGCCGAGGAAGCCGCCGCCGAGGCCGCTGCCGCACCGGCACCCGAGCCCGTCGTCGAGGAGGCCCCGGTCGTCGAGGAGGCCCCGGTCGTCGAGGAAACCCCGGTCGTCGAGGAAGCCCCGGTCGCTGAGGAAGCCCCGGTCGCTGAGGAAGCCCCGGTCGCTGAGGAAGCGTCCGCTGCTGAGGAAGCTCCCGTGGCGGAGGAAGCTGCCCCGATCGCCGAGGAAGCTCCTCTCGCCGAAGCGCCTGCCGCTGACTCGAACGAGGAAGCCGTAGCCGTCGTCGCCGCCGAGATCGAAGCCGCAACCGAAGCGCCGACCCCGGAAGCTGAAGCCGTCGCCGAGGCCGTTTCGGAAGAGACCCCGCCGGTCGAAGGATGAGCAAATCTCCCTCTCCCCCTCGGGGGGCATCGGCCGCAACGTGGTGAGGAGTGCCCCCGGCACTCCTCAGGTTGCCCCGGGGGGGCAACCGGCCACGCCTGCGGCCAATGCCGGCCGGGGAGAGGGGCCGCCGCAAAAGCTGCCCCTTGAAACCGCCCCTGCCTCACCGCCAGCATCCGAAAAACCCATCGTTGTCGCCGCCATCATCGGCGCGCACGGCGTGGCCGGGGAGGTGCGTCTCAAGATCTTCGCCGACGATCTCAAGGCGTACAAGCGCTTCAACGACGGCAAGCTGACACTCAAATCGCTGCGCCACGGCGGCAACGGCCAGATCGCGCGTTTCGCCGAAATCGCCGACCGCACCGCCGCCGAGGCAATGCGCGGCACCGAAATCACCGTGCCCCGCGCCGACCTCCCGCCGCTGGAGGAAGGTGAATATTACCACGCCGACCTGCTCGGCCTCGCCGCCGTCTCGACCGAGGGCGATGCGCTCGGCCGCGTCGTCGCGATCGACAATTACGGCGCCGGCGACGTGATCGAAATCGAACGCCCCGATGGCAAGCGCTTCATGATCCCGATGAACCCCGACGCGGTGCCGGAGTGGAACGCCGAGCGCATGGTCGTTGACGCGGCGTTTGTGGCGGTTTGATCAGTCCTTTCGTTGACGATCATCTCACGTCGCCGTATATACGTCATGTATGCACGGAAGGTGAGATGTCGAGAGTGAAAGAAGTTGATGGGCAGCAGCCCTATCGTGCTGAAATGCAGCGTCTGATCGGCTCTGCGCCGTGGATGCGCGCCAAGGACGTCAGGCACTACACGGCAAAGGTCTTTAAATCCGGCAATTCGCTTGCCCTCCGCCTTCCGGCTGGCCTCGGGCTGAGTGCCGGGATGGAAATGGACCTGCGCGTCGAAGATGGCGAGGCTTTCTCGTTCGCGCCGGTCGATCGTCCGAAACGCAAATTCGCCGTCGGTGAGATTTGGGGCTCCGCAGAGGCGCTCGACTTGATCGCGCCGGAAGATCGACTGTTCCAGCCACGCGACCTCATCGATTTTCCCGAACGCGATGAGAAGTGAAATACCTTCTCGACAGTAACATCGTCATCCGCGCGGTGCTGGGCGTGGGCGATACGCTCCGCGCGCGGCTCGGCGCGTGCGACGAGGGTGACATCGTGACGTCCTCTGTCGTTTATGCCGAGGTCGCCTATGGTTCGGTTCGTGGCAGGGCGCCCGCCTTCGACAAGCTTGAAAAGTTCGTGAGGCACGTTCCCGTGCTCGACTTCGACTATAAGGCTGCCCGTGCCTATGCGACCCTGCCGTTCCGCCGCGCCAGCTATGACCGGCTGATCGCGGCTCATGCCCTTTCCCACGGGCTGACGGTCGTGACCGACAATGTCGCGGATTTCGCCGACATTCCCGATCTCGCGGTCGAGAACTGGTCGGTTTGATGTCGGCTCCGCTACCGCCGGTGCGACCGTGACCTTCGCCGCCACGATCCTCACGCTCTACCCCGACATGTTCCCCGGCCCGCTCGGCACGTCGTTGGCGGGCAGGGCGCTGGCCGATGGCAAATGGTCGCTCGATGCGGTCAATATCCGCGACTTTGCCGCCGACAAGCACCGCACCGTCGATGATACGCCGGCCGGCGGCGGGGCAGGGATGGTGCTGCGTGTCGACGTCCTCGCCAGCGCGATCGACAGCGTGGCGGATGGCCGCCCGGTCCTCGCCATGACGCCGCGCGGCGCGCCACTCACCCAGGCTCGCGTCCGCGCGCTTACCGCCGGTCCCGGCGCGATCGTCCTGTGCGGTCGGTTCGAGGGTTTCGACGAGCGCATCTTCGCGGGCCGCGCGGTCGAGCAGGTGTCGATCGGCGACTATGTCCTGTCCGGCGGCGAGATGGGCGCGCTCGTCTTGCTCGACGCTTGCATTCGGCTGCTGCCCGGCGTAATGGGCGCCCCTTCCAGCGGAGACGAGGAAAGCTTCGAAAGCGGCCTTCTCGAATATCCGCATTATACCCGACCACCGATGTGGGAAGGGCGCACGATCCCCGAAGTGCTGCGATCGGGGGATCATGCGAGGATCGCGGCCTGGCGCAAGTCGATGGCCGAGACCGATACACGGCTAAGGCGGCCGGACCTTTGGGAGCGTCATCAGGGCGCTCGGGTCGGGTCGCCCTCTGGCGCGCGGCAAACAACGTCAGAGGACGAAGAATGAACCTGCTTCAGACGCTCGAAGCCGAGCAGATCGCCAAGTTCCACGAGACCAAGAAGATTCCGGAATTCCGCCCCGGTGACACGCTGAAGGTCGGCGTCAAGGTCGTCGAAGGCGAGCGCACCCGCGTGCAGAATTACGAGGGCGTGTGCATCGCGCGCTCGAACAAGGGCATGGGTTCGAACTTCACCGTGCGCAAGATGAGCTTCGGTGAGGGTGTCGAGCGCGTCTTCCCGCTCTATTCGCCCAATGTCGAGTCGATCGAGGTCGTCCGCAAGGGCGTCGTGCGGCGTGCCAAGCTCTATTATCTGCGTGGCCGCACCGGCAAGTCGGCGCGCATCGCCGAGCGCCGCGACCCGCGTCCGGCCAAGGGCACCGTCGCCGCCGAATAAGCGCGCTGGCTTCGGCCAGGGCATTGCGGGGCGTGGTCGCGAAAGCTGCCACGCCCGGCTTGCGTTGGCACGTCTGGTGTTCGCCTGGCGGAAGCCGCTCCCCGGCGACGGCCGGGGTCCAGTTGGGGGACGCTCATCGGGGATTCCGAACCAATGCCTCGGCGCCGCGTTAGTCGCGCGTCCCCCACAAGCGCGGCTCGATCCGCTCCACCACGAAATCCGCCCCGGCACGCGACAGATGCTGCTGGTCGATGAAGAACGGCGTAGTGCCCTGGCTCGTCCGGCAATGTCCATGCTCGCACAGCACGCTGCGCAGCGCGATCGACCGCACCCGCGGCACCTTCGCCCCCACCGCCGCGACAAGCCGGCTCCCCGTGTCGTCCAGCGGCTCGACGAAGCGCAGCGGCACGCGTCCCGCGCTGTCATCGAGACCCGGCGTCACCGCACGCTCGACCGCCCCACGCAGCGGCAGGAACGCCGCCCAGGCATGCAGCGCCGGATCGAATTTGATCCACGGTGCGTCGCCGAGCAGCACGACGCGCTTGCCGGCTTGCAGCAGCCGGATCAGCGTACGCGTCAGCGCCATATCGAGTTCGACGGCGCTGGCCCGACCGCCCAATCGCGGATCGACGTCGACCAGCCCGTCGCCGTTCGTCAGCGCGTGCTTGCTGAACGGCGATTCCCAGAACGCCGTCAGCACCACGATCTTGACGCGCGGATCGTCCGCTGCGCGCGCGATCGCCGCTGCGTCGAACGCCGCACAGGCCTGCGCCGCGCCGGGATGCGCCTTCAGCCGCGGGGTCGCGCCAAGCAGCGGTGGGCACGATGCTGCGGTCATCTGCAGCAGTCCGTAGCCATGCGCGCGCGCGGCTTCGCGCAACGCGTCGCCCAGCGCCGAGGCGTGGCTGTCGCCAAGCAGCGCGACGAGCGGTCCCGTGTCTGGTGGTAAGCAGGCCGGAGAGAGGTTTGGCCGACGGGTACCATAATCGGCCAGGCACGGGCTGCCGCGACTGTCCGCCAGCACGGCGGTGACGCGCTGTCCTGCTCCACCGACACGTCCTGGCAGCCCATGCGAGGCTGCGATCGCCAGCAGAAGCCCGACACAGACGGCGAGCGCCGCACCATAACGGAGCAGTGTCGCGCGGTCGGTTTTGGGCCGACGCGGATGGCGAAACGGCCGCTCGATCCAGCGCCAGCAAAGCCATGCCGGGACGATCGACCCGACGCCGACCGCGATCAGCAGCGCCGGCGGCACCGGCCCGGCGGCACAGATCCGCAACAGCGCGAGCAACGGCCAGTGCCACAGATACCAGGAATAGGAGATCAGCCCGACCGCGACCAACGGGCGGCTGGCGAGCACGCGCCGGTTGATCCCGCTGTCGTGCGTCGCCAGCAGCGCGACCGTGCCCAGCGTCGGCAGCAGCGCGGCATAGCCGGGAAAGCGCGCCTGTTCGTCGAGCATGGTCAGCGCAAGCACGATCGCCGCGACACCGGCAAGCGCGACCCATGGCTGCGCCTTGCGCGGCACGGCCAGGCCCGCCTCATGCGCCATCGCCAGTGCGACGCCGATGCCGAGCTCCCACGCCCGCGTCGGCAGCAGGTAGAAGGCTTCCACCGGCCTGAGCGGCGTCGCCACCAGCGCGAGCGCCAGGGAAATCGCCGAGATTGCCAGCACGACCCACAATACCGCCTTCGCCCGCAGCCACCCGATCACCAGCAGCAACGGCGGCAGCAGCAGGTAGAATTGTTCCTCGATCCCCAGCGACCAGGTCATCAGGAACGGCTCGAGCCGTGCGTCGGGCGCGAAATAGTCGGTGCTGTGGACGAACCACAGGTTGGACAGGCCGAGCAACGCCGCCGCTGCGCTGACCGCGAACCGCGTCAGTTCGGCCGGCCCGAGCAGCGCCAACCCGAGCACGAGCGTCGCCAGCGATACCGCGATCAGCGCCGGAAGAATGCGCCGCGCGCGCCGCGCATAGAAGCCGTCAAAGCGGAACCGCCCCGCGCCGATCTCGCGGTGGACGATCCCGCCGATCAGATACCCTGAGATGACGAAGAAGATGTCGACCCCGGCAAAGCCGCCCGACAGGCCGGTGATGCCAGCGTGGAACAATACCACCGCCGTCACAGCCACGGCGCGCAGCCCGTCGATGTCCCCGCGATAGGCTGCAACCGCGCGTCGCGGCGCCGCCGCGGCGACGATCTGCATCGGCATGACGTTCATCGCCGCACGGCTAACGCCATTTGGTGGATATCTGGTTGACCGCACCGGGAATCGTCGGCGCGACGGTGCCGTTGCCACATGCCGCCGACATGCCGCAACAAATCGAAACATGCCGGCAAAACGCCGCCCCGATAGCGGTCTCGCCAACGCAGCGGATCCCTCGCCGCCACGGCGCTGGAGGAGGCTCCCCGGCCAACCTCCGGCACCTCCCTGGACTATGCGGCGATCACCCTTGCCCGCATAGTCCAGGTCCCATACGCGCGCATGCCCGCTCAAATCCCCTTGAGCAACTTCCACACCTTCACATAGCCGGTCGGTTTCGCCGTCCCGTCGAGGCGCACCGCGCGCGTGATCGTCACCGGGCGGAGCAGCAATTCGCCCTTGAACGCGCCCTCGCCGCCGGGGCTGGTCGGCATCGCCAGAATGCGCTTGACCACGTCCATCCCGCCGATCACGCGCCCGAACACGGCATAGCCCTGGTAACCCGGCCGCGCGTCCATGTCGGGGCGCGGGTCGGTCAGCAGCGAGAAATTGCCGGTTCCCGAATTCGCGCTGCCATAGCGCGCCATCGTGATCGCGCCGACGACATGGCGCAGCCCCGTCGTGCTGGTCGGCTCGAGCTCGACCGGCTCGAGCCGCCGCCGTGCATCGGTGTCGATCCCGCCCTGGATGAAGCCCTTGCCGGGCTGCCCCGCGCGCCGCGCCGCGCGGTAGAAGCGCGTTCCGTCGAGCCGCTCGTCATCGACATAGGCAAGGAAGTTCGCCGCCGTTTTCGGCGCGTGCCGCACGTCGATCGCCAGCGTGATCGCGCCGGCGCTGGTGTCAAGCCGCACGCGCACCACCGACGGTTCGCGCGGGGTCGCGGGCGCCGCCGCGCCGAGCAACAGGGCAAACAGCATGCAGATCAACAGGCGCATCGATTCTCCTTCGGGCCGGGTGCGCGTTCCTATGGTTGCGGTCCGCCGGCTTGTCACGGTCTGCTTCATGCCGCGGGCAGGCAGCGCGATGATCACGGCCCGGCTGGACAATCCGTCCCCGCTCCCGCACCTTCGACCCCTTCGATAAAACTAGGGAAGTTCGACCGATGCGCATGACCACCGCCGCCATGGCCGCCCTGCTTGGCGCATCGACCATCGCCTATGCCGAGGTGCCAACGCCGCCGCGCCCGGTCACCGATCCGCACAGCGTCGCCTCGCCCGAAAATGCCGCCGCCCGGCCCGTGCCGATCGCCGATCTCGGCTATTCGCGCGGCCTGCTCTCGGCGGCGTGGAGCGCCGACGGCACGCAACTGTTCCTCTCGACCAATCTCACCGGGCGCTACAATATCTGGCGCAGCGCGGCGGGCGGCAGCTGGCCGGTCCAGTTGACCCAGGCCGATGATCGCCAGTCGGGTATCGTCGTCGCGCCCGACGGCAGGACGGTGTTTTACCTGCAGGACAAGGGCGGCGACGAGCAATATGACATCTACGCCGTGCCCGCGAGCGGCGGCGCGGTCACCAACCTCACCGACACGCCCGACATCCGCGAATCCGGCCTGCTCGTCTCGCCCGACGGCTCCTGCATCGCCTTTTCGATCAAGCGCAAGGAACAGGGCCAGGAAAATCTCGCCATCCTCGATCTCGCGACGCGCAAGGTCACCCTGCTCACCGCCGAGGCCGATCCGCAATGGAGCTGGGGCGCCGTGGCGTGGGTCGATGGCGGCCGCGCGCTCATCGCCAATCGCGGCTTCACCGACGGTACGGCGGGCGAAGTGTGGCGGGTCGAAATCGCCTCGGCCAAGGCGACTCGCCTGCTCGGCAAGCCCAAAACGGTGTTCGCCGCCGCCGACGCCAGCGCGGACGGCGCGACGCTGGCGATGACGACCAACGATGGCACCGGACAATCGCATGCCGGCGTCTACAGCATGAAGACCGCGACCTGGCGCTGGCTCAAGCCGACCCCGTGGGAGCAGAATGCCGACGCGCTGTCGCCTGACGGCAACGCGATGCTCGTCGACACCAACAGCGACGGGCGCAGCGTGATCAGCCTCGTCGACCTCGCCACCATGGCCGAGCGCCCGCTCGCGCTGCCGCCCGGCGCCAGCTCCCCGCTCGGCAGCAAGCCCTTCGCGCCGGATTCGCGCCACCTGCTGGTGCTGCAACAGGGCGCCACCTCGCCCGGCATGCCGGTCGTCGTCGATCTCGCGCACGACACCGTCGACGCGCCGATCCTGCTCGCCATGGCCAGCCTCGATCCGGCGACCCTGCCGCGCTCTTCGGTCGTCACCTATCGCAGCTTCGACCGGACGTTGGTCAGCGCGATCGTCACCATGCCCTTTAACCTGCGCCGCGACGGCACCAACCCGGCGATCGTCATCCCGCATGGCGGCCCGACCGGGCAAACCAACGACACTTTCAGCAAGATGGCGACCGCGCTCGCCAGCCGCGGCTATGTCGTCATCCAGCCCAATCCGCGCGGCTCGACCGGCTATGGCCATGCCTTTCAGGTGGCGAATTTCCAGGATCTCGGCGGCGGCGACCTGAAGGACGAACTGGCGGCAAAGGATTTCCTCGTCGCTACCGGTTATGTCGACGCGAAACGCGTCGGTATCACCGGCGGCTCCTATGGCGGCTTCATGACGCTGATGGCGATCGGCCGGGCGCCCGACGCCTTCGCCGCCGCGGTGCAATATTTCGGCATCATCGACTGGCGCACGATGTGGGAACATGAGGATGCAGGGCTGCAGGCCTATCAAAAATCGCTGCTCGGCGATCCTGCGAGCTTCCCGCGCGTCTATGATGCCGCCTCGCCACTGACCTATATCGCCGCGGCAAGGGCGCCTTTGTTGTCGCTGCAGGGCGAAAACGACATCCGCGTGCCGCGCGGCCAGGCGCAGCAGGTAACCGACGCGATCAAGGCGCATGGCGGCGTCGCCGAGGTCGTCTATTACCCGGCGGAGGGCCACGGCTTTGCCAAGCGCGAAAATCAGCTCGACTCGCTCCAGCGCACGATCGACTGGTTCGACAAATATCTGAAGCCGGCAAGGTGATGCGGCGCGGGCGTCGGGCCCGGCGCCTGCGCTGCCCCCGGTTGACCCGCGCAATGCTCTGTGCCTTGGGGGTCGCATGGCAAGATCAGCAACCGAAATCGTCCACGATGTGATCAATGCGGCGGTCGTCGATGCGATCGTCGCCCTGAAGGATGCCTCGCAGGGCCTCCCCAATGCGCTGATCCGCGACCTCGCCTCGATCCATGCCAACACCGCGTTCGGCGATCTTCCGGCGGCGGTGCAAAAGGCCGTCGCGACCAGCGTGCGCAACGCATTCACCCAGCTCCAGAAAGACGGCTACGTCATCGCCGAGGCGAAAAGCGTGCTGCCTTCCGCGCCGCGCCCGGCACCCACCGGCACCGCCGGCCGCGTCGATCGCGCGCCACGCCGCGGACCGCCCAAGCCCGGCGGCCCACGCCGGCCGCCAGCCGGCCGGGACAAGCGCTGACGGTAACGGGTCGCGCACCTGCTGCGCCAATCTCCACGATGTCGAGCCAGACCATGACCGATCGCCTGAAGATCCTGCTGCAACATCTGTTGCCCAAGCAGCGCCTGACCGAACTCGCCGGCCGCGTCGCTGGAGCAGAGGGCAGCGCGATGACGCGCCCGCTGATCCGCTGGTTCGTGCGCCGCTACGGCGTCGACATGAGCGAAGCCGCTAATCCCGACATCGCCAGCTATGACAGTTTCAATGCGTTCTTCACCCGGCCGCTCAAGCCCGGCGCGCGACCGCTGGCCGCGGCCGATTTCGTCTGCCCGGTCGACGGCGCGATCAGCCAGTTCGGCACCATCGACGACGATCGCATCGTGCAGGCCAAGGGCCATCGCTTCACCACCACCCAGCTGGTCGGCGGCGACAGCGCGCTGGCGGCGCGCTTCCGCTACGGGAGCTTTGCTAACCTCTATCTGTCGCCCCGGGACTATCACCGCCTGCACATGCCGTGCGACGGCACGCTGACGCGGATGATCTACGTGCCCGGCGCGCTGTTCTCGGTGAACCCCACCACCGCGCGCGGCGTGCCCAACTTGTTCGCGCGTAACGAGCGCGTCGTGTGTGTGTTCGAATCGCCGGAGTACGGCCAGTTCGTGATGGTGCTGGTCGGTGCGACCATCGTCGGCAGCATGGCGACGGTGTGGCACGGCGTGGTCAATCCCCGGCGCACCGGCAAGCTGTGCGAATGGCGCTATGCCGACCGGGAGGTCGTGCTCGAAAAGGGCGAGGAAATGGGCCGCTTCCTGCTTGGTTCGACAATCGTCATGCTGTTCACGCCGGGCACCATCGCCTTCAACGCGGATTGGGCACCCGAACGACCGGTGCGCCTCGGCGAGATGATGGGCAACCACCCCGGCTGAACCACCCAAACTCGCTCGGAGTTGGTATAACCCCGCTGTGGCAAAGCCGGCCGCACTGCTATGGCGGCGCAGAGCAATTTCAGGCATGCGGAGCGACATGGCCCGCAAGCATTCGAAACATGGTCCCTATGAAGACGAGCAGCGCGAGGAGGAGGCGCCGGCGGCCGCGGTGCCGTGCTGGCTCTGTGGCCGACCGACCGGCAAGACCATCGTCTGGCACCACCCCGTGCCCAAGAGCCGCGGCGGGCGCGATGTCGTGCCGATGCACCCGATTTGCCAGCAGACGCTGATGGCCAATTTCAGCAATGCCGAACTGCAACGCTACGGGATGGATGTGGAGGGCCTGCTGGCCAACCCCAATATCCGCAAGTTCGTCGATTGGGTCGCGAAAAAGGATCCGGATTTCACCGCGAGCACGGCGAAGAAGCAACGCTGATTGCGCCGCGCCGTCGGGTTTGAGAGCGGAACTCCCGCACCGCTGAATGAACGTCCGCCCATGCCAATCCCGGCGAGCACGGCTCTTCTCAAGCCCCTCCCCTTCAGGGGAGCGGTTGGGGTGGGGTGGGGCAGTGCCGCAAGCGCGCCGTTCGGGGCCGGTCCCCACCCAACCCAGCGACGGCTCGGCCAGGCGCCGGCCCGACCTGAACCATGCGGGGCATGGTTCACTCTCCGCTCCTGCAGGAGAGGCGAGATGCGGAATTGGCGGCTCAGCAACATGAAGGCTGAACGGCTTCGTCCCTGCACACGATTCGCACCCGTCCAGGCTATTCAACGCAGCTGCCGACGATTATCGCCTCGCCCAGCGCGCGCCGTCACTCGCTCTTCGCCCGCAACGCCCGTTCGCGCAGGATCAGCCCGATCATCTGCTCGCGCAACCGGTCGCGCGCATTGCTCGTCTCGCGCGCCGCGCCCTCTTCGCGTGCCGCAAGCGTCTCCACGGACGGGTGGCTATAGCCATAGACCGGCAGATAGGCTTCCCTGACCAGCGTCTCGTGCGTGGAACATTCGCCGAACGCCGCCGATATCACCAGGTCGACCGATTCCTCGATCGCGCCAAAGCGCTGTGCGCTGGCCGACAGGCACGTCGCCCAACCTTGCAACGCGACCTGGAGATGGTGCGACGCACGCTGCATCCGCGCCGCCTTGTCGCGCGCACCGGCCTGCGCTGGCGCAAGCAGGGCGAGTGCGGCAAGCGCGATGGCACCGAAACGACGCTGGATCATGGGCAAGGACTCGTGCGCCCACTGGGCTTGGCGGTTGCGCGTCGGCCTATCACTGCGGTCGGCGCGGGTTCAAGCGCGAAGGTTCATTTCCCGCGCCGGTTGACACCCCATGGCGATGATGCGGGGCAGGGCGAGTTTCGATTCAATCCCTTCGCTGTCGTTCGGTGACGCAGAAGGCGTCGCTTTGGCGATGACCGCGCACGTCTACGCCGCCCTGTCGACAAAAAAAGGGCGCTCCCGCGGGAGCGCCCCCTCTTGAAGCAACCAGCCGGGCGACCAGCGCCCGGCAAGCCGCTCACTTCATGTTGTCGATCTTGGCGTCGGCAGCTGCCTTCACGTTGTCGGCAGCCGCATGCATGTTGTCGGCGGCGTTCGAGGCGTTTGCAGTCATCGCGTCGGCGGCGTTGTCGGCAGTGGCGACCATGTTGTCGGCCGTCATGTCGAGGTTGGTGGCCATCATGTCCGCGTTGTTCTCAACGGCGGCGGCTTCAGGCGACTTGTTGCAGGCGGCCAGAGAAATCAGGCCGGCGGCAGCAGCGATAAGAACGATCTTCTTCATCAGGAGCTCCCCTTCAGGATTATCGCGGCCGACCCGAGTGCCGTCGCGAAGGGCAGGCAAATAGCGTCCTCCCCGGACCCGTCAATCATCAAATTGTCGCAATCCCGCCAGCTTGTCGCCATTCGGCTCAATGTTTGGGGGTTACCGGGCCGATCTCTTCGGGCGCATCGGCGACGATTTTGAGCATCGCCGTCCACGCCGCGACGTTCTGCGACAGCTGTGCCGGGTCGACGCGATCGAGCGTATCCTCGGGCGTATGGTGCCAATCGAAATAGCGCAGCCCCGACTGGTTGAGGTCGACCGCCGCCACCCCGGTGGCGAGCGTCGGCTCGACATCGGTGCCGTCGCCGGCCACCGCCGTACCGCGCACGATCCCGAGCGGCGCGAGCGCCACCGCGAGGCGATCGCCGACCGCCTTGGCGCTGTCGGGCAGGTTGACGTTGAAACGCCACACCCGGTCGGCGCCGAAGTCCGATTCGGCGGCCAGCGCGTGGCGCTCGCCGGCGTGCGCCTTGGCATAGGCGATACCGCCAAAGCCGCCTGTTTCCTCGTCGCCGAACCACACGACGCGAATCGTCCGGCGGTGCTTGCCGTCGGCATGGACCAGCCGCGCCGCCGCCGCCGTGATGGCGATGCCGGCGCCGTCGTCGATCGCGCCGGTGCCGAGATCCCAGCTGTCGAGATGACCGCCGACCAGCACCACCCCGGCCGCCGGCTCGGTGCCAGGCAGCTCGCCGACGACGTTGCCTGACGGGCCGTCGCCGAGCTGCTTTGGCGTCAGCGTCAGGTGCAGCATCACCGGCTTGCCGACCTCGACCATGCGCTCAAGATTTTCGGCATCGGCGACCGACAGCGCAGCGGCGGGAATCGGCGTCACGCCCGGTGCGAAATTGGTGTTGCCGGCATGCGGCCCGCGCCCGTGATCGGTGCCGATCGAGCGAATCACGATCGCCGCAGCCCCCTTTGTCGCCGCGACACTCGGCCCGACGAAACGCGCCAGCCCCTGGCTGCCATAGCTCGACCCGTCCTGCGTCGGCTGCATCGCGTTGGAGACGAAGGCTATCTTGCCGGCAAGGCTGCCCGCCGGCGCGAGTGACAATTCATTGAAGCTGGCGAAATAGGCAACCGGCAGCGTCAGCCCCTCGGGCGGGGTCGCGCCCGAATTGCCCAGCGCGGTCAGCCGCAACGGCTGTGGGAAGGGGGCGACGACCTCGGCGGTTTCGATCCCGCGCTGCCAGATCGGCAGCGTGAATGGCTCGATCCGGACATTCTGGAAGCCCAGCGCCTTCATCTTCGCCACCGCCCAGGCGCGGGCACGGCCTTCCGCCGCCGAACCGTCGGGCCGCGGGCCGACCTCGGTGGTGACGCTCTCGACGATGGCATAAGCGGTGTCGTCGGTCAGCGCCTTGTCGCGCAGCGCCGCGATTCGCGGGTCGAGCGCGACGGGCGTCGGCATCGTGCGCTGGGCCAGCGCGGGGGAGGAAAGGGTGAGGAGGGCGGTGGCCGCCAGCAGGGGAGATTTACGCATCCCGTGCTGACTAGGGCGCCGCGACGGGTTTGCCAATCTGCCTCGCGCCCACTACATGCGCGGGCGAAACATCCCGACATTCAAATTCCCCGGAGCGCTGCGAAGATGGCCGTTCAATATAGCTATGTCATGAAGGGCCTGACCAAGACCTTCCCCGGCGCGCCCAAGCCGGTACTCAACAATATCAGTCTGCAGTTCCTGCCCGACGCGAAGATCGCGATCATCGGGCCGAACGGTTCCGGCAAGTCGACACTGATGAAGATCATGGGCGGCATCGACCCCGATTTCACCGGCGAAGCCTGGGCCGCCGAGGGCATCAAGGTCGGCTATCTCCCGCAGGAGCCGCAGCTCGACCCGACCAAGACGGTGATCGAGAACGTCAAGCTCGGTGCCGGCCCGGTCGCGTTGATGGTCGAGCGCTTCAACGCAATCAGTGCCGAGATGGGTGACCCCAAGGACGATACCGATTTCGATGCGCTGATGGCCGAAATGGGCGATCTGCAGGAAAAGATCGACGCCGCCGATGGCTGGGCGCTCGACAGTCAGCTCGAACAGGCAATGGAAGCCCTGCGCTGCCCGCCGGGGGACAGCCCGGTGACGAACCTGTCGGGCGGCGAAAAGCGCCGCGTCGCATTGTGCAAGCTGTTGCTTGAAAAGCCCGACATCCTGCTGCTCGACGAGCCGACCAACCACCTCGACGCCGAGAGCGTCCAGTGGCTGGAGAACTACCTCAAGGAATATACCGGCAACGTCATCCTCGTGACGCACGATCGCTACTTCCTCGATAACGTCGTCAACTGGGTGCTCGAGCTCGATCGCGGTCGCTACTACACCTATGAAAGCAATTATTCCGGCTACCTCGAGAAAAAGGTCAAGCGGATCGAACAGGAGGAGCGCGAGGATCAGGGCAAGGCCAAGGCGATCGCCGACGAGCTCGCCTGGATGCGCCAGACCCCCAAGGCGCGTCAGACCAAGTCCAAGGCGCGTATCCGTGCGTTCGACGAGCTGATGGAGAAACAGGAGAACCGCTCGGTCGGCAAGGCGCAGATCCTCATCCAGCTGCCCGAGCGGCTCGGCGGCAAGGTGATCGAGGCCAAGGGCCTGACCAAAGCCTATGGCGACAAGCTGCTGTTCGAGAATCTCGACTTCGTGCTGCCGCCGGGCGGCATCGTCGGCGTTATCGGGCCGAACGGCGCCGGCAAGTCGACGTTGTTCAAGCTCATCACCGGCCAGGAACAGCCCGACAGCGGCACGATCGACGTCGGCAGCACCGTCAAGCTCGGCTATGTCGACCAGAGCCGCGACGACCTCAACCCCAACAACAATGTCTGGGAAGAGATTTCCGACAAGCTCGAGATCTTCCGCTTCGGCAAGCAGGAACTCGGCACGCGCGCCTATGTCGGGGCGTTCAACTTCCGCGGGCAGGACCAGCAGAAGAAGGTCGGCCAGCTGTCGGGCGGTGAGCGCAACCGCGTCCATCTCGCCAAGATGCTCAAGGAGGGCGGCAACGTCCTGCTGCTCGACGAGCCGACCAACGACCTCGATGTCGAGACGCTGCGCGCGCTCGAAGAGGCGCTGGAGAGCTTCGCCGGCTGCGCCGTGGTGATCAGCCACGATCGCTTCTTCCTCGATCGTCTCGCCACCCATATCCTCGCCTTCGAAGGCGACAGCCATGTCGAGTGGTTCGAAGGCAATTTCGAGAGCTACGAGGAAGACAAGCGCCGCCGCCTCGGCGACGCCGCAGATCGCCCGACGCGGCTCGCCTACAAGAAGCTGACGCGCTGATGAGCTTCGCGACCAGTTTCGCGGTTCGCCCCGAACTGGTCGCGCGTTGTCATGCGCTCGCCCGCAAGAGCTACGACGAGGGTGGCCTGCCGATCGGCTCGGTCCTGGCGCGCGGCGCTGAGGTGATCGGCGAGGGACACAACCAGCGCGTCCAGCAGGGCGACCCGATCGCGCATGGCGAGATGGATTGTCTGCGCCACGCCGGTCGCCAGGCGAGCTATGCCGGCATGACGCTCTACACCTCGCTCAGCCCGTGCATGATGTGCGCCGGCACGATCGTGCAGTTCGGCATCCGCCACGTCGTCATCGCCGAAAACGCCAATTTCGGTGGCAACGAGGACTTTCTGCACGAGCGGGGCGTGCACGTCGACATCGTCGACGATCCTGCCTGCACCGCGTTGATGGCGCGCTTCATCGCCGAACGTCCGGCGCTGTGGCACGAGGACATCGCCGCGGATTGATCGTCGCAGCGCGAGACGTCAGATTGTCGCGGTCGGTATGATCAGACCAGCTATCGAGATCGCCGCGATCACCTCCCCAAAGGCGATTTCACGCCGCTCGCCATAGCCGTCGTCAGAAGGTGCCCAGAATTGGTGCATCACGCGGCGGCCGATGTCGGCTACCCAATATTCCGGGATCGCTGCAGTGGCGTACAGCACCGCCTTTTGCCCGAGATCGAATTCGAGCGTCGTGTCTGATACTTCGATCACGAGGCGGATCGAAGTGACCGGGATCAAACCGTCGCCTTCCGCCGCCGCTGTGATGACGATATCGGGCTCGGGCACGCTGGTGGGAGAAAGCGCGACCGACCCCTCGACGATCGCTTCGAGGCCATCGCCGCGTTCGTCCAGCGCCCGAGCAATCGCCGCATGCAGCCGCGACTTGGTTCGCGCGTGGGGGCGATGTTGGGCGTTCATGTAGAAGACCTCCCCGTCGATCAGCTCGGTCTTGCGATACGCGTCGAAGGCGCCCGACGCGTCGAGCAGCAGATAATCGTCAACGCGCAGCTTCACGGGCTCATGCGAGGTATTGAGGCGCACCGCTTCTGTCATCGTGCAAGCCTACCATTTCGAACGCAATCGGCCAAATGCGTTGCTGCCGGGCCGGCTAGCTATCGACCGTCAGGCGCTTGGTGAAACCCTTCACCGCCTTCTCCTCGTCCGTCGACACGGCCTCGACATGCTCGACCGACGCGAGTCTCGGCCCGGTGCGCAGCGCATCGAGCAGCTTGCCGAGTGCAGCCTCATCGCCATCGGCGAGAATCTCGACCCGGCCGTCGCTGAGATTGCGCACCCAGCCGGTCAGGCCGAGCTCGCGCGCGTTGCGCACCGTCCAGTCGCGATAGCCGACACGCTGGACCCGACCGCTGACCAACAGACGTTGCCTCATCCCCATTTTGGCACTCCCACGCAAACCCGGAACCGTGACGCATCCCGCAGGTAGCTTAGCGCTATCAGGTCGCCGGGCGAAGCGTGTGGTTTACTGTTCACCGCAGTCACGGTCGCGCTGGGCGCAAGGCGTTGTGAATATCGGACGAGCCGATTCCAGTTACTTATCGACGATTGACGTCAACGCAGGCGCTTGACGAACAGCCGGCCATCGGCCCGCCGCTCGGTCGCGAAGTTCGGCACCGCCTGAATCATGTCGGAGAGATGGTTGAAGCCATAGTTGCGCGCGTCGAAACTCGACCGGTTGGCGGCGATCTGGCCCATTTCGGACAGGCTGACATAGCCTTTCTCGTCGCGCCGCGCGGCCTTGTAGGCGTCGAGCAGCAGCTTGAGCAGTTCGGATCCGACCTCGCCGGCGGGCGGTGTCCGTCCGCCGATCGCTGGTGGGATCTGCGTCGGCTCGATCAGGTCGTCGCTGCGCATCAGCGCGTCGACGTCGATGAAGCGCGTGCAGGCCTGTTTGAAGCCCTCCGGCGTCTTGTCCTCGCCAAAGCCATAGACCGGCAGGCCGTCCTGGCGGATGCGCATCGCCAGCGGCATGAAGTCGCAGTCCGACGACATGATGCCGAATCCCTCGACGCGGCCGCGGAACAACAGGTCCATTGCGTCGATCGTCATCTTCATGTCGGTCGCGTTCTTGCCCTTGGTCAGGTCGAACTGCTGCTGCGGCTCGATGCCGTGCTTGACCGTCATGTCCTTCCAGCCCTTGAGCCCCGGCTTCGACCAATTGCCATAGACGCGGCGGATGTTGACCGTGCCGAGCTCGGCCAGCACCGTCAGCACCGGATCGAGCGCGTGCCACGAGGCGTTGTCAGCATCGATCAGCAGCGCGATGTTGCGCGTCGGGGTTTCGGTCATCAGGATCTTTCGGGATAGGAAATCGACAGGACTTCGTATTCGCGCTCCCCGACGGGAAGCGCAACCCGCCGGACGTCACCGGCGGCTGCACCGCGTAACGCACGGGCAAGCGGCGCGCTCCATCCGATTCGGCCGGCGCCGGCATCGGTCTCGTCGTCGCCGATCAATGTGAGGACGCGCCGGTTGTCGTCTTCGTCGGCGATCGTCACGGTGGCACCGAACCATATCCGCGTCCGGTCGGGCTGCGCGGTGGGGTCGATCACCTGTGCCGCCTTCATCCGCCTGGCGAGCCAGCCGAGCCGCCGATCGATCTCGCGCAGGCGCTTGCGGCCATAGATATAGTCGCCATTCTCGGATCGGTCGCCATTGCCCGCCGCCCAGGAAATTACCTCGACCAGCCGCGGCCGTTCGTCGCCGAGCAGCGCGGCATATTCGGCGCTCAGGGCAGCGTAGCCGGCAGGGGTGATGTAGTTCGGGCGCGCATCCATTCGCGCCTTGTACCGCGAATGCACGCTTTGGCCGAAGACCCCTGACAAAATTATGCCGGTGCCGCCTAACAGGGCAGGGCTGCACCGTTGGAGAATTATGTCAGTAACGAGGGGTTCAGCCCGGGCGGCCCTTGCCGAGATACCAGCTGAGCCGCGCATTGCCGGTCGAACGCGAATGTTGCGGGTTCATCAGGTCGTAGACGACGGCATTTTCGAGCACGCGCTGGACATAGTTGCGCGTCTCGTAGAGCGGGATCGCCTCGATCCACTCGACGATGTCGGCGGTGCCCTGGCGCGGGTCGCCATTGGCGGCGAGCCACTTGTTCACATTGCCGGGTCCGGCATTGTAGGCCGCGACTGCCAGCGGATAGCTCCCGAACTGCTTGTAGATGCGCTGGAAATAGCTCGAGCCCAGCGTGATGTTATAGTCGGTGTCGTTGGTCAGGGCCGACATGTCGTAGCCGACACCGAGCTTGGTTGCCGTTTCGCGCGCGGTGCCGGGCATCAGCTGCATCAGCCCGCGTGCGCCGGCATGGCTGATCGCGGCGCGGTCGAACTGGCTTTCCTGGCGGGTGATGGCGTGGATGATCGTCCAGCTGTCATCGGCCGAGGCAGGGATGCGCACGCTGGGAAAGCCGAGCGTCGAATAGTCGCTAAGGCCGTTCTGCAGCGCGCTGCGGCCGACCATCACCCCGAGATCGGGGCGGCCCAGCGTGCGCGACAGTTCGTCGGCAAGGACATGGTCGCTGTCGCTCTTCGCGTCGGCGGCGATCTGGCGGACGAAGGCGGTCTGATCCTGCCAGTTGGCGACGGTGCCGAGATATTGCGCGGCGCGGACCGTTTCGCGACCGTAAAAGGCCGTGCGGACCGGGGCCTCGATCGGGCGCATGATCGGATCGCCCGGGGGCGACAGCGGCATGCCGAGCCGCTCCATCGACAGCTGGCCGTAGTAAAGGTCGCGGAAGCCCGCTGCGCTTGCGAAATAGCCCTTGGCCTGATCGCGGCGGCCAGCGGCATCGGCGGCGCGCCCGGCCCAATAGAGCCCCTTGGACTGGATCGCCGGCGAGTGCGAGGCGACGCCGTAGCGCAGGAACATCGCCGCTGCCTCGTTCGGGCGGGCAAGTTGCTTGAGTGCGGTCTGGCCAGCCAGCCAGACGAGGTTGGTATAGTCGTCGCGCTCGCCATAGGGGCGCTCACCGATGTCGGTACCGGTCGGATAGGTATTTTCGGCCTGGCGCGCGATGTCGAAGGCGGTGGCATATTGCGCATCGGCGGTCGCGCCGCGGGCATTGGTCCACAGGATGTCGAGCCAGGCGCCGGGATCCGCAGGTGGTGCGCTGAAGGTTCGAGGTTGTGCGAGCCACGCCCGCACCGCCATCGCGTTGCCGCTGTTGCGCAGATAGACCGCGCGGTCGGCGACATAGCCGGCATCGTTCGCGCCAAGCGCCTGCGTTGCCGCGAACCGGTCGTTGGCGTCGGAGGCGTTGGTGCGGAAGGCGAGTCGTGCCTCGAACAGCGCGCGGCGCGCCGGGCTGGTCAGCGCGAGCTGGCGCTGCGCTGCCGTGGTGGCGTCCTGCCACAACAACATGTCCATCCGCGCGTCCTGATCGGCCGGGCCGAGCGTCGACGCGAAGCCGGTGAGTATCGCGCTTTCCTCGGTCGGCGGCAGCGCGCCCGAAACCCAGGCGACGTGCGCAGCCAGTGCGGCCTCGTCGCGCATGCCGGTCGCCGCCAGTGCCTGCGCGAAACGTGCCTTCGACGCGTTGCTCAGGGGCGGAAAGCGGCGGAAGAAATTGACTGCGGTGCTCGGTGACCAGTTGCCGGCATCGAGCGCCTTTTCGGCGGCACGGCGCAACGCCATCTCGCCCGGCCAGCCGGGATGCGCGATCAGGAAGCGAGCATAGTTTTCGAACGGCACCCCGCTCGCGGCCTGCAGCGATTTCCATTCGGTGATGGTCGTGGACAGTGCGGCGGTGCTCGCCGAGTCCCCGCTGAGTATCTGCGTCGCGCGACCCCAGCCGAGCTGGTCCTGCCCGGCACCCGAACCGATCGCGAGCCCCGACACCCCCGCGAACAGCATCCCCGTCTTGATCAAGGACGTCATCATGTGGACAGGATAGGCCAGTCGCACCTATCTGTCGCCCCGGAATATCGCAAAATTCGCCGGTTTCGGCGTCCCACAGGAGCACATTCACCATGTTTTCCGGATCGATCCCGGCGCTTGTCACGCCGTTCGACGCCGACGGCGCCTTTGCCGAAACCGCCTTTCGTGATCTCGTCGAATGGCAAATCGCCGAAGGCTCGGCGGCACTGGTGCCGTGCGGGACTACAGGCGAGGCCGCGACGCTGAGCGCGGAGGAGCATTTTCGCGTCGTGCGGGTGTGCGTCGACCAGACGCGGGGCCGCGTGCCGGTGATTGCCGGCGCCGGTTCCAACGACACGCGCGTCGCGATTTCCAATATCAGGGCGGCCAGGGAATCAGGTGCGGATGCTGCGCTGATGGTCCCGCCCTATTACAACCGCCCCAACCAGGAGGGCATCTTCCGGCATTTCGAGGCGGTGGTCGGCGCCTGCGACCTGCCGGTGGTGCTCTACAACGTGCCAGGCCGCACCGTTACCGACATCGCGGTGGAGACGATCGGTCGGCTGGCGAGGAACTTCCCGAGTATCGTCGGGCTGAAGGACGCGACCGGCGCGATCGCTCGCGTTTCGGCGCAGCGTGCCGCCGCCGGGGCGGATTTCGTCCAGTTGTCGGGCAATGACGACATGGCGCTGGCGTTCAACGCGATGGGCGGTACCGGGTGCATCTCGGTCACCGCCAATGTCGCGCCGAAGCTCTGCGCCGAATTCCAAGCGGCCTGCGCGGTGGCCGATTTCGCGGCGGCGCTGGCGTTTCAGGACCGGTTGTTCGCGCTCCACACCGCGTTGTTCACCGACGCCTCGCCGGGGCCGATCAAATATGCCCTCGGTCGGGTCAGGCCCGACTTCCCGACGCATCTGCGCCTGCCGATGACCTTGCCGAGCGAGGCTAGCCGAACGGCGGTCGACGAGGGGTTGCGGCAAGCGGGTCTGATGGGCTGAAAGGGGAATTCTATCCGGCGACAGCGCCGCCGCTTCCCTTCCGTGTCTCGCGCGCCTACATCGCCACCGCCATGGCACGCCCCAAACCACCCGTGTTCGAAAAGACCAAGATCGTCGCCGAGAACCGGCGCGCCAAGTTCGATTATTTCATCGACACGGTTTTCGAGGCCGGCATTGCGCTGACCGGCACCGAAGTGAAGAGCCTGCGCTTCGGCGAGGGATCGATCGCCGAGAGCTATGCCGAGGTGAAGGGCGGCCAGGTCTGGCTGATCAATTCCAACCTGCCCGAGTTCAGTCACGGCAATCGCTATAACCACGAGCCCAAGCGGCCGCGCAAATTGCTGCTGCACGAGCGCGAGATCAACAAGATGCACGGCGCGGTGGCGCGCCAGGGCATGACGCTGGTGCCGCTGTCGATTTATTTCAACGCCCGCGGGCGCGCCAAGGTGGAACTGGCGCTGGCAAAGGGCAAGAAGGAGCACGACAAGCGCGACACTGTCCGCGCGCGCGACTGGAAGCGCGAGCAGGGGAGACTGATGCGTGATCGCGGCTGAACCGGGCAAACCAGTCGGGCCGGGCGGACGCATGATCAGCTGGCTCAAACACCATATTCCGACGCACGAATCGATCGAGGCGAACCGTTTCCTGCGTCCGGTCGCGCATCGCATTCTCGTACCCTCGCTGTGGCGTTTCAACCGCCGCTCGGTGCCGCGCGGCGTCGCACTCGGCGTGCTCGCCGGCATCCTGTTCCCGTTTGCCCATATGGCGCTTGCGGCGGTTCTGGCGCTGCCGCTTCGCGCCAATGTCCCGATCGCCGTCGGGACGACATTGATCAACAACCCGGTGACGTTCCTGCCATTGCTCGCCGCTGGGGTCAGGGTCGGGAACTGGGTGTTGCAGGTCGATCGGCAGATCCCCGGCGCGCCGATCGCGACCAATGTCCATGCTCATGTCGGGTGGCTGCACTGGCTCGCGCAGGGATCGGCGGCGGCAATCGTCGGCCTGACGATCATCGCGATCAGCATGTCGATCATCAGCTATTTTGCCACGGGCCTGATCTGGCGCTTCAGGATCGCACGCAAATGGCGCCGGCGGCACGACAAAGCGGGCATTTGACGAAGCGTGTCGCTCGTCTAGAACACGCGGGCCCTCCCGTCAGAAGGAATATTCATGCGTCGCTCGATTCTTGCCGCCACTCTGCTCGCTGCCAGCGCGATCGGAGGGCTTACCTTCGCCCAGACCCCGTCTACCGGCGGGCCCGACATCGGTAGCTTCGGCTTCGACGAGACCGGCATCGACAACAGCACCGCGCCGGGCGACGATTTCGGCAAATATGCCGGCGGTGTGTGGGAGGCCCGCACCGAGATCCCCGCCGACAAGGCGACCTATGGCATGTTCAACGCGCTGGCCGATCGCTCGCTCGAGCAGACGCGCACTATCCTCGAACTGGCGGAAAAGACGCCGGGCAACAAGATCGGCGATTTCTACGCCAGCTTCATGGATGAGGCCGCCGTCGACGCAAAGGGTATCGCTCCGGTCAAGCCGTGGATCGATACGATCAGCGCGATCAGCAACAAGGATATGCTGGCTGGCAAGATGGCCTCGCTGCAGCGCCACGGTGTCGGCGGCCTTTTTTCGATGGGCGTCGGGCAGGATGACAAGGCACCCGACCATTATATCGTCGGGCTAAGCCAGTCGGGCCTGGGACTGCCGGACCGCGATTATTATCTGAAGGATGACCCCAAGCTCGCCGACACGCGTGCTAAATATCAAGCCTATCAGGCCCAGATGCTGGGGCTGGCTGGTCAGGATAATACCGAAGCGCGCGCAGCTGCCGTGTTCGCCTTCGAGAAGAGCCTGGCCGAGGCGCATTGGGATCGCATCGCGGCACGCGATGCCGACAAGACCTACAACAAATGGACCGCGGCCGATTTCGAGGCCAAGGCGCCGGGCTTCCCGTGGAAGATGTTCATGCTGGCGGGCGGGACAGCAGACCAGCCAAGCTATCTCGTCGGCATGCCGAGCGCGCTGGCCGGTGAGGCCAAGGCGTTCGCCGATGCGCCGATCGGCGTTCTCAAGGACTATATGATCCTCCGTGTGATGCGTGCCTATGCCGGCTATCTCTCCAAGCCGATCAGCGATGCCAATTTCGCCTTTTACGGCACGGTCCTGAGCGGCGCGCCGCAGCAACCGGTACGCTGGAAGCGCGCGGTCGGCACGGTCAGCAGCGCCATGGGCGAGGCGGTCGGCCAGCAATATGTCGCGAAATATTTTCCGCCGGAGTCGAAGGCCGCCGCCGACAAGCTGGTCAAGAACATCATTGCGGCAATGGGCGCGCGGATCGACCAGCTGACCTGGATGGCGCCCGAAACCAAGGTCAAGGCGCACGCCAAGCTCGCGGCTTTCACGCCGAAGATCGGTTACCCGTCGCAGTGGCGCGACTATAGCGCGCTGACGGTGACGCGCGACGATCTGGTTGCCAATGTCGCACGTGGCAAGGCGTTCGAATATCAGCATGACCTTGGCAAGCTCGGCAAGCCGATCGACCGTACCGAATGGTTCATGACCCCGATGACGGTGAACGCCTATGCCAACCCGACGATGAACGAGATCGTCTTTCCGGCGGCGATCCTCCAGCCGCCGTTCTTCGATGCCAAGGCCGACCCGGCGGTGAATTATGGCGGAATCGGCGTCGTGATCGGACACGAACTGAGCCACCATTTCGACGATCAGGGCCGCAAATACGACCCGACGGGCAAGCTTGCAGAATGGTGGACGCCCCAGGACGTCGCACGATTCTCGGCGATGACCGACAAGCTGGTCAAGCAATATGATGCCTATGAGCCGCTGCCGGGCCTGCACATCAAGGGCGGGCTGACGCTGGGCGAGAACATGGCCGACCTCGCCGGCCTCGCGGTGGCGCGCGACGCCTATATCCGTTCGTTGAATGGCAAGCCGGCGCCGGTGATCCATGGCTGGACCGGCGACCAGCGTTTCTATCTCGGTTATTCGCAGGTGTGGCGGATCAAGTTCCGCGAACCGGCGCTGCGCTCTCAGGTGATCTCGAACGAGCATTCGCCGGGTCCGTACCGCACCGCCGAGGTGCGCAACGTCGATGCGTGGTATGCTGCGTTCGACGTCAAGCCGGGCAACAAAATGTACCTCGCACCGGCCGACCGCGTCCATGTCTGGTAAGCGTACGCGTCAAGGAGAAAGACCATGAAGAAATCGCATCTGCTTGCGCTGGCCTCTGCCGGTGCGCTCGTCGCCGCCGTCACCGACGGGGCGATTGCCCGCGAGCCGGCCGGACAAGCCGCCGCGCCGGCGGCCCAGGGCAAGCCGCAATTCGGCACGTTCGGGTTCGACGAAGCGGGGATGGACCGCTCGGTCGCGCCGGGCGACGATTTTTATGCCTTTGCCAACGGCACGTGGAGCAAGAACACGCCGATTCCGGCCGACAAGTCCAATTTCGGCGCCTTCGAAGTGCTGCAGGACCTGTCCGACCTGCGCACGCGTGGGCTGCTTGAGACGGCGGGTAAGGACCCGGTGTCGAAGATCGGGCAGGCTTATGCGACCTATCTCGACACCGCGATGATCGAGAGCAAGGGGCTGGCGCCGATCAAGCCGCTGCTGGCATGGATCGAATCGCGCAACTCGCCGAGCGAATATGCAGCGGTACTGGCACTGACCGCGCGCGCCGGCATTGGCGGGCCGTTCGGTGTCGGTGTCACAGCGGACGCCAAAAACCCCGACGCCTATACCGTCGGCCTGCGTCAATCGGGTCTCGGTATGCCCGATCGGGACTATTATCTTAGTGCCGACCCCAAGCTCGCCGAAACCAAGGTGGCGTACCAGGCGCACATCGCGAAGATGCTCAACCTCGCGGATGAACCCGATGCCGAGGCACGCGCCGCGGCGCTGGTCGCATTCGAAACCGGCATCGCCAAGGCCAGCTGGACGCGGATCGAGAGCCGCGACGCCGACAAGACCTATAATCGCATGTCGCTCGGCGATTTGCAGCAGGCGGCGCCGGGTTTCGATTTCGCGACCTTTTTTCGCGCGAATCGTCTGCCGGGCGATAGCCTGATCGTCGGTCAGCCCAGTGCGATTACCGGCATCGCAGCGCTGATCGGAGCGACGCCGCTACGCGTACTCAAGGACCAGCTGATCGTCCGCGCGCTCGATGCCTATGCCGACGTGTTGCCCAAGGCGTTCGATGCCGAACAGTTCCATTTCTACGGCACCGTGCTGTCGGGCACGCCGCAGCAGCAGGAGCGGTGGAAGCGCGCGGTGCAGTTCACCGGTGGGGCGCTGACCGACGATGTTTCGAAGGTCTATGTCGCGCGCTATTTCCCGCCGGCGACCAAGGCCGCGGCCGATCTGCTGGTCAAGAACATCATCGCCGCGATGAACGTGCGGATCGACAAGCTCGACTGGATGGCGCCGGCGACGAAGGTCAAGGCGCACGCCAAACTGGCCGCCTTTACGCCACGCATCGGTTATCCGTCGCAGTGGCGTGATTATGCCGCGCTGCGGATCGTTTCAGGCGACGCGCTGGGCAACGAACTGCGCGCCAACAAATGGGCCTATGACTATAACCGGGCGAAGCTCGGCAAGCCGGTTTATCGTTGGGAATGGGGCATGACCCCGATGACGGTGAACGCACAGGCCAATCCGACGCTGGTCGCGATCACCTTCCCGGCGGCGATCCTCCAGCCGCCCTTTTTCGATCCCAACGCCGATCCGGCTATCAATTATGGCGGGATCGGTGCGGTGATCGGCCATGAGATGAGCCATCATTTCGACGACCAGGGCGCCAAGTTCGACCTGCACGGCAAGCTGACGCAGTGGTGGACCGACGAGGATGTCGCGAAGTTCAAGAAGCTGAGCGGCGACTTGATCGCGGAATATGACAAGTATGAGCCTCTGCCCGGCATGCACGTCAAGGGCGCGCTGACGCTCGGCGAGAACAGTGCCGACCTTGCCGGCCTCAACGCCGCCTATGACGCCTATCACCGCTCGCTCGGCGGGCGACCGGCACCGGTGATCGACGGGATGACCGGCGACCAGCGCTTCTATCTCGGTTGGGCGCAGGTGTGGCGGCGCAACTATCGCGAGGCGAATCTGCGCCAGCGATTGTTGACCGATCCGCATTCGCCGAGCGAGCAGCGCACCTGGATCGTCCGCAACATGAACCCGTGGTACGCGGCGTTCGGCGCGCAGCCGGGGCAGAAGCTTTATCTCGCGCCCGAGGATCGCGTACACATCTGGTAAGGGCTGGGGGCAGCACGTGCCGCGCGCACATTCTGCTCCTTTCCCGCTTGACCCCATCGCCAAGCCGGCCATGACAAGGCGATGGCCAGCCTTCCTGCCTCTTCATCGTCGCTGTCGCCGGCGCGCGGCGCCGCCCTGATCGCCGGCGGCTGCGGACTTGCGGCCGCGCTGATCGTGCTCGGCGTGCTGCGCAGCCTTCCCGTCGCAGCGGCTTTCCTGGCGACGGGTGTGGTCGTCGGCGGCGCGCTGATCGTTGCGCGTCGGCTGTTTCCGCGGAACGCGGGCGAGGCGGCCGAACCGGACTGGAGCGTGGCGCGGACGCTCGCCGCAGGCAGCAACGATGCCCTGGCGGTGACCGATCGAGCCGGTCGGCTGGTATGTGCGAACGACCGCTATGAGTCGCTATTCGGCGGCTTTCCTACCCCTCCCGCACTGCCGATTGGCGATGCTGACGCCTCCGCGCTTGGTGGGGCGGGTCGTGCCGCGTGGCGCGACGGTGTGGCAAATGTTTCGCGGCTGGTATCGCGCGGTACGCCGCTATCGGTGCAGGTGACGCGCGCCGGCGATGCCGAGGACATGCTGGTATGGCGCTTCGGCGGGACACAGGGGCTCGACCTCGCCAGCGACGTCGAAGCGATGATCGCGGGCGCGATCGGCGACCGCCTCGCTTCCGCGGGCGTCATGACCGCCCTGATCGCTTCAGACGGACGGATCCGCGCCGCCAACCGGGTGTTGCGTGTCAGGGCGATGGGACATGAGGAAGGCGCCATCGCCGGCCGCGACTTCGCGCGTTTCCTGATCACCGACAGCCACGGCCAGGTGCGCTTCGAGCGCGAGGGGCTGGGCGGCACGACATTGCGCGTGCTGCAGATCCCGTTCCTCGAAGGCGACGGCGTGCCGATGCTCGTCGCGCTGCTCGACGAGGAGGAGAACGAGACACCCGCGATCGGCGCGAGCATCACGGCGCATGTCCGCAGCCTCGTCTCGCTGATGCCGTTCGGCATGGCGCTGGTCGGCGATGACGGGCGCTTCCTGCAGATGAACGACGCGTTCGTCCGTGCCGCGCAGGTCGATCCGGCATCGCCGCCGCTCTATCCGGGCGACCTCGTGGTGCGCGAGGACAAGGCCGTCGTCGCCGATGCGATCCGCCGCTTTGCCGGCGGCGCCACACATTCGACCGACCTTGCCGTGCGCCTGAAGGACCACCCCGACGAGCCGGTGGCGATGTCGATCGCCGGTGCGCGCGGCTTGGGCGAGGCCTCGGTGCTGCTCAGCCTGAAGGACAATAGCGAGGAAAGCCGGCTCAAGCGCGAAGTCGCGCAGGCGACCAAGATGCAGGCGGTTGGCCAGTTGGCCGGCGGCGTGGCGCATGATTTCAACAACATTCTTACCGCGATCATCGGGCATTGCGACCTGATGCTGATGCGTCACTCGCCGGGCGACAGCGATTATGACGACATTCAGCAGATCAAGGCCAATTCGAACCGCGCGGCCAGCCTGACGCGCCAATTGCTCGCTTTTTCGCGCCAGCAGACGCTGCGGCCGCAGGTACTGCAACTGCCCGACGTCATTTCCGAGGTGTCGAACCTGTTGAAGCGGCTGCTCGGCGAGACCGTGGCGTTGACCGTCAAGCATGGCCGCAATCTCGGTCCCGTCCGCGCCGATCCCGGGCAGCTGGAACAGGTCGTCGTCAACCTCGCGGTCAATGCGCGTGACGCGATGCTGGCCAAGGACCCGCGCGGCGGCGGCAAGCTGTCGATCAATACCTTCGCGGTCGCCGCCGACGAGGTGCGCAAGATGGGGTCGGACATCATGCCGATCGCCGACTATATCGCGCTCGAAGTGGCCGACACCGGTGGCGGCATCCCGCCCGACATCCTGCCGAAGATCTTCGAGCCGTTTTTCACCACCAAGGAAGTCGGCAAGGGCACCGGCCTCGGGCTTTCGACGGTCTATGGCATCGTCAAGCAATCGGGCGGGTACATCTTCGCTGATTCCAAGCTGGGGGTGGGAACGACCTTCACCATCTACCTGCCCGTCCACACCGCGGCGACGCCGTCGCCGACCAGGATCGTCGCGCCGCTGAAGCGCGAGGAGAAGCCGGCCGATCTGTGGGGAACGGGGACGATCCTGCTGGTCGAGGACGAGGACATGGTCCGTGCGGTCGCCGAGCGCGCGCTGAGCCGTCAGGGTTATACCGTGCTGACGGCCGAGCATGGGGAGGCGGCGCTCGAGTTGCTCGCGCGGTGCGAGAAGCCCGACCTGTTGATTTCCGACGTCGTCATGCCGCTGATGGACGGGCCGACGATGGTGCGCCACGTCAGGTCGCGCTATCCCGATCTGCCGATTCTGTTCATGTCGGGATATGCCGAGGAGCAACTGCGCAAGTCGATCGATCTCGACAATGTCGCCTTTCTTGCCAAGCCCTTCTCGGTGCAGGAACTTGCCGAGGCGACGCGGCGGGTGCTGGCAGCGAAATGAACTGGCGGCGCGTGGCCGGGGCGGCTAGTGACGCACGATGAGTGGCCCACAGCGCATCCTCCTGGTCGAGGACGAACCCCTGATCGCGATGATGATCGAGGACTTCCTCGAAGCGCTCGACAAGACGTTGGCGGGCACCGCCGACAGCGTTGCGGCGGCGCTCGATCTGGTTTCGACGGGCGGAATCGATGCCGCGATCCTCGACGTCAACCTGCGCGGCGGTGAGCAGAGCTGGCCGGTGGCCGACGCGCTGGCGGCGAACGGCATACCGTTCGTGTTCGCCACCGGGGGGAGTCAGGATGGGCTCGCGGAAGCCCATCGCAACCGCCCGACATTGGCCAAGCCATTCACCATGGACGGCGTGGCGAAGGCGCTCGCCGCGCTCGCCTGACGGCGCTGCGTCAGCTGCCCGCCAGTTCCCGCAATGCCGCGATCAGGCGATCGACTTCGCTGGCTTCGTTATAATGGCACAGCCCGACGCGCAGCAACCCGCCTTTGTCAGTGAGGCCGAGCCGCGCGATCGGCTCGACCGCATAGAAATGCCCGGCCCAGGCGTTGATCGCATGGTGCGCGAGATGCGCGGCGATCGAGGCTGGATCATGCCCCGCCAGTGTGAAGGCGAAGGTCGGGACGCGACCGTCCATCGTCGGCGGACCATAGAGTTGCAGGCCGGGAATGCTTGCCAGACCGGCGAGCAGCCGCTCGCCGAGCGTGCGCTCATAGGCGATGCAGGCCTGCATCGCGGCGCGCAGCGCGCCGCGACGGTCGTTGATGCCGGGGGCGACCTCGCGGCCGAGCCATTCGAGATACTCGATCGTGCCGAGCACGCCGGCCTGCCCCTCGAATGACGGGGTGCCGGTTTCGAAGCGCACCGCCGGCGGCTGGCTGGCGGCCGGGCGGACCTTGTACGCGGCGAGCGTGTCGAGCAGGCCCGCACGGCCCCACAGCACACCCTGATGCGGCCCGAAGAACTTGTACGGCGAGCAGGCGAGGAAGTCGCAGCCCAGCGCCATGACGTCGGTCGGCAGATGCGGCACCGATTGCACCGCGTCGACGAAGACCAGCGCAGCACTGCGCGCGCGGACGATGTCGACGATCGCGCGCAGGTCGTTGACCGTGCCGAGCGCATTGCTCGCCCCGCCGACCGCGACCAGCCGGGTGCGCGGGCCGAGCAGGCCGGGAAGTTCGCCGAGTTGCAACGTCCCGCTGTCGGGATCGAAGTCGATCCAGCGCACCACCACATCGCGATCGCGCGCCGCGAGCATCCACGGCGCGACATTGGCGTCGTGATCGAGCCGGCTTAGCACGATCTCGTCGCCGGCCTGCCAGTCCTGCGCCAGCGCGCGCGACAGGGCGAAGGTGAGCGAGGTCATGTTCGGCCCGAAGGCGATCTCGCCGGGCGTGCCGCCGAGCAGATCGGCCATCGCCGCATGCGCCGCCGCGCTGACCGCGTCGGTGTCGACCGAACTGGCGAAGCTGCCGCCGGCGTTGGCGGTGCCGCTACGCAGATGCGCGACCATGCGGTCGATCGCGTCGGCGCAGACCTGCGTGCCGCCGGGAGCGTCGAAATAGACGCGCTGCCCGCCGGGGTCGCGGACCGACAAGGCCGGAAAGCGCGCGCGGACGGCTTGGATCGGGAAGGGGGGTAGGGTCATGCCGGACTCAGATCACCCCATTGGCTTTGAAGTGCGCGAGCATTCGCGCCCAACCATCCCTGGCGTCGGCCTCGTTGTAGCTGGCGCGATAGTCGGCGTGGAAGCCGTGCTGGGCGTCGGGATAGACGTGGATCGACGATCCGGTCTTGCCGGCCGTGGCAAGCGCGGCGGACATCGCGTCGCGATCGGCCTCGGTGATGCCCTGGTCGAGCCCGCCGTACAGCCCGAGCACCGGTGCCTTGAGTTCGGCAGCGCGCGCGACGAGCGGCTTGAGCTGGCCATACCATGCCACGCCGGCGCGAATATCGGGATCGACCATCGCGCTGCGCCACACCACCGCGCCGCCCCAGCAGAAGCCGGTAATGCCGATGCGCTTCGCGTCGGCGAAGGGGCGGCTCTTGATCCAGTTGGTCGTCGCGAGGACATCGCCATCTACCTGCTCGACGCCGGCCTGCTGGACGATCGGAATGATCTGCTTGAAATCGGTCATCGCCGGCAGGCTGACACCCGAACGATAGAAGAAATCGGGCGCGATCGCCACGTAACCGAGTCGTGCGAGGCGGCGGCAGATGTCCTTGATATAGTCGTGGATGCCGAAAATCTCGTTGACCACGACGATCGTCGCGTGGCGCCCCTTGCCCTTCGGGCGCGCGACATAGGCGGGTAGCGGCTTGGTTGCGCCATTGCGGATCAGCGCTTCCTCGATCACCAGATCATCCGCCGGGGTGACGATCGGCGCGGCATCGGCGGCGACCGCGGCGAGCGCATAGCCGACGAAGAACATGCTCGCCGCGGTGCGTCGCGAGACGTTGAAATCCTGCGGCAGGGAGCCTTCGGGGCGGGTCAGCAGCGTCATGGGGATATTCCTTGGCGAAAGGGCAGGGAGCGGCGTTCAGGCAATTCGTTCCGGCATCGCGGCGGCGTCTTCCTCGAGCGATGTAGTCGGGGCGACCGATTCCCACGGGAAGACGAACCAGTCCTTGGTGATCGAACGATCGATGATGCGTGCAGCATAGTCGACACGCTGGCTCGAGCGGATGTTGTCGAGCAGGGTGGCGAAGCGCACGCCATCGGGCGTTGCGCCTTCGTTGGCGAGGATCGCGCGCATCTTGCCGATCGTCGCGCCACTGTCGTTGATGTCGTCGAGGAACAGCAGCCGCTCGCCGGCGCGGGTGCGCGCGGCGAGGCGGGCGAGCGGGGCATCGGCGAAATCGCTGACCTGGCTCGAATAGTCGACCGACAGCATCGGCAGACCGGTGGCGTGGCTGAGATAGACGGCCGGCGAGAGCCCGCCACGACCGATGCCGATGATGAACGACGGCACCCAATCGGCTTTCGGATCGAGTTGCGCGGCGAGCGTCATTACGTCGGCGATGAAATCGTCGTGCGAGATCGGCGCGAAGACCGGCATCTCAGTGCGCCGCCACATAGGCATCGAGCGTGGCGAGATGCTTGGCCATCGTTTCGTCGGAGAGGAACGAGCCGAGGACGCTGTTGCGCGCCAGCGTGACGAGATCGTCGCGGTCGAGCCCGCGTCCGGCGGCGACGGCACGATAATTGTCGGCGATATAGCCGCCGAAATAGGCCGGATCGTCGGAATTGATCGTCGCCCTCAGGCCGAGCCGCAGCATATGGTCGATCGGGTGGCGGGTCATGTCGTCTACCACGCAGAGTTTGAGGTTGGAGAGCGGGCAAACCGTCAGCGTCATCGCAGTGCGCGCGAGGCGTGCGGTGAGCACGGGGTCTTCGAGGCTGCGATTGCCATGGTCGAGCCGGTCGATGCCAAGGATATCGAGCGCCTGATGGACATATTCCGGCGGCCCTTCCTCGCCGGCATGCGCGACGAGCTTGAGGCCCCTGGCGCGGGCGGCAGCGAAGACGCGGGCGAATTTCTCGGGGGGATGGCCGAGTTCGGACGAATCGAGCCCGACGCCGGCGATCCGGTCGAGCCACGGCTCCGCAGCGGCAAGCGTGGCGAAGGCGGCTTCCTCGTCGAGGTGGCGCAGGAAGCACAGGATCAACTGCGACGTCAGGCCGTGCTTCGCTTCGGCGGCGGCCACCCCGGCGAGCAGCCCCTCGATCACAGTGGCGAAGGGGATGCCGCGATCGGTGTGAGTCTGCGGATCGAAGAATATCTCGGCATGGATCACGCCATCGGCCGCCGCGCGGTCGAAATAGGCGGTGGCGAGGTCGCGAAAATCGTCCGCCGTGCGCAGCACATTGGCGCCGGCATAATAGATGTCGAGAAAATCCTGCAGGTTGGAGAAGCTGTATGCGGCGCGCACTTGCTCGACGCTGGCAAAGGGGATCGCGACGTTGTTGCGCTGGGCGAGCGCGAACATCAGTTCGGGCTCGAGGCTGCCCTCGATATGGAGGTGGAGCTCGGCCTTGGGCAGGCCGGTGATGAAGGCGGAAAGATCGGTCATCCGGCGGTCATCGCGCGCAGCGCGCGCAAGGGCAAGCGCCCGTCGAGCCGTGCTCCAACAAAATTTTCTGTTCCACTCTTGTTCTATCGGAACAAACGCGATACGAAGCTTCCAACACGCATTGAATGCAGGTGGCATTCGGGCTAGCGGCGGAGGCGGTAATGGCGGCATCACTGAAGGTCATCGGTAACGACATGGCAGTTTCCAACGATAAGGCGGCGAACGAGCGCGCCAAGGCACTCGAGGCAGCGCTGGCGCAGATCGATCGCGCCTTCGGCAAGGGCTCGGCAATGCGGCTCGGCTCGAAAGAGACGATGCAGGTCGAAACGATCTCGACCGGTTCGCTCGGGCTCGACATCGCGCTCGGCGTCGGCGGCCTGCCGCGCGGCCGCGTGATCGAGATCTATGGCCCGGAAAGCTCGGGCAAGACGACGCTGGCGCTGCACGTCATCGCCGAGGCGCAGAAGGGCGGCGGGACGGCGGCGTTCGTCGATGCCGAGCATGCGCTCGACCCGGTCTATGCCAAGAAGCTCGGGGTCAACATCGACGAGCTTATCGTATCGCAGCCCGACACCGGCGAACAGGCGCTGGAGATCGTCGACACGCTGGTACGCTCGAACGCGATCGATGTGCTGGTGATCGATTCGGTCGCGGCACTGGTGCCGCGCGCCGAGATCGAGGGCGAGATGGGCGACAGCCATGTCGGCCTGCAGGCGCGACTCATGTCGCAGAGCTTGCGCAAGCTGACCGGCTCGATCAGCCGGTCGCGCTGCATGGTGATCTTCATCAACCAGCTGCGCATGAAGATCGGCGTGATGTACGGCAATCCCGAGACCACGACCGGCGGCAACGCGCTGAAATTCTACGCCTCGGTCCGGCTCGACATCCGTCGCACCGGCCAGATCAAGGACCGCGACGAGATCGTCGGCAACACCACGCGGGTGAAGGTCGTCAAGAACAAGGTCGCGCCGCCGTTCAAGCAGGTCGAATTCGACATCATGTACGGCCAGGGCGTGTCGAAGATCGGCGAGATTCTCGACCTCGGCGTCAAGGCCGGACTGGTCGAGAAGTCGGGTGCCTGGTTTTCCTATGATAGCGTGCGGATCGGCCAGGGCCGCGAGAACGCCAAGACCTTCCTCAAGGAAAATGCCGAGATGGCCGACCGGCTGGAGGCGTCGATCCGTCGTCATACCGACCGCGTCGCCGAGGAGATGATGGCGGGTCCCGATCCCGACGACGACATCTGATTCTTGTATCCGGCCCTGTCGTAACGGGGTGGGAACCAAAATCAGGATCGTGCATTTTCAGATTTATCGATTTCAACTGGCGGTGTCGTATCCGTCGCAAAGCCCGGAAAGGCCCGCCCGTGTCGGCGGGCCTTTCATTTTCGGGGCGATCACTTTCGCGGCTTTGCCGCGCGGGTTATGGCTTTCCGGCAGGAGGGCGCGATGACCGGCAATGACGACATCGAAAGCTGCATTTGCGCGTTCATCGATCGCTTTACGCCCGAGATCGCGGCGCGCGCCCATGCCTGTCGCGCGGCGATCCACGCCCGGCTGCCGACCGCCTTCGAACTGGTATATGACAATTACCAGGCACTGGCGCTCGGCTATGCATCGAGCGAACGCCAGAAGGATTGCGTCCTCTCGATCGCGGTCTATGCCAAAGTCGTCCGGCTGTTCTTTTATTATGGCGTCACGCTCCCCGATCCGACCGGGCGTCTGTCGGGCGCGGGCAATCAGGTGCGTCACCTGCTGCTTGACGGCCCCGTGACATTAGCCGAGCCGGCAGTGGAGGCATTGATCGCCGCCGCCATCTTGCAGGGAGAACGACCAATGCCGGAGTACGGCGCAGGCATGAGCATCATCAAGTCGGTATCACCCAACCAGCGGTCGCGCCGTCCGGCCGGCGCATGACCGGGGCGAGCGACTGGAGCGGCGCGGTCGGAGACGTCTGGGCAGCCGAATGGCAACGCACCGATCGCGGCTTCGCTGCGATGTCACGGCATCTCGACGCCGCCATTCTCGCCGTCGCGCCCCGACAGGGCCGCGCGATCGATGTCGGGTGCGGCGCGGGCGGGACGAGCATCGCGCTGGCGAAGGCGCGGCCCGACCTGACGGTCACAGGCGTCGACCTCTCGCCGTCGTTGATCGACATCGCGCGGTCGCGCGGTGCGATGTACCCCAACCTGTCGTTCCGCGTGGCGGATATCGCGGCCGCCGCCGACTTCGACGAGTCCGCCGACCTGCTGGTGTCGCGGCACGGCGTGATGTTCTTCGACGACCCCGTCGCCGGGTTGTCGGCGTTGCGCAGCGCCGCCCGGCCGGGCGCTGCGTTGGTTTTCTCGTGCTTCGACAGCGTGACGCGCAACCGCTTCGCCGCCGATCCGCTCGCGGCGGTTACCGGTCAGGAGCCCGCAGCGGCGGCAAAATACGCGCCCGGTCCGTTCGGTTTTGCCGATCCGGACTTCGTTGCAACCACCCTGTCCGCCGCCGGTTGGGCGGACCTGCGCAACGAAGCCGTCGCGTTCGGTTACCGGGTCGGGGCCGGGGTCGATCCGGTCGGCGACGCGGTCGATTTCTTCACGCGGATCGGGCCGTCCGCACCATTACTGCGTGCTGCAGCACGCGACGTGCGCGCGGCGATGGTCGATAGGCTGACCGAACTCGTCGCACGACACCTGCATGACGGCGTGGTGGATTTTCCGGCAGCGGCGTGGCTATGGTCGGCGCGGGCAGCCTAAGGAGCCGGTCATGACGATCATCGTGCATCACCTCGAGAACAGCCGGTCGCAGCGCGTGCTGTGGCTGCTTGAGGAACTCGGCCTGCCCTATGAGATCAAGCGCTACGAGCGCGACAAGAAGACCATGCTCGGGCCGCCCGAGTTGAAGCGTGTCCACCCGCTCGGCAAGTCTCCGGTGATCGAGGACAGCGACGATGGCCGGGTGATTGCCGAAACCGGGGCGATCGTCGAATATCTCGTTGAGAAGGCCGATGGGCGGCTCGGCGCACCGGCGCATCGCGACGACGCACTGCGCTACCGCTTCTGGCTGCATTACGCCGAGGGCTCGCTGATGCCGCCGCTGCTGATCAAGCTGGTGCTCGGTCGCATCCCGTTGATGGGCAAGCCTGCGCAGAAGCGCATCCAGCCGATGATCGACCTGCACCTTGACTATGTCGAAAGCGAGCTCGCGCAACGTCCGTGGTTTGCCGGCGAGGAGATGACCGCCGCCGACGTGATGATGAGCTTTCCGCTCGAGGCAGCACGCAGCCGTGCCGGACTCGACATGTCACGTCCGGCGACCACTGCGTGGCTGGCCAAGGTCCATGCCCGCCCGGCCTATCAGACCGCGCTGAGCAAGGGTGGGCCTTACGCGTTCGCGTGACCGCTGAGCCCGTGGGTAGGCGCATGGGGCGGTTCGATTTCGGGCGGTACGGGCGGGTCGAAACCGCCCTCCCATTTCGACACCACACTCGCGGCGATAGCGTTTCCGAGAACATTGGTCGCTGATCGGCCCATATCGAGGAAGTTGTCGATCGCGAGGATCAGCAACAGCCCGGCATCGGGGATGTTGAAGTGCGGCAGCGTGGCCGCGATCACCACGAGACTGGCGCGCGGCACGCCGGCAATGCCTTTCGACGTCACCATCAGCATCAGCAGCATGCCGATCTGCGTCGTAAGCGGCAATTCGATGCCATAGGCCTGCGCGATGAACAGCGACGCGAAGGTCATGTACATCATCGAACCGTCGAGATTGAACGAATAACCCAGCGGCAGGACGAAGCTGGCGATACGCGGCGGAACGCCGAACCGCTCCAGTGCTTCCAGTGTACGTGGCAGGGCCGCCTCGGACGAAGCGGTGGAAAAAGCGAGCAGCGCCGGCTCGCGAATGTAGCGCAGCAGCACGCCGGTTCGCCGTCCGATGACAAGAAAGGCGATACCGATCAGCAGCCCCCAGAGCAGTCCCAGACCGATGTAGAAGCTGCCCATGAAATAGGCGAGCTGGCCGATGACGCGCGGCCCGTTCTGCGTCAGCGCCGCGGCAACCGCGGCGAAGACGGCGAACGGGGCGAAGCGCATGACATAGTCGGTGACCTGCAGCATCACCGCGACCAGTGCATCGGTGCCGCGCACGATTGGCTTGGCGCGTTCTCCGATCGCGGTCATCGCGACGCCGAAGAACAGCGAGAATATGACAATCGGAAGGATGTCGTTGGTTGCCATCACTCCAACGATCGAAGTCGGGAAGATGTGCTTGACGAAGTCGACCGGGTCGAACGTTGCCTTGGCGAGCCCCGTCGCGGCCGTTGCCGGTGGGATCGTCAGGTTGAGGCCGATGCCGGGTTGGAGCAGATGGACCATGATCAGGCCGAGCGTGAGCGACACGAGGCTGGCGCCGATGAACCAAAGCAACGCCTTGAGGCCGACCCGGCCCAGCGCGCCGGTATCGCCCATGTGCGCGATGCCGCTGACGAGCGTACCGAATACCAGCGGCGCGATGATCATCTTGATCAACTGGAGGAAGATCGTCGTGACGAGCGAAAAATAGCCGCCGATCGACTTGAGCGTCGCCGTCGCCGCGTGCGTGCCGTCATCGATAAGGAGATTGATTCCCCAGCCGACCGCAATGCCCAGCGCGAGAGCGATCAGGATGAAGAGTGTCAGCCGCTTGGCCATGAAATACCCCCGGGAATCGTCGCCGCGCAGCCAACGGGATTGCGACTGGCCGGTCAAGCGCCTTATGTCCCGCGCAATGCCGCAACGGGAGCACCCTTCATGCTGATGACGCGCCGCGCCGCGCTGGCCGGCCTTGCCGCGATACCTTTACTGGCGCGATCGGCGGTCGTTCGCGCCGCCGAGCCGGATCTCTCGGCGCTTTCGGACATCACAAGCGGTGTTGCGCCGATCGGTGCTGGCGAGCGCGTCGCCCGAATCGCGCGGGCGCAGGCGCTGATGAAGGCGCATGGCATCGGCGCGGTGATGATCGAACCTGGCTCGTCGCTGATCTATTTCACCGGGGTGAACTGGCATCGCAGCGAACGGTTGACCGCTGCCGTGTTGCCGGTCGAGGGCTCGCCGCTGATCGTCACGCCGTTTTTCGAGGAACCCTCGGTACGGCAGACGCTTGCCGTTCCGGCCGAGGTACGGGTGTGGCAGGAGGATGAAGATCCGCTCGCGCTGATCGCCGCCTTCCTGAAGGAACGGAAACTGGCCACGCACCCCGTCGGGATCGATGAGACGGTACGCTATTTCGCGGTCAACGGTCTCGCGCGGGTGCTGCCGGGCGGGCGGATCGTTTCAGCAAACCCCGTCATTCGCGGTTGCCGGATGATCAAGACGGCGCCCGAAATCGCGCTGATGCAGGCGGCGACAGACGTTACCATCGCGGCGTATCGCTGGACCTGGCCGCGTATCGAAAAGGGGATGTCACCCACCGATGTCGGCGCGCTGATGGATGCTGCGACGGCCAAACTTGGCGGCAGTCCGGAATTCTCGCTGGTGCTGGTCGGGCCGGCAGCCGCGCTGCCTCACGGCAGTCGCGAGCCGCAACGCGTCAGCGACGGACACATCGTGCTGATGGATTGCGGCTGCACCGTGCAGGGCTATCAGTCGGACGTATCGCGTACCTTTGTCCACGGCACGGCGAGTACCGAACAACGCAAGGTGTGGGACCAGGTCGCGCACGGGCAGCAAGTCGCTCTGGCGGCAGCCAGGGTCGGCGCGCCGGCGGGTAGCGTCGACGACGCGGTACGGCGCTACTATGTATCGCAGGGCTATGGACCGGGCTACACGCTGCCCGGCCTGTCGCATCGCACCGGCCACGGCATCGGCATGGACGGGCATGAGCCAGTCAATCTGGTGCACGGCGAGGCGACGCCGCTTGCGCCGGGCATGTGCTTTTCCAACGAACCCGGGCTCTATCTGCCCGGCAAATTCGGCGTGCGACTGGAGGATTGTTTTCATATGACCGACACCGGACCGCGCTGGTTCTCGGAACCGCCCACGTCGCTCGATGCGCCGTTCGGATGAGCAATCCCATTCCCGTTTTCGTCAACGCCGGCGGTGGTACCGCGGCGGCGATGGGCGACAAGCTGCGCGACGAACTGGAAGCCGCCTTTGGTGAAGCCGGCGCGACGATCGACCTCGCGCTGCTCAAGGGTGGCGAACTGAGCGAGGCGGTGGCCGCGAAATCGACTGAGCCGCTCGTCGTGGTCGGTGGCGGCGACGGCACGCTCGGCTGTGCGGCACAGGCTCTTGTCGATCATGGGGGTGCGACGCTCGGCATTTTGGCGCTGGGCACGCACAATCATCTCGCCAAGGAACTCGGCATCCCGCTCGACCTGACCGAAGCGGCAAAGCTGATCGTCGCACGGCCGACGCGGCGTATCGACCTGGCGCGCGTCAACGGGCGGGTGTTCGTCAACAATGCATCGGTCGGCTTCTATCCGCTGATGGTTCGCGAACGAGATGCGCACCAGGAAAAGCATGGCGTGCCAAAATGGCTCGCAACCCTATCAGCGGCGCGCGCGGCGCTGCGGCGCCTGCCGCAGCACCGATTGCATCTCGAACTGCCGGACGGTGCGCGAGACGTGACTACGCCGATGCTGTTCGTCGGCAACAATCGCTACAGGCTCGAGGCCGGCAAGGTCGGTCAACGTGATGCGCTTGATGGCGGCGTGCTGTCGCTGTTCGCCGTGACGGCGACCTCGTCGGGAGCAATGATCGCGGTGGCACTACGGACACTGGTTGGGCGCGCAGATCAGTCCCGCGACTTTGCGGCGATCGGCGAGGCGCGGCAGTTCAGCGCCGATGATCGGTCGAGCGACCGTGAAATTGCGCTTGATGGCGAAGTGATCGAACTCGACATGCCGCTTGAATTCAGCATCGATCCCGGCGCGCTCGAAGTGGTGGCGCCGCCGAAGGGCTAGCCAAGCGCTCGCCGGAGTGAGCAATCGCTCGTTGCACATTCACCCAATTCGGACCAATCTGACGTCATGATGTCGGCACGCCGAAAGCAAGCGATACAGCCGCGCGCGCAGCTGACGATCGAACGGATCGTCGAGGCGGCGGCGCAGCTGATCGAGGAGTGCGGCCTGGCCGGCTACAACACCAATGCGGTCGCGGCGCGCGCCGGCGTCAGCATCGGCTCGCTCTATCAATATTTTCCCGACAAGGACGCGATTATGATCGCGCTGGCGCGGCGCGAGACGGCCGGGCTACGCGGCGATATCTACGACGCGCGGCTCGATCCGGGCAGCCGCGAGGCGTTGATCCGGATCATCGATGCGGCGGTACGCTATCAATTGCGGCGGCCAGCCTTGGCGCGCGTGATCGATCTCGAGGAAGAGCGCCTGTCATGTGAGGGCGACAACACGGTCGCCGCAGCGTTGCGTGAAGCGGTCGACAGCGCACTGCACCGTTCTGGCATGCGCCGACCAGTCGACATGGCGCTAGCGGTCGACGACCTCATCGCAATCGTCACCGGCATGATCGACGCGGCGGCGATCCGCGGCGAACGCGACGCGCCCGCGCTGGCGCGCCGGGTGCGTGCCGCTGCCTTCGGATATCTCGATCGCGCCCAGATGGCTTGAGCCTGGTGACGCTGTCGCCTAAGCGACACAGATGACCTCGACCAATGACATTCGCCGCGCGTTCCTCGACTATTTCGCCGCCGAGGGGCATGCGCGCATCGCCTCGGCGCCGCTGGTGCCGCAGAACGATCCGACCCTGATGTTCGTCAACGCTGGCATGGTGCCATTCAAGAACGTCTTTACCGGGCTGGAATCTCGGCCCTATGTCACCGCGACGTCGAGCCAGAAGTGCGTTCGCGCGGGCGGCAAGCACAATGATCTCGACAATGTCGGCTATACCGCGCGGCACCACACCTTCTTCGAGATGCTCGGCAATTTCTCGTTCGGCGACTATTTCAAGGAACAGGCGATCATCCACGCCTGGACCTTGCTGACGCGCGATTTCGGCATCGATGCCAACCGGCTCACCGTCACCGTCTATCACACCGACGACGAGGCGTTCGACCTGTGGAAGAAGATCGCCGGCCTGCCCGATCATCGCATCATCCGCATCGCCACCAAGGACAATTTCTGGGCGATGGGCGACAACGGTCCGTGCGGGCCATGTTCGGAGATCTTTTACGATCATGGCGACCACATCCCTGGTGGTCCACCGGGATCGCCTGACGAGGACGGCGATCGTTTCGTCGAGATCTGGAACCTGGTGTTCATGCAATATGAACAGCTTGCCAACGAGATCGTCGGTGAGTTGCCGAAGAAGTCGATCGACACCGGCATGGGGCTCGAACGCATCGCCGCGGTGATGCAGGGCGTGCACGACAATTACGAGACCGATACCTTCAAGGCACTGATCGCCGCCTCGGGCGCATTGACGCATACCGCGACCGATGGGGCCAACACTGCCAGCCACCGCGTGATCGCCGACCATCTGCGGACCTCCGGCTTCCTCGTCGCCGATGGCGTGCTGCCGGCCAATGAAGGGCGTGGCTATGTGCTACGGCGGATCATGCGTCGCGCAATGCGTCATGCGCACATTCTCGGTGCCAAGGAGCCGCTGATGTATCGGCTGGTGCCGGCGCTGGTGACAGAGATGGGTGCTGCCTATCCCGAACTGCTGCGCGCGCAGCCTTTGATCGAGGCGACCCTGCAGCAGGAAGAAACGCGCTTTCGCCAGACGCTCGACAAGGGCCTCAAGCTGCTGGATGAGGCGACGTTGGGCATGGTGGCCGGTGATACGCTGGTCGGCGCGACTGCATTCAAGCTCTATGACACCTTCGGCTTTCCTTATGACCTGACCGAGGATGCCTTGCGTACGCAGGGACTGGCGGTCGACCGTGCCGGTTTCGATACCGCGATGGGCGAACAGAAGCGCGCCGCACGGGCAGCGTGGAAGGGCTCCGGTCAACAAACCTCGGACGATCTGTGGTTCGACATCGCCGAGGAATCGGGCGCGACCGAGTTCATCGGCTATGCGTCGGAGGAAGGCGAGGGCGAGGTGATCGCGCTGATCCGCGACGGCCAACGCGTCGAGCGCGCCGGTCCGGGCGAGACGGTCGATCTCGTTGTCAATCAGACGCCGTTTTACGGCGAGAGCGGCGGGCAGGTCGGTGATGCCGGCATTGTCGCCAATGACAAGGGCTTGCGCGCTATCGTCGAGGATACGCACAAGCATCTCGGGCGGATATGGGCGCATCGTACGCGGATCGAGGCAGGCGAGATTGCGATCGGCGACGCTGTCCACCTGACCGTCGATCATGGTCGCCGCGACGCGATTCGCGCCAACCATTCCGCCACCCACCTGCTCCACGCCGCACTGCGCGAGCGGCTCGGCACGCATGTCGCGCAGAAGGGCAGCCTGGTCGCGGCCGACCGGCTGCGCTTCGATTTCTCGCAGCCGACAGCGGTCGATGCGGCGGCGCTGGCGGCGGTCGAGGCGGATGTAAACGCCTATATCCGGCAGAACGACACCGTGCAGACGCGTCTGATGACCCCCGACGAGGCGATCGAGGAAGGCGCGATGGCGCTGTTCGGTGAGAAATATGGCGACGAGGTCCGCGTCGTCTCGATGGGCCGCACCGGCGACGACACCTATTCGCTCGAACTGTGCGGCGGCACGCACGTCAAGGCGACGGGCGATATCGGCCTGTTCAAGTTCATCGGCGAATCCGCCGTTTCGTCGGGCGTGCGGCGGGTCGAGGCGCTGACCGGCGAGGCGGCGCGCGCCTGGCTTTCGGCGCGCGACGAAAAGTTGCGTGAGGCGGCGGCGGTGCTGAAGTCTTCGCCCGACGAAGTACCGGCGCGTGTCGCCGCGTTGGTCGAGGATCGGCGCCGGCTCGAGCGTGAACTCGCCGAGGCCAAGAAGGCGCTGGCGCTGGGTGGTGGTGGTTCGGCCGAGGCTGCAGGGCCGGAGCAAGTCGCCGGCGTTGCGTTTCTGGGCCAGGTGGTCGAGGGGCTCGACCCCAAGGCGCTGCGCGGCACGGTCGATGAGATGAAGCAGCGGCTCGGTTCGGGGGTGGCGATGGTCGTCGCGACCAACGAAGGCCGCGCCTCGGTCGCGGTCGGCGTGACCGACGACCTGACCGTGACACGCAATGCGGTCGACCTGCTGCGTGTGGCAGTGGCGGCGCTGGGCGGGCAGGGCGGTGGTGGCCGGCCCGATATGGCGCAGGGCGGCGGCCCCGATGGCGCCAAGGCGACTGACGCGGTGGTGGCGGTCAGGGCGGCGCTCGCCGCTTAACTCAGGTGCGCGTTAGCACGGTAAAGGTAATCGGCGTTCGTAGTCGAAAGCCGAGCCGTTCGTAGAGCGTGATCGCCGCGTGATTGTCGGCATAGCTGTGCAGGAACGGGGTCTCGCCGCGTGCGGTGATCCGCGCGGCGACGATCGGCATTAGCGCGCCCGCCAGACCGCGGCCGCGAAAATCGGGATGCGTGCAGACGCCGCTGACCTCGCGATAATTTCCGAGATGCATCCGTTCGCCCGCCATCGCGGCGAGACGACCATCGATCCGCACGCCGATGAAACTGCCGAGGCGATGGGTGCGCGCGAAGAAGGGTCCCGGCTGGGTCAGCGTTGCCAGCGCGAACATGTCGGCCGCATCCTCGTCGCCAAGGTCGAGGACCTCGAATCCTGTCGCCCCAGGCGCGCGCGGCTGTTCAGCGACCATTTGATGGCAGAGTGCGCGGCGGTGCAATGTCATCCCTGGCGGCACTGGCCAGTCATCGGTCTCGACCAGACCGATCATACCGCCGATCGGGCACAGCGCGGCCAGTGCGGCCAGCGCAGTCGGACGATCGTCGGCTGCCGCGGCAAACAATCCCAGATCTGGGGCGAACCGCAACGCCGGCGGCGAGCCGACGGCGTGCACTTGCTGCTCACCGGTCAGCGCGTGCCAGACCGGGCGGTCGAGCACATGCACCGTCATTTCTTGCGGACGCGGCGGATGCGCGGTTCCCGATCGAGCGCGGCGTCCTGCATGATTTCCTTGCGCAGTTCGTCGCGCTTTTCGTGGATCGAGGCGATCACCGGACCCATCGCGACGCCGAGATCGACCAGCACCGCCTCGGATAATTGTAGCGAGCTTTCCAACGTCTCCGGTACGGCGTCGGTCGCCCCGGCACGGTAGAGTTGCGCAGCGTGCGCGGTGTCGCGCGCGCGGGCGATGATCGTCAGCCCCGGGACCCAGCCCCTCACGCGGCGAGTCAGCCGAATGCCGAGCACGGGGTCGTTCATCGTCAACACCAGCGCATCGGCATGGCCTAGCCGCAGCCGGTCGATCAGTTCGGGTCGCGACACATCCCCGAACAACACCGGATAGCCTTCGGCGCGCGCTGCCTTGACCGCATCGATATCGGCCTCGACCGCGATGTAGCGTCGGCCATGAACGGCGAGCATGTCAGAGACCATCCGGCCGACGCGGCCGAAGCCGATCACCACGGTGCCCGGCCCCTCGGGCGGGATTTCCTCCTCGGTGAGCGTGTCCGAGCGGCGCTCGATGCCGCGCGCGGCGAACCGGCCGAGCATGGCCAGCAGCGGCGTGATGGTCAGGCCGATCGCGGTAACCGTCTGCCAGAAATTCGCCGTTTCGGCACCGATCAACTGGATCTGCGCGGCGGTACCGAGCACGATCAGCGTGGTCTCGGACGGACTACCCATCAAGACCCCGGTCTCGGCCGATGGTCCCGTGCGCAACCCGGCCAGTTTAAGCAGGCCGAATGTCACCACCGCCTTGACCGCGACCACGCCGAGGATGGCGAGGAGCAGGTGCGCCCAGTCGGCGAGGATCATCTGCAGGTCGAGTCGCAGGCCGATCGTGATCAGGAACACGCCGAGCGCGAGGCCCTTGAACGGCGCGGTCATCACCTCGACCTCGCTGTGATAATCGGTCTCGGCGATAAGCAAACCGGCAAGCAGCGCTCCCATGATCGGTGACAGGCCAGCGGCGGCGGTGGCAAGACTGGCGACGATCACGACAAGCAGCGATGCGGCGAGAAACAACTCGGGGCTTTTGGTGCGCGCCGCCTGGGCGAACAGTCGCGGCAGGACGAAGCGCCCGCCGACGAACAGCGCCGCAACGGTCAGCCCTCCGCGCACCAGCACGCCGGCGATCGATTCCAGCCCGCCGTCGGCGCCGGGAGCGAGCGCGGCAAGGCCGAAGATGATCGGGACCAGCGCAAGGTCTTCGAACAGCAGCATCGCAAAGGCCGAGCGACCCACCGAGCCGGTGGTGCCGGCGATCGGAAGCACCAATGCGGTCGATGACAGCGACAGAGCGATACCAAGCCCGATCGAACCAACCCAGGGCAGGCCAGTGAGGTGGAGTGCGACGCCGAGCACGATTCCGGCACCGATCAACTGCGCTGCGCCGGTGCCGAACACCGCGCCGCGCATCGACCAGACGCGCTTGAAGGACAACTCCAGCCCGATCGAGAACAGCAGCAGGATGATGCCGAATTCGGCGAACGGCTCGATCGCATGCGGATCTGAGATGGTAACATAATAGAGCCACGGATAGCGCGGCACGAGTCCGCCGAGCATCGACGGACCAACGAGGAGGCCGACCAGGATGAAGCCGATCACCGGGCTGATCCTGAAACGGGCAAAGGCCGGAATGACGAGCCCCGCCGCGCCGAGAATCACCAGCGTGTCGCTGAATCCCTGATTGTCCAATCCGATTGCCATGTTGGCACCTTGGCCGCTGGGCGCAGCTTTGTCAGCCGATGTCTGACTTCGATGTCGCGATCGCGATATTGCCTATCGTTTTGGGGTCGGAATGAAGGTGGCTATGCGGGAGGTGGCCATGACCACCCATATTCCGGTCGGGCGGCTGTCACAGCGTGGCGATCGAGACCGCGCGAGAGACCGCGTCGTCCGTGAATCGCGCCGGATGATCGGCGTGAAAACGACGTCGGCGCGCGGGGCATCTTACCACGGTGCCATTGCTGGCGCGCGACAGTTCGACGCCGCCGCCGCCGCCGTTGGCTACGCGCCACCCCGCGAATGGTTGGCGACCGCACATGGAATCGAGGCGCTGCTGGTCTGGCTCGGCGTCCGGACCAAGCACGGCTGCTCGTCGGACGCCGGCCGTCTTATTCAGGCGATCAAGCCGCTCGCGGTCATCTTGTTCTCGAGGTTGAGGCGGACCGCCTCGAAGAACTGCTCGGTTGTCATCCACGGTTGATCGGGACCGATCAGGATAGCGAGATCCTTGGTCATCGCGCCGTTTTCCACGGTTTCGATGCAAACCCGCTCAAGCGTTTCGGCGAAGGCCGTTACCTCGGGGGTGTCGTCGAACTTGCCGCGATATTTCAGGCCGCCGGTCCAGGCGAAGATCGACGCGATCGGGTTGGTCGACGTCGCCTTGCCCTGCTCGTGCATGCGGAAGTGGCGCGTAACGGTGCCGTGCGCCGCCTCGGCCTCGACGGTCTTGCCGTCGGGGGTGAGCAGCACCGAGGTCATCAGGCCGAGCGAGCCGAAACCCTGCGCGACCTGATCCGACTGGACGTCACCGTCGTAGTTCTTGCACGCCCAGACGAACTCGCCATGCCATTTGAGCGCGCTGGCGACCATGTCGTCGATCAGGCGATGCTCATAGACGATGCCCGCTTCCTTGAATTTGTCCTTGAATTCGGCGTCGAAAATCTCAGCGAACAGATCCTTGAACCGGCCGTCATAGGCCTTGAGGATCGTGTTCTTGGTCGACAGATAGACCGGCCAACCGAGGTTGAGGCCGTAGTGCATCGAGGCGCGGGCGAAGTCGCGAATAGAATCGTCGAGATTGTACATCGCCATCGCGACGCCGGACGACGGATATTGGAACACCTCCTCGTCGATCACCGTACCGTCATCGCCCTCGAACACGAGGCGGAGTTTGCCAGGGCCTGGGACGCGAAAGTCGGTCGCGCGATACTGATCGCCGAACGCATGGCGGCCGACGACGATCGGATGCGTCCAGCCCGGGATCAGGCGGGGCACGTTCTTGATCACGATCGGCTCGCGGAATACAACGCCGCCCAGGATGTTGCGGATCGTGCCATTGGGGGACTTCCACATCTTCTTGAGGTGGAATTCCTCAACGCGCGCTTCATCCGGGGTGATCGTCGCGCACTTTACGCCGACGCCGTATTTCTGGATCGCTCGCGCGCTGTCGACGGTGACCTTGTCATCGGTCGCGTCGCGATGCTCGACGGCAAGGTCGTAATAATCGAGGTCGATATCGAGATAGGGGAGAATCAGGCGTTCACGGATCCACTGCCAGATGATCCGCGTCATTTCGTCGCCGTCGATTTCCACGACGGGCGTCTTTACCTTGATCTTCGCCATCGATGCCTTCTGTTTCCGGGAGGGAGGTTGGCGATGCGTCTAGGGGCAAGGCGTGCAGTGATCAACCGTCGCGATTTCAGCGTGTCATACCGGTAATACAGTTGGTGATTGTGCGGCGCGACATCGGGAGGTAGAGGGGCCGTATGGCATTACCCGAGAGTTCCGATCCCACGACCAGCACGGTCAAGTGGCGCGTTCCCGAACTTCATCCAGAAGGACGCAAATACGTCCTGATATCTGCGGCGCTGACCATCCTGATCTGGGTCCTGATCCCGATCCTGACCTGGCCGTTCATCGGCCTGACTTTGTGGGTTGCACTGTTCTTCCGCGATCCGGTCCGCGTGACGCCGCAAGGCGCGGGGCTGATCGTCGCGCCGGCCGATGGGCTGATCACACTGATCGAGCGCGTGCCGGTGCCGCGCGAAATGGCGGGTGCCGACGGGTTGGGCGACCTGCCGATGGTGCGCGTGTCGATTTTCATGTCGGTGTTCGATGTGCACATCAATCGCACGCCGATCGCCGGGACGATCCGGCAAGTCGTCTATATTTCGGGCAAGTTCCTCAATGCCGACCTCGACAAGGCGAGCGAAGAGAATGAGCGCCAGCATATCGTCGTCGAGGGCCGTGAAGGTCAACGCGTCGGGTTCACGCAAATTGCGGGTTTGATCGCACGTCGTATCGTCCCGTTCGTCAAGCCGGGCGACATGGTGGCGAGCGGCCAACGCGTCGGACTGATCCGCTTTGGCAGCCGCGTCGATGTCTATCTGCCCCAGGGCACCAACTGCCAGGTGGTGCTCGGCCAGCGCAGTGTGGCCGGCGAGACGGTGCTCGGCCGCCCGGACGCGCCGACGCCGACCGGTATCACACAGTGACACCGAGATGGTGAGGGTGCCGCGCCCCGGTCGCGTGCCGCGGGGCCTGCCGCTTCGCGCGGTGGCGCCCAACGCGGTAACTGCGCTCGCCTTGTGTTCCGGTCTTACCGGCATCCGCTTCGCGATCGCCGGTCACTGGGACCTTGCCGTCGCGATGGTGATGATCGCGGGAGTGCTGGATGGACTCGACGGCCGCATCGCCCGGATGCTCCATGGCGAGAGTCGCTTCGGCGCGGAGCTTGATTCACTCAGCGACGCAATCTCGTTCGGGGTCTCGCCGGCGTTGATCCTTTACCTATGGTCGCTTGAGAAACTGCCTCGCTTCGGCTGGTTGTGCGCGCTGCTGCTGGCAGTGTTCTGCGCGCTGCGCCTGGCACGCTTCAACGCCAACATCGATGTCACCGAACAACCGCACAAATCAGCCGGCTTTCTCACCGGCGTGCCGGCGCCGGCTGGCGCGGTGCTGGCGATGTTACCGCTCTATCTGTGGTTCATCACCGGTGAGCCGCTATTGCGTTCACCCTATATCGTCGCCCCCTGGGTTGCCCTGGTTGCCTCGCTGATGGTGTCGAGCATCGCGACGTTTAGCTGGTCGTCGCTGAAATTGCGGCGACGAATCCGGTTCGAGGCGATCGTAGTGGTGGTCCTGCTCGGCGCAGCGCTGATCTCGGCGACGTGGGAAACGCTTGCCGCACTCACGATCGCCTATGTCGCGACCTTCCCGTTCAGCATCCGCGCCTATGCGCGGGTCACGCGGCTGCGCGCAGCTTCATCCGGGCCGGTTGCTCCGGCGCCGACCGCAGTCGCGATCGAACCCGATTCTCACTGAGAACAAGCGCAGGCTGGCGAGCAGGAGCCAAGTCTTTTCCCTTGTGCAGCAGAGCGATGATGCGCGGCATCGCCGGCACCAGCGTGGCGGCGAATACCCACGCCGACGTGGCGAACGCGGCGGCGAAAACCAGGAACCCCATGACCATCATGATTGCGTAACCCCCTGAATAGCGGGCAGAGTTGAATCCTTGGGAAGCGGCGGGGCCGCGAAAGGTTCCATTTCCCTGCTTCGGACGCTTTATGTTCCGTTAATGTTCTGCGTGTCAAGCGGTGAATGCGATCTTGCGCACAGGTCGAAGTTCCGCTATCGGCGCCGCCTCAACCCGCATGGGAAGCACATATAGCCGGTGTCCGGAGCAATCCGGGTTACTCGCTTCCCAGAGGCATAACCGGAAAGGAACCATCCTATGGCGGCACCTGTCGTCTCCATGCAGCAATTGCTCGAAACGGGCGCGCACTTCGGCCACCAGACACATCGCTGGAACCCGAAGATGAAGCCCTACATCTTTGGCGACCGCAACGGCGTCCACATCCTCGATCTCTCGCAGACCGTGCCGCTGTTCGCGCGTGCGCTCGAATTCGTCAGCGACCGCGTCGCCTCGGGCGGCAAGGTACTGTTCGTCGGCACCAAGCGCCAGGCGCAGGAGCCCGTCGCCGACGCAGCGCGCCGTTCTGGCCAGCATTTCGTCAACCATCGCTGGCTGGGCGGCATGCTCACCAACTGGAAGACTATTTCCAACTCGATCAAGCGCCTCAAGACGCTTGAAGAGCAGTTGTCGGGCGACACGCACGGCCTGACCAAGAAGGAAGTGCTCCAGCTTACCCGTGAGAAGGACAAGCTCGAAATGTCGCTTGGCGGCATTCGCGACATGGGCGGCATTCCCGACGTGATGTTCGTGATCGATGCCAACAAGGAAGAGCTGGCGATCAAGGAAGCCAACACGCTCGGCATCCCGGTCGTGGCGATTCTCGATTCGAACGTCAGCCCGGACGGCATTGCCTTCCCGGTACCGGCCAATGATGACGCCAGCCGCGCGATCCGCCTGTATTGCGAGGCGATCGCAATCGCCGCGACGCGTGGCGGCCAGGAGCAGCAGGCACGCCGTGGCGCCGATATCGGCGCCATGGACGCGCCGCCGGTCGAGGAAGCGCTGACGGTCGAGCCGGCACCGGTCGCCGTGGCCGAGGCGGCCCCGGTTGCCGTGCCCGTCGTCGAGCCTGCGCCCGTGGCTGACGCCACGGTCGAGCTGGCTGCCGAGGAAGAGCGCCAGCTCGACGCCTGAGCGTCGCCGAACCGTCATGCGGGCGGGGTAGGGCGACAAGCCTTACCTCGCCCGCATCCATATTCTGAGTAGAAGGAACAGAGACATGGCCGAGATCACGGCAGCAGCGGTGAAGGACCTGCGCGAAAAGAGCGGCGCGGGCATGATGGATTGCAAGAAGGCGCTGACCGAAGCCGGTGGCGAAATGACCGCCGCACTCGATTGGTTGCGCACCAAGGGCCTTGCGGCGGCCGCCAAGAAGTCGAGTCGCACAGCGGCCGAGGGCTTGGTCGGCGTCGCCGTTAACGGCACCAGCGGTGCCGCAGTCGAGGTCAATTCCGAGACCGACTTCGTTGCCAAGAACGATCAGTTCCAGGGCTTCGTTCGCGACGTTACCTTCGTCGCACTCGAGCTCGGTGACGATCTCGAGGTGATCAAGGGTGCGGCGCTCGGCGGCAAGACGGTCGAAGAAACATTGACCAACAACATCGCGACGATTGGCGAGAACCAGTCGCTGCGGCGCGCCAAGCGTCTGACGGTCTCGGTGGGCGCGGTAGTTCCCTATGTCCACAACCAGGCATCGCCCGGACTCGGCAAGATCGGTGTGCTCGTTGCGCTCGAAAGCGAGGCAGACGCCGACATATTGCAGCCGCTGGGCAAGCAGCTTGCGATGCACGTCGCCGCAGCCTTCCCGCTGGCGTTGAACGAGAGCGATCTCGACCCGGCGATTGTCGAGCGTGAGCGCGCAATTGCCACCGAAAAGGCCGCGGAGAGCGGCAAGCCGGCCGATATCGTCGCCAAGATGGTCGACGGTGCGATCGCCAAGTATCGCAAGGAAAATGCGCTGATCAGCCAGTTGCTGGTCATGGACGGCAAGACGAAGATCTCCGACGTCGTTGCGAACGCCGCCAAGGCGGCCGGCAAGCCGATCGTACTGACGGGTTATGTCCGCTTCCAGCTCGGCGAAGGAATCGAGAAGGACGTCAGCGACTTCGCCGCCGAGGTTGCCGCCGCCTCCGGTGTGCCGCAGGCCGTCGCGTAACATTGCAACGCCGACGGTCGGGTGCGCTTCGGCGGCCGGGCCGTCGGATGACATCCGCGGAGGTTGTGCGACAATCTTCGCGCGCCTAAGGTCCGCACCGCGCTTCCCAACCGTCGAGACCTGATGACAGCCCCCCGTTACAAACGCATCCTCCTGAAGCTTTCGGGCGAGGTCCTGATGGGGGAGGGTGGCCTCGCCATCGATCCCACCGTGACCGCGCGCGTTGCCGGCGAAATCGCCGATGCCAAGGCCGCCGGCTATGAGCTGTGCGTCGTCGTCGGTGGCGGCAACATCTTCCGCGGCATGGCCGGTGCCGCGCGCGGCATGGACCGTGCGACCGGCGACTATATGGGCATGCTCGCCACCGTGATGAACGCGTTGGCCGTGCAGAATGCACTCGAGCAGATCAATGTCGAGACGCGCGTCCAGTCGGCGATCCCGATGGCCAGCGTGTGCGAGCCGTTCATTCGCCGCCGCGCGATGCGTCACCTCGAAAAGGGTCGGGTGGTGATCTTCGCTGCCGGCGTGGGCAGCCCGTTTTTCACCACCGACAGCGGTGCGGCGCTGCGCGCGGCGGAAATGAAGTGCGACGCACTGTTCAAGGGTACCTCGGTCGATGGTGTCTATGATGCAGATCCGAAGGAAATTCCGACAGCAACGCGTTATGCCACCGTCAGCTACGACACGGTGCTTGCAGACAACCTCAAGGTGATGGATGCCAGCGCGATCGCGCTGTGCCGGGACAACAATATCCCGATCGTGGTGTTCAACATCCGCGAACCAGGCAATCTTGCCGCGGTACTGCGGGGTGAGGGCGTCTCGACGGTCGTACAGAAGGAAGGATGAGCGATGGCTCTCTATGACAAGGCAGATCTCGAACGCCGCATGGCCGGCGCGGTCGAGGCGCTGAAGCACGATCTGGTCGGGCTGCGCACCGGCAGGGCGTCGATCTCGCTGCTCGATCCGGTAACCGTAGCGGTCTATGGCGCGCAAATGCCGCTCAACCAGGTCGCCACCGTCTCGGCGCCCGAACCGCGTCTGCTATCGGTGCAGGTCTGGGACAAGACCAATGTCGGTCCGGTCGACAAGGCGATCCGTTCGGCCGGTCTCGGCCTGAATCCGATCGTCGACGGCACGACGCTGCGCCTGCCGATCCCTGATCTGACCGAGGAACGTCGTAAGGAACTGGCAAAGCTGGCCGGCCAATATGCCGAGAAAGCCCGCATCGCCGCGCGCAACGTGCGCCGCGATGGCATGGACAACCTAAAGACCGACGAGAAAAAGGGTGTGTTCGGCGAGGATGAGCGCAAGCGCCACGAGACCGAAGTGCAGAAGCTGACCGATTCGACGATCGCCGAGATCGATGCCGCGGCAACGTCGAAGGAAAAGGAAATCCTCGGCAAGTGAGCTCGCACGCCGCCCCTGCGCCCAACGCGGCGACGGGCTCGGCCAGCCTGCCCCGGCATGTCGCGATCATCATGGACGGCAATGGTCGCTGGGCCAAGAAGCGGCATTTGCTGCGTCTCGCCGGGCACCGTCAGGGTGTCGAGGCGGTACGCCGCGTAAGCCGCGCGGCGCGGGCCATGGGGATCGAGGCGCTGACACTCTACGCCTTCTCGTCGGAGAATTGGCGGCGCCCGCAGGAAGAAGTCGGCGACCTGATGGGGTTGCTGCGGTTGTTCATCCGCACCGACCTGGAAGAGCTGGTGCGCGAGAATGTGCGCTTGCGGGTGATCGGCGATTATCGCCGGTTCTCGCCGGATCTCGTCGCGCAGGTCGATGACGCCCTGGCGCGCACCGCGAACAACGATGGGCCGATTCTGGTGATCGCGCTCAATTACGGCTCGCAGGGTGAGATCGCGGCCGCGGCGCGGCGATTGGCCGAGAAGGCCGTTGCCGGACAGATCGATCCGGCGCTGATCGATGCCGACTCGTTGGCCGGCGAACTGGATACAGCCGACCTGCCTCCGCTCGACTTGTTGATCCGCACCTCGGGCGAAGTGCGGCTGTCGAATTTTCTGCTCTGGCAGGCAGCCTATGCCGAGTTGCTGTTCGTCGACACGCTGTGGCCCGATTTCAACGGCGATACGCTGGCGGAGGCGGTAGGCGTCTTCGCGCAGCGCCAGCGGCGGTTCGGCGGTCTGTGAGCGATTCGAAAGCGCCTGCGCGGCTCACCGAGCTGCAATTGCGCGGCCTAGTTGGCCTCGCGCTTATTGCGGTGGCGAGTGCCGCGCTAATATTTGGCGGCATTCCGTTCTGGATCCTGTGCGTCATCCTAGCACTGTTGATGATGGGCGAATGGGCCGACCTTGCCGGGGCACCGGCCCAGCCCAGGCGGCTGGCGCAGTTCGCGCTGTCGGTGCCGCTGGCGATCATGGCACCGTTGCTCGGCGCCGGGCCAGGCTTTCTCGCGCTCGGGTTGCTCACCGGGGCGGCATTTTTCGTGGTAATTGTCACGCAGCGCCCGCGGCTCGCCATCGGCGTGCTCTATGCCGGTCTGCCCGTGCTCGGCTTGCTGTTGCTGCGCCGCCAGAACGATGGTGCGGTATTCACGCTGTGGGCGCTGGCACTGGTGTGGATGTGCGATATCGGCGCCTATTTCACCGGCCGCGCGATCGGAGGCCCCAAGCTGGCACCCCGTATAAGCCCCAACAAGACCTGGGCGGGCCTCGCCGGTGGCGTCGTGGCAGCAAGCCTGTTCGGCGCGGCGATGCACTGGTACTTTGGCCTACCCTGGCGGCTCACGCTCGCGACACCGGCGCTCGCTGTCCTGGCACAGGGCGGGGACTTGTTTGAGAGTTGGCTCAAGCGCCGCGCCGGTGTGAAGGACAGCGGCAACATCCTGCCCGGCCATGGCGGCGTGCTCGATCGCCTCGACGGGCTCGTACCGGTCGCGCCGGTTGCGGCTTTTCTCGCCGTGGCGCTTCCAAAGCTCTATCACCTGCTGCCATGATGAAAACCGTCTCGATTCTCGGCGCGACCGGCTCGGTCGGAAGCTCCACGCTCGATCTGGTCGAGCGCGAGCCAGAGCGTTTCCAGGTTTTGGCGCTGACTGCCAATTGCGACGTCGACAAGCTCGCCGCCGCGGCAATCCGCACCAACGCCCGGCTCGCCGTGGTGGCGGATGAAAGCTGTCTCCCCGCGCTGCGGGAGAGGCTCGCCGGAACCGGCATTGCTACGGCGGGCGGCAACGCCGCGCTGCTCGACGCCGCGGCGATAGGTGCCGACTGGACCATGGCGGCAATCGTCGGCTGCGCCGGGCTCGAGCCGGTGATGGCAGCAATCGCGCAGGGCGGGACGGTGGTGCTCGCCAACAAGGAGCCGCTCGTTTCGGCGGGCGAGGTAATTCTGGCGGCCGCAGCGGCAAGCGGCGCAATATTATTGCCCGCCGATTCGGAGCACAATGCAATCTTCCAGTGCTTCGATCAGGCCCAGCAGGAGCGGGTGCGGCGGATCATCCTGACCGCGAGTGGCGGGCCGTTTCGTGATCGCTCGCTCGCCGACATGCGCGGGGTGACACCCGAGCAGGCGGTCGCGCATCCCAATTGGTCGATGGGCGCGAAGATATCGGTCGATTCGGCAACGATGATGAACAAGGGCCTCGAACTGATCGAGGCGGCGCGATTGTTCCCGGTGCCAACCAGCCGGATCGAGATCGTCATCCACCGTCAGTCGGTGATTCACTCGCTGGTCGATTATGTCGACGGCTCGGTGCTGGCGCAGCTCGGGCCGCCCGACATGCGTACGCCGATCGCGCATTGCCTCGCCTGGCCCGACCGTATGGCGACGCCGATGGCGCCGCTCGACCTGGTGGCGATCGGACGTCTCGATTTCGAGGCGCCCGACCCGGTACGCTTCCCGGCTCTGCAGCTGGCACGCGACGCGGTCGAGGCTGGTGGCGCGAGGCCGGCTATCCTCAATGCCGCCAACGAGGTTGCGGTGGCGGCCTTTCTCGCGCGACGCATCGGCTTCCTCGAAATTGCCGCAATCGTCGCCGATACGCTGGTGCGTTACGACCCGCCCGCCCCTGCGACGCTCGATGCCGTTCTGGCGGTGGATGCCGAGGCGCGCAGGATCGCGGGCGAACGAGTAAAGGACTGCGTCGCTTGATCCATAATCCCGGTTTCTTCTTCACCATCATGGCGTTCGCGGTCGTCATCGGGCCGCTGATCTTCGTCCATGAAATGGGTCACTACCTCGCCGGACGATTGTTCCGGACCAAAGTCGACGCTTTCTCGATTGGCTTCGGTCCGGAGATTGCCGGCTGGACCGATCGGCGGGGCACGCGCTGGAAGCTCAGTGTCTTCCCGCTTGGCGGCTATGTGAAATTCGCCGGCGACATGAATGCGGCGAGCGAACCCGATCCGGCGTGGCTCGAACTGCCGGCCGAGGAGCGGGCGATGACCTTGCCGGGCAAGCCGGTCTGGCAGCGCGCGATCATCGTCGCGGCGGGGCCGGTCGTGAACCTGCTGCTGGCATTGCTGATCCTCGCCGGTTTTGCCTATGCCCATGGCGAGGAGGTTGTTGCACCCTCCGTGGTCGGCGTCGTTCAACAGGGCGGCGCAGCAGCGAAGGCCGGATTGCTTCCGGGTGATCACATCGTCGCCCTGGGCGGAGAGTCGGTCCAGACGTATCCGGACATCAAGAGCGCCATTGTGCTGCATGCCGGTGAACGCATGAAGATCGATTTCATCCGGGGCGGTGTGAGGAATCAGGTCCTCGCGACGATCGGCACCGAGGTTCAACGTGATCGTTTCGGCAATGAGGCGCGGACCGGTTTGCTGGGAATCGGCGCGACGGACACGGTAACCCGACCGATCGGCCTGCTGCGCGCGCCGCTCGTCGCTTTGCACGAGATGCGCGTGATTCTCGGAACACAGTTTGAAGCCATCGGCCAGATCGTTACAGGACGCCGCTCGGTCCAGGAACTCGGCGGCCCGCTGAAGATCGCACAATATTCCGGCCAGCAGTTCAGCCTCGGGACCGAGGCGGTGATCTGGTTCATCGCGATGATTTCGATTAATCTCGGATTCATCAACCTGTTGCCAATCCCCATGCTTGATGGTGGTCACCTGCTCTTTTATGCGATCGAGGCGGTGCGGCGGCGACCGGTGGAACCCGATGTTCAGGAATGGGCGTTTCGTGGCGGCCTTGCCGCGATCCTCGCGCTGATGCTGCTGGTGACGTTCAACGATCTCGGTTCTTTCGGCCTGTGGAAGAATCTCGCCGGGTTGATCGGTTGACGTGGTTGAGGCAGGGCTGGCGCGCCCGCGAATTTTCTCCGATTGGGGTGGCATAGTGACGATCAAGGTTTCCACGTTCGGCGCCCGCGCCACCGCCCTGTTGCTGGGGGGGACAATGCTGGCCGGCGTGCCGGTTGCCGCCTGGGCACAGACCGCACCTGCCGGGACACCCGCCGTCGCTCCGGCGCCGGTCGCCGCCGCGTTGCCGGCGCCGCCGGTGGCGCAGGTGATCAAATCGCTGCGCGTCGAGGGTTCGCAGCGCATCGAACCCGAGACGGTGTTGTCCTACACCAAGCTGCGCGTCGGCCAGTCCTACACCAATGAAACGCTCGATCAGGCGATCAAGGATCTCTACGCCAGCGACCTGTTCGCGGACGTGTCGATCTCGGGCGCGTCGTCGGGCGAGATCGTATTGCGCATCCGCGAGAACCCGATCATCAACCGCATCGTCTTCGAGGGCAACAAGCGCCTGAAGGAAGACAAGATCCGCAAGGAGATCAAGCTCGCGCCGCGGCAGATCTTCACACGCACCGCCGTCCGCCAGGACGTCGCACGGATCATCGAACTGTATCGCCGCCAGGGCCGCTTCGCCGCGTCGATCGAGCCCAAGATGGTCGCGCTCGACCAGAACCGCGTCGACATCATCTTCGAGGTCAACGAGGGTCCCAAGTCGAAGGTTCGCCAGATCAACATCCTTGGTAACGAGGTGTTTTCCGACAGCAAGATTCGCGAGCAGATGGCGACCAAGGAAGCGCGGCTCAGCCGCATCCTGAGTTCGAGCACGAGCTATGACCAGGACCGCCTGGCCTACGACCAGCAGAAGCTGCGCCAATTTTATCTGACCCAGGGCTATGCCGATTTCCGGGTCACCTCGGCGGTCGCCGAACTGACGCCGGACAAGAAGGACTTCATCATCACTTATGTGGTGGAAGAAGGAAAGCGCTACAAATTCGGCGACGTGACGGTCGACAGCGACATTCGCGACTTCGACAACAAGAAGCTCGCGGCGAGCCTCGGGATCATCAAGGGGTCCTGGTACAATGCCAAGAAGGTAGAGGATTCGGTCGACGCACTGAACCAGTCCGCCGGCCTGTTCGGCTATGCCTTCACCGACACCAATCCCGAATTCCAGCGTGATCCCGAGACGCTGACGATGTCGATCAACTTCCATATCGCGCAGGCGCAGCGGACCTATGTCGAGCGAATCGATATCAACGGCAACACACAGACGCAGGACAAGGTAATCCGGCGCGAGATTCGCATCGCCGAGGGCGACGCCTTCAACAGCTTCCAGGTCAAGCGTTCGCAGGACCGGATCAACTCGCTCGGCTTCTTCCAGGACAAGTTCGAGATCAAGCAGGTGCCTGGCTCATCGCCCGACCGCGTCGTGCTGGAGGCCAATGTCGAGGAGAAGTCGACCGGCGAGCTGTCGCTGTCGGCGGGTTTCTCGAGCCTTGAGAAGTTCATCATCCAGGCATCGATCACGCAGCATAATTTCCGCGGCAAGGGCCAGGAGTTGCGTGCCAGTGTCAACTATTCGACCTATTCCAAGTCGATCGAACTGGGCTTTACCGATCCGTATCTGTTCGATCGTAACATTGCGATCGGCGGCGACATTTTCCGGCGCGATTACAACGCATTCAACTATGTCGGCGATCAGCGTCAGACGACCTATCAGCAGGTTTCCACCGGCTTCCAGATACGCGCCGGCATTCCGCTGACCGAATATTGGCAGCTCGCGGCTCGCTATGGTCTGACTTACGACCAGGTCACGCTCGACCAGAACAGCTATTACACCAACGGCGCATGCGATCCGCTCAAGGCCGGCCGCTATCTCTGCGAGGCGATCGGCAACCGCTGGACGTCGTCGATCGGCTATTCGCTGATTTTCGACAGCCTCAACAACCGGCTGCGCCCGACCGCCGGCCAGCGCTTCGTCTTCAGTCAGGATCTTGCCGGGCTGGGTGGTGACGTGAAATATATCCGCACCCGCTTCGAGGGCTCGAAATTCTTCAATGCCGGCCACGGCTTCATCTTCTCTGCCAATCTCGAAGGCGGCTACATCAAGTCGCTGGAGGGCAGCAAGGCGGCCGGTGTCGACGGCATTCGCATCACCGACCGCTTCTATCTCGGCGAGCCCGATTTCCGCGGTTTCGACATCCGCGGCGTCGGTCCGCGCGTGAAGCGTGCCAATTACATCACCGATGCGTCGGGCAACCAGGTGTTGCAGACCGACAAGGCCCAGATCGCCGATGACGCGCTGGGTGGCCGGGCCTATTATCTCGGCCGGCTGGAGTTGGAAATTCCGCTCGGTGCCGGCGCGCATGAACTCGGCCTGCGTCCGTCGATCTATATCCAGGCAGGTGCGTTGTTCGGTATCACCCAGCCTCAGCCAACTGCGACTTTCCCGATCTTTACCGATCCGGTCACCGGAAAGCAGACGATCCTGCCGATAACAGATCGACCAGTATACGACAGTGCGGGGCGACAGCTCTACGTCGTGCCGGCGAGCGACGGGACTTATGCCAATCTGGCAACGACCTGCCCGACCGGCTATTCGTCGGTCAGCGGCGGTGAGTGCGTCGGTACATCTGTCAACACTGCATACCCCAACTCGATTGCGCCATTTAAGGAAACCTTCCTGGGCAACTCGTCACGGCCGCGCCTTTCGGTCGGTGCGGGCGTCAACTGGAATTCGCCATTCGGGCCGCTGCGTATCGATCTTGCTTATGCCCTGCTGCACGACAAGGGCGACGATACGAAGCTCATCACTTTCAACGTAGGGACACAATTCTGATGAAGACCAATATCAAGCTGATGCTGGCCAGCGCGATGATCGCGCCCGTGGCACTGTTCGCGGCGTTGCCCGCGACCGCGCAGGCCGTTGCCGTCGCCGATCCGGAAGGCGCTATTGCCGCGAGCAAGGCATTCGTTGCCGCCAACACGCAAATCCAGGCGACCTTCAAGGCATCGCTCGACCAGGCGCAGGCTCGGCGCGCCGCCATTCAGGCCGAGCTTCAGCCGCTGTACACGGTGCTCGACACCAATCATGACGGTCAGTTGAGCCAGCCGGAAATCGATGCAGCAAACCAGGCCAAGCGCCCGGAACTGGCCTCGATCCAGGCGAAGCAGGCAGCAGCCCAGGCTGAGTTGTCCCGCCTCGAAGGTCCGGCGACCCGCGCGCAGCAATATGCCGTCGAACAGATTTCGGCCAAGCTCCAGCAGTCGATCACTGCGGCGATGGCGAAGCGTGGCACCAACGTGCTGCTCAAGCCGGCGGCCGTGTTTACTGCGCAGGGCCAGGGCGACCTGACCCCGGCGATCACCGCTGAACTCGACACACTGGTACCCAGCGTCAGCACGACACCGCCGGCCAACTGGCAGCCAGGTCAACAGCAGGCAGCACCGGGCACCGCGCCGACCGTGCAGACGCCCCCCGCGGCACCTGGTCGTCGTCCGCAGGGCCGGTGAACGAGACCGAAGCAGTGACGTCGCTTGGCCCGCTCGATATCGGGCGGGTCATGGCGGCATTGCCACATCGCTATCCGATGTTGCTGGTCGACCGCGTCGAGGAACTTATCCTCGACCGCTCGATCGTTGCGATCAAGGCGGTGACGATCAACGAGGGGTTCTTCCAGGGGCATTTCCCCGGGCGTCCGATCATGCCCGGCGTGCTGATCGTCGAAGCGTTGGCGCAGGCGGCGGGTGTGCTCGCGGTCGAATCGCTCGGGCTCGCCGGGTCGGGCAAGCTGGTTTACTTCATGGCGATCGACGGGGCGAAATTCCGCAAGCCGGTCGAACCCGGCGTGCTGTTGCGTCTTGAGGTCGAATTCGTCCAGAAGCGCTCAAGCGTGTGCAAATTCGCCGGTCGCGCGACGATCGACGGCCAGCTCGCGGCGGAGGCGAATTTCACCGCGATGATCGCCGATCCACCCAAGGCGTAAGCAGCGACACATTGTTGCTACCGGGGCGCGGCTCTGCTACGGGCCGCGCCTTCGCTGCTGGTCGGAAACCAGCGGCCAATTTCCGAGGATAGTGACGTGAAGAAAGATATTCACCCCGATTATCACATGATCAAGGTGCAGATGACCGACGGCACCGTGTTCGAAACCCGCTCCACATGGGGCAAAGAGGGCGACACGATGACGCTCGATATCGATCCGCTGGCGCATCCGGCATGGACCGGCGGCCGTGGCTCGATGCTTGATGCGGGCGGCCAGGTCGCACGCTTCAACAAGCGTTTCGGCGGTCTCACGCTAAAGAAGTGAGGTTGGGGCAGGGCGCCGTTGTTAACGGCGCCTTAGCCATCCCGACCTAGACTGCCGGCATGGAAGCCAGGCAGACCAATATCTCATCGGAATATGAGCAGGCGGTGGTCAATCGCCGGCGTGCGCCGCGCGCGCCGGTGTCACTCGACGCCAAGCTTGGGCGCGGGGGACTCGATCGCACGCTGTGCCGCATCGTCGACCTCTCGCAACAGGGCGCGCGGATCCGCAGCTATTCCGCGTTGCGCAAAGATATGGTGATCTGGCTGACCCTGCCTGGCGTGGGGCCGGTCGCCGCGACGATCAAATGGGCCGATGACTTCGAAGCCGGCTGCCTGTTCAACGAACCGCTTGCCGAACACGTATTCGATACACTTGTCGAGGTTGGCCGCGCCTGACCCACTTGAAGTGGCGATTGGCGG
>JBBRSN010000001.1:0-250501 GCA_038245375.1 Sphingomonadales bacterium | reverse complement strand
TCTCCTCGTCGGCGCAATTCGTGCGAGACATCGACACGGCAATCGCGGAAGAAGCAGCGCAAGAGCATTAGCCGCCTGTCATCGGCAAGTTCGCCAGACAAACCTTTCTATCGCGCGAGGGTCTGGGTGCGCGGTGTCAGCGCACCGTATCGTGCCCGTTATTCCACCGTCACCGACTTCGCCAGGTTGCGCGGCTGATCGACGTCGGTGCCCTTGGCCACCGCGACATGATAAGCGAGCAGCTGCACCGGAACGGCATAGACCAAGGGCGCGATCAGCGGATGGACCTTGGGCATGGTAATCGTTGCCATGCACCCCTCACCTGCGGCCTGGATGCCGTCATAGTCGGAGATCAACACGACCTTGCCGCCGCGCGCCTGGACTTCCTGCATGTTCGACACGGTCTTGTCGAACAGCGGCCCCGACGGGGCGATGACGATGACGGGGACATTCTCGTCGATCAGCGCGATCGGGCCGTGCTTCATCTCGCCCGCGGCGTAACCTTCGGCATGGATGTAGCTGATTTCCTTTAGTTTCAAGGCACCTTCCAGCGCCAGCGGATAGTCGGTGCCGCGCCCGAGATAGAGCACGTCGCGCGCGCCGGCGATGGTGTGCGCCATCGCCTCGATCGCCTCGTCATAGGCCAACGCGCCGTTGAGCGCGGCGGGCGCCTCGGCAAGATGCTTGACGATCGCCTTCTCCTCGGCGTCGCTCAGCCGCCCCTTGGCGCGGGCGAGATTGGCGGCGAGCGCGGCGAGCACCGCCAGCTGGCAAGTGAACGCCTTGGTCGAGGCGACGCCGATCTCGGGCCCGGCATGGGTCGGCAGCAGCAGGTCGGCCTCACGCGCCATCGAGCTGGTCGGCACGTTGACGACGACCGCGATGGTCTGCCCCTCGGCGCGGGCGTGACGCAATGCGGCGAGCGTGTCGGCGGTTTCGCCCGACTGGCTGATGAACAGCGCGAGACCGCCCTCTTCCATCACCGGCTCGCGGTAGCGGAACTCGGAGGCGACATCGAGATCGACCGGCACGCGCGCGAACTGCTCGAACCAGTATTTGGCGACCATGCCGGCGTAGAAGCTGGTGCCGCAGGCGACGATGGTGACGCGCTTGATCGTCGACAGGTCGAATTCGGGGATCGGCAGCGTGACCTTCTCTTCCATGCGCTGGAGGTAGGAGCGCAGCGTCTGCGCAACGACGATCGGCTGCTCGTAAATCTCCTTGAGCATGTAGTGGCGATGATTGCCCTTGGAAACGAGCTCGCCGGTGACGCCCGAGATGGTGATCGGCCGCTCGACCGGATTGTTGTCGCGATCGAAGATCTGCGCGCCGTCATGCGTGATGACGACCCAGTCGCCCTCCTCGAGATAGGAAATGCGCTGCGTGAGCGGCGCCAGCGCGAGCGCGTCCGAACCAAGATAGGTCTCACCCTCACCATAACCCACGACGAGCGGCGAGCCGAGCCGCGCGCCGACAAGCAATTCGGGATGCTGGCGGAACAGGATCGCCAGCGCGAAGGCGCCGTGCAGGCGTGGCAGCACCTCGGCGACGGCCTCGGCCGGCGACATGCCGGCTTCGACCTTCTCGCTGATCAGATGGGCGACGACCTCGGTATCGGTCTCGCTGGTGAACTGGCGGCCACGCGCGATGAGTTCGTCGCGCAGCGGCTTGAAATTCTCGATGATGCCATTGTGGACCAGCGCGACCTCGCCGGTGGCGTGCGGGTGGGCGTTGTTGGTGGTCGGGCCGCCATGCGTTGCCCAGCGCGTGTGGGCGATGCCGACCATCCCAGGCAGGGGCGACTCGGCGATCACCTTGACGAGGTTGATGAGCTTGCCCGAGGCGCGGCGCCGGTCGATTTCGCCGTCATGGACGGTGGCGATGCCGGCGGAATCATAGCCGCGATATTCGAGCCGCTTGAGCCCGTCGAGCAGGCGGTCGGTGACTTCTTCCTTGCCGACGATTCCAACGATTCCGCACATTGTCTTCTTCTCCGAGCCCGCCCACCGGCACGGCGTGCCTTAGCGCGCCAATATGAACCGTGGCTTATTTCTTCGCCGCGGCCTTCTTCGCCGCCATCACCTCGCGGAAGCGCCTGGCGCGGCCCGGCCGCGCTTCCTGCTTGCCGCGCGCGATGGCCAGCGCATCCGCTTCCACATCGGCGGTGATCACCGAGCCGGCGCCGACGATCGCGCCCGCACCGATCGTCACTGGCGCGACCAGTGCGCTGTTCGAGCCGATGAACGCACCCTCGCCGATCACCGTGCGGTATTTGAAGAAGCCGTCATAGTTGCACGTAATCGTCCCCGCGCCGATATTCGCGCCGGCACCGATCTCGGCATCGCCGAGATAGCTCAGATGATTGGCCTTCGCGCCCTTGCCGAGCACTGCCTTCTTCATCTCGACGAAATTGCCGATCTTCGACTTCTCGCCCATCACCGCGCCGGGCCGCAGCCGCGCGAAGGGGCCGATTTCGGCACCGGTGGCGACCGACGCACCCTCGATGTGGCTGAAGGCGTGGATCGTCACGCCATCCGCGATGCTGACGCCAGGGCCGAAAAAGACGCTGGGTTCGATCGTTACGTCGCGGCCGATCTTGGTATCCCAGGCGAACCAAACCGTCTCGGGCGCGATCAGCGAGGCCCCGGCATCCATCACCTGGATGCGCCGCGCTTCCTGCCAGCGGGCCTCGGCATAAGCTAGGTCGGCGCGGCTATTGATGCCGATCACCTCGTCGGCGTCGGTCTCGACGACCACGGCGCGATCCCCATCAGCCAGCGCGAGCATGACGATGTCGGGCAAATAATATTCACCGGCGGCATTTTCGTTGCCGACCCGTTCGAGCAGCGGCCATAAATCGGCGGCGCGGACAGCGGTCACGCCCGAATTGCACAGATCGACCGCCCGCTCAGCCGCAGTCGCATCCTTATACTCGACCATCTTGGTGATAGCGCCATCGGCACCGGCAAGAATGCGGCCATAGGCCTTGGCCTCGGGCGGCCGGAAGGCAAGCACGGCGACGCGCGGCGCATCTGGGGCCGACAGGCGCGCCGCCATCGCCGCGATGGTCTTCGGCGAGAGAAACGGCGTGTCGCCGAAGCAGACGATCGCGATGCCATCGAACCCGGCGAGCGCATCGTGCGCCTGCAGCGCGGCATGGGCGGTGCCAAGCTGCTCGGCCTGCAGCGCGGTGGTTACGCCAAGCCCCGCGACGGCGGCCTCGATCTGCTCGCGCCCCTTGCCGACCACCACGACGCGCTCGGTGGCGCCGGCGCGATCGACGCTGTCGATCAGGTGGAGCAGCATCGCTCGCCCGGCGATCGGGTGGAGTACCTTGTGGATATCGGACTTCATGCGGGTGCCTTGCCCGGCGGCAAGGATGATCGCGGCGATCGGTGCGCTTTCCATCGTGCCGCCCTGCCACGACGATCTTGCCAAAGCCATAGCGTCCCGCGAGCAAAGGTGGGGTGCACCGACTTTTTTGCGCCGCATTAAGCGGTCCGTTCGCGTCGCCACTTGGTCCACAAATGCCGCGCCAGCATCATCGGCGGCATGCGCAACCAGTGCGAGCGCACGTAAAAGGCAAACCGCGTCACCGGACGCGTTGCCCGGCCCCAGCCGTCGCGCGCGGTGACGCGCCGCAGATAGGCATGATCCGCCGCTGTCAGCGCGGCACGCTCGCCATAGAGCGCGGCGGCAAGACGCACCGCGCGCGCCACCTCACGCCGCAAACCATGGTGCGCCGCGCGCGTTTCCAGCCCTTGCGTCCCGAACTGATCGACCAGGCAGTGCACGTCCCACAGGTTGCGCATGCCGCCGGCGAGGTCGCCATCGCCGAACAGGTGTGCGGCGGCGTGCACGATCATGTCGTTCGGGGCGAGCACGCGAACGCCGGGTGCAATCTCGACACTATCGGCGAGCAAGGCGGCCGGATCGGGCGTGACCCGCGCGGTCAGTGGCAGGATGGTATGGTGCACATCGATCATCCGGTCGCGGTCGCGGTGGATCAGCGGTGGCAGTTCGTGCATCCAGCGGCGATAATAGGCGTCGTCATAAGGGTCGGACTTGACCCATTCCCACCCGGCCGCGAGCAAGGCGGCCTCGACGGCATCAAGGTTGGCGCACGGCACGAGGATATCGAGGTCGCCGATCGAACGGCCCTGCCCTGCCCGCAACCCCGCCGCGGCGAAGGCCGAGCCCTTGAGCAGCACGACCGGCACGCCAAGCGGTGCCATCGCGCGCCGCGCCGCCTCGACCTCCCACAGCGCGACGACCTGTCCCTGCGCGGCGGATGCGCGCGCATCCGCGACAATCCGCCCGACATCCGCCGGCAAGGCGAGACCATCGAGCCGCATGGCGAGCGTGCCGATCATCTGCTCGGCGCGGGCAATGGCGATCAGCGCGGTCCAGCCCGCGGCATCGAGCGCCCGAGCACTGCCTGGGTCGCGCATCACGCGGGCGAGCAGCCAGCCGTCGCTCACAGCGCGCGCCACAGTTGCTCGACCTGCGCCACCGCACTGTCGGTATCGGGATAATCGATCGCCCGCGCCGGGACCGTCTTCACCAGCTGCGTGAGCGCCGTGAAGCCACGCTCGCCCAATGCGACATAGTTGGTCGAGGCCTGGGTGAGGCGGACGAACACCTCGCTCGGCGGCACCGCACGCTCCGCCGCTTCGAAGCCGTAGCTCGGGAAGAGCAACAAGGCGGGCGGAACGGGTGTCGCCATCGCCGCCACCGCGGCGGCGTCGGGCACGAGGTGGCGAATGTCACCCTTGGGCGTGCCCGCCAGCAGCGGGCCGAAACGCGCATCGGGCAGCGCCCTGGCCACGACGTCGATCGCCGCATTCTTCAGGCTGACGAGACGCGGAAAGGCGTGGACCAGCCCGGTCTCCGGATCGATCAGCGCGAATTCGTCGCCCATGAAGCGCCAGCCCCGCGCCGACAGCAACGCCGACAGCGTCGACTTGCCCGCCCCCGACACCCCGGTCATCAGCAGCGCCCGGCCGTCGCGCTCGACTGCGGCGGCATGGAGCAGCAGATAGCGTCGCTGGCCTAGTGCCATCTGCAGGTTCATGCCCATTTCCGCCGCGAGCAACCCCTGGTCGAGCGGCAGCGGCGCGGCGTCGGGGAGCATGAAGTCACCGCCGATCGTGACCGACGGACGAACAAAGCGGCGCCATGGCCGTGCCGGAAACAGGCGCACCGAAAAGTCCGGCACCGCCGGCTTGGGAAAGCCGGCGTACAATGTCTCGAGCTGGGCGATCGGCACCGGCCAGGCCGAGCCGACCCGGAACCCGACGGGACCGATCCTCACAGAAAACACATGCCTCATGCCGCCGACACCAGCCCGCAGGCGACGAGTTCGTCGAGCCGTTCGGCCAGCAACGCGGCGTCGAGATCGGCGAGATCGAAATCAGCCGCCAGACGCTCGCCAAGCGCGGTGCGCGTCAGGCCCGACTCGCCCAGTGTCGCCATGATTTCCGGCGCCGGCGCGGTCAGCAAATGCGTCAGCCCGGAACTGCGGTAAAAAATCGCGGTAAAACTGTCGAGATGAACGATGCTGAGCGCCTCGGCGCGCGCCATGCGATACAGCGTGTCGGCCAAGCGCGCCTCAGCCGCGCGGCATCTGCAACGACGCGAAGCAGGTGAAGCCGCTGGTGCCCGATTGCAGGCGGCGGATATAATTGGTGTAGGCGCGGCTCTGGTCGCTGCTCATGCCCGGCAACTGGTCGCCGGCAAGCGCGTTCTTGACGTCCTCGCCCTTGAGCGGGTGCGGCGCTGCGGGAAAGGCGCCGACGGTGCCGGACGGGACGAGCGTGCCGTCGGCGGCGATGTAACTGCCGGCACGACCGGGATCGGGCACCGGGATTTCGCAATGCGCCACCGAGGCGGCGGTCTGCGCCAGCGCCGGACGGATCGAGACCACCGCGACCGCGCCTGTCGCGCCGAGCATCAGCGCCCGACGGCGCGTCGTGCCCGCGACCTGGTCACCCGTCCGCTCGTCATTTTCGCTCATCGGCCAAGCCTTTTCACATTCGAAACTGGCTGGCAAGCAAGGCTGGTCGGGTTAACGACGTTTGCGCTAAGGGGGCGCGGCATGCTCCCGGGATTTCGCCATCGCCTGCTTATCGCACTCGGCACCGTCGCGGCGGCGGCGGCGGTCGTTTTGCTGACCGGTGGCGGCGCGCAATCGATGCTCGTCGCGATGTTCGGCGGTGTCGCCGCCGTGCTGGTCGTCGCGATCGGCGAATATGGCGACGCGCTGGTGCCGGCGCCGGCGGTACAGGTCGCGGCCTCCTCCCCCACGCTCGATGAAATGCTCGATGCGATCGCAGAGCCGGTGCTGGTCGTCGCCGACGGGCGTGTGTCGCACAGCAATGCCCCGGCGCGCGAACTGCTCGGCGGACACATCAACGGCGAGGATGTGCGCCTGGCCATCCGCCATCCCGGCGCGGCCGAGCGGCTCGCCAACCCGATCGCCGGCGCGCCGCAGGCACCGGTCGACCTGGTCGGCATCGGCACGCTCGACCAGCGCTGGCAGATGCGCGTCGCGCGCGCCAGCGGCGGCCAGCGCATCGTCCACCTCGTCGATCAGACCGGCAGCTACGCCGCCGAGCGGATGCGGGTCGATTTCGTCGCCAATGCCAGCCACGAACTGCGCACGCCGCTCGCCTCGATCCTCGGCTATATCGAGACGCTCGGCGACGAACAGGCCGGCGCCGACCGCACCGTGCGCAATCGTTTCCTCAAGATCATGTTCGACGAGGCGCGGCGCATGCAGCGGCTGGTGCAGGACCTGATCTCGCTCAGCCGGATCGAAGCCGAGAAATATCGCCTGCCCGACCAGCCGGTCGATCTCGCCGCGCTGATCGGTGAAGTGCGCGACGAACTGCAGGACGCGCAGCATGTCCGCACCAACGAGATCGCGCTCGATATCGAGCCCGGCATCGCGCCGGTGGTCGGCGACCGCGCTCAGCTGAGCCAGGTGCTGCACAATCTGATCGGCAACGCGATGAAATACGGAAGACCGGGAACGCCGGTGAAGGTCGCGCTGCACGAAGGGGGCAGCGGCATCATTCGGCTGAGCGTCGCCGACGAGGGCGACGGCATCGCCGCCGAACACATCCCCCGCCTCACCGAGCGCTTCTACCGTGTCGATGCTGGCCGCAGCCGCGCGGCGGGCGGTACCGGGCTCGGTCTCGCCATCGTCAAGCATGTCGTCGAGCGGCATCGCGGCCGGCTCGACATCGCCAGCACCGTCGGCAAGGGCACCACCGTCTCGATCCTGCTGCCGGCGCACGGGGGCGCTGTCACAAAACGGTAACACAAGTGTCACACAGGCAGTCACGCAGTGTTGCTAGGCCGACTCACGAAGGTCGGCGGCACCCGCCACCTGGAGTGTCCGCATGTTTCGTTTCCTCGCGCTGCTCGCAGCCTGCGCGCTCGCCGGCTGCGAGGATCAGGCCAGTGGCGGCGGCGCCGGGTCGCGCGACCAGATCCGCGTGGTCGGCTCGTCGACGGTGTTTCCCTTCACCACGCTCGCCGCCGAGCAGTTCGTCGACCGCAACCCCAATGTGAAGGCGCCGGTGATCGAATCGACCGGTACCGGCGCGGGATTGCGGCTGTTTTGCGCGGGGGTCGGTGCCGGACACCCCGACATCGCCGACGCATCGCGACGGATCACCGTCGGCGAATATGCGCGCTGCAAGGCCAATGGCGCCGGCGACCTGCTCGAGGTCCAGGTCGGACTCGACGGCATTGCCTTCGCCCAGGCGAAAGGCGGCCCGACGCTGACACTGAGCCCGCTGACACTCTACCGCGCGATCGGCGCCAGGCCGGGCGGCGCCGTCAATCGCGCGCGCACCTGGCATGACGTCGACCCGGCGCTCCCGGCGGTGGCGATCCAGGTCTATGGGCCGCCCGCCACCAGCGGAACGCGCGATGCGCTGGCGCAGCTTATCCTCGCGCGCGGCTGCGAGCAGGCGATGCCCGCCATGGCGCAGAAGCGCGAGCGCGATCCCGACGGTTATGCCGCGATCTGCACTGCGGTGCGGGAGGACGGTGCCTATGTCGATGCCGGCGAGAACGACAATCTCATCGTCCAGAAGCTCAGGGCAAACCCCGATGCGGTGGGGATTTTCGGCTATTCCTACCTCGAAGAGAATCGTGACACGGTCGTCGGTCTGCCGCTGAGCGGCATCGCGCCGACCTATGAGACGATCGCCGAGGGGCGCTATCCGGGTTCGCGCCCCTTGTTCATCTATGTCAAAAAGGCCCATCTCGGCGCGATCAAGGGGCTGCGATCGTTTCTCGCGACCTTCGCCGGACTATGGGCCCCGGATGGGCCGATGGTCCGCAAGGGACTGATCGCCGCGCCGGCCGATATCCGCGCACGCTCGGCCCAAACCCTTCGTCACGAAACGACGCTCGATCCGGCCGGGCTGCACTGACGGTCATGTCGGACATCGCGCTTCTTTTCATGCTCACCATGCTCGGGGTGATCGCCTGGCTGACCGGCCGCGCCCGCGCGGCGATGGCGCGACGCGGACCGGGCGAGCGCTCGGTGTCGCTGCCGCTCCATGCCGGCAGCTATGTCGCGCTGTGGACCCTGCTTCCGGCGGCATTTTTCGTCGCCAGCTGGGCGATGATTTCCCCGGCCCTGGTGACCAACACGGTCCTCACGGCACCGGTCGCGCGGCAATTGCCCGCGCCGCGGTTCGAACGCGCGGTGATCCTGTCCGAGGCGCGCGATCTCGCCGCCGGGCGCGCCTATGGCGCGTTCAATCCCCTGTCGGAAAAACTCGCGCCCTTCTATGCCACGGCGCAGCGCCGCTTCGACTGGACCGGTGGTATCGTCGCGCTGCTGCTCGCCATTGCCGGCGGCGGGCTGGCATGGTCGCGCGTGCGGCCCGGGTTCAAGGCGCGCGCGCGAGTCGAACGTGTGGTGATGGCGGCGCTGTTCGCCGCATCGCTGATCGCGATCCTCACCACCATCGGCATCATCGGCTCGCTGCTGTTCGAATCGCTGCGCTTTTTCCGCATCGTGCCGCTTGGCGAGTTCCTGTTCGGCACGCACTGGAGCCCGCAGGTGATCGACGCGCGCCATCCCGGTGCGACGCTTGGCGCCGTACCGTTGTTCTGGGGCACCTTCTTCATCGGCGCGGTGATCGCGATGCTCGTCGCCATTCCGTTCGGGCTGATGAGCGCGATCTATCTGACGCAATATGCCGGCGCGCGCGCACGCCGCTGGATGAAGCCGCTGCTGGAGATCCTCGCCGGCGTACCGACCGTGGTCTATGGCTACTTCGCGGCCTTGACCATCGCGCCGGCGGTGCGACAATTCGGCCTGTCGCTCGGCATCGCTTCGGCCTCGGGGGAAAGCGCGCTTGCCGCCGGGCTGGTCATGGGGGTGATGATCATCCCGTTCGTCTCGTCGATGGCCGACGACTCGCTGGCCGCGGTGCCGACCGCGATGCGCGACGGCAGCCTGGCAATGGGCGCGACAACCTCCGAGACGATCCGCAAGGTGCTGTTGCCGGCGGCGTTGCCGGGCGTGATCGGCGGCGTGCTGCTCGCGGTCAGCCGCGCGATCGGTGAGACGATGATCGTGGTGATGGCGGCGTCGGGCGTCGCGACGCTGACGCTCAACCCCTTTGCCAGCGCAACCACCGTGACCAAGCAGATCGTCGACCTGCTGACCGGCGAGGCGACGTTCGAGAGCCCCAAGACGCTCGCCGCCTTTGCGCTCGGGCTGGTGCTGTTCGTCATCACCCTGGTGCTCAACGTCTTCGCGTTGCGCGTCGTCAAACGCTACCGCGAGGCCTATGAATAGCGCGGCCGATCCGATCGTGCGGGCGCCGACCGACTGGAAAGGCGCTGCGATGCAGCGGCGGCTGCGGCGGCGCTATCGCGCGGAATGGCGTTTCCGGCTGCTCGGGCTCGGCGCGGTCGTCGGTTCGGCCGCGTTCCTCGCCTTCCTGCTGTTCACGGTGCTCGGCAACGGTATCGGCGGGTTCGTGCAGACCCGCATCGCGTTGCCCGTCGACCTGTCGCGCGCGGGCATCGCGATCGACCCGGCGCGGTTGCGCGGTCCCGGCGCCGACCTCGCACTGGCCAGCGCCAATATCGAAGGCGCGACTGACGCCGCCGCGATCGCCGCCTTTGGTCGCGGCGGCGACCAGCTTCTGTCCGACAGCGCCTGGCTCGCCGTGCGCGACGCGATCAAGAAGGATCCGACCTTGCTGCGCCGTGCCGCAACTATAACGGTGCCAGCCGACGACGCGATCGACAGTGCCGCCAAGGGGCATGGCGATGCGGCGGCGAATGCCCAGCTTGCCCGACTGAAAGCGCGCGGCGCGATTTCGCGCGGCTTCGACCTCGGCTTCCTGACCGGCGGCGATGCGACCGATTCGACCAGCGCCGGCATCTGGGGGGCGCTCAAGGGCTCGATCTATACGATGCTGGTGACGCTCGGGCTGGCCTTCCCGATCGGCATGCTCGCCGCGCTCTATCTCGAGGAATATGCGCCGCATAACCGTTGGACCGACCTGATCGAGGTGTCGATCAACAATCTCGCCGCGGTGCCGTCGATCACCTTCGGCCTGCTCGGCCTCGCAATCTTTCTCGGTACCTTTCACCTGCCGCGCTCGGCGCCGTTGGTCGGCGGCCTGACGCTGGCGCTGATGACGATGCCGGTGATCGTCATTGCCGGCCGCAACGCGATCAAGGCGGTGCCACCGTCGATCCGTGACGCCGCGCTCGGCATTGGCGCCTCGCCGGTGCAGGTCGTGTTCCACCATGTCCTGCCGCTCGCGCTGCCGGGCATCCTGACCGGCACGATCATCGGCATGGCGCGTGCGCTGGGCGAGACCGCGCCGCTGCTGATGATCGGCATGCGCGCCTTCATCGCGTCTCCCCCAGCCAGTATCACCGATCCATCGACCGTCCTGCCGGTGCAGATCTTCCTGTGGTCCGACCAGATCGATCGCGGCTTTGTCGAGAAGACCAGCGCCGCGATCATCGTGCTGCTGCTGTTCCTGTTCGCGATGAACGGCATCGCGATCTATTTCCGCAACCGTTTCGAGACGCGCTGGTGATGACCGAACAAGCCAAGATCACCGCGCGCCATGTCAGCGTCTTCTATGGCGCGCTCCAGGCGATCAAGGACGTGTCGATCGATGTCGACCGCGACCATGTCACGGCGTTCATCGGCCCGTCGGGGTGCGGCAAGTCGACCTTCCTGCGCGCACTCAACCGGATGAACGACACGGTCGCCAATGCCCGCGTCGAGGGTGAGATCGAGCTCGACGGCGTCAATATCTATGCCCCCGAGATGGATGTCGTGCAGCTGCGCGCGCGCGTCGGCATGGTGTTCCAGAAGCCTAACCCCTTCCCCAAGTCGATCTTCGAGAATGTCGCCTATGGCCCGCGCATCCACGGCTTGGCGAACGGCAAGACCCAGCTCGCCGAAATCGTCGAACGCTCGCTGCGTCGTGCCGGCCTGTGGGACGAGGTCAAGGACCGGCTGGCGGAGAGCGGTACGACGCTGTCGGGCGGCCAGCAGCAGCGCCTGTGCATCGCCCGCGCCATCGCGGTCGACCCCGAGGTGATCCTGATGGACGAGCCATGCTCGGCGCTCGACCCGGTCGCCACCGCGCGGATCGAGGAGTTGATCCACGAGCTCAAGGGTCGCTACGCGATCGTCGTCGTCACCCACAACATGCAGCAGGCAGCGCGCGTGTCGCAGCGCACCGCCTTTTTCCATCTCGGCGAGCTGATCGAATATGGCTCGACCTCGGACATCTTCACCAACCCGCGCGAAGCGCGGACCCGCGACTACATCACCGGCCGGTACGGCTGAGGAGCAGAATGACCATGCCCATCGGCAACGAGCATACCGTCAAGGCCTTCGACGACGACATCGCCCATCTGCGCGCCTCGATCGCGCAGATGGGCGGCCTTGCCGAACAGGCGATCGCCGATGCGATCGTCGCGCTGCAGCGCAACGACGCGGAACTGGCCGGGCAGGTCCGCGATGCCGATCGTGCGATCGACGCGATCGAGGCCGAGGCCGAGCAGCTTGCTGTGCGCATCATCGCGCTGCGCGCACCGATGGCCAACGACCTGCGCGAGGTGGTCGCCGCGCTCAAGATCGCCAGCGTGATCGAACGCATCGGCGACTATGCCAAGAACATCGCCAAACGCGTGCCGCTGATCGTCAGCGAGACGCGGATCGAGCCGATCTCGACGCTGCCGGCAATGGCGCGGATGGCGCGCGAGATGGTCCATGCCGCGCTCGACGCCTTTGCCGCGCGCGACGCCGCAGCAGCGGTGCGGGTGTGCGAGAGCGATCATGCGCTCGACAATTATTACGACAGCATCTTTCGCACGCTGCTGACCCACATGATCGAAAATCCCAAGACGATCAGCCAGGTCGCGCACCTGATGTTCGTCGCGAAGAATCTCGAACGGATCGGCGACCACGCCACCAACATCGCGGAGATGGTCTATTTCGCCGCGACCGGCACCAAGCTCACCGACCGCGGTGCGAATGCCGCGTAATGCACGACCGACACCCAACCTTATCGACAGGGGAATGAAGATGGCACGGGCCAAGATGTTGCTGGTGGAAGACGATGCGGCGCTCGCCGAATTGCTCGTCTGGCATTTCAACCGCGAGGATTTCGAGGTGACGCAAACCCCCGATGGCGAGGAAGCGCTGCTGCTCGCCAAGGAAGCGACGCCCGACATCGTGTTGCTCGACTGGATGGTCGAGGGGCTGTCGGGGATCGAGGTGTGCCGGCGGCTGCGGCGCATGCCCGAGACCGCCAATGTGCCGATCATCATGCTGACGGCACGCGGCGAGGAGGAAGACCGGGTACGCGGGCTGGAAACCGGCGCCGACGACTATGTCACCAAGCCCTTCTCGCCACGCGAACTCGTCGCGCGGGTCGGTGCGGTGCTGCGGCGCGTGCGACCCGCGCTGGCCGGCGAACAGCTGAGCTATGCCGATATCGAGATGGACATGGTCGGCCACAAGGTCCGCCGCAGCGGCCAGGTCGTCCAGCTCGGGCCGACCGAGTTCCGGCTGCTCAAGCATTTCCTCGAGCATCCCGGCTGGGTCTTCTCGCGCGAACGCCTGCTCGATGCGGTGTGGGGGCATGATTCGGATATCGAATCGCGCACCGTCGATGTGCATATCCGGCGCCTGCGCAAGGCGATCAACGGCACCGACCGGCCCGACATCATCCGCACGGTTCGCTCGGCCGGCTACGCGCTCGATTCTGGCGCGTAGCGGGTCAAGCGCCATGTTTGACCTTCGCCGGCCTTCGCCGGTGAAGGTGAGGCTGGCGAAGGTGACGGGCGTTCCCCGCCGCCAAGAGACATCTCACCTTCCCGGAATCGTATCCCTGTTGAAATGACGGAGCCAATTGCGTGATAATGCGTTTCCCGATCCGTGCGCCTTGACGCGCCCGGATCAGGAGCCCCTCATGAAGATCATCTTCGCCGTGGCACTCGCCACGATTTTGCTGCCGGTTTACGCGCAGGGCCAGACGACGACGCCATCCGCGACCAACGGCATCCCCGATACGACGCTGTCGACGTCGTCCGCCCCGTCGACCGGGCCACGCGCGCAGGAGGGCAATCTGCCGTCCAACAATGCCGCCGCCAATGTCAGTGGTGAATTGCCCGCGCCTGCACCGCTCGATCATTACCCGATCTGCCAGCGCGGCCAGTTCGACAAGTGCATGGAGCCGGGTAACGGCGCTGGCGGTTCGCACCACATGCGTCATCGTCGCCACCACTGACCTGATCATGGCGGGGGTGTCGACGACGCCCCGGCCTTCACCGCCCATTCCCAGGAGTAATCGATGAAATTTTTTATCCTCGCAATCGCGCTCGGCAGTGCCGGCGCGGCGAGCGCGCAGACCGCGCCCGCGACACAAGATACCAGCCCGCAAACCGTCGGCGATCCGCGCGGCGGTTATCAGCCGACGGCGCCGCTGTTCAGCGCGCCGCCGCAACCCGGCCAGCCCGTGATCTTCGTGCCCAACCCGTTGACCCCGGCGCAAGCCTATCCCGCGCCACCGCCGCTGGAGCATTATCCGCTGTGCAAGCGCGGTCAGTTCGACAAATGCCGGCAACGCGGCGGCTGACACAGACCGCCGACCTGTCTAGGAAGCGCTCCGACATCTATTGAGGAGCGCTATCGTGACCATCAGCTTCAAGGACCGCGTCGCCATCGTCACAGGCGCCGGCGGCGGACTGGGCCGCGCCTATGCACTGGAACTGGCGCGGCGCGGTGCGAAAGTGGTCGTCAACGACCTTGGCGGCTCGCGCGACGGCACCGGCCATTCCGATGCCGCGCTGAAGGTGGTCGAGGAGATCAAGGCGGCCGGCGGCGAAGCGATGTCGAACGGCGGCAGCGTGACCGATTATGACCATATGGTCGAGATGGTCGTCCAGGCCAAGGCGGCGTGGGGCGGCGTGCATGTGCTGATCAACAATGCCGGCGTGCTGCGCGACAAGAGCTTTGCCAAGATGGAGCCGGCGGACTTCAAGTTCGTGCTCGACGTGCACGTCAACGGCTCGGCAAACTGCACCAAAGCGGTGTGGGAGACGATGCGCGAACAGAATTACGGCCGCATCCTGATGACCGCCTCGTCGACCGGGCTGTTCGGCAATTTCGGCCAGGCCAATTACGGCGCCGCCAAGCTCGCTCTCGCCGGCCTGACCAAGACGCTCTATCTCGAGGGCGCGAAGAACAACATCAAGGTCAACACGATTGCGCCGGTCGCCGGTACGCGGATGACCGAGGATCTCTTCCCGCCCGAAGCGTTCGCGGCCTTCGCGCCCGAGAAAGTCGGGCCCGCCGCGCTCTATCTGGTCAGCGAGGATTCGCCGACGAACGCCATCATCGGCGCCGGTGCCGGCGTGTTTCAGGCGGCCTATGTCACGCTGACGCAGGGAGCTTTGCTGACCGGCGACGATCTCTCGCCCGAGGGCGTCGCCGCGCACTGGGCCGAGATCACCGACCGCACCGGCGAAATCACGCCACAATCGGGCGCCGAACAATCGATGCTGATCCTCAAGCACTTGCAGGGATAGGCTCATACTGTCACGGTGTATTGCAATACCAATACACATAGGCTAGTCTCCCTGCTTCAACAGGGAGGTTTGCCATGTACAGCGAAAGCGACATCGATGGCGCGGTGGCGGCAGGCGCGATTACGCGTGAGACCGCTACCGCGCTGCGTGACCACATCGCGCAGAGCCATGCGGCACCCGCCGTCGACGAAGAGCATTTCCGGCTGCTCACCGGGTTCAACGATATTTTCGTCTCGATCGCCGCCGCGGCGGTGCTTGTCGGCATGGCGTGGCTGGGGGAATCGATCACGCTGCCGCTGGCCGGTGTGCTGGTCGCCGCGACGAGTTGGGGCCTGGCGGAATATTTCACCCGCACGCGCCGCATGGCGCTGCCCAGCATTCTCCTTCTGCTCGCTTTTGTCGGCGGCGTCGGCGCCGCCCAGGTCGGGCTGATCGTCATCAACGGAGACGCGCTCCAGGCATGGGGCAAGCAATATTTCCCCGACCATCCCGAACCCGTCATCGGCACGCTCGCCGCGATCGTCGGGGCGGTCACCGCCTTCGCCGCATGGCTGCACTGGCGGCGCTTCATGGTGCCGATCACCGTTGCGGCCGGAGCGGTCGCGGTGGTCGGCGTGATGCTGGCGCTGGTCGTCGGCTTCATCCCGCATGCAAAGGAATTCATCTACGCGCCGATCCTGATCGCCGGCCTGGTGATGTTCGGCCTGGCGATGATGTGGGACGCCAGCGACCGCGAGCGTCGCACGCGGCGTGCTGACGTCGCGTTCTGGCTGCACCTCGCCGCCGCGCCGATGATCGCGCATGCGCTGTTCCAGTTGCTCGGCGTGTTCGAGGCGCCGATCGGCATCGGTATGGCGGTAGTGGTGATAGCGCTTTACATCGCCTTCGCGTTCGTCGCGCTGGCGATCGACCGCCGCGCACTGCTCGTGTCGAGCCTCGCCTATGTCCTCTACGCGATGTACTCGCTGTTCCAGAGCGCGGGCGCGGTCGAACTCGCCTGGGCGTTCACCGCGCTCGTGATCGGGTCGGCGCTGCTGCTGCTCTCGGCTTTCTGGCAAACGACACGCGCGCATATCGTCGGGCTGCTCGGCGGCCTGGCGGGGCGGCTGCCGCCGGTCGGCACCATCGTCCACAGCTGAACGCCGCACATATCGATGGCCTCGCCCGGCAACGGGCGGGGCCATGTCCCTATTCCGCGACGAGCTTCATCAGCCGTCGCTCGATCGGCGCAAGTACCGGCCCGAGCTCGTGGCCGCGCTTCAGCACCGCACCGCTTTCCCCCACCAGCGCCCACATGCCTTGCTTCTGGCGCAGCGCCGGTCGCTTCTCGATGCGAAACTCGGGGCGCTCGGTCGCGCGGCGGAAGGCGGCGAACACCGCCGCATCCTGTCCAAGCTCGATGGCATAGTCGCGCCAGTGACCTGCCGAGACCATCCGGCCATAGAGATCGAGAATGCGGGTCAGTTCGAGGCGTTCGAAGCCGATCTGGGTCGGCCGCCCCCGCGGCAGCGGAAACGGCGTAACGGTACCCATCAGCGACGATCAGGCACGATCGCGCACCTGCTCCTGCTCGGCGAGCAGCGCGTCGAGCCGCTTGCGCATCGTCTCGAGTTCGCACCGCAGCAGTTCGACCTTCTGCGTCGCAGGGTCGAACATCTCGCTGCACGGCGTACCATAGGCGAGGAAACTGTCGGGCTTCTGGCCGCCCTCGACCATCGTCGCGCGGGCGGGAATGCCGACCATCACCGCACCCTCGGGCACATCCTTGGTGACGACCGCATTGGCACCGACTCGCGACCCTTTGCCCAGCGTGATCGGGCCGAGCACCTGCGCGCCGGAACCGATGATCGCATTATCGAGGATCGTCGGGTGACGCTTGCCGGCAACGCCGTTATCGGGGCTGGTACCGCCCAGCGTAACACACTGATAGATAGTCACATTATCGCCTATATCGGCAGTCTCGCCGATCACCACGAAACCGTGATCGATGAAGAAGTTGCGCCCGATCGTCGCGCCTGGATGAATGTCGATCGCCGTCAGGCACCGCGAGATATGGTTGACGAGGCGGGCGAGGAAATACAGCCGCCAGCCGAACAGGCGGTGCGCCACGCGGTGGAAACCGAGCGCCCATACGCCCGGATAAAGCAGGATTTCGGCGCGCGAACGCGGCGCGGGATCGCGCGCCTTGATCGAATCGAGATAGTCGATGAAACGGCCCGACATGGTGCGTCCCCTGTTACGCTTTGCGCCATGTAGTCCTTCGATCCGGCGAATTAAAGGACCGGCCGGCCGTGAAATTGCGCCACCCAAAGCCTATCGTTCTTGTAGGATTTCGCGGCCGGCACGATCAGGATGCGTTGTGACGGACTGGAAGAATTTCCGATGACCTGGTTTTCGCCCGAGACGATCGACGCGGTGCTGCCCTTCATCGCGATCGGTTTCGCCGCCCAGCTGATCGACGGGGCGCTCGGCATGGCGTTCGGTCTGATCAATTCGACGCTGTTGATCACCGTCATGGGGGTGCCGCCGGCCGTCGCTTCCGCCAGCGTGCACGCGGTCGAGACCTTCACGACTGCCGCTTCGGGGATCAGCCACACGCTCCATCGCAACGTCGACTGGCGGCTGTTTCGCCGACTAGTGATCCCGGGTGTGATTGGCGGGGTGCTCGGTGCCTATGTGCTGTCGAATATCGACGCCTCCGTCGCCCGGCCGTTCGTCATGACCTATCTCGCGGCGATCGGCCTCTATCTGCTGTTTCGGGCGTGGCGCGGCGCTCTCGAGCCACGCACACCCAAGGTGATCGAACCACTCGGGCTCGTCGGCGGGTTTCTCGACGCCGCGGGCGGCGGCGGCTGGGGTCCGGTGGTGACCTCGAACCTGCTCATCCAGGGATCGAATCCGCGGCTGACCATCGGCACGGTCAACACCAGCGAATTCTTTCTGACGCTGACGATCTCGGCAATGTTCATCGCGCAGTTGGGCTTCGCCGCCTTCACCCTCCACACTGCGGGGCTGCTGATCGGCGGGCTGCTCGCCGCCCCGCTGGGCGGGGTACTCGCGAAGCGCGTGCCGGCCCGGCCGCTGATGGCGCTCGTCGGCACCTTGCTGACCTTGACCAGCGCCTGGTCGATCTACCAGGCGCTGGCCTGATCGGCGCTTACGCGACCGCGGCGTGGATCGTCGCCACCGCCTTCATCACCGCGCCGATGCGCACGGCGGTCTGGATCATCTCTGCCGTCGCGCCGGCCTTTTTGAGCACCTGCTCATGGCTGTCGATGCACATGCCGCAGCCGTTGATCGCGCTCACCGCGAGGCTGAACAGCTCGAAATCGAGCTTGTCGATACCCGGCGCGCCGATCACATTCATGCGCAGCTTGGCCGGCATGCGCTGATACTCGTCATTCCCGGCGAGATGGGTGAAACGGTAGTAGACATTGTTCATCGCCATCACCGCCGCCGCGGCGCGCGCGCCATTGGCCGCCTCGGGGGTCAGCTTGTCGGCCACTTCGGCCTCGGTCGCCTCGACCAGCGGCTTGTGGCCCGTGGCGTGGGCGCAGGCCAGGAACAGGCCGAACTTGCGCTGATCATTGAGCACGGGCTCGTTGAGCAGCGAGCCAACATTGAGGCGAATGTCCTTGGCAAAATCGGGCAGCGTGCCCGCAAAGTCCTTCAGCGACATGATATTCTCCATGGTGTAATGATTGAAATGATCCGAAATGGTGCTAGTTTTGGGAGATGGCTCGCCGGAAGACGATGAGATTATGGTGACGATCGATCTGTTGAAGCGGGCGTTGCCCGGGCGCGACGTGAAACTCCCGATCCTGTTCGGCCCTTTTCGCGGCGGCAGCTTTCATTCCAATCCGCGATCCTCCCTGCGCAAGATATTCGGCCTTTACGAATACGAGCATGATGCGTGGCTGAGAGCGATTCTGCCCGAGACCGACCTGATCATCGATGTCGGTGCCAATGACGGCTATTTCACCTTCGGCGCGGCGCGCGCGATCAGCCGCCACCGCACGCCACGGGTGATCGCGTTCGAGCCCGACGAGCGCCATATTGCCCGGCTCCGACAGGCACGCGCGGAAGCAGGCTACGATGCCGATACGATCCAGTTGCGACCCTTCTTCGTCGGTCTCGGGCTGAAGAAGCGAGTCATTGCACTGGACTGGCTGCCCGAGGCTGACAGCGAACTCCGCGCGCTGATCAAGATCGACGTCGACGGCGGCGAGATGCGCGTTCTCGGCGGCGCGAAGAAATGGATCACCCCGCGGCATCATTTCATGATCGAAGTGCATCGCCCGGAATATTTCGGCCAGATCCGCGCGCTGTTCGCCGAACGCGGCATCGCACTGGAACGCGTGGATCAGAAGGCGCTGCCCCTGCTAGGGCGGGAGCAGCGCCATCCTGATCATGGCTGGCTGGTAACGCCGGCCGTCACCACCTGATCAGGCAGCGATCTGGAGGACGTCGTCGCCCTTGTTCCAGTTGCACGGGCACAACTCATCGGTCTGCAACGCGTCGAGCACGCGCAGCGTCTCGGCCGGGTTGCGGCCGACGTTCAGGCCGTTGACCTGCACCGCCTGAATGATGCCGTCGGGATCGACGGTGAAGGTCGCGCGATAAGCGACCGACTCATCGGCATCGACAATGCCGAGAGCCGAGGCGAGCTTGGCGCCATTGTCGGCAATCCATGGGAAGTCGGCAGCGGCGAGATCGGGATCCGACTTCCGCCAGGCGAGGTGGACATGCGACGTGTCGGTCGAGGCGCCGATCAGCACTGCGTCACGGTCTTCGAAATCGCCCTTCAGGCCGGCATAACCGACGATCTCGGTCGGGCAGACGAAGGTGAAGTCCTTCGGCCAGTAGAATACGATCTTCCACTTGCCGGGTGCCGTGGTGAGAACATTGATCGTCTCGCCGGCGGGCAACGCGCTGGTGCCCTGCTGCACGGGAACGGTGATATCCGGGAACTTGTCGCCAACGGTCAACATGATGAGGCCTCCTGCCAAAAATGGGGTCGGCCAATCGACATCCTCGGTCGCAACGGAGCGTTTGATGCCCTCTGTCTGCGCTGCATATAAGACTGGATTCAAATCGAGCAAGTAGGTTATTTGAAGCTCACTGATCGACTGAGGCGATAAATGGCCACCTACTTACCGACGCTGAAGCAGCTGCAATATCTCGTCGCGCTGAAGGACCATGGCCATTTCGGCCGTGCCGCCGAATCGTGTTTCGTCACCCAGTCGACGCTGTCGGCAGGCATTCGCGAACTCGAAACGCTGATCGACGTGACCCTGGTCGAGCGCACCCGGCGCGTCGTGCGCTTTACCCCCCTGGGCGACCGCGTCGCCGACAAGGCGCGCCGCGTATTGCGCGAGGCCGAAGAGCTTGGCGACCTGGCCCGTTCCGCCGGCCGGCCGCTATCGGGCGAGATGCGGATGAGCGTGATTCCAACCATCGCACCGTTCATGCTGCCGCGCATCCTGCCGCGGCTCCGCGCCGACTATCCCGACCTCAAGCTGTTCCTGCGCGAAGAGCCCAGCGCTTCGGCCTGCGAGGGGCTCAATCACGGCCGCACCGACTGCGTGCTGCTCGCTCTGCCCTATGCCTGCGGCGAGGTGTCGTCGCGCGTGCTGTTCGAGGACCGGCTGTTCGTCGCCGGCCCGGAAGGCGAGATCGGCGGCGGGCCGGGGCCGATGCGCGCCGACGAGATCGACGAGACGCGGCTGCTGCTACTGGAAGACGGCCACTGCCTGAAGGACCATGTCCTCGCCGCGTGCAACCGACCCGAACTGCGCGCCGAGGCGACGATGCTGGGAACCTCGCTCCACACCATGGTCCAGATGGTCGACAATGGCCTTGGCGTCACGATGCTGCCGGAGATGGCGATCCGTGCCGGCATCCTCGACCATACCGGGCTTACCGCGCGCGTCCTCGATGCCGATAATCCGTCGCGAAAGATCGCCCTGGTGTGGCGCCGCGCGTCGCCCCGCGAGCGTGATTTCGAACTGCTCGCCGACGTGCTCGCCGCCGCGCAGCACCGCTGGCATAATTCGCCGCCTCTGCCCTCGTGAGGGGTCGCGAATTATGTCATTCCCAGCGTGCCGCTGCGACGCGGTCACCGTCGCGCTGCTCGACCCAGCGCGCACCGTCGGGCAGGGTTTCGCGCTTCCAGAATGGCGCGTCGGTCTTCAGCCGGTCGATCAGATAGGCACATGCCTCCAGCGCCGCCGCGCGGTGGGGTGCTGCGGTGCCGACGAACACCACGATATCGCCGGGAACCATCGCACCGACACGGTGGACGATGCGCGCGCCGATAAGGCCCCAGCGCACCACCGCGCCCTCGGCGAGGTGCCGCAACGCCGCCTCGGTGACGCCGGGATAATGCTCCAGCTCCAGCGTCTCGACGCCGTCATCGCCCCGCACCAGCCCGGTGAAGCTGGCGACGCCCCCAGCCCCTTCGAGGTGGATCGCGCGCAGGTCGGCGCCGGCATCGATCAGGTCGGGCGAGACGGCGATATGGATCATCCGCCCGTCACCGGTGGGAACAGCGCAATCTCGCGCGCGCCAGCGATCGGCGAGGCAAGCGGGACGAAGTGTTGGTCGACCGCTGCACGGACCCTGCTCTTTTCGGCGAATGCCCGGGCATGGCCCTCGCTCCGGCCGGCGAGCCAGCCGATCAGATCTTCGACGGTGATGATCGGCCCCGGCGGATCGACCCGCTCGTTGCCGACACCGATCGCCTCCCGCACCCAGGCGAAATAGAGCAGCTCGATCGCCATCGCCTGTCAATCCATGTGCTTCAGGCCGACGCGCAGATAATCCCAGCCGGTGATCACCGTCAGCACCGCCGCGCCCCACAACGCCGCCAGCGCGACTGTCTGCACCCATGGCCATTGCGGCACCGCGCCAGCGAGGATCAGCCCACCGAGCGAGACCAATTGCAGCGTCGTCTTCCATTTCGCCAGCCGCGAAACCGGGACCGACACCTGCAACTGGGCGAGAAACTCGCGCAGGCCCGACACCGCAATCTCGCGGAGCAGGATGATGATGCCGGCGATCAGACTGAGCCCGGCGATGTCGTGGGTCGCAACGAGCATCAGGATGACCGCCGCCACCATGATCTTGTCGGCGATCGGATCGAGAAAGATGCCGAGTCGCGACACCGCACCCTGGGCGCGGGCGACGTACCCGTCGAAATAATCGGTAATGCCCATCATGCAGTAAAGCGCAAAGCCGATGGCGTAGCCGGTCGGCCAGGCCGGCCACCACAACGCCCAGACGAGGAGCGGCACCGCGACGATTCGCGAAAGTGTGAGGATGTTGGGCAACGTTAGCATCGCTACGCTCTATCCCCACGCGTCACACCGGGACAAGCGGCTTGCTGCTCGGGCTACCGCTCGGCTATGCGGTGCGCCTTCTCATCGCCGCAACGGGGCCGGACCAAAACATGCATAGTGCGCTCGGGTTGATGAAGGAGCGCCGATTCCTGCCGCTGTTCGTCACGCAATTTCTCGGGGCCTTCAACGACAATCTTTTCAAGCAGATGATGGTGTATTTCGTCACCTATCACGTACTTCATGACCCCAAGGCCGAACAGGGTTTCAGCGCCATCGCGACCGGCATCAGCCTGATCCCGTTCTTCCTGCTTTCGGCGCTCGCCGGGCAACTCGCCGATACCAACGACAAGACGAAAATCATCCGATTCGTGAAGACGGCGGAGATTCTGATCATGATCGGCGGCGGCGCCGGGCTGGTCGCGGCGCGCTACGGCTATACCAATATCGGCATTGGGCTGATGCTGAGCGCCGTATTGTGCCTCGGTGTCCATTCGACCTTTTTCGGCCCGATCAAATACGCGATCCTGCCGCAGCATCTCGACCGCGACGACGTGCTTGGCGGGACCGGGCTGGTCGAAGCCTCGACCTATCTCGCGATTTTGCTCGGCTCGATCGCCGCCGGCTGGCTATCGGTCGACGCGGCCGCAGCCGGTGCGGTGGTGCTTGCCGTGATCGGACGTTTTACCGCACGTCTCATTCCACCGGCACCGCGCGCAGGGGCGAAGCTCGAGATCAACTTCAATCCGATTACCTCGTCATGGCGGCTGGTCAGCGCGACGATGCACATCCCCCGCCTGTTCCTCGCCATCTGTGCGATCAGCTTCTTCTGGATGATCGGCGCGGTCGTCATCGCCGTTTTCCCGCCGATGGTGAAGAACGATCTGTTCGCCGACCAGCGCGTCGCCAGCACGCTCAACGCGCTTTTCTCGATCGGCATCGCGACCGGCTCGATCGTCATCAACCGGCTGCTCAAGGGGCGCGTTTCGGCCAAATTCGCGCCGGCTTCGGTCATCGCGATGGGCGTGCTGTTCGTCGCCTTTTCGCTGTTGATGCGCGCCTGGCCGGTGCCGCCGCCGGGCCATCTCTATGGCTGGCTTGAATTCTTCTGGCTGCCGCGCGCCGTCCCGCTCGTACTGGTGTTGATGGGTATTGCGGTGACCGGCGGCATCTTTGTCGTGCCGCTCTATGCCTTCCTGACCACGACGGTGACCAAGGACCAGACCGCGCGGACGGTCGCTGCCAACAACGTCGTCAATTCGGGTGCGATGGTGATCGGCACGCTCGGGATCGGCGCGCTGGCGGCGATGGGGTTGTCGGCGGCGAATACGTTGCTGGTGGTCGCGGCGATGTGCCTCGGCGCGGCCTGGCTCGCCCAGAAGCTGCACGAGGCATGCGACTAAGCTCCGGGAAGACGCCGGCCCGTTTAGAAGATGAATGTATAGAAGCAGACGAAGAACGCCGCGAAGCTCAGCGCGAACAACTTGATGTCCTGATCGTCGGCGCGTTTGCGCCGCGCCGCGCTGGCGGCGAGGACAGTGCTGCGAAATGTATGACGGGAAGCCCCCGCATAGGCGATCTGCTGTTCCATGCCCGAGTGTTAACGCGACGTTTACCAGTCGGGCCAGCAGAGAGTTCGGTTAACGCCTGTCCGATCATGGGACGCGACCGCAACCCGTCGTCGAGGGTTGGCATTTGGCCACCGAACGCGCACTGTCGTCCATCACGAATCGCGGGGATTCGACTGGGGTGGTGCGTTGAAGATTATTCGAAGGTCTTGGGCCTGGGCCGTATCTGCGTTGGTCGCGGTGCAGGCGAATGCCGCGTCGGCGCAAGGTGCGCTGGCAGATCCGGCAGGGTCCGGTGCGCTGGTATCGGCGGTCCGCTGGCTGCAGGGCACATTGCTCGGGACGGTCGCCACGGTGGTCGCGATCATTGCGGTCGCGTCGGTCGGCTTCCTGATGCTCACCGGGCGGATCAACTGGCGTTACGGCGCGACGGTGATCGTCGGCTGTTTCATCCTGTTCGGCGCGGCCAGCATCGTCGCCGGGATCCAGTCCACCGCCGCCGGCGGCTATTGAGGCGATGAACGGGCTTGATCGCGATCCCCTGTTTGTCGCGTTGACGCGCCCGCAGATGTTCGCGGGCGTGACGTACAGCTATTTCGTCATCAACGCGGTCATCGCAACCGAGCTGTTCCTGATCTTCCACTCGATCTGGGTGCTGCTCGCCGCCGTCGTGATCCACATCGTCGGCGTCGTGCTGTGCGTGCGTGAACCGCGCATCTTTGATCTTTGGCTGACGCGTGTCGGCAAGTGCCCGCGGGTGCGCAACCATGCGATCTGGCGATGCAACTCCTACCGCCCCTGACCAATGATCCGCGGGCGGTTGCCCGCGAGAAGGCGGCGGGACACCACCTGCCCTATGCGCGGCACGTCGACGATCACACGATCGAAACGCGCGACGGCTTGCTGATGCAAGTCATCCACCTGCGCGGACTGCTGTTCGAAACCGCCGACACCGACGAGATCAATTATCGCAAGGCGCTACGCGACGCGATGCTGCAGGCGATCGGCTCGTCGCGCTTCGCGCTTTACCACCACGTCGTCCGCCGCCAGGCCGACGCCGAACTCACCGCGCAATTTCCCGACGATTTCTCGCAGCGGCTCGACAGTGCGTGGCGCGGGCGGCTCGCGAACAAGAAGCTCTACGTCAACGACCTGTTCCTGACGCTGATCCGACGTCCGATGCAGGGACGCGTCGGTATTGCCGATCGTGTCCGCAGCTTCTTCGGCCGCGCCACGAGCGAGCCCGAAGCGGCGTCGGCGAACGAGTTGCGCCAGCTCGACGGTGCACGCGATGCCCTGCTCGCCCAGCTTGGCAGCTATTCGCCGCGCCTGCTCGGCGTCTACCAGACGCCGCAGGGCCATTGCTCCGAACCGCTGGAATTCCTCTCCTCGCTCTACAATGGCGAGACGCGCCCTGTGCTGCTGCCGCATCAGGATATCGGCGCCTACCTGCCCTATCGTCGCATCAGCTTCGGCCAGGAAACGGTCGAGCTGTCGCCCGCCGGGCACACGCCGCGCAGCTTTTGCGGTATCGTCTCGATCAAGGACTATCCGGCGCAGACCGCGCCCGGCATGCTCGACGAATTGCTGCGGCTGCCGTTCGAACTCACCGTGTCGCAATCGTTCGGCTTCGTCGATCGCCAGGCCGCACTCGGCAAGATGAATCTGGCGCTGCGACGGATGAAATCGGCCGAGGACGAGGCGGTCAGCCTGCGCGGCGAACTGTCCAGCGCCAAGGACGAAGTTGCCGCCGGTCGCGCCGGTTTCGGCGAACACCATATGACAGTGGCGATACGCGGCGATACACCCGCGGCGGTCGATGCCGGCGTGGCGGAAGTGCAGGCGACATTGTCCGATCTCGGCATCATCGGTGTCCGCGAGGAGATCGCGCTCGAACCAGCCTTCTGGGCGCAGTTCCCCGGTAACTTCAAATATATCGCGCGGCGCGGGCTGATCTCGACGGGCAATTTCGCCGGCTTTGCCAGCGGGCATAATTTCCCGCTCGGCCGGCCCGAGGGCAATCACTGGGGCGAGGCCGTGACCTTGCTCGAGACAACCGCCGCCGGCCCCTATTATTTCAACTTCCACCAGGGCGACCTCGGCAATTTCACCGTCATCGGGCCATCGGGTTCGGGCAAGACGGTGGTGCTCAATTTCCTGCTCGCCCAGGCGCGCAAGTTCCGCCCGCGTATCATCTTCTTCGACAAGGATCGCGGCGCCGAATTGTTCATTCGTGCGATCGGCGGGCGCTATGACCTGTTGCGGCCGGGCGAACCTTCGGGCCTCAACCCGCTGCTGCTCGATGACAACCCAGGCAACCGCCAGTTCCTGATCGACTGGGTCGCGCAAATCGCCGGCGGCGCGGATATCGACGAGATGTCGCGGATCAAGGACGCGGTCGACGCGAATTTCGCGCAGCCGCCCGAACATCGTCGCCTGCGCCATCTCGCCGAACTGTTCCGCGGCGGCGCGCGCCCGACCGCCGCCGACCTGTGGTCGCGGTTGCGGCCATGGTGGGGCGATGGCGAGCGCGCCTGGCTGTTCGACAATGCAGCGGACCTCACCGATCTCACCGCGGAGGCGGTCGGGTTCGACATGACCGCGATCCTCGACGACCCCGCGGTGCGGACGCCGGCGATGATGTACCTGTTCCACCGCGTCGAGGAGCGGCTCGACGGGTCGGCTGCGATCATCGTCGTCGACGAGGGCTGGAAGGCGCTCGACGACGAGGTGTTCGTGCGCCGGATCAAGGACTGGGAGAAGACGATCCGCAAACGCAACGGCATCGTCGGCTTCGCCACGCAGAGCGCGCAGGACGCGCTTGAAAGCAAGATCGCCAGCGCGATCATCGAGCAGGCCGCGACGCAGATCTTCATGACCAACCCCAAGGCGCGGGCGGTCGATTATATCGAGGGCTTCGGACTGACCGCGCACGAATATGAGATCGTGCGTACGCTGCCCGACGACGCCCATTGTTTCCTGATCAAGCACGGCGCCGACAGCGTTGTCGCGCGCCTCAACCTGACGGGCGAGCGCGAAATCCTGACGATCCTGTCGGGTCGCGAGCGCACGGTGCGGCTGCTCGACGAGATTCGCGCCGAGCGTGGCGACGATCCCGCCGACTGGATCCCGCGCCTGCTGGAACGCGTCTGATGCAGGCCGCCTGCCCTTCGCTTGTGCCCGACAGCGCGTTCGTTTCGGGCGTGCTCGGTTATGTCGACTGCGAGGCGCAGGCGCTTGGGCTCGGCGGCTGGCAGGGCATGACCGGCGCGGGATCGGCCAATGCATTGATCCTGACCGGCATGCTGACGATTTTCATCGCGCTGATTGGCTACCGCATGCTGCTCGGCGAAACGCCGACACTGCGCGATGGCGTGGTGGCGATCGTCAAGATCGGCATCGTGCTGGCGCTCGCCACAAGCTGGGGCGCGTTTCGCACTTTGGTCTATGACGTCGCGATGCACGGCCCGGCCGAACTCGCGGCGCAGGTTGGCGGCCCAAGCGGCCTGCCCGGTGCCGGCGGCGGGCTGATCGCCCGGCTGCAAAATGTCGACAGCGAACTGATCGAACTCAACACGCTCGGCACCGGCAAGCCGCTCGACGCGGACGTCGTCGCCGGGCCGACGCAGACCCTGACGCCGCTCCAGCAACAACAACAGCTCCAGCAACTCAACCAGCGCGCGCAACGCCCGAAATGGGACCCGGCAAACGACGCCAAGCTGCTTTCGCAGGCGCGCACCTATTTTCTCACCGGCGTCATCGCGGCATTCGCCTCGGTGCGGATCGTCACCGGGCTGTTGCTCGCGCTCGGGCCGTTGTTCGTGCTGTTCCTGTTGTTCGATGGCACGCGCGGACTGTTCGAAGGCTGGGTCCGCGGGCTCGTCGGCGCGGCGCTTGGCGCGCTCTCGACCGCGATCGTGCTCGGCGTCGAACTGGCGCTGCTCGAGCCCTGGCTCGCGGTTATCCTTGCCGAGCGACGGGTCGATAATCCGACGCCGGCGGTGCCGGTAGAATTGCTCGTCGTGACGCTCGCCTTCGGCCTCACCCTGATCGCTACTCTGGCTGCAGCCGGCTGGGTTGCCCGCGGGTTCCGCATGCCGGCAGCATGGCGCGTTCTTCCGGCGCGGATCGCTGACGTGGTGACGCCGCAGGCAGCACGCCTTGCGGCACCGGCAACCGAGCAAAATGTCGCCGGAGCGGACCAGCGATCACGCGCGATCGCCGTCTCCGACGCGGTTGCGGCGACGCAACGGCGTGAAGCCGGCAACCCGGCAGCAAGCATGGCGCAGACCGGTCGCCAGGTTTCCGTGCAGGCATTGTCGCGTGACGTCGTCGCAGCCGCACCGACACCGCTCGGGCAGAGCTATCGGCGCCGGACACGCGGAAGAATATCGTCGGGCGCGGCCCGGCGGGATGGGGGACGATGAAGAAGGAAGCACGAGAGTCGCTCGACGCTTATTACCGCGAGGCGGATAGCTGGGCGACCGATCAACAGGATGCGCTGCGCGCGTCGCGGCGCATCGCGTGGATCATCGCCGCCGCGGCGGTCATGATCGCGGTGTTCGAGGCAATGGCGCTGGTGTTCCTCGCACCGCTCAAGACCGTCGTGCCCTATACGCTGATGGTCGATCGCAACACCGGCTATGTCCAGGCCCTGAAGCCGATCGACGCCAACACGATCGCGCCCGACGCCGCGCTAACCCAGTCGTTCCTGGTCCAATATGTCATCGCGCGCGAGAGCTTCGACATCAATGAGCTCCAGACGAGTTACCGCAAGGTCACCCTGTGGTCGATCGACCAGGCCCGCACCGACTATGTGACCAGCATGCAATATGCCAACCCCGGCAGCCCGCTGGCGCGCTACCCGCGCACCACGACGGTCACAACGCGCGTTCGCAGCATTTCACCGCTTGGCGGCAAGGCCGCCCTGGTGCGTTTCGAAACCCAGCGTCGCGACGCCGGCGGGCAGGCGATGCCACCGCGCTATTGGGTCGCGGTGATCCGCTACCAGTTCTCGACCGGACCGCTTTCGATGGAAGACCGCTTCCTCAACCCGCTCGGTTTTCAGGTCGTGGGTTATCATCATGATGCCGAAAGTGCGCCAGTGCCCAGCGACGCCGAGCCGTCGCCGACGGCGACGACGCCGGGCGCCACCACCCCTGGCGCCATCCCGACACCGGCGCCGACCGCCACGCCGATCCCGCGGCCGACGCCGGTCCGTCCCGTGCGCTCTACCCCGGAGGTCCAGCTTTGAAGCCTGGCGCACTCCTTGCCCTCCTGTTCGGATTCTTGCTGGCGATGCCGGCGGTGGCACAGGTGCGTCCCGAGCCCGGCCCGGGCGATCCGCGCATCCAGACCGTGCTGTATGACGCGAACCAGGTCGTCCAGCTCCAGGCCGCGACGGGCTATCAGGTCACGGTCGAATTCGCACCCGACGAGCGGATCGAGAATGTCGCGGTGGGCGATTCTGGCGCATGGCAGATCACGCCAAACAAGCGTGGCGACCATCTTTTCGTCAAGGCGGTCGGCCAGGGCGTCACGACCAATATGACCGTTGTGACCGACGCCCGCACCTATGTTTTCGAACTTACGCCCTTGTTCGGTCCCCTGCCAACCATGGCCTATACCGTGCGCTTCCGCTACGCGACGCCGGCGGCGGTGACGGTCGTGGACAACGACGCCGCGCTGACGCCGGGACGTTACAAGCTCAACGGCGACAAGGCGCTGCGCCCCAGCGCGATCGACGACGACGGTGTTCATACCTATCTCGCCTGGGGCCCGGACCAGACGCTTCCGGCGATCTTCGCGATCGACTCCCAGGGTCGTGAGTCGCTGGTTAACGGCATGGTGCGCGACGATCGGTTCGTCATCGATGGTGTCGCGAACCGGCTCGTTTTCCGAATCGATCGACGGACGGCGGGGGCAACGCGCGTCCCGCAGAAGGGCAAATAATGGCCCTCGCCCCTCCGAACGATCGCGATCCGCGGATCGCGGCAGGCCCCGGCGGCGAAGCGAGCATCCGCCCGCTCGTCGCAACCGACGCGCGACCCTTGCCATGGTGGGTCTTTGCGATCGGCGTGATCGTGGCGGCGCTGCTGCTCTTCGTCGTCCTCGATGCGCGTCGCCGTGACGCCTATGCGCCACCGGCGGCTCGTCCGAATGATGCGCAGGGTACGCCGGTGCAGACCCCGCCACTGCTGATTCCGCCCGCCCCGCCCCCAACGCCGACGCCGACTGCGGCGGAGGCAAGCACGCCGCCGCCCGCCCCGATCCCGATGGCGCCGCCACCGCCGCGGATCATCTATGTGCCGCAACCCGCACCGCCGGTCATAGCGCCGCCGCCGGCGCCACGCGCCGCCGGCGAGCCCGCGCTCGTGCTGGATACGACGGTCGGTGACGCGGCATCCGCCGCCCCCGCCGGCGCCGATGGTCAGCCGACGGCGGGTGGTGGCGTAACGGCGGTCGCGGCACGCGCGACCGTCATGCGCCACCGCGCGACCACCGTCGGGCAGGGCACGCTCATTCCCGCCGTGCTCGAATCCGCGCTGGATTCAACGCGGCCCGGCCCGGCACGCGCGCTGGTCCAGCGCGACGTACGCGGCTTCGATGGCTCGACCATCCTGATCCAGCGTGGCAGCCGGCTGATCGGCGAATATCGTGCCGACCTGCAACCCGGGCAAAATCGTGCGCTGGTGATGTGGACGCGCCTGGTGCGTCCGGATGGCGTGACGGTCGCGATCGGCTCACCCGCCGCCGATCCGCTCGGCCGCGTCGGAATCAAGGGCAAGGTCAACAGCCACTTTTTCGAACGCTTCGGTGCCGCGATCCTGCAGTCGAGCCTCGACGTCGGTGTCAATCTCGCCACGCACTATGCCGGCGGTTCGACGGTCGTGGTTGCGGCGCTGCCGGGTGCCCTGCAGTCGAGCACCAGTTCGCTCACCAGCGGCGCGCAGATCCAGCCCACCTTGCGCGTTCGCCAGGGCACTGCCATTTCGGTGTTCGTAGCGCGTGATCTCGATTTCACCAGCGTGGAAAGCCGGCGATGAGCACCGTACCGGCCGGCATCCGGCCGGTTTATCTCCACAGCTACCTCGCGCCGCTAGCGTCGGTGCTCGAGCGCGGCGACGTGACCGACGTCTATATCAATCGGCCGGGTGAGTATTGGGTTGAGACGACCAGCGGCGCCATCGAACGTCATGACGCACCCGGCCTTGACGATACCACGCTGGCGCGGCTGGCGCGGCAGATCGCGGCCCTGTCACACCAGGGCATCAGCCGCGAGCACCCGCTGTTATCCGCCACGCTGCCCGATGGCGCGCGGGTGCAGATTGCGGCCCCGCCGGCGACACGGGGCCCGCTCGCCATCGCGATCCGCAAGCACGTCTCGTCGGATCTGGCGCTCGACGATTATGTCGCAAACGGCGCGTTCGCCGATACCCATCGCGGCAAGGTCGGGGAGCGTTCGGCGATCGACGTACAACTGGCCGCGATGCTCGATGCCGGCGACATTGCCGGGATGCTCGCAAGTGCGGTGCGGGCGCGCAAGAACATCCTCGTATCGGGCGGCACCTCGACCGGCAAGACGACCTTTCTCAATGCGTTGCTGCGCGAGATTCCACCGGACGAGCGCCTCATCCTGATCGAGGATACGCCCGAACTGCGCCTGCGCCATGAAAATGCCGTCGGACTGCTCGCTGCGCGCAGTGCGCTTGGCGAGGCCCAGATCAGCGCCGACGATTTGCTCGCAGCGTCGCTGCGCATGCGACCCGACCGTATCATCGTCGGCGAGTTGCGCGGGCCCGAGGCCTATACCTTCCTGCGTGCCGTCAATACCGGCCATCCCGGCTCGATGACCACCGTTCACGCCGACAGCGCCGAACGCGCGATCGAGCAGATTGCGCTGCTCGTGCTGCAGACCGGAACCCGCCTCGGCCGCGAAGACGTCCATCATTATGTCCGCACGACGGTCGACGTGTTTGTCCAGCTCGCCCGCACGTCCGGACGGCGCCATGTCGCGGAAGTCGTATTGACGCGATAACTCGCGGATTAATCGACAGCGGAACAAAAAAAGGCCCCGGTCGAGAGCGACCGGGGCCCTTCTTCAAAGCAAATCGGAATTCCGACCGCTATTACTTCTTCGCGACGACCGCCGTGAAGGCCCCATCGGTAACGTTATTGGCGAGGCGATTGTCGCCAAAGCTGTAAGCCGTCGACGAATTGAGCAACGCCACACCGTTCGTGTTATCGGTGATCGTGTTGTTGCCGAAGTACGGCGCATAAACGGTATTGACCGCAACGCCATACGCGCTGCGCGTGAACGTCGAATTGGTGACCGTGACCGACGTCACACCGGTGCCGAGCGGCGATTTGATGTTCATGGCGGCATTGGCGCCCGAGAAGATGCTGTCGTCGACAATGGCGTAGATGCCGGCACCGGTCTTGCCGGTGGTGTCGATGCGCAGACCGACCGTGGAATTGTTCTGGACGGTCGCATGCTTCAGGCTGAAGTTGACGTTTGCGTTCGAAGCCGGGCTGACCAGGATGCCGTTCACGCCATCGCTGACCGAGATGTTCTCGAGCGCGACGGTCGAGGCGGTGTTGGTCGGCGCGATGCTGATCGCATAGCTGGCCGAGGTGAAGCCGCGGAAGTGCGAATTGGCGACGCGGAGCGATCCGCCGGATACGAACGAGACGCCGCTCGCCGGGCCAGCAGAACCCTGGAAGTCGATGCCGCTGATCGTCACCGAATCGGTCGGGCCGGCCGCAACCGTCAGGCCCGTGACGCCGGTGCTGACCAGCACGCCGGCCTCGACGGTGTCACACACGATGCTGACCGCCTTGGTGATCGTCGCGGTACCGAAACCGGCCGAATCGAGGCAGTTCACTTCGCCGCCAGCACTGGTGACGGCAAGCGCGCCGGCGAAGGTCTTGCACGGCGCGGTGCGGCTGCACGGGTTGACATCGTCACCAACGCCCGAAACCCAGGTGCGAGTCGACTGAGCGGCCGCAGGCGCGCTCAGCAGCACGCCGGTCGATACGAGTGCAGCAAAACCTACTGAAATTGTTCTAAAAGACGAGATCACAATCTGTCCCCTCAAAATGTCCGCCGGCACCCCCGGCACGCTACCGGCACGTCCGGTGTCGGTAAACGCTAGCTTAACTTTGTCGTAGGGACCAACCGAAATTTTCGATTCGTTCACATGAATTTATCGCTCGATCACCCAGCGCGGCGCAATGTTGATCCAAATCAGGATTTTGCAGCGTCGGATCTTGGATAAGAAATGAGGGGCTATTCAAAAACGGCCTTATTAAATTGATTCCTTACAAATTTATTTCATAGAAAATATTTTGCCCGTCGCTCGGGCCGTCCATTGCTAGTAATATGGCTCTCGACATACCTTGGATCGTTACTAAACCGTCGTAAAAACCAACTAGTCGGCAACTCACCGACACCGCCCCTGTCCACCTGCGAAAATAAATTGGCGGTAGCGAGACGAAGCCTGTTTTACGCCTGCTATGATATTCCATGAAGTAGGTGTTTCCTGCAGTTTCACATGGCGTTTTTAACGCTCGACAAGGCGCTTGCATCGCTTGTCGCCAGTACGGGTCTGCACATCGGCAGTTACGGAATTGCTATTAGCAGGTGAGGCGGCACCGGGTCATTCGACCGCTACCCGCTTGATTCGGACCGTGCGCCCCAGTTCCGGCGAGCGACTCGATGTCTGGAGAGCCTGGACTGTGAATCGGCGTCCAAATCGGGACCCCCTGTGATCTTGTCGATAAGCGACTGATGAGCCCGGAGAAAGGCGTGATCGGGTGCGGTCCCAAGCGGCGCCGATTTCACGATAACTCCCCCTTGCAAATCGTTCCAGCTCAATACCTTCGCAAAACTTGATCGGGTCCCGCGTTGGACGCCGATCCGCAGGGCGTGGACATCGGATGGAGGCTCCCCGAAAACAGCGTATGTCGCCAAAGACAAGCACATCCACCTAGCGGATGGCGACAACTTCGACCCCCACCTTATCGGCAATCGCGCTCCATTGCCGATCCGAGGTCCACGCGGGGAGCTTTTCCGTGAAGGCAAGCGCCAGACAAAACCGGTCACCCAGAGAAAGCCCCGCTTCGGCTGTGATCCCGCGCAAGTGACCGGCAAGGCGGGATAAATCCACGTCCGCCGGGACGAGCGTGACCGGCAGCGGCCGCAGCATCGCATCCACTTCGCCCCGCGGCATTCCGTTGTGGATGAAATGGCTCACGACTTCCGAGAAATTGACCACGCTCATGCGGGCGCCGCCGATTGCCTCGGCAACCTTGTCTCCACCTACCTCTTCACGGAGCATCGCCAGCAGTGCGGAAGCGTCGAGAACGAACGTGCTCATTCCCCGCTGTCCGCACGCCGACTTGCCAGGAAGGTGTCGACCGAGGCTTCAGGGCGATCCCCGGTGTATTTTCGGGCAAGCGCACGGGCATGCGCCACGGATTGGGCGACAGTGCGGAGGATCACGCCATCGGGCGTTTCTTCCACCAGAAGTGAGCCTCCAGTGGCAAGCCCGAGCCGCCTGCGGATATCTGCCGGCAAGCTCAACCTGCCATTCGGGGTGATAGTAACCTGGATTGTCACGAAATGACTCCTAAACCCTATGTGACTATAATTGACATATAGAACAATCTTATGCCATATTTTCAGCGTCGTGTCATCAATTGGAATTTATGACGGCCAGATAAAAAACGGATCATTGACCAGACGCCAGCGAGTACCCGCCCTGAAGCGTCATGAACGGGCGGGAACAGCGCCTTCGCAGAACACCGGACGCCTGCACGACACATCGCGGATCTTCCGCACTTTTGGCGCATCGGTGGGATTCACGAGCGAATCGAAAGAGTTCATAGGATCGGGATTGCGGTCAGCAGTGTTGCTTCCCCGTGTCCCTGGATTCCTTTCGTTCCGTTGTTCCGCCGTCACTCACGATCACCGAGGTCATCTGCGAAGCCGAACGCACGGTGCTGATGGCCAAGCCATCGCAGGACAGCGGCGGTTGCCGCGGATGTGGACGGCCAAGCCACCGGATACACAGCCGTTACCAAAGGCGTCTGGCCGATCTGCCCTGGCATGGCGCGTTATTGAAGTTCGCCTGCAGGTGCGCCTTTATCGATGCGGCGACGTGACCTGCCCGCCACTTCCTGCCGCAGCTGGATGCGCGCGCCCTCGCAGAGGCAGGGCTCGTCCGCCTCGCCGCGAAAGCTGCTGGTGGGTGACCGCACCGTCTCGCCAGCCCCCTCAGCAGGCTGCATCAGCCCGACCAGCTCCACCCGCGCCGTGAACAGCCGCTCGCCAAGTGGTGCCCCTCAGGGGACAAGGCCGGGCACTCAAATCACCAGGAGATTTCCGTCAAGCGTCTGTCGTCGGCGCGAGGGTGGAAAACATGGGTCGCACGACGAGCTGCGATGCGATAAAATATTTGTGCGGAGTCGCGTCGCTGCCGCGTCTTAAGGTCTGGGAGGGACGCGAATGTCAGCCGCCGCGAGGGATCACCGACTTGCTGAGGTTGCCGGGCAGTATCGCACGCCGCTGCTGCGGTTCTTCCAGCGCCGGGTCGGGCCGGGGGGCGACGCCGACGACCTGGTGCAGGACGTCTTCAGCCGGCTGGCCGCGCAGGATCTTGCCGAAATCGAGAATATCCAGGGCTATGTGTTCAAGATTGCCGCCAACGTGTTGCGTGACAAGGCACGGCGAGCCAGCGTGCGAAGTATCGTTACCGCCACGCCTGACGGTTTCGACATCGAGGACGAGACCGGCTTTTCACCCGAGCGCATATTGCTGGGCCGGGAAGCGCTGCAGATCCTGGTCGTGGCGCTCTACGAGCTGCCGGAAACCGTCCGCATCGTGTTCAGCCAGTATCATTTCGACGGCATAGCCCAGGTCGAGATCGCGCGCCGCCTGGGCATTTCGCTCAGCTCGATCGAAAAGCACATGGCGCGGGCGAATAGCCATCTCCTGTATCGCCTCCGGAAGATTCGATGAGCAAGCATCGCGACGAGGTGGAGGACGTGGCGGCGGCGTGGGACGCGCGATTGCGCGGCGCCCAGACGACGTTTGGCGATCGGCGCGCATTCGAGGCCTGGCTGCATGAGGATGCCGAACACGAAAATGCGCATGCGCGTCTGCAGGCGGCGCTGTCGACCTTGCGCGCGCACGTCGATCTGCCGGAACTGAGCGCGCTGCGCGACGAGGCGCGCCACATCGTCCGCACGAGCCGGCGCCGCAAGTTCGCCGGGGGTATCGCGCTTGCCACCGCCGCCGCCTTTTTGGTGATACTGGTCCATTCGGACCGGACCGGGCTGAATCCCGAAATCGCCGCCGTGTCGCCGAGTGTCGTGTCCTATGTGACGGAGGCGGACCAGCGCGCGGACGTCACGCTGGGTGACGGATCGGTGGTGACGCTCGATTTCGGCACAACGATCGAGGCGCGGCTCGAAAAGTCCCGGCGCAACGTCACGCTGCTCGCCGGGCACGCGCTGTTCCGCGTCGCCAAGGATCACAGCCGCCCGTTCATCGTCAAGGCGGGCGATCGCACGATCACCGCGCTCGGCACCGTGTTCGACGTGAGCGTGTCGCCGCGGGAGGTGCGCGTGACCCTGGCCGAGGGTAAGGTCGCCGTCCGGTCGCTGCGCAGCGGCCGGGGCGCGACGCCGCAGATATTGAAGCCAAACCAGCAATTCGTCGCACCGGCGGGCGCGGGCGTGCCGCAACTTCGCATCGTCGATACGCGCCGGGAACTGAGCTGGAGCGACAGCATCTTCTTCGAAGACGAACCGCTTGGCGAGGCGATCAAGCAGGTGAACCTGCTCGATCAGACGCAGATCGTGGTCGATCCTGAAGTCAGGGACTTACGGATCAACGGCATGTTTCACACCGGCAACACGGCCGGATTCGTCGCGGCGCTGGAGATGGCGCTGCCCGTGGCGGCGAAGGACGATGGCAATGGCCGGATCGTCGTGTACCGGCGACCCAATAGCCGGGGGGATTGACGCGCCGATACCCCGGCAAAAAATTCCCCCACCCTCTACCCCGCTCATCACAGGACAGGCCCAACCCCATGCGATCCTCCCTCCTTGCCCTCGCGGTCGCCTTGCTGCCGACCGCCGCCGCCGCGCAGGACACACCCGATCCCGTGCGGATGAAGTCCGACGTCGTTCGCCTGGTCAGCTTCGGTACGCGCCACACAATGTCCTCGCCCGACGATCCCAAGCGCGGCATCGGCGCCGCGCGGCGCTGGTTCGCGGGCGAGATGGCGCGGATCGGCAAGGGCTGCGGCGGCTGCATCGCGGTCAGCACGGTCGAGCGCACCATGACGGGCCCGCGCATTCCCGACGGCGTCAACATCGTCGACGTGCTCGGCATCCAGCAGGGGACCGAGCCCGGCCGCGTCGTGATCGTGCAGGGCCATATCGACAGCCGTGTCACCGACGTGATGAACGCCACCAGCGACGCCCCGGGCGCGAACGACGATGCCTCCGGTGTGACCGTCGTGCTCGAGGCGGCGCGGCTGTTGTCGCACCGGAAGTTCAAGGCGACGATCATCTATGCGGCATTGTCGGGCGAGGAACAGGGGTTGTTTGGCGGCCGGTTGCTGGCCGAGACGGCGAAGGAGCGTGGCTGGAAGGTCTCGGCTGTGCTCAACAACGACATCGTCGGCAATACGATCGGCCAGAACGGCAAGCGCGTCGCTGATCGCGTGCGCGTGTTCTCAGAAGGTATCCGCGCGGTCGAGACGCTGCCCGAACAGATGGCGCGTCGCGCCAACGGCGGCGAGGACGATGGGCCGAGCCGCGCTCTGGCCAAGGCGATCGACGAGGTCGCGGCCGGAATGCCGGGCGCGCTCGACGTGTTCGTCGACCGCCGCCCCGATCGCTTCGGCCGCGGCGGCGATCACGAGCCGTTCCTGGCGCTCGGCTATCCGGCGGTCCGCTTCTCGGTCGCGACCGAGAATTACAACCAGCAGCACCAGGATCTGCGGACCGAAAACGGCGTCGAATATGGCGACACCAGCGACAAGATGGACTTCCCCTATCTCGCCAGGGTGGCGGCGATCAACGTGGCGACGCTCGCGCGGCTCGCCGCCGCGCCCGCCGCGCCCGAGACGGTCGCGCTACGCGGCGCGGTGAGTTCCGACACGAATGTTTCGTGGGCCGCGGTGCCGGGTGCCGCCGGCTATCGGGTACACTGGCGCCGCAACGACAAGCAGGACTGGACCGACCATCGCGACGTTCCGGCATCGGCAACCGAAGTGGACCTGAAGGATGTGATCGTCGACGATAGCTTCATCGGTGTCGGCGCGCTTTCGGCCGACGGCGCGGAAAGCCTCGTCACCTTCGGCGGACGCGCGGCGCCGCGGGCGCGGTAGGCTTGGGTTGAAGCTCCCTCCCGGGAGCTCAACTGTGTTCAAGGCGCAGTCGATCTCGTCGACAGGCTAGCCGGGCAGGCGCCGGGCGATGTCCAAATTGGCATGGCCGCTTGGGTCGTAGAGCGACGGGCTCTCCACCAACGCGTCTGCGCAATAGCGCTGACGCGTTCGATCGCCAACAGCTGTTACGCTCATTTGGGTGCCTTCGCGGCGCTCGAAGAGGAAAGTGTCGATGGCGCGCTATCGCGTGTTTTACGAAGGACGTCGTTCGGGGTGAGCCCGCTCCGCCCGTCGGCGGCTGGTCATCCCTCCCGGCGCCGGACAGCGTGTTGATTTCCAGGTACCACGCCGTCCCCTCGGCTTGCGCCGGGGGGACGGGTGGCAGAATCGCTTCTCGGGCAATCAGAACTTGAAGCGGAAGCCTACGCGATAGGTGCGGCCGAGCAGATCGTACGCGCTCGACGTGCCGAAGCTCAGGTATGAACCCGGCACCGGCGGCGGGCTCCGGTCGAACAGATTTTCGACCACGCCGAACACCGTGACCTTCGCCCCGGCGATGGTGACGTCGTAATTCTCGGCAAGCTCGAAATACCATACCGGATCGACGTGATTGAGATTGTCGGCGACGCCCAGCTGGCTGGTGGACGGATAGTTGCTGAGCTTTGCCGGCCCGATATAGCGGGTCGTCAGCGTCGTGTGGCTCCGCCCAAGCGCATAGGTGGTCGTCAAAAGGCCACCCCATTTTTGCAAGCCCGTCAGACCCAGGCTGTTGGTGACCGCGCCCGCCAGTTCGGTCTCGAACGTCAACCGCTGCGAGACCAGCAGCCGCATGGTCAGCGCACCCGGTAACGCGGCGGATAGCCGGTCGAGGTTGGAATGGTAGGATATTTCATAGTCGATACCCTCGACCGACTGCTTCTGCGCATTGATGCCGCCGGTATAGATCGTGGCGTTGGTGAGGCCGACCTGTCCTGACGCAAGCACGATCGCGGAGCAGGACGCGGTATCCTTCGGCACGCCCGCGCCATAGCATTGGTTGATGATCTGCTGCGCGCCGATCGATACGATCGCGTCCTTGATCTTGATCTTGTACCAGTCGATCGAGGCACTGAAGCCGGGCAGCCAGCTCGGCCGGTAGATGGCGCCAGCGGTCCAGGTGTCGGCGATCTCCGGCGTCAGGTTCGGGTTGCCGCCGCTGATGGTGGTGTTGCTCACCGTCGGGCTGCCGGGCTGGGTTGGATCGGTATAGCTGTTCACGAACTGGCTGCCCGGCGCGTACAAATCGTTGAGATTCGGCGCCCGGATATCGCGCGAGCGCGTGCCGCGCAGCCTGAATCCGTCAGTGATATCGTAGGTCAGGCCCGCCTTCCAGGTCGTGACGACGCCGCTCGTCGAATAATCGGTCCGGCGGACGGCGCCGTTGAAGTCCAGGCTTTTCCCAAGCGCCGAATCCTTCAGAAGCGGCACCAGCACCTCGCCGAAGACCTCCTTGACGTTGTACGAGCCGTGGCCCGGCTTGTAGTTGCCAACGTACCAAAGCGACGCGAGCGATGTCGGATCGGCGGTCGCGGAGAAGGATTCCTTGCGCCATTCGAACCCCGCGGCGACCGAGACCGGGCCCGCCCATGTCGAGAAGGGCTCATATTGCGCATCGAGCGACGCGACATCCTGATAGAAGTCGATGTCCTGGCGCGTCCGCAATCCGTTGTCGTAGCCGGTGACATACGCAACCGCCGCCGCGCTCGGCGATCCTTCGCCGAAGATGTTCAGCGGCACGCAGCCGTTGGTGGGGTTGGCAAGCGTCGAACGGCAGATCGGCGCACCAGCGGCCACGCCCGCAACGCCCGCCGTCGTCGGATTGGCGATCACGTCGAGCGCCAGGTTGAAACGTGAAGGGATGATATTGTTGTCGCGGGTGTACCAGACATGGCTGTGGCCGTGCTGGAAGTAAGCGCGCCACCGGCCGGTCCCGAGAAAGCTTCCCTCGAGTGCGCCGAGGTAGCGGTCCTGGCGGCGGTAATAGCCCGCGAGGCCCGGATGGCTGCCGTCCTGGTTGATGATGTCGTAGAACAGCCGGTTCATGGTGAACGTCGAGACGTTGTTCGTCACCATCAGCTGGCGCGCTTCCGCCGGCAGGTAGGGATTGTCGCGCGACACGGTTATCGCGCTCGAACCCTGCCGGTTGTAGACCGCGGACCAGTTGATCGTGTCCGATCCGCCCGCGCTCGCCTCGAAGATGGCGTTGATCGAGTCGGTGAGGTGATAGTTGATGCGGCCGTACACGCTCCAGTGCTTGTCGTCGGGCAGCAGCGGCCAACGATAGGCGGTGTCCTCGACCGTACCACCGGCCTGAAGCTGGCCGCTCTGGATCGGGCCGAACGTGAACTGGCCGATCTGCCCACCCGGCAGGAATTGGATGCCCTTCAGCGGGCCGCTGGCGATCACACCGCCCGGGGTGCTGTTGTAGCCGGCGTCATAGCTGACGATTTGGCCAGGCTGACCGTTCGCCGCCGTCCAGCTCGGGTTGGACAGCAGGCGGTATCCGGGTGTGTACCAGTCGCGGGCCAGCGGATTGTCGATACCCTGGCCCTTGAAATAGGAGCCGCTCAGCAGGATGTGGCCGCGACCGTCGGCAAAGCTCTTCCCATAGGCGAGATCGCCGCTGAACACGCGGCCGTCGGCGCGATCGGTTTCACTCAGGTTAACCGTGCCTTTCAGCCCGGCATATTCGGAGTCGAGGATGAAATTGACGACGCCGGCGACCGCATCGGAGCCATAAACGGCGGAGGCGCCGCCCGTGACCACATCGACCCGCTTGACCAGATTCGTCGGCAAGAGATTGATGTCGACCGCCGAGATCATGCCGTCGGCGACAACGCGACGGCCGTCGAGCAAAGTAAGGGTGCGAGTGACCCCCAGGCCACGTGCGTTCAACTGGTTCGAACCGCCGGTAGCGTTGGCGAACAGGAGCGTCGTGCGCGGTGTGTTGCCGACGCCCATTTGCGGCAGTTGGTTGATATAGTCGGCAATGTTCGTGGGATTGCGCTCGTCGATGTCCGCACGCGAAACGATCGTCGTCGGCTGAGGCGCTTCGGCGCCGCTGCGCGTGATACGCGAGCCCGTGACAACAATGTCCTCGTTCGGCGTCGCGGCGCTCTCCTGCGGCTCCGCGATCGCGTCGGCCGCGGTGGCACCGGGGCGGTCCTGGACTCTGCCGGCCTGTGCCATCTGCACGGTCGCGGGTTCGAAGTTGACCGGCTGGCGCCGCTTGATGGCGGCCGTGGGCGCAGCGACCTTGCGCAAAGTCAGCACCGATCCGCCCTCGGCGCGCAGGCCGGTCCCCTGGAGTAGCGCCTGCAAGGCGGCTTCGGTCTCCAGCGTACCGCGAACGCCGTTGGTCCGCTTGCCCGCGACCAGCGTGCTCGAGAAGATGATCTCCCGGTTCGATTGCCGCGCGAACGCATTGAGCGCTTCTCTAAGATCGCCCGCCGCAATGTCGAAGCTTGCCTGCTGTGCGGCCGCCGCTGCCGGTGTGGCCGCGAGACACAGTATCGCGGCGACTGCCGAGCCTCCGCCATATGCCGAAAAACGCCCCCTGTTGCGCATTGTAAGCCTCCCTTTCGCGATCATCGCGGGTCCCGTTCATGAGACGCAGCGGGGATGCGATCCCGCAAAGAAAATGTCATTATCGCTAGCGGACAGGAGGACACGTGTTGCACAAGGTTCTCCCGGGCCTCGCGCTTCCGCGCACGTCGACCGCCCACCGGTTCAACAAGGGGACGTTTGGAGACGTCTCCCTAACGGACACATTCGACTCACTGTCCGACAAGGTCGCGGCATTCGAGAAGGGCGATCATTCGCAGCAACGCGCAATGTTGATTGGCCAGTCGCTCGCGCTCAACGCCATCTTTACCGAACTGGCCCGCCGCGCCGCCGCGAACATGGGCGAGTATATCAACGCGAGCGAGCGCTACATGCGGCTGGCGCTGAAGGCTCAAGCGCAAAGCCGCGCCACCGTCGAGGCACTGGAGCGAATCACCAACGGGCGCGAGCAAACCGTCCGCCACGTCCATGTCGATAATCGCGGCGGGCAAGCCGTCATCGCTGAAACGGTCCAGACCGGGGGGGCAACAAATTGGACAATCAAACGGACAACCCCATGCGCTCGAAAGCGTCACGCCTTCAGGCCTCGCCCCGGTGTGGGGCGAAAACGCGGGGCGGGACGCCATGCCGATCGCCAGCGATGCCGAACGGGCGGTGTAGGATGCACGGTGGCCCTTCCCCGGGCGCGCCCAAGGGCAACCGGAACGCGTGGAAGCATGGGGCTAGGTCGGCACACGCGGAAGGCGCTGCGGCGTTCCTCCGGGCGCTAGCGAAGTTTGTGCAGGACGAGGCTTAGGGAAACCGCTTTCTCGGACTCGCTTAGTAGCGCGGATCATCCTTCGCCAAACACATGTATGTGACTTGCGCTTCGCCACAACCGCCATGGAGCGCACATTCGTGACTGTTCATTTCAACGAGTTTCATTAATTTGCCTTGGGCGTGACAGGATGCCTCAGCGTCCCGAAGCGCCTTAGCCTTTGCGCCCGACTCCCCGTCAAAGGGGACGCGCGCTGAAGCGAGATACGTATCCTTGCCGATCATTGCGGCGCCGGTGCTCGCACACGCGCTTAGGACGGATATTACTGCCACCAGCGCCAAACGTCTTTGCATGAGCGGCCCCTTTAAGAGGGTTTGAGGCTATGACGGTACGCTGCACCCGTCTAGCTGGATTCGCAACTTCGCTTTCGCTGCCATGGCAGGAGAGGATACCGGGAAGCGTAGCCGCCGGGCAGCTTTCGGTCCCGAAACCTGCAGGTCGGCTTTCAGGCGGGCCGCGTCGATCCATTGCACTTGAACGGCAATACGTGGTGGAATCCGGTACGGCAGGTTTTGGCGGCGGATCGGGCATCGCTGCCCCAAGAGCCTCTTGCTATAGCTGCTTCTAGCGGCTTAAACACAGCCACCGAGCGCAATAGTTGGGACCTAAACTGGTGACAGAATCCGCTTTTCCCATGATCGTGGTTGCCCTGTCAGCAGTTGCAATTATAGGTGCAGCGCTATCACTACCAATATACGTCATACATGCTATTAAGACTGCTACAGTTTTAGCTAAAAATGGAAAATATGTTAAGGAAAAGAACCCAGGATGGTTTTGGACGACAATTTTTGTCTATGCTATAGCGACAGTTTTTCTGTGGACGCTCATCTTAGCGATGGGACGCCTCGCGATCTACGGGCCGTAAGATGCTAGGTCGTTTAGGCCGCTTTGGGGATGCTCATCTCCGCCTCTGGATGACCGCTAATGGGGCGCTTCCTGCCCGGCAGCTTTAACAGAAATTGCAGCGGTCGAATCAGAGCGGCCAGCGCCGAGCGCCAAACTTTCTTCCAACCGAGATGTTGAACGCGAGGCCGGTCGATCGCGCCCGAAAAAGCAGCGGCACAAGACACGACGTGGGAACGATTGTGGGAACCGCTACACGCGATTCGTAATATATCGTTCTTTTACAATATTGTAGTTAGACGGATTGGTGGAGCCGAGGGGGATCGAACCCCTGACCTCTGCAATGCCATTGCAGCGCTCTCCCAGCTGAGCTACGGCCCCATCCGTCCGGGAAGGCGCCCCTAGCGAGGCGGCGCCCGCTTGGCAAGCGATGCCGAGCATCGCTTGCCAAATATCTTCACATCAATGCTCGTCGTCGTCCTTGCTGGTCTCGACGCCGAGATCGTCGTCACCACCCAGATCGACCTCGTCGTCCGGTGACGGCTCCTCATTCTCGCCGATGTCCAGATCGACGTCGTCGCCGGCGAGATCCTCGTCGTCCTTCTTGACCTCATCGGGTTTCGGGGCGTCGAACGGCAATGGCTGCTTCGACTTGAGAATCGGCTCCGGCGCCCAGGCCTGACCGCATTCGATGCAGGTCACCGGATCGTCCTTGCCCAGATCGTAAAAGCGCGTCGCGCATTTCGGACACGTACGCTTCGTGCCCCATTCCGGCTTAATCATGCCGTTTCGTGCCTTTCGAGAGTGGATGTTTCGCGGGTCTAAATCGCAAAGTGGGGCGCGCCTTGCCATAGCGCAAGCGCACTGTCAAAGCGCCCGCACCATGCCCCACCCCGCCGCCGTCCCGTTCGAAATCGCGCACGCGTCATGCCTGTCGGGCCGCGTTACGGTGCCCGGCGACAAGTCGATCAGCCACCGCGCGCTGATGCTGTCGGCGCTGGCGGTCGGTGAGAGCCGGGTCGAGGGGTTACTCGAAGGCGAAGACGTTCTCGCCACCGCGGCCGCCATGCGCTCGATGGGCGCGACGATCGAGCGCGACGACGCCGGCACCTGGCATATCCACGGCGTCGGCGTCGGCGGGCTGCTGCAACCCGTATCTGCGCTCGACATGGGCAATTCCGGCACCTCGACGCGGCTGTTGATGGGTCTTGTCGCCAGCCATCCGATCACCGCCACCTTCATCGGCGATGCCTCGTTGTCGGGCAGACCTATGGGGCGCGTGATCGAGCCGCTCGGCCGGATGGGCGCCGACATCACCGCCAGCCCCGACGGTCGCCTGCCGCTGATGCTGCGCGGGCTGTCTCCGGCGATCCCGATCGAATATACCCTGCCGGTCGCCTCCGCGCAGGTGAAGTCGGCGATCCTGCTCGCCGGCCTCAACACCCCCGGCATCACCCGCGTGATCGAACCGGTCGCGACACGCGACCATAGCGAGCGGATGCTGGCCGGCTTTGGCGCGACCCTGACGGTCGAGCAGACCAATCGCGGTCGCGTGATCTCGATCACCGGCGAGGCGGAACTCAAGCCCCAGCATATCGTCGTCCCCGGCGACCCCTCGTCCGCCGCCTTCTGGGCGGTCGCGGGGTCGATCGTCCCGGGCTCCGATATCGTCATCGCCAATGTCGGCATGAACCCGACACGGACCGGCCTGTTCACCGCGCTGCGCATGATGGGCGCGGATATTACCGAACTCGACCAGCGCGTCGTCGGCGGCGAACCCGTCGCCGACCTGCGCGTCCGCCACGCCGCGCTGACCGCGATCGACGTGCCTGCCGACCTCGCGCCGAGCATGATCGACGAATATCCGATCCTGTTCATCGCCGCGGCGCTGGCCCATGGCCGCACCGTTGCGCGCGGCGCGCACGAACTGCGCGTCAAGGAATCGGATCGCATCGCGACGATGGCCGCCGCGTTGACGGCGATCGGCGTGACGGTCGAGGAGTATGACGACGGGCTGGCGATCACCGGCAGCGGCGGCGATCTCCTGCCGGGCGGCGGGCTGGTTGCGTCGAAACTCGACCACCGCATCGCGATGAGCATGGTGATCGCGGGCCTGGCCTGCCGCACCCCACTGACGATCGACGATGTCGCGCCGATCGCGACCAGCTATCCGGTCTTTCTTGAAACACTCGCGGCACTACGGAATTGATTCGGGCATGATCATCGCTGTCGACGGACCCGCCGCATCGGGCAAAGGCACGATCGCCAAGGCGCTGGCCAGGCATTACGGCCTGCCGCATCTCGACACCGGCCTGCTCTATCGCGCGGTCGGCGAGAGCGTGCACCGGCTCGATCTCAACCCCGAAATCGAGGCCGACGCGGTCGCCGCGTGCGACTTCGACGACAGCCTGCTCGACGATCCCGCCTTGCGCAGCGACGAGGCCGGCAAGCTCGCCTCGATCGTTTCGGCACATCCGCTGGTCCGCGCCGCGCTGCTCCATCGCCAGAAGCGCTTCGCCCGCCAGCCCGGCGGCGCGGTGCTCGACGGTCGCGATATCGGCACGGTCATCGCGCCCGATGCCGATGCCAAGCTGTTCGTCCGCGCGACACCGACGATCCGCGCCAGGCGCCGCCACGCCGAGCTGCGCATGCGCGGCTCGACCGTCAGCCTCGACCGCGTCCTTGCCGACATCCGCACCCGCGACCAGCGCGATTCGATGCGCGCCACCGCACCGATGGTTCCGGCCGCCGACGCGGCGCTGCTCGACACCAGCTTCCTGTCGATCGAGGCCTCGGTGCAGCGCGCGATCGCGATCGTCGAGGCGCGCCGCCGGCACTAGCCGCCACTGCTGGCCAAAATGGTCGCGAACCTTGCCTTTCGGCCGTGATGGCGCTAAGGGCGCGCGGTCCAGCGAGCGGTGCTCGTGGAGGAAGGCGCGGAAGGCTTTGCCCTCTCGCGCCCTTTTCGCATTTTCACGAAGCGTCTCCTCCATGCTGCCGATCGAGGGATGCCGTGGCCGGCATACGGCCTCCACGGCGTTCAAGGCCAAGACCGCCGGAGACAACCGGCTGGCCGGAAACATGACGCAGGAACCTGATCTTTATGGCCTCAACGGCTCATCCCACACGCGACGATTTCGCGAAACTGCTCGAACTGACCCTTGGTGACGCTGACGGCTTTGAAGGCCGCGTTGTAAAGGGCACCGTCACCGGCATCGAAAACGACATGGCCGTGATCGACGTCGGCCTGAAGTCCGAAGGCCGCGTGCCGCTGCGCGAATTCGCCGCGCCGGGCCAGAAGTCGGACCTCAAGGTCGGCGATGAAGTAGAGGTCTATGTCGACCGCGTCGAGAATGTGCACGGCGAAGCGATGCTGTCGCGCGACCGCGCCCGCCGCGAAGCCGCCTGGGACAAGCTCGAAACCGAATTCGCCAAGACCGCCCGCGTCGAGGGTGTCATCTTCGGCCGCGTCAAGGGCGGCTTCACCGTCGACCTCAACGGCGCCGTGGCGTTCCTGCCGGGCTCGCAGGTCGATATCCGCCCGGTTCGCGACGTGACCCCGCTGATGGACATTCCGCAGCCCTTCCAGATCCTCAAGATGGACCGCAAGCGCGGCAACATCGTCGTCTCGCGCCGCGCAATCCTCGAAGAGACACGCGCCGAGCAGCGTTCGGGCCTGATCCTGTCGCTGGCCGAGGGCCAGATCATCGACGGCGTGGTCAAGAACATCACCGATTACGGTGCGTTCGTCGACCTCGGCGGCATCGACGGCCTGCTCCACGTCACCGATCTCAGCTACAAGCGCGTCGGCCACCCGAGCGAAGTGCTCAACATCGGCGACACGGTCCGCGTCCAGATCATCCGCATCAACAAGGACACGCAGCGCATCTCGCTGGGCATGAAGCAGCTCGAGAGCGATCCGTGGGAAGGCGCCGCCGCCAAGTACCCGGTCGGTGCGAAGCTGTCGGGCCGCGTCACGAACATCACCGAATATGGTGCGTTCGTCGAGCTCGAGGCCGGCATCGAGGGCCTCGTCCACGTCTCCGAGATGAGCTGGACCAAGAAGAACGTCCATCCGGGCAAGATCGTCTCGACCTCGCAGGAAGTCGAAGTCGTCGTGCTCGAGGTCGATCCCGACAAGCGCCGCATCTCGCTCGGCCTCAAGCAGGCCCATGCCAATCCGTGGGAGGCCTTTGCCGAGGCGCACCCGGTCGGTTCGACCGTCGAGGGCGAAGTCAAGAACGCCACCGAATTCGGCCTGTTCATCGGCCTCGACAACGACGTCGACGGCATGGTCCACATGTCCGACATCGCGTGGGGCATCTCGGGCGAGGACGCGCTCAACCTGCATCGCAAGGGTGAGACGGTTAAGGCCGTCGTGCTCGACATCGACGCCGAGAAGGAGCGCATCTCGCTCGGCATGAAGCAGCTCGAGCGTGGTGGCCCGTCGGCCGCCGTTGCGGCGGGCGGTGCCACCAGCGGTGGTGCGGCTGGCCTCAACAAGAACGCGGTCGTCACCGTCACGGTGCTCGAGGTCCGCGACGCGGGTCTCGAAGTTCAGATCGGCGACGATGGCGCGACCGGCTTCATCAAGCGCACCGATCTCGGCCGCGACCGTGACGAGCAGCGCCCGGAGCGTTTTCAGGTTGGCCAGAAGTTCGACGCGATGGTGACCGGCTTCGATCGTTCGAAGAAGCCGACCTTCTCGATCAAGGCGATGCAGATCTCCGAAGAGAAGCAAGCCGTCGCGCAGTACGGTTCGTCCGATTCGGGCGCGTCGCTCGGCGACATCCTCGGCGAAGCGCTCAAGGCGCGCGAAACCAAGAAGTAATGCCGGGATTCGGGTGGCGGCCTGGCCGTCACCCGAATTGGTTACCCGAAATGGGTTTGTTAATCTAAATTGGCGTCGTTTCGGTGCTATCGTGCAGCAGACACTTGTTGTAGGAATAGGCCGAAACGGGCATTTCTTGGGTCGGGTGCTCGATAACAGTTGGCGTCCAGCAAGTGAATAACACTGCGGACCCACGAGTGGAGTCGATGGTAAAATGATCCGGTCAGAGCTCGTTCAGAAAATTTCCGAGGAAAATCCCGACCTCGCGATGCGCGACGTCGAGGCAATCATCACCACGTTTTTCGACGAGATAGCGCGTCGGCTATCCGGCGGGGGTCGTGTCGAGCTTCGCGGCTTCGGCGCCTTCTCCACCCGCGCGCGCGATGCCCGCACCGGGCGCAACCCGCGCACCGGCGAAGTGGTCGACGTCGACGCCAAGCGCGTCCCCTATTTCAAGCCCGGCAAGGAAATGCGCCTGCGGCTCAACGTCTGACGCCTCCGCGCTTGACGGCCGGCTTCGGTTGCGCTTCTCGTCGCGTCGTGCGGACGTGGCGAAACCGGTAGACGCAGGAGACTTAAAATCTCTCTCCCGCAAGGGAATGCGGGTTCGAGTCCCGCCGTCCGCACCATAAGCTCTGGAAATATCCAGTTAATTTCCCTGGCCCATTTGCGGCCGAAATTGCCACGACAATCCGCTTGCTGGCCTGCAGTTAGGGCGATCGGCCCGGATACCGCGAGTTGGGTCAGGGTATCGGGCTGGGTACAAGCGATCGGCGGCCGCGCAGCACGGTGAGCACGATCTCGGTAGCAGCGACCGTACCGTAGACCGCCAGCAGCAGGTACAGGCTGGGCCGGTCGGTCCGCCAATCGTGCCACAGCAACGTGGCGAGGCTGGCGCTGGCAAGAACGCCACCGGCAAGCGGTATCAGCGGCGAGAGCCCGATGGCGCCAGCGAGGCGCAACGCCGAGAAATTGACCGCAGCGAAGATGACCAGAAAGGTCGCGCTCGCAAAGCCGGCAATCGCCGATAGCGGCGCCGTCAAGGCAAAAGTCAGCGACAGGCCGGTCAGCGCGAGCAACGCGACATAGGGCACGGGCCGGACGCGTTCCTGCAATGCGAACACCCGCGGCAGGGCGCGTTCTCGTGCCATCACCATGGCCAGCCGGGCAGCGCCGAACAAGGTGGCGTTGATCGCCGAAGCGGTCGACAGCAGCGCGGCGATGCCGATCAGGACGAAGCCCGCCTGCCCCAATGTCGGGCGCGCGGCGACCGCGAGCACATATTCCTGGTCCTGTTGAATCTGCGCCGGAGTAAGGTTGCCCAGCGCGGCCACCGCGACAACGATGTAGATGACGGTGGTGAGGACGATGGCAATGGCGATGGCACGGCGCAGGTTGCGCGCCGGATCGGCCATCTCGTCGATCACGTTGGGAATGAGTTCAAAGCCTTCATAGGCCACGAAGATGAGCGCCACCGCGACCAGCGGCGAGACGACGCCGTTATCGAACAGCGGCACGAAATGATCGGCCTTGATTCCGATGAAACCGGTGATGGCGAACACCGCGAGGATGATCAACTTGATGGCGACGACGCCAAGCTCGACCCCGCCCGACGCGCGCGCGCCGCGCAGATTGATCCCGAGAAAGCCCAGCAGCACGAGCACCGCCAGCATCGCCGTGATCGGCCGGGCACCACCGTGACCGAACAGCGTGGCGCCATAATCCCCGAACGCTGTCGCATAGAGTGCCAGCGTGCCGACATAGCCCACGACCAGCAGCCAGCCGGAACACCCGGCGATCGACGGCGCGGCGAACGCCTTTTCGATATAGGTAAAGCTGCCGCCGTCGCCGCGAAAGTGCAGGCCGAGATGGGCATAGGAAAAGCCGGTCAGCAAGGCGATGACACCGCCCCCGGCAAGGGTGAGCGCGACGGCATGGCCGGCCGTGGCAATGGCAAGGCCGAGCACTGCGAAGATGCCGCCGCCGATCATGCCACCGATACCGATCGCACTGACTTCGGCCAGGTTCAGCTTGCTCTCGTCGTTCCTTGCCATGCTTGGCTTACCCTGGCTGCGGCACGCGCTGCGGCGGCCTTGTCGAACGGACCGGCGGCAGCTCCAGCCTCGCGCTGGCTACCCTATCTGCCTGCGCACCCAACGCCGCGCTGAGTATTCCGTTCATCCCGGAATATCGGCACCCGGATCATCGTCCCGGAACACGGCCCGGCGGCAAAGCAGCCTGATCCACCGGCAAGCCGCGCGCTGCGGCATTCACGGCCGGGCAGAAGGGCGCAACGAATCCGCAGGATTGCCCGGCATCGTCCCGTCGCAGCACCGTGCGCGACACCCCATATCTAGCGGCTGGCACGGCGACGCTGCCCTACCAATGGTCCAAACCGATTTATATCCTCGCTTCATCCCGCGGCCGTAACGGTTCGTCGCGCTTGCTTTGCGTTTGTTAACCCGCGCCAACATAGCGCCCCGCTCAACCCGGCCACTGGGACAGAACCGAAACAATAACAGGTTTCCGGCGGCAAGACGTGGGGCAAGTCGGCGCGCACCGGTGATTTTGGCGCGACGATGAGCCTCTGCGCATGTTCCGAGGTTTTTGGTGCTTCCCCATCGTCGTTTCGTTTTTACGCTCGTTGCTACCGCAGCCGCGATTCCCACGCTCGCTGCTTCTGCTCCGGCCCAGCAGCTGATCGCTCCGGTGATCGCACACACAATGCCGGATTCGACACCCACCCAGACGGCACCGACGCCAACCGTCGAAACCGCGACCCTTTCCACTCCGTCCGACGACGCCATCGCCAGCGTGCCCGAACCGGCCGATGCCGAAATGCATCCAGCCGTCGCACCGGCGGAACAGTCCGCAGCGATCGAATGCATCGCCAAGGTCGTGCGGCACGAGGCCGCCAATCAGTCGACGAGGGGCCAGCTCGCTGTCGCGCAGTTGATCATCCACCGCACCCGCGCTGGCAGCCGCTTCGGCCACACGCCGTGCGCGGTGGTCAACCAGCCCGGTCAGTTCTTCGACACCGACAGCTATCACCCGGATCGCACCAACGGTGCGTGGACGCGCGCCGTCGAAGTATCGCGTGATGCGGTCGAGCGCATCAGCCCGGATGTTATGCCCGGCGCGCTGTTCTATCATGCCGCCTATCAGGCGCCGCCGCGCTTTTTCCGTTCGCGTCAGCGCGTCGCAGTGCTTGGCGATCACATCTTCTACCGCTGAACTATCCGTTCGGCTGCGGCGCTGCCGCCGGCTCCTGGCCGGGAAAGCGCGCCGCCTCGAGCTTCTTCCATACGGCATGAACACCCTTGCGGGCCGCACCAAGACCGGTGCGGTCCGTAACGGTGTGCCAGCGGTCGGCGACGTTGACGAAGCGCACGACAGCGGGACTCGGTGTCATTTCGGCACCCCATTCCGCGATCGTCGCCGCGTTGGTCAGCAACAGCCCGATCGACGCGACGGCGATGATCATCGTCGTCCAGCGCAGTGCACGCGCGTCGGGCGGTGGTGCGTCGGGGAGATCGACGGGGAAATCGTGCGACATCGGCCAGCCCTCAGAAGCGATAATATATGAAGGGTGCAACACCCTCGAAGCGCATCGCGTCGATCAGCAGCATCACGACGATCAGCGCCGCGCCCGCCTGCCACGCCGGCAGTACGCGGAAGCGGATCGCCGTGCCGCTCAGCCAGCGTAGCGGCGCGGCATGGATCGCCAGGCCAAAGACGATCAGCAGGATGATCAACGGCGTCGCGGTGACGGCAGCCGGTCCACGCCACGGTGTGAGTATCCCGCCGAGATAGGTCATCGCGTCGCCGAAGCTCGGCGCGCGGAAGAAAATCCATGCCAGCAATACGACATGGAAGGTGATCAGCAGCCTCGCCCAGTCGGGCAATGGCTTGCGCTCCTTCGGAGCATGCGCGGTCCAGAAACGCTCGATCGCGAGCGCACCGCCATGGATGCCGCCCCAGATCACGAAGGTCCAGTTGGCACCGTGCCACAGCCCGCCGAGCAACATCGTCAGCATCAGGTTGCGATAGGTCTTCACCGCGCCGCCGCGGCTGCCGCCGAGCGCCTCGATATAAAGATAGTCGCGCAACCATTGCGACAGGGTAATGTGCCAGCGCCGCCAGAAATCCTGCAGCGAAAGCGCGCGGTAGGGCTGATTGAAATTGCGCGGAAAGCGATAGCCGAGCAGCGCGGCCAGCCCGATCGCCATGTCGGAATAGGCCGAGAAGTCGCAATAGATCTGCACCGCATAGCCGTAAGCCGCGATCAGCAGGTCGAACGCCGAGTGCGCGGTCGGGTCGGCAAAAACCGGGTCAACGAAATTGACGGCCAGTTCCGAGGCGATCACCGCCTTCTTGAACAGCCCCCACATGATCAGCAGCAGCGCCATCGACACCATCGAGCGGTCGAGCTTAGGCTTGTGCTGGAACTGCGGCACCAGATCGGCCGCGCGGACGATCGGCCCGGCGACGAGATGCGGGAAGAACGACATCAGCAGCAATATGTCGAGCAGGCGCGCCGCCGGCACGCGGCCGCGATAGACATCGATGACGTAGGAGACGCCCTGAAACGTAAAGAACGAAATCCCGATCGGCAGGACGACCTGCAACACGGAAATGTCGCGCGCAAAGCCAAGCGTCGTCAGCGTTGCGGCGAGCTGCGCGGTAAAGAAGTCGAAATATTTGAAGAACCCGAGCACCAGCAGGTTGAGCGCGACACCGCTCAGCAGTAACGTCTTGCGGTGGCCGGCGAAGGCCGGATGGTCGAGCCCGCGCGCGATCGCCCAATTGCCCAGCGCCGAGAAGATCAGCAGCGGCACGAACCGCCAGTCCCACGCGCCGTAGAAGTACCAGCTCGCCACGAGCAGCAGGATCTTGCGCCACTCGTTCGACGGCGCCGACCAGACGACCGCGAACACGACCAGAAAGAACAGGCCGAAGGTCAGCGTCGGAAAAAGCATCGCTAGCGGCCCCCGCCCCGCTTCGACATGTCAGCGCGCACTCGCCATGGCAGCATCGAGATCGGCCTGCAGCCGGCGCGCGATTTCGCGTCCACCGGATGTCTTGAAGTGCACATAGTCACCGCGCATCAGCGGTTCGGCGCGTTGCACCCAGGCGCGCGCCGCGCAAGGCCCGCCCATGCTGGCCTGCCAGTCCCAATAGGCCACACCCATGTCATCGGCGACCTGGCGCTGGATCCGCCGCACATCTGCGAGCGCCGGGGGTGCGAACAACGGTGGCCTCGCCGCATGCGACTGACCCTCGCCCGGCAGCGGCTGGATTGTCGCATCGGCGGGCACTTGCGCTGCCAGGAACGGCGGCGCGGCTTCGCACTCGAGCGGCAGCCCGGGCGCGTTGGCGCGGAGCGCGGCGTTGCGCGTCAACGAATCCGGCGCACCGAACATGAGGATCGGCACGCCGCCCGACAGCCGCCGCAACCGCGAAATCTGGCCCCGCAGCGTCGCTTCAAAGGCGACCGCATCGAAACGCGGCGAGAAACCCTCATTGGTACCGAACGCCAGCACGATCAGGTCCGGCGAAAAGGCTTTCATCTCCTCGGCAATCACGACATCGTCGGCGCGAGCGAAATGGATCAATTGGGATCCGACCACGCCGACATTGGAGAGCACGACGCCGCCATTGGCCCGACGAAACGTCGCCCATGACGTTAGCGTCAGGCCGGGAATCTCGGCCGCGACCTCGACCGCGCCATGCGCCGTGTCGGTCTCGATACTGCGGCACATCGGTCGCACGTCGGGCGCGGTGAAATCGAGCCGACTGGGCTCGGCGCCGTCGAAGCTCACCGTCACGCCGCCGGCATTCGGCCCGGCGATCGCACACAGCACGAAGCGGTCGAACGTCGTCGTGCTGCTGTCCGCGCGCAGCGTCATGCTCGCGTCCGGGCGATTGGCGATCATGCTGAATCCCGAAACGCCGAGCATCGGCCGTGGCGGCGCGGCGTTCTTCCCGAAGGTCGCGCCGATCGTCCAGCCGGCCGACATCGTCGCGGTCACGCCGCGCGTGAGATAGCCGTCATAAGGGCGGCCTGGCGCGAGGACGCCGCGCCCACCGGCGCCATAGCGCGCCTGCAACAGGTCGCGCCACGCCCCCGTCACGGCATCGCCGGCGGTATGGCTGTCGCCGATCTGCAGGATGTGGACCGCCGGGCCCTGGCCACGGCGCGCGACGGCAAGCCTGGCGAACAGCGGCGCCAGCCGCTCGGCGTCGCAAACCGGTCCGACACACCGTGCCGCCAGCGCCGGTATCGGCGCCAGCGCGGCCAGCGCGGCCAGCGCGGCAACCATCAGGGCGATCGGTTTCATACGGGCTTCTTCTTGGTCGGCTGCACCGGTGGGGCGACGCCGGCCATGGTGCGCACCGTGCCGACATAGTTGCGAATCCGTTCCGCGAGATCACGCGTGATCCAGATATAGCCGGTCATCGACATATGGATACCGTCGCCGACGCGGATCAACGTGCGCTTCCCATCACGCGGGTCTTCGAGATACGGCGTGAACTGGCCATGCGCGTCCGACGAAACCGGGCGGCTGTCGAGAAACGGCACGCCAAGCCGGTCCATCTGGGCGTGATAGAAATCGTTGATCGCGGTAACGTCGCGATCGAGCCCGGCGTCGCGCATCCGCGGCAGGCCGACCCAATAGACCAGCGCCTTGTGCGCCCGCAATATCGCGACATAGCGCTCGATCCGTCCGCCAAGTTGCTGTTGCCACAACGGCCCCATGAACGGCGCATAATGCCCTTCCGGCGTGATGATGCCCTGCGCGTCATTGGCACCGAAGGAAATCACGGCGATGTCGATCGTGTTCGATCCAAGTTGTTCGCCGAGGTGCTGCTCGAGGTTGAGGCTTTTGTAGCGTGTGAAACCGGTCGCCTCCTGACCATAGTCGGTGACCTCGTAGCCCGACTTGCTCGGCAACTGGCTGAGCAGTCCCGACCACACGCCTTTGCCGAAGCTGTCGCCAAATACGCCGATACGCACGCGACCGCCGATCGACGCGGTGCTGGTCAATTGCTGCCGCAACTGGAAGGACGGCGCACATCGCTCGGCAAAGCTGGCCTCGGCAGTTGCCGGGGATGGCGCGGCGGCCGCCCCGGCGGGTGATTGAACCACCGCCGCAATTGCAGGGGCCGCGCCGGCACTGCCATGGAAGGCGAAGCCGATCGCGGTGCCGACGAGGACGCCGAGCAACAGGACGGCGGCGCGGTCCACCGCCAGCAGGAACGGCGCACGGCCACGCAGAAGCTGCCAGACGATGACAACGCGCTCGCGAAGGAACTCAATAATCCGCATACGGCCCCGCCATGCGCCACGATGTGCGCTATCGAAAATCAACCCTGTATGAATGCCCCCGCAATCCAACTGTATGCGGCGCCGAATCGGCTGTCCATATGACCGGGCGGCCCGGGAAAGATTCTTTTTTGCGTAGTGGCTGGCCGGTGGCGCGCGTCGCCTGTCGATGGCAGGATGCCGCGATGCTTCCGTCGCTTCCCTTCGTCACGACATGGCGCGCGCCATGAGGCGGGTCTTCGTCCTCGTGCTTGCCATGCTTGTTCTGACGGATTGCGACCGACGCCCCGATGAAGGCCCGGTGGTGGTCAGCGCGATCGGTGGCGAGATCGCCTTCGTCGATCCGGCGCGCGGCCCGCTCGCCCATGGCGACCGGCTGTTGCTCGGCGCGACCGCACAGGGGTTGGTCAGCTTCGACGAAACGGGTCAGGTCGAACCTGGGCTGGCGGAGAGCTGGATCGTATTCGATCACGGCATGAGCTACCTTTTCCGGCTACGCGATGCCGAGTGGGACGATGGTGACAAAGTTACCGCGGAAGAGGTCGTCGCGGCACTGCGGCGCCAGATCGCGCCGGGCTCGCACAATGCCTTGCTGCCCTATCTGAGCGCGATCGACCAGATTGTCGTGCGCACGCCCGCAGTGCTCGAGATCGAACTCAAGAGCCCGCGCCCCGACTTGCTGAAGCTTTTCGCCCAACCCGAGATGGCCCTGTTCCGGACGCGCAAGCAAGGCGGCAGCGGTCCGTTCCGGCAAGCCGGGGGCCGCCATGGCCAAATCCTGCTGCGACCCGCCTTCGACCCGCATCGCTCGCCCGATGACGATGTCGCCGAGCCCGGGCCGCAGGACAATGTCGCGTTGATCGGCGAGCGCGCCCCGCGCGCCATCGCGCGCTTCGCCATGCGCCAGTCGGATCTCGTATCGGGCGGAACGGCGGCCGACTGGCCGCTGCTCAACGCCGCCGGCGTCGCTCCCGCCAATCGCCGGATCGATCCAGCCGCCGGCCTGTTCGGCTGGGCGATCGTCGATCGCGGCGGTTTTCTCGCCGAGCCGGCCAACCGCGCCGCCATCGCCCGCGCGATCGATCGCCAGGCGATCGTCGCCGCCTTCGCCAACACATGGCAAGCGACGACGCAAATCCTGCCCGACACACTCGATTCCGCCACACCACCGGCCCAGCCGGGCTGGACCACGCCAACCGCCATCATACCGACCGATCCCGTCGCGGCGTGGCGGGGCGCGCATCCCGGCGACGTTCGCCTGCGGCTCGCCGTGCCGCGTGGCTCGGGCGGCACGATCGTCTTCGGGCTGACCGCCGCCGGTCTGCGCAGGATCGGCATTGCGGCGGATCGCGTCGATTGGGACGCGTCGGCCGATTTGCGGCTGATCGACGCGGTCGCGCCCTATGACAGCGCACGCTGGTATCTCGCCAATGCCTGTCAGTTGTGCAGCGAAACCGCGCAAGCCGCACTCGACGCCGCACGCGAAGCGCCGACTATGGCGCTGCGCGCCCAGCATCTCGCTGAAGCAGACGCCGCGCTCGCAAGCGACGTGGCATTCATCCCGATTGCGCAACCGTTACGCTGGTCGCTCGTTTCTTTACGCCTGAAGCAATGGCAACCCAACGCTCGTGCCTGGCATCCATTGAATCGCCTGCGCGGCATCGCCAAATGAGGTAATGATGACCAACCGTGCCACCCGCATCGAACCCGACACGCTCGACCGGTTCGCCCCCTTATTGTCGACGGACCCGTCCGCGGTGCGCAAGCGCATCGAGGCAATGGAGCATCTACTCGAGGGGTTGTTCCGTATCCCCGGCACAAATCGCAAGATCGGGCTCGATGTCATTCTCGACGTCATCCCGGTCGGCGGGGATGTTATCGGATCTTTGATGGGCGCCTGGATGGTGTGGGAGGCGCGAAATCTCGGCATGTCGAAGATGCAGATGGCGCGCATGTTCGGCAACGTCGGGCTCGACTTCCTGCTCGGTTTGATCCCGGTAATCGGCGTCGTCCCCGACGCGCTGTTCCGCTCCAATTCCCGCAACCTGAAAATCATCAAGCGCCACCTCGACAAGCACCATCCGTCGACGGCGCTGATCGAAAACTAGAGCGTGATGCGAAAAAGTGGGAACCGGTTTTTCGCAATAAATCACGCGACAACAAAGAATTATAGAGCGGGATCCGATTCAGCTTAATCGCATCCCGCTCTAGAGAAAGGCGAATTCCCGGAGAACAGCCTAGCGCGGCTTCGGACCGCGCCAGATCTTGATCGCGCTGTTCGCCGGCACGCCACCGGTCCCCGCCTTGCAGCGGGCATAAGCAAATTGCTTGTCGAGGCAAAACCACAGTTCGTCGAGCCAGCCCCGCGCATTCTTGGTGACGCGGATCGCCTCCGCCGGAACGCCGGCATTGGCTGCGGCGACGGCCTCCGCGAGCTTCCCCGCCGTGACCGGGCCGCGAGACAGAGCATCCATGTCGGGAAATTTCAGCTTCCCGAACATCCCCGTCGAGCGCGCGAAATAGGCGTCGGGCGTGGTCTGCATGCAAGTCCCGTGCTTGGCCCATTCGTGCTGTAGCAACTGCACCGACGGCGTCGAACAGATATGCTGTCGAATCAACTTCTCGGGCAGCAGCGGCGTCGCCTCACAATATTGCGGCCACTCCTTGCCGACTCCGTCGGGCCACAGGCCGTGCAGCGTAAAGCCGAAGCGGTTGCCGCTGGCGCATTCGATTCTGGCACCGGGGTCGCGGGCATGGGCGTGGCAGAACTCGGGCGCCCAGGTCAGCGCCAGCGTGTAACCGCCGATCGGCAGGATCCGCTGCGGTTCGCTCGCCGAAGCGAGATCGGGCCTGGGACGTGTCAGCGCGGTCGGCGCCGCGCAACTCAGTGTCTGCGCCTCGGCAAAGCCCGGGAGCGCGACCAGCGCCGCAATCGCCCAGGCGCGTCTCATGCCGCCGCGTCCTCGCCGAACCATGCCTCGCTGTCGGGTTGAAACAGGAACCACACCGATAGCGCACCGAGCACAGTGCCGGTCACCGACAACACCCCATCAATACCTGACGGAAATCTTCCCCCGATCACGCTGAAGCCCGTGGCGAGCAGGCCAAGGACGAAGAAGATAGCGATGAACCATTTGCACACAGCCCATCCTTTGCGCGCCGCGCCAAACCACAGCAGCAAATTGATGCCGAGGCCGATGACGATGCCGATGGTCATGATGCTGCTCATCGCGCCAGGGCCCAGAGTGGCGACGGCGGGATTGTCCTGCGCCGCGGCCGTGGCGACATTCCAGCGCAGGGCGACGCCGATCAACCCCAGAACCACGCCTGCCAGGTAGCAGCGCTCAAACCAGATAATCGATTGCGGCCTTGCCATGGAACGTCCCCCTGCCTGTGTCCTACATTCAGCCTAACGCCATTTGGAAACGACGCAACCCGCTCAACGCAAGGCGAAATCCAGGCCGATATCGGCCGCCGGCGCCGACTGCGTCAGCCGCCCGACGCTGACAAATGTCACGCCGGTGTCGGCAATCGCGCGGATCGTATCGAGCCGCACCCCGCCCGACGCTTCGGTCGGCACGCGCCCGCCCACCAGCGTCACCGCGCCGCGCAAGGTCGGCGGGTCCATATTGTCGAGCAACAGGTGCGTCGCCCCCGCCGCCAGCGCCGCCTCGATCTGGTCGGTGCGGTCGACCTCGACGATGATCCGCGCGATCCCCGCAGCCTTCGCTCGCGCTACCGCTTCGGCAACGCCGCCGGCCACCGCGACATGATTGTCCTTGATCATCGCCGCGTCCCACAACCCCATGCGGTGGTTGGTCGCGCCACCCATCCGCGTCGCGTATTTCTCCAGCACGCGCAGCCCGGGGATGGTCTTGCGCGTATCGAGCAGCGTCGCGCCGCTCCCGCGAATCCTGTCGGCATATTGCCGCGTCAGCGTGGCGATGCCCGAGAGATGTTGCACGGTGTTGAGCGCCGAACGCTCGGCGGTCAGCAGCGCACGGGCATTGCCCTCCAGCCGCATCAGGTCGGTCCCGGCAGCAACGCGTGCCCCGTCCTCGACCAGTCGTTCGATTCGGACCTCCGGATCGAGCCGCCGAAAGAACGCCTCGGCGAGCGGCAGCCCCGCCACGGTAATTGCATCGCGACTGTCCATCTTACCGGTGAACCGCGCAGCCGCAGGGATTACGGCTGCCGAAGTGATGTCGCCGATCTCACCGAGATCCTCGGCCAGCGTCGCGCTGACAAAGGCATCGACATCGAAGCCCGCCAGACTCCACCCGGTGGCGAGGTCGGAACCGCGATGGCGTTCTTCGATCGTGATTCCCGGAGCCATCTCGCGCCCTTGTCGATGAGGTGCCCTGATGGCACAAAAACGGAACACATGGCAATCGCCGCGATCGCAATCGTACGCCATGGCGCACGCGTCTCGGGATGGCTACACGGCCGCTGACATTCGCACATGGAGTTCCTTTACATGCGCTTCGCTCTCGCCCTGCTGGCCGGAAGTTCGCTGCTGCTCGGCGCGACCGCCGCCACGCCTTCCCGCACCGTCGTCGCCCGTCCGGCCAGCGCCGAGGCGCGCTTCGCCGCCATCGGAGAGCGCTATGTTGAAGGCATCGCACGGTTCGCGCCGTCCAGCGGCACGACGCTCGGCGACCATCGTTTCGACAGCCAGCTGGAAGATGTATCGGCGGCGGGGCGTGCCCGGCTGCTCGCGCACGACAAGGCGTTGCTCGGCGCACTTGGCGGAATCGATCGCAAGGCGCTGAGCCGCGAGAGCCAGGTCGACGCCGCGCTGCTCGACAACGCGCTGCGCTACCGAATCTGGCAGATCGAGACGTTGCGCAGCTGGTCCTGGGATCCGCAGATCTACAACGGCATCGCCGGCGGCGCGCTTTACGGCCTCGCCGCGCGCGACTTCGCGCCATGGCCGCAGCGGCTCAGGGCGGCGACCGCGCGGATGGAGGCGATGCCCGCCTTCCTCGCCCAGGCCCGCGCGCAGATCGTTCCCGCGCGCGTGCCGTCGATCTATGCGACGACCGTGGCGAAGCAGAATAGCGGCGTGGTCGACATTGCCGAGACGATGCTCGCCCCCCACGCCGATACGCTGCCCCTGCCCGACCGGCAGCGCTTCACCGCCGCGCTCGCGACGCTGAAGCGCGCTGTCGCCGCGCATCAGCGGTGGCTCGATACCGTGCTCGTGCCGCAGGCCAAAGGCGAACTGCGCCTCGGGACCGCTCTCTACGACCGGAAAATGGCGTTCGCCCTCGTCTCGACGCTCAGCCGACCCGAGATCAAGGCCCGCGCCACCGCCGCCGTCACCGACACCCGCGCGCAGATGTACGCGCTCGCACGACAGGTGCTGGCCGGTAAGCCCGATGCGCCCGCCATGCCCGACCAGCCGAGCGCCGCGCAGCAGCAATCCGCGATCGAGGCGGCGCTGGCGCTGACCTATCGCGAACACCCGGCGCGCGACGGTGTGATGGCCAAGGCAAAGGCCGCACTGGCCGAGGCAACCGACTTCGTCCGCGCCAAGGGCCTGGTATCGCTCCCCGACGGGCCGGTGAAGATCATCACCATGCCCAAGTTCCGGCAAGGCGTGGCGGTCGCCTATTGCGACAGCCCCGGGGCGCTCGAGCGGCAGCTCGACACCTTCGTCGCAATCTCGCCGATCCCCGACGACTGGACCGACGCCCAGGCGACCTCGTTCCTGAGCGAATATAACGACTTCATGATCCACGATCTCAGCATCCACGAGGCGATGCCGGGTCACTATCTTCAACTCGCGCACGCCAACCAGAACCACAGCGTGCTGCGCGCCGTGCTGTCCTCGGGACCATTCGTCGAAGGCTGGGCGGTCTATGCCGAGGGCATGATGGCCGATGCCGGCTATCTGAACGGCGATCCGTTGTTCAAGCTCACCGTACTCAAGATGCGCCTGCGCTCGATCACCAACGCGTTGCTCGACATCGGCATCCACACCGAGGGGATGACGCGCGAGCAGGCGATGGATCTGATGACCCGCACCGCCTTCCAGCAGGAGCGCGAGGCGGCCGGCAAATGGACCCGCGCGAGCCTCGGCTCGACGCAACTGCTCAGCTACTTCACCGGTTACGCCGAGCACATGGCGATGCGCGAGGAAGCGAAGCGCCGGCTCGGCGCACGCTTCGACCTCAAGACCTATAACGACGCCGTCCTGGCCCATGGCTCGCCGCCGACGCGGTTCGTGCGCGAGCTGATGTTCGGGTTGCCGGTCGGTTGAGACGGGGAAGATGATGATCGACATTGCCGCCGCGGCATCCGCGCTCAACTACGACCATATGCACCTCTCGCCGGTCGCGCTCGACCTCCGGGTCGTCCAGATCCGCTGGTACGCGCTGAGCTACATAACGATGATCCTGCTCGGCTGGTGGTATCTCGGCAAGCTGCTCACCCGCTCGGGTGCGCCGATGGCGAAGCGCCATGTCGACGACCTCGTCTTCTACGTGACGCTCGGCGTCATCCTTGGCGGCCGGATCGGCTATTCGCTGTTCTACCAGCCGGGGCTGTGGGCGCACCCGCTCGATGTCTTCAAGCTGTGGCAGGGCGGGATGTCGCTGCATGGCGGCTTTCTCGGCGTGATCCTCGCGCTGGTGATCTACACCCGTCGCCACCAGCTCTCGCTGCTGCGCGTCTGCGACTATGTCGCCTGCGCCACGCCGTTCGGGCTGATCCTTGTGCGGCTCGCCAACTTCGTCAACGGCGAGCTGTGGGGAAGGCCCAGCAACCTGCCCTGGGCGGTGATCTTCCCCGGCACGCATGACGGCATCCCGCGCCACCCGAGCCAGCTCTACGAGGCGTTGCTCGAAGGCGGATTGTCGATGGCCGTCCTTGTCTATCTCTTCTGGCGCACCGATGCGCGGCTCAAGCCGGGGCGGCTGCTCGGCACCGGGCTGGTGATCTATGGTTGCGCGCGGTTCACGTTGGAGTTCGTCCGCCAGCCCGACGCCGGGCTCGAACATCTCTGGTGGGGCCTGACGATGGGCCAGACGCTCAGCATCCCGCTGATCCTCGCCGGGCTCTATTTCCTGGTGCGCTCGTCAACGGCGAAAGCCCTGTAACACATTGCCCTCGGTCGACAGGTAGTTGCGCTGGTAGTCGAAACGCGGCGTGTCGCTGAACAGCAGCCAGTAATATTTCATCTGCTCCGACCACCAGTAACCCGGGCAATGATCGGCCTGCGCCTTGGTCGTCACATCGGCCATGTCGGCATAGCCATATCGCGCCTTGTTCCAGCGCTTCATCGCCAGATAATGCGCGCGGCCGAGCATCCGCCATTCGGGCTTGCGATCGAGCAGCCAGTGGTTGAACGCCGCATCGGCCAGTTCGGGGCGCAGCGCATTGGTGACGGAGGTCGGCTTGCCCGTGGCAAAGTCATAGCCTTCGGGCAGGATACCGAACTGGGCCTGCACACCCGCCCAGGCGCGCGTATAGGCGGCGCCCGTCGCCCCCGCCCCGCCCTGCGCCAGCAACCCGCCATAGAAGGAGGCGAGCTCGTCCTGTTCGCTCGACAGCGGTGCGCCGCTTTCGAAATCGACATCGACGAACCACAGCTGCCCCTTCGCCTTGACCACCTGGTGGCGCAGGATCGCCGCAGTGCAGCTGTCATACATCGCCTTGCAGTCGGCATCGCCGAACAGCTGCCAGCCGTCCCAGAGATATTCGTAATAACTGTCCGACGGCGGCCCGATCGTCGCGCGGCGGCTCAGCCACGTCCCGGTCGTCGCGTCGATCCTGTCGGCGAGCAGCCCGATCTTCGAGCGCCGCTGATACATCGCGACCATCGCGCGCTTCGCCGCGTCGAAATAGCGCGGATCGCCGGTGAGCTTGCTGAGCGTGCCGTATTCGGGAAGGTAGGTGCCGACCTCGGCCGGGTTGGTCGCCGGGTCGCGCCGCGCGCCGGTCTTCAGGTTGATGTAGCGATACGGCATGCCGGTCGGCGTATCGAAGGCCGGCAGCAGGCGGTCGGCGAGATCGCGCGCCTTGGCGAGCAGCACCGCGTCGCCACAGGCATGATGCGCCGACAGAAGCCCGCCGACGAGCCGGATCGAAGTCTCGAACACCGACACCTCGCCATCGACGTCGAAGCCGGCATGGTCCTTCACCCAGCCCAGCGCGTCGCCGAATTCCGCGTCGAGCCCCATCACCCACAAAGTGTCCATCGCCTCGATCAGCGAAAGTCCGAGATGCGCGGTCTTGAGCGGGAAGCTCTCATTGCCGCCCGACACGGGCATGATCTGGTCCTTGCCCCAGGCAAGCCGGCGATACTGGCCCCACGCCCAGCGCATCTCGCCGAGCACATCGTCGGCCAGCGCATACCAGTCGATCGGTTCGGATTGTTGCGCCAGCGCCGGCATCACCGCCGCGAGCGACCCCGCCAGCATGGCAACCCGGCGCGTTGGCCGAAACGACCTGTCGATCATATTCATGGGCGCAGTTCGCCAGCCGCGGTGCCACGCGGCGCAGCGCTACTGCTACTGCTACTGACGTGTGCCGAGAGCCAGAAGCTCCCGGTCACGATGTTGCCGACCTTGATGTCGCGAGGCACGGTTCGTCCGTCGAGCACCACATCGATCGTGGCGCCGGCATAGGTCTTGACCAGCGCCCACCAGAAATCGCCACCGCCATTGTCGTTGTGGCGCCTCTCCGCCTTGAGGACGGTACCCGCGAAATCGGCATGTCCGGTCGGGCCACCATCGTCAGCCTTGCCGCCCATGGCCGTCGTGAACATGCCGGTCGGTATGAAGAAATCGGCAGCAAACTGGACTTTTACATCCGGCTTCTTTTGCGCCTCGTAATAAGCCGCCGCATCGTCGTAGATTACCGGTGCGAAGCTGAAGGCAGCGATGTCGATTGCGACCTTCGCGTGCGGCTTCAGTGCCGTCGCCTGTCTAGGGTCGGCGAGGTCGAAAACGAGCGGCGTTTCCTCGCCCGCGAAGCGCGCCGAGATGGTGACTTCGACGCGGCTGTAATCCTTGTCCTCGCTTGGCACGATCGCGACGATTTCAACCGGCGTGCGCCCTTCCCCACTGAAAGCGGGATTTACCGTAACGATCGAGGTGACGGACTCTTGCGGCCTCAGCGCGATCCAGATCTCGGCGCCCGAACGATCGCGAACGATGCACAGTTCATTCCGCCGGTCGATCGTGACCTTCTCGCAGCTGTCGATCAGCGGCTGTAGCGATTGCGCGAAGATCGTCGAATCGCCGGTATCCAGCGCGAAGCCAACCATCGAGAAATGGGAAGTGTCGACGGGCGTCAATCCCCCGTCACCTTGACCGGCCCGAGGTCGCCCATGCCGACCGTGCCGCCGGCCATCGCCAGCATCGCGTCGAGGCTCTTCTTGGCCCTGAGCCGCAGCCCCTCCTCGATCTCGACGCGCGGCGTGAGGTCGCGCAATGCGAGGTAGAGCTTCTCCAGCGTGTTGAGCGCCATGTACGGGCAGATGTTGCAGTTGCAGTTGCCGTCGGCGCCGGGCGCGCCGATGAACAGCTTGTCGGGGACCGCCTTTTCCATCTGGTGGATGATGTGCGGCTCGGTCGCGACGATCACGACCTTGGACGGGCTAGCCTTGGCGTAGGCGAGGATGCCGCTGGTCGAGCCGACATAATCGGCATGATCGAGGATCACCGGCGGGCATTCGGGGTGGGCGGCGATCGGCGCGTCGGGATATTTCGCCTTGAGCTTCATCAACTCGGTTTCGCTGAACGCCTCATGGACGATGCACACGCCCGGCCACAACAGCATCTCGCGCCCGGTCTTGCGCACGAGATAGCCGCCGAGATTGCGGTCCGGCCCGAAGATGATCTTCTGGTCCCTGGGGATCTGCGACAGGATCTTCTCGGCCGAGGAGCTGGTGACGATCACGTCGCTCAGCGCCTTCACCTCGGTCGAGCAGTTGATATAGGTCAGCGCGATCGCGTCGGGGTGCAGCGCGCGGAACGCGGCGAACTTGTCGGGCGGGCAGCTGTCCTCGAGGCTGCAGCCGGCATCCATGTCGGGCAACACGACGATCTTCTCCGGCGAGAGGATCTTGGCCGTCTCGGCCATGAAGCGCACGCCGCAAAAGGCGATGACATCGGCGTCGGTCGCCTGCGCCTTGCGGCTGAGGTCGAGGCTGTCGCCGACGAAATCGGCCAGGTCCTGGATCTCGGGCTTTTGATAATAATGCGCGAGGATCACTGCGTTGCGCTCCTTGCGCAACCGGTCGATCTCGGCGCGCAGGTCGAGGCCGGTGAAGTTCTGGGCAATCGCGGTCATTCGGGGTCTCCCTGTGCGCCGCAGATAGGCATTCGCGGCGCGCTTGTCAGCCATGCGTTGCCATGCAAGCTTGTCGCCGCATGACATCCGCCACCAAAGCCTCGCATCCGGCGGAACTGTGGGGCCAGCCGCGCGGGCTTTGGGTGCTCGCCGGGACCGAATTGTGGGACCGCATCTCCTTCCACGGCATGCAGGCGCTGCTCGTGCTGTACATGGCCGATACGCTGCTGCTGCCCGGCCATATCGAGCATGTCGTCGGCTTTGCCGGCTTCCGCGCCGCAATCGAGCAGCTCACCGGGCCGTTGTCGGTCAAGGCGCTCGCAGCGCAGACCTTCGGCCTCTATGTCGGCTTGGTCTATTTCACCCCTGTCATCGGCGGGGCGATCGGCGACCGGCTGACCGGTCGGCGCATCGCGGTGACGCTCGGCGCGCTGCTGATGACTGCGGGCCATTTCGCGCTGGCTTTCGATGCCTCGTTCCTGGTCGCGCTGCTGTTGCTGATCTGTGGCGCCGGCCTGCTGCGCGGCAATCTCAGTGCGCAGGTCAAGTCGCTCTACGCCGATGGCGACCGGCGCGAGGTCGATGCCTTCCAGCTCTATTATGTCGCGATCAACATCGGCGCGTTCATCGCGCCGATCGTGACCGGTGCGCTGGCGAAATATTATGGCTGGCACGCCGGCTTCGGCTTTGCCGGGTTCGGCATGCTGATCGGGCTGGTCGTCTACGCCGTCGGCCAGCGCCATCTGCCCGCCGACACCAGGCGCGAGGCCGCGGTGGTCACCGCGCCGCTCACCACGGCCGAGCGCAGTCGCATATTCGGGCTGGCGATGTTCTGGCCGCTGCAGGTCGGGTTCTGGATCGCGCAGAGCCAGGTATGGAACGTCTACAATCTGTGGGTCAGCGATCATGTGAACCTGCGCGTCGCCGGGTTCGACACGCCAGTGGCGTGGCTCCAGGCGCTCGACGGGCTGTCGCCGGTCCTCGTCATGCCGATCTTCCTCGCGCTGTGGCGGCGCCAGGCCGCCAAGGGCAGCGAGCCCGACGATCTCGCCAAGCTGGCGATCGGCTGCGCGATCTTCGCAGCTGGCGTGGTGTGGCTGGCCGCGGCGCCGCTCGTCTCCGGACCCGACGGGCGCGCGCCATTGCTGTGGGCGGTGGCGTTCCATCTCATCTCCAACAGCGGATGGTTGTATTTCACGCCCGTCTCGCTCGCGCTTTATGCGACCAGGGCGCCGCCGCAATATCGCGGCACGCTGGTCGGGATCTGCTTCCTCGCCACCTTCGCCGCCAGCGTGACCAGCGGGCGGATCGGCGGGCTGTATGAGACGCTGTCGCCCACCGCCTTCTGGCTGATCCATGCCGCGATCGTCGGCGGCGCGGGGCTCGGCATCATGCTGTTACTCCGGCCGCTGCGACGTCTGCTCGGTGGCGAGCCCGACGCGGCGATCGTCTAGGCGCGATTCGCCGCCTGTTGAATCACCCGACCCATGCTAGCGTGCGCCGGACGGTTTGAGCTTGAGCACTTCCTCGATCGACGGGCTGGCATCCCATACCGAATCGCCGTCCTTCGGCTCGTCGGCGAAACGCACCTTCACCTTGGCGTCGATCCCCGCCGCGCGCAGCGGGAGCGCGAAGCTGCGTTCGATCGCGCGGCGCGTGGCATCGCGGGCAAGGCCCATCGGCACCGGACCATTGGCTTGCGCGACGAGCTGCTTCTGACCGGCGGTGCGATTGGCCATGTCGATTTTGGCATCGGCATCGGTCAGCTTCGACAGGATGCCGCCATCGCCATATTCTTTGATCTGGTTGAGATCGATCTGCGGTGGCGACACCTCGATCCGTGGGAGCGTGACGCCGAGCGTCTTGCTGTTGGCGTCCCACGTCACGTCCTTCGGCGTAAGCTTGGCGAGATCGACCTCGTAGCGCACCGTACCGGGGGTGATCATCGTCTTCTGCGTGCTCAGCCCATATTGCGAGACGGTCGAGGTCGTCACCGCGACGAAGCTCGCCGCGAAGGCCGACAGCCGGTTCTGCTCGCGCAGCCCCGCGACCGAGCCGCTGGCGATCGTCACCGGATCGGGGCTGGTGAACTTGCTGCCGACATAGGCGCCGAGCGCCCAGAAACCGGCGGCGATGAACAGTGCGATCAGCGCCAGCGCGGCGGCGAACTTGCCGACGAAGCTCATGCCGCCATCTCCCATATAATCCCGGCTTCGGTGACGATGCCGCGGTCGCGCAGGTCGATCAGATGCGCGAGCACCGAGCGTTCGGCGGCGGGCAGCAGGCGCCGGTCGAGCCCGACATACATCTTCTCGGTCATCGCCGGGATGTCGCTCGCGCCCGCGCCGAGCAGGCGCAGGATCTGCCCCTCGCGCTGCTTGCGGTGGCCGAGCATGCCGCGCACCAGCCGCTGCGGCCGCTCGACCGGGTCGCCATGCGCCGGATAATAGATCCGGTCGTCGCGCTGCAACAGCTTGTCGAGGCTCGCCATATAGGCCGCCATGTCGCCGTCGGGCGGCGAGACGATGCTGGTCGACCAGCCCATGACATGGTCGCCGGTGAACAACGCCCCGGCCTCGGGCAGCGCGAAGCACAGATGGTTGGAAGTGTGCCCCGGCGTCGCGACCGCGACGAGCGTCCACCCCTGCCCGCCGATGCTCTCGCCATCGGCGAGGATCAGGTCGGGGGCATAATCGGGGTCGAAGCTGGCATCGGCGCGCGGGCCGAGATCGTCGAGCACGAGCGGCGCGCAACCGACGATCGGCGCGCCGGTCGCCCGCGCCAGCGCGCGCGACGCCGGGCTGTGGTCGCGGTGGGTGTGCGTGACGACGATCGCCGCCACCGGCCGCCCGTCGATCGCGCGCAGCATCGCGGCGACATGGTCGGGATCGTCGGGACCGGGATCGATTACCGCAAGGTCGGTGGTACCGACGAGATGCACCTGCGTGCCGGTATTGGTGAAGGGCGAGGGGTTGGGCGCGAGCAGGCGCGCCACCAGCGGTTCGAGCTGTTCCGGCACGCCGGTCGGTTGGTCGGCCATGGCGCTGAGATGGCGGCTGAGCGCCGCGAACGCAAGGGCGCGATGTGCCGGGCGGGCGGGTGCGAATTCCCTGCCAGCGGGGGATTGGCAGGGAATTTTATGATTTTTTCGCAGCGGTGGCAGGGAATTTCGCGGGCGGGGGGCGCTGGGCCGATGGTGATGCGCGATGGACATGGCCCGGTTGGACCACAAGGCGTTGTCGGGTTGAATCAGGCCGGTGCGATCGAGCAACCGCACGGTCCTTGACAGCGGCTGACACCGGCCCCCACCTGAACAAATGCGATGGGCGCGAGGTGGGCAAGATGCCTCCAGCGCGGCACCCCGTCGTCACCCCGGACTTGTTCCGGGGCCCACCGACCCGCACACGCACACGGCTCTAATGTGCTGCACGGTGGACCGCGGAACAAGTCCGGGGTGACGGGGCTGAACGTGAATCGCCAAACGAAGTGCTGCGCGATCATGGTCGGTATCATTGGGCTGGCCGGCCATGCGCGGCGCGCGCACGGTGGTCGCTCACTTCTCCTTGGCGATGTCGTTTTCGATCTCGCTGATCGCCTCATCGATGCCCTTGAGCGCCTGGCTGCGGGCTTCCGCGGCCATCGCGACATTGCCGGCGACCGTCGAGCGCGCCGAACGCAAACCGGCGAGCGCGTGGGTATAGGCGTTGCGCGCGATGTCGCCGCCGCGTGACGCCATCGCCGCGGCGTCGTGTGCCATCCTGTCGATCCGGTTGGTGCAGATGATGACGAAGCGCTTGCCGTCCTTTTCATCGCGCATCACCGACGGCCGCGTCGTGTCGGGACCGGGGCAGTTCGCATTGGTCACGCTGACGACATGGCTGGGGCCGTTGGTCGTATTGGTGGTGACGTGGCCGTCCCTGTCGCGCACCACGACGCGCTCAACCACCTGCACATGCGCGCCGGGAGGCGATGGCGGCATCGGCGGCATCGGCGGCATCGGCATGTCGGGTCCGCCGGCGGTGTCGGTGTCACTGTCGGTTTCGGTGACGTGGCCGTTCTTGTCGTGGATGATCACACGGACGCGGTGCCGGGTCGACGGGCCGTCCGCGACCGCGGGCGGTGCCGGCGGCATGGCGCCGGGCGCTTCGGGTGCGGGTGGCGCCGGCGGCGCGGCCTGGAAAGCGACCGGCAGCTTGAGCGCGTCGAGACGCACGCCCGTGGCCTGCTCGACCTTGCTGCGCACGCGCTCGGCGGCCTGGGTGCCCGAGGCGGTGGCGCCGAGCCCGGCCAGCGTCAGCACGGCAACCGTGCCGACCCCGCCGATCAGCCGCGCGCGCGATGGACGATGGGTGGTAAGCATCTTCAGTCTCCCTTTCAGGTCTTCGATCGTATGGAGGTGGCAGGCGGCGGAGACCGCCCCGCCATGCGCGGCCTTGACGATCGCGCAGGCATAGAGGTGGCGCGTGACGGCATCGCGCCCGGCCAGCACGCGGGCGTCGTTGGCGATTTCCTGGTCGGCACGGAACGCGCGGAAGGCGCGCCACGCCACCGGGTTGAACCAGTGCAGCGCGAGCACGGCGAGCGCCGCCCAGTTGGCGATCAGATCGCCGCGCGCATGGTGGCCAAGCTCATGCGCCAGTGCGAGATCGCGCTCATCGGCATCGTAGCGCTCGGCAAAGTCACGCGGAAAGGCGACGTAGCGGCGCCAGATGCCGAAGGCGAGCGGGCCACGCGCGGCGTCTGTCTCGATGACATGGACGCCGTCTGCCATCGCCGCGCCGCCGTGCTGCTGGGCGATCATGCGGCGGCAGAAGCGCGCGTGCGCCAGCGAATGCCACAGCATGAACGCCGCCGCGCCCGCCACCCAGAGCATGATCAGGGCTGGACCAAGCAATGGTGTTTGTGGGGCGGGCGCGGCGGCTCCCCCGCCAAAACCGAGCGGCTCGGCGACGAGAATGGTAATGGTCTGGCTGGCACGCGCGACCGGCGCGACGGCTGTTTCGTGCCAGCCTTGCGGCAATGGCGGCAGCAACAGGCGCAGCAGCGGCAACAGCCACAGCGCATAGGCGACATCGGGCCCGAAGGCGCGCCGCACGTGCCGGCGCAGCACGAGCACGAGCAGCATCAGCACGGTCGAGGCGATCAGCGCCTCGATCGCCCAGGGGAGCAGCGCGCTCAAGATTTGAGCCCCTTGAGCAGCGCCTCGATCTCGGCGATGTCCTGCGCGGTCAGTTCGTCGCGCTCGGCGAGGTGCGCGACCAGCGGCGTCAGCTTGCCGCCGAACAGCCGGTCCATCAGCTTGCGGCTCTCGCCCGCGACATAATCCTCGCGCGCGACGAGCGGGCGGTAGAGATAGCGCCGGCCATCGGCGACATGCCCGATCACCGACTTGGCGAGCAGCCGCCCAAGCAGCGTCTTGACGGTATTGGCCGACCAGTCCTTGTCCGACGAGATCCGCTCCGACACCTCCTGCGCGGTGAGCGGGCTCTCGTCCCACAGCACCTCCATCACGGCATGCTCGGCATCGCTGATACGCTCGGCCATGATCGACTCGCTCCCGTACTGACTACGTCTGTAATCCTCTTGATTACGTCTGTAGTCAAGCAGGTGAACGGCGGATGAATGGGGGGCGGGCGATCATGCGGAGCGCGTTGTAGCGGCGACTCGCCGGGTGGCGGGGCGCCGCGGGCCGCTACATCGAAGGCGTCAGGCTATTTTCTCAAGATGAGCTTCGCCGCCGTGCATGAAGCACGCTTTTGTGAAGAGGCTGATGTCGAGAGGATTGGGCAAGCGGATATCCTCCCGTCCCGGAATTCTTCTACCCGTCGTTTCGAAGGCCCGATCGATCTGCGACAGCGCCACGATGATCGATCCCGTCGCGCTCGCGAATGTCCGCAGCGCCTTTATCTGGGCATCGAGTTCCGGATGACGGCGTCGCTGGTCCAGCAGCTGGAGATAGTCGATGATCGCCACCGCGCCGGTGCTCCCGTGGCCGATCCGGTCGATGATGTGGTCGGCGCAAATGTCGTCGGATGTATCGACGGTCAGCTTGCCCTCAAGCATTTTCCTGCCCGTACCAAGCATTTGAAGACGATCGAACACGACGCCTTCATTGTCTTCGAGCGTGAAGAAGAAGGCCGGTCGATCGGTCCGGACGGCCGCGATCGCCAGTTCGAGGCCGATGAGCGTCTTGCCATGGCGGGGCCGCGCGCCCAGCAGCACCAGATCACCCGGACTGAGTTGCGCCAGCATGTCATGTGCCGGGCGATCGCCGGATGCCGATGCCACGAGATGGCTCCAGGCATGAAAGCCCTCCTTTCGAGCGGTCCGATCAAGCGCCGCGTGAAGCGGAATATCGGACTCGCGCGCCAGCAACCTGGCGCGGCGCTTCAGCCGGAAGATGGGAGCAGACAGCTTCATTGAGAACCTCCTCTTTCGAGCGATGTTCGCAACCCCACCTTATGCACATGCTCGAACGGGATGGTTCGAAAGACACGTTGCCCTGCATGTCGCATGCTTCCCCAGCGGTGGGGGGAGGCACGGGCCGTGCCTTGCCCCAACTTTATCAGGCCGCCTTCACGCTATCAAGATTATGTGTAGCCCGCGGACGGCGAACGCGCGGAAAATCACCACCGCCAGCATCAAACGCCGCATCGTCACGCGCTACGCATCATCGACCGTATGTGGAGCACCGCAACAGGTGGAGCCTGGCGCCGGATGGATCGCAGCGGCGCGCACATCGGCGCCGCCGGTCGCCGCTGCTGCAATCGAAATTCAGGCGCCTGGCGCGATCAGGGCATGTCACCGAATTCGGGGAAAAGCCGTTCCACCGCCGCCTGCAAGTCGCTCGGGCCCGGCAACAGGCCGAACTGGTCGAGCACGCCCTCCACCAGCCGCGCGCGGTGGGGTCCGATGCCGGGCATGGTTTCGAGACCGGGAAAGTCGGGATCGGCCAGCCGGTCGGCCAGATCGCCGAGCGTTTTATAGCCCGAAGCGGTCAGGCGCTTGCGCAAGCCGGCGGGCAGCGCGGAGCGACCGACCGGCAAATCGCGATCGGTTGCCCCGGGCTTGCCGTTCAGCAGCCGCGTGCGCCCGGCCTTTTCGCGCTTGAGCGTGCGGCGGATGTGCCCGAGCTGGGCCGATGTGAGGCGCAGCCGGCGCCCGATGTCGCGATAGGAAGCGCCAGCCGCCCGCAAGTTACGCGCTTCCTGCAGATTCAGATTGGCCTGGTCGAGCAGGCTCAGCATGGGGAACGGGAGATCATGGCGGCGGTGACGCTAGGGTAGCGGTCGGGTACGGGACAAGCAGTATGACGGGTTTCGCCTGCGTTGCCTGCGTACGGCCCCAACCTCCGTTCGCGCTGAGCTTGTCGAAGCGCGGTACCTTCTTTCCACGGTTAAAGGGAAAAGCAGCCCTTCGACAAGCTCAGGGCGAACGGGGACAGGGCGGCATCAAGAAGGCCAGCCCAATCACCTACCCCAGCAACCGCCGCGCGGCGTCGTCGATCACGCGTTGCAGGACGGCAATGCGGGCATAATAGCTGCGGCGGATGCACGCCTTGTCGGCGCGGCACGCGCGCCGCGTCTTCAGCCACGCCACCTGGTCGTCACGCAGCGCGCCGCGCGCGCCCATCAGCATGAAGTGGCCGTCGGTGTCGTAGAGCGTCGTCATCTTGACATCGAGATCGTTGAGCATGCGGTCGGCGCAAATCGCCTTCTCGTCGGCGGCACTGGCCCTGGCGCAATCGAAACTCGCGGCCTGCGCGGCACCCGGCGCAAGGCACATGCCCGCCATCGCCACGGCCAGTACCATCATCGGTTTCATGATCGGCTCCTCATCCTGATCGTCTGTTACGGCAAGGCTATCCGGCGTCGGAAGGGGAGTCCACACGCACCGCCGTCGGCAACTGCCCCGATATCCCGCTCGACACCCGCCACCCGGCGCGGCAAAGAACCTCGCAAAACGGCGAGGATGACCCGATGACGACGCTCACCCCCATGGCCACCGGCCTGCGCTTTCCCGAAGGCCCGGTCGCGATGCCCGATGGCAGCGTGATCCTGGTCGAGATCGAGGCGGGCCGCATCACCCGCGTCACGCCCGACGGCGGCAAGCACACCATCGCCACGCCCGGTGGCGGCCCCAATGGCCTGGCGATGGGCCCCGACGGCAAGCTCTATTGCTGCAACAATGGCGGGTTCAATTATATCGAGAACAACGGCTTTCTGGTCCCGCACGGCCAGGCCGACGATTATTCGGGCGGGCGGATCGAGCGTATCGACATCGCCACCGGCGCGGTCGAGATCCTCTACAGGGACGGCGATTTCGGCTGCACCTTGCGCGGCCCCAACGACATCGTGTTCGACGCGCATGGCGGCTTCTGGTTCACCGACCATGGCAAGACCCGCCCGCGCGAACGCGACGTCACGGGCATTTTCTATGCGAAAGCCGACGGCAGCCATCTGGAAGAGGTGATCTTCCCGAGCGAGAACCCCAACGGCATCGGCCTGTCGCCCGACGGCACGCGGCTCTACGCGGCGGAAACCTATACCTGCCGGCTGATGGCCTTCAACGTCATCGCCCCGGGCAAGGTCGACGACAGCTCCGGGCCGGGCGGCCCCGGCATCCCGCTCTATCGCCCGGCCGCCTACAAGTTCTTCGACTCGCTCGGCGTCGAGGAATGCGGCAATATCTGCGTCGCGACGATCGGCGAGAGCGGCATTTCGGTCGTCTCGCCGGCGGGCGAGCTGGTCGAGTTCGTCGCCACGCCCGACATCTTCACCACCAATATCTGCTGGGGCGGGGCGGATCGACGCACGGCCTATATCACGCTGTCGGGTTCGGGTGTGCTAGCGCGGATGGACTGGCCGCGCCCGGGGCTGAAACTGGAATATTGACCGCATGATTCGCCACCATCACGAAAAGCATCTCGTCCAGCGCATCGGCTGGCTGCGCGCTGCCGTGCTCGGCGCCAATGACGGCATCCTGTCGACCGCCAGCCTGATCGTCGGCGTCGCCAGCGCCGAGTCGAACCGCAGCGTGGTGTTGCTGACCGGCGTCGCCGGGCTGGTCGCCGGTGCGATGTCGATGGGGGCGGGCGAATATGTCTCGGTCAGTTCGCAGTCCGACACCGAAAATGCCGACCGCGCGCGCGAACTGGCCGAGCTCGCGGAAGACCCCGAATCGGAGCGCCGCGAGCTTGCCGCGATCTATCGTACGCGCGGCGTCGATGCCGAGACCGCGCTCAAGGTCGCCGACCAGCTGATGGCGCATGATGCGATCGGCGCACACATGCGCGACGAACTCGGCATTCACGACGCGATGGTCGCGCGGCCGGTCCAGGCCGCGGCGACCTCGGCGGCGAGCTTCGCCGCCGGTGCGATCCTGCCCGTGCTGAGCGTGCTGGTCTTCCCCGAGAACCGGCTGGCGGTCGCGATCACTGCCGTCTCGCTGCTGCTGCTCGCCATTCTCGGCGCGCTCGGCGCACGCACCGGCGGGGCGAGTATCGTACGCGGCGTCACCCGGGTCGTGTTCTGGGGCGCGCTGGCAATGGGCGCGTCGGCGGCGGTCGGCGCGCTGTTCGGGGCGCATGTCTGAGAGGCTAAAGTCTGAGGGGCTAAAGCGAAGCACATATGTTCCCCGGCGCAGGCCGGGGTCCAGTTGGAGTGAAAGAAGTTTGCGGCCGTCGCGCTTCGTTACAAAGAACTTTCCAACTGGGCCCCGGCCTTCGCCGGGGAGAGAAATAAGAAATTAGCGAGGGGATGAGCATATGAACCGTTGGGCGATCGATATCGACCGTGACGACATCACCCGCGCGACGACCGTCGCCGCGCCCGGGGCGGCGCTCGCCGAGGGCGCGATCGAGGTGGCGATCGACCTGTTTGCGATGACCGCCAACAACGTCACCTACGCCGCGCTCGGCAAGCCGGTCGGGTTGTTCGGCCCCGATGGCGGCTATTGGGATTTCTTCGCCGACCGCGATCAACCCGGACGCCTGCCGGTATGGGGCTTCGGCACGGTCACGCGCTCGGCGGTCGATGGTGTCGCCGTCGGCGAACGGCTCTACGGCTATTGGCCGATGGCGAGCCATGTCACGCTGTTCCCGGGGCGGATCAATCCCGGCGGCTTCATCGACACCCTGCCGCGCCGCGCCGGCCTGCCACCGCTCTACAACCGCTACCAGCGGCTCGCCACGCTCGGCGACTACCGGCCCGAGGATCATGATCTGTGGCCGGTGTTCCGCCCGCTTTACATGACCGGCTGGCTGATCGCCGACCAGCTCGACGAACATGCCGATTATGGCGCGGCACAGGTGCTCGTCTCGGCGGCGTCGAGCAAGACCGCGCTCGGCTTTGCCCACGCCTTCCGCCAGCGCACCACGCGCCCGGCGCTCGTCGCGCTGACCTCGCCGGGCAGCGTCGGCTTCGTCGCGGCCACCGGCCTGTACGACCGCATCGTCACCTATGACGCGATCGACTCGCTCGATGCGACCACGCCGACCGCGCTGATCGACATCGCCGGCAACCCGGGCGTGACCCGCGCGGTGCACGCGGCGTTCGGCGAGCGGCTCGTGCTAAGCCTCGTCGTCGGCAAGGCGCATTGGGACGCCGCCGCCGCCGGCGGCGCGCTGCCCGGCCCACGCCAGAGCGGCTTCTTCGCGCCCGGCCGGATCGAGCAGCGCGCCGCCGACTGGGGCGGCGACGAACTGGGTCGCCGCATGGCCGTCGGCTGGACCGCCTTCATCGCCGACGTGCCCGCGCTGACACGCCTCGACCGCCGTACCGGTGCCGCCGGCGCGCTTGCCGCGTGGCACGAGGCGGTCGCCGGCAGCGCCGACCCGCGCGCCAGCGTGATCATCGACTTGACCGAAGCCGCCTGATCGGCTGCGCTATGCCGCGCAACCGTGTAGGCGTGGGTTGCAATTGACGAACGCGGCGACTCGGTTAATCGGCGCGCCACGACCTGGAGGGGCCCTGAATGCAGAAACTCTATCCCGATGCCGCCGCCGCGCTCGATGGCGTGTTGTTCGATGGCATGACGATCTGCGCCGGCGGCTTCGGCCTGTGCGGCATCCCCGAGCGGCTGATCGACGCGATCCGCGACAACGGCGTCACCGGCCTGACGATCGCCAGCAACAATGCCGGGATCGATGGCGAGGGGCTCGGCAAGCTGCTGCGCACGCGCCAGGTCAGGAAGATGATCTCCTCCTATGTCGGCGAGAACAAGGAGTTCGAGCGGCAATATCTCGCAGGCGAGCTCGAGGTCGAATTCTGCCCGCAGGGCACGCTGGCCGAGCGCTGCCGCGCCGGCGGCGCCGGCATCCCCGGCTTCTACACCAAAACCGGCGTCGGCACGCAGGTTGCCGAGGGCAAGGAAAGCAAGCTGTTCGACGGCGAGGAATATATCCTCGAGCGCGGCATCCGCGCCGACCTCGCGATCATCAAGGGCTGGAAGGCCGACGAAGCGGGCAACCTGATCTTCCGCAAGACCGCGCGCAACTTCAACCAGCCGATGGCCACCGCGGGCAAGATCTGCATCGCCGAGGTCGAGGAGATCGTGCCGGTCGGCTCGCTCGACCCCGACGGCGTGCACCTGGCCGGCATCTATGTGAACCGCCTGATCCTCGGCGCGCCGTACGACAAGAAGATCGAATTCCGCACCTTGCGCGAACGGGTGGCGGCATGAAGCGCGCCACCGCCGCGCTCATGCTGTGCAGCACCGCCTGGACCATGTCTGGCTGCGTCGCCGCGCTCGCGCCGATCGCCGCAGCGGCGATGATGGGCAAGAAGCAGCTCGAACATAATCGCGCGCCCGACTTGCCCGGTGCCGCACAGGCCGCCGCGACACCGCCGGCCGCGAGCGCCGCGCCGACCGCGGCACCCGCGCCGCTCCCGGCCCCGGCACCGGCACGGACCGTCGCGGTCACGCCGCCGCCATCACCCGCGCCGCAGGCGACCGCGCCGGCACCGCTCGCCGCCGCCGCACCGACACCGCCCCCGTCCGCCGCACCGGCCGGCATCGCGCCCGGCATGCAGTTCCTCTACGGCTCGGGCGAAGGCGCCGCGCTCAGCGTGCAGGCCTATCGCGGGTTGATCGACATGATGATCGCGCGATCGAGCGACCGCGCCGTCGGGCTCAAGGTGTGGTCGGCGGTGCTGACCCCCGATGCGACGCTCGCCGCGCCGAAGTTCGAGGATTGCGGCAGCAAGCCGCTCGCCGTGGTGCTCGACGTCGACGAGACCTCGCTGCTCAACCTCGGCTTCGAGGCCGACGAGGCGCAGCGCAGCGGCAGCTACGATCCGGCGCGCTGGGACCGCTGGGAAAAGACCGGCATCCACGCCGTCGCCGCAACCCCCGGCATCATCGAGGCAGCCAAGATCGCCAAGACCAGCGGCGTGACGATGGTCTATAATTCCAACCGCCTGGCGAGCAACGCCGCCGAAACCGCCGCCGCGCTCGATGGCGCCGGGCTCGGCCCGGTCGCGCATCTCAGGAACCTGTGGTTGCAGGGTGACGAGGGCAGCGGCTCGGGCAAGGACGCGCGGCGTCACGCCATCGCCGCGAAATATTGCGTCATCGCGATGGTCGGCGACCAGCTCGGCGACTTCTCCGACCTGTTCAACCGCCCCGGCATGACCCCGGCGATGCGCCGCGCCGCGATCGACGGCGAGGCGCTGCGCACGATCTGGGGGCATGGCTGGTTCATCCTGCCCAACCCGGTCTATGGCAGCGCGCTCAAGGGCGGGCTCGACGACGCCTTCCCGGCCGACAAGCGCTGGACCGATCCCGGCCCCGCGCCTGCGCCGGCCGCCGCGCCGCAATAACCATTAGCCGTCATGCCGGACTGGTTCCGGCATCCACCGTTCCGCAAGCGCACAGATGGTTGCACAGGCGGCACGGTGGCCCCCGGAACAAGTCCGGGGTGACGGAAGAGAGATCACAGACGACACATCAGGCTGGAGCCCGACAATGACCTGGACCCGAGACGAGATGGCGGCGCGCGCCGCGCGTGAGCTGAAGGACGGCTATTACGTCAATCTCGGCATCGGCATCCCGACGCTGGTCGCCAACCACATTCCGGCCGGGGTGGAGGTGACGCTGCAGTCGGAAAACGGCATGCTCGGTATCGGCCCCTTCCCGTTCGCCGGCGACGAGGATGCCGACCTGATCAACGCCGGCAAGCAGACGATCAGCGAACTGCCGCAATCGGTCTATTTCTCCAGCGCCGACAGCTTCGCGATGATCCGCGGCGGGCATATCGACCTGACCGTGCTCGGCGCGATGGAAGTCGCCGAGAATGGCGACATCGCCAACTGGATGATCCCGGGCAAGATGATCAAGGGCATGGGCGGCGCGATGGACCTCGTCGCCGGCGTCAAGAAGATCATCGTCGTGATGGAGCATACCAGCAAGAATGGCGACCCCAAGTTCATCCCGGCCTGCACCCTGCCGCTGACCGGCAAGAATGTCGTCGACATGATCGTCACCGATCTCGCGGTGTTCCAGCGCCCCGACCACGCCGCGCCGTTCAGCCTGATCGAACTGGCGCCCGGCGTGACGGCGGAGGAAATCGCCGCCAAGACCACCGCGCATTATCTTAGCTAGGCATTCAGACTAGCCGTTCCCCCGCGAACGCGGGGGTCCAGGGTCACAGGCGCCGCGCTCTCGATGCCCCTGGGCTCCTGCCTGCGCAGGAGCACTTCGCCGGAACGACAGTTGAGGAAGACCACACCATGACCCTCACGCTGATCACCGCGAACCGCAACTATTCGAGCTGGTCGCTCCGCCCATGGCTGCTGATGAGGGCGCTCGGCATCGCGTTCGAGGACCGTCTCGTCGAATTCGCCAAGCCCGACAATTACGCCGACTTCCGCAGCTTCTCGCCGACCGGGCAGGTCCCGGTGCTGATCGACGGCGAGCGCACCATCTGGGACTCGCTCGCCATCACGCTCTATCTCGCCGAGCGCTTCCCCGGCGTGTGGCCCGATGACGAGGACGCACGCGCCTGGGCACAGGCCGCAACGTGCGAAATGCATGGCGGCTTCGGCGCGCTGCGCAGTGATTGCACGATGAACATCGGCGTCCGCGTCACGCCGCGGCCCGCCTCTCCCGCGCTCGAGCGCAATCTCGCCCGTCTCGCGGAACTATGGGCGGAAGGTCTCGCGCGGTTCGGCGGACCATGGCTCGCCGGACCGGCCTTCACCGCGGTCGATGCCTTTTACGCGCCGGTCGCCTTCCGCGTCCGCAGCTATGGCCTCGACGTCGGCGCCGCCGGCCAGGCATGGGTCGACCACATCCTCGCTTATCCCGCGATGCGCGCATGGGAAAGCGCCGCGCTGGCCGAGACGTGGCGCGAGGCCGAGCACGAAGCCGAACTCGCCGCGGCGGGCACCATCACCGCCGATTACCGGACATGATCCGCCATGCCATCACCCTCGCTGTCATCGCCATCGTCGCGCTCGTCACGGGTGTCGGCCTGATGCTCGCCTTCGTCTCGCCGCCGGGGCAGCTCAGCATCCTCGACGCGGCGATCGGCGGCGGCATCGGCGCGGATCGCCCGGGCAGCGCCATCCCGTTCGGCAACCACGGCCAGACGCTCGACGTGTGGCGCCCGGCCGGCGCGCCCAAAACCGGCAATCCGGTGCTGGTCTTCTGGTATGGCGGCGGCTGGGTCGATGGTGACCGCCGCGCCTATGCCTTTGCCGCCCGCGCCTTCGCCAGGGCCGGCTTCGTCGTCGTCGTGCCCGATTACCGCAAGGTGCCGCAGATCCACTTCCCCGCGATGCTGCAGGACGGCGCCGAGGCGGTGAAATGGACCCGCGACCATATCGCTGCGTATGGCGGCGACCCGGCGCGGATCGGCGTGACGGGGCATTCGGCCGGCGCCTATACCGTGGCGATGCTGACGCTCGACCCGCGCTGGCTGCGCGCGGAAGGGGTCGACCCGCACATCATCCGCGCCGCGGTCGGCCTGTCGGGGCCGTATAATTTCTACCCCTTCACCTCGAAGCGCGCGATCGACGCCTTCAGCAACGCCGCCGATCCGGCGATGACCCAGCCAATCCACTTCGCCAGCGCCGCCGCGCCGCCGATGCTGCTCGTCACCTCGACCGCCGACACGACGGTCAAGCCGCACAACGCCTATGACCTCGCGGCGAAACTGACCGCACTCGGCACGACGGTGAAGGTGATCGCCTATCCCGGCCTCAGCCACGAGCAGGTCGCAATGGCGCTGTCGAAACCGTTTCGGGGGAAGGGCCCGGTGCTGGCGGACAGCGTGGCGTTCCTGCGGGCACATCTGACGCGCTGACCGGCGCTGCCGCTCAGACGCTATCGTCCCCGGCGAAGTCCTCGGGCCACAGTCGCGCGCCGTGAATGACTCGCAGGATCCGCACGACGTCGCCAGCGATGACATAGGCCAGGACATAGGGAGTCCGGCCAACCACCAGTTCGCGCGTACCTTCCACGCGACCGATGCGCCCGCTTTCCGGAAAGTCGCGCAGACGTAGGACAGCAGTCTCGATCCGCTGATCGATCGTAATCGCCGCTCGTGGATTATCCGCTTCGATATAGGCGTAGATCTCCCGCCGGTCCGCCCGTGACAGGGTCGACCATGCCAGCTTCACGCATCACCGAGCTTACGCAATGTCGCGGCACGGCGGGCGGCGAATTCGGCTTCCACATCTTCGTGCGGAATATCGGGCCGAGAATCATCCAGCGCTTCCTGAACCTTTGCGCGAAACCAGTCGTCATAGACCGCCCGGTCGATCGTCAATTCGATCGGGATCGCCCCTTCGCGTGCCGTTCGCGTGAGCAGGATACGCACGGCATCCGACACCGTCATCCCCATCGCCTCCAGCACTTCGGTCGCGCGTGCCTTCACGGCGGGGTCGATGCGCGTTTGCACCAGTGCGCTTGCTACCATGGTCGTCAATACTCCCGACTAAACGCCCCACTGTAATACTTTTGCATGACATAATCCAGCGTGGTTCAGATGCCTGCGAAGTGGCAGATATTGCTCTACACCCTCGCCCCGCTAAACCGCCGCCATGCGCATCCTGCTCACCGGATCCTCGGGCTGGCTCGGCCGCCACCTCGCCCCGCTGCTGCGCGCGCACGGCCATGCGGTGACCGGGCTGGACGTCGCGCCCGGCAGGTACACCGACATCATCGGCAGCGTCGCCAACCGCCCACTCATCGACCGCATCTTCGCCGAGCGCGGCATCGAGGCCGTCATCCACGCCGGCGCGCTGCACAAGCCCGACATCGTACGCCATCCGCGCCAGGCCTTCATCGACGTCAACGCCGCCGGCACGCTCAACCTGCTCGAGGCGGCAGTCGCGGCCGGGGCCAGCCGCTTCGTCTTCACCTCGACCACCTCGCTGATGATCTCGAGCGCGATCCGCGAAGGGCGTGGCGACCGCGCGGTATGGATCGACGAGACGCTCGCCCCGCTTGAGCCGCGCAACGTCTACGGCATCACCAAGCTGGCCGCCGAACAGCTCTGCCGGCTCGTCCATGCCGAGCACGGCCTGCCGGTGATGATCCTGCGCACCAGCCGCTTCTTCCCCGAGGACGACGACACGCACCAGGCGCTGTCGGGCGAGAATATGAAGGCCAACGAACTGCTCCACCGCCGCCTCACGGTGGAAGATGCCGCGCAGGGCCATCTCGTCGCGCTGGAGCGCGCGCCGGAGGTCGACTTCGGCACCTTCATTCTCTCGGCGCCGACGCCGTTCGCGCCGGGCGACGTCGCGGCGCTCAAGGCCGACGCCACAGCGGTGATCGCGCGCCTTTTCCCCGACGCCGCCGCGCTTTATGCCCGGCAAGGATGGACGCTGCCCGCGACGATCGACCGGGTCTATGATGCCGGGCTGGCCGAGCGCGTGCTGGGGTTCCGCTGCCGGACGGATTTCGCGGCGATGCTCGCGGCGCTTCGGGCGGGCCGCGATCTGCCGGTGGCGCATGATGCGGATTATGTTTCGCCGATGGTCGGGCGATCTTTACCACTGCGGGGAACGCTGCCCTGCTGACATCGCGGCGGAGCGGATGATCACCGTTCGTGCGGATCGTGACCAACGCCGCGCCGATTCAATCCCGACCGACGCCCCGCTAAGCTGCGCGCCATGCCGAAACGCTCGCCATCCGCCCCACCTTGCAGCCTGCTGCGTCATGTCCCAGCGCGCACCGCCCGTCGCCCGATGTTGGACTGGCGCGCTATACCGCCCGCGCGCGCCGACTACAGCCCTCGAAAAAACGCCATGTATTCGCATAATCCCAAAGTAACACCGCCCTATTGCGTACCGATTTCGCACAGCCAAGCCAGCAAGACGCCCAGCAACACCGTGTTGGAAACCGCCGCAGCTTCGCCGCAACACTTGCCCCGCGCCGCGCCGAGAGCCCACGAAAGCGACCCCCCATCGGCTCGCAAAATGCCCCTTTTACTTCGCGCCGCCCGCAAGATTCATTGTCGCAATACTTTGCCGCACCGCCCCGCCCGCGCCAACAACGCCCCGCCGCAAACGCGCAACAAAATGCCGTGCAGGGTTGCGATGCCGCATCATTCGGTCCAAGGCCGCGCGTGAAATGACCAGCCGCCCGCTCACCCTCTACGAGAAGATCTGGGCCGCGCATGTCGTCGAGCGACGTGACGACGGAACCTGCCTGATCTTCATCGATCGCCACCTCGTCCATGAGGTCACCAGCCCGCAGGCGTTCGACGGCCTGCGCGCCGCCGGCCGCACGGTGCGGCGGCCCGATCTCACGCTCGCGGTGCCCGACCACAATTTGCCGACCACGCCGCGCGTCGACGCCGCCGGGCGCGAGCTGCCGATCGCCGATCCGGAAAGCGCCGCGCAGCTCAACGCGCTGCGCGCCAACGCGCCGGCTTACGGCATCGACTATATCGACGCGCTCGCGCCCGAGCAGGGCATCGTCCATGTCGTCGGCCCCGAACAGGGCTTCACCCTGCCCGGCACGACGCTTGTCTGCGGCGACAGCCACACTGCCGCGCATGGCGCGCTCGGCGCGCTGGCGTTCGGCATCGGCACGTCCGAGGTCGAGCATGTGCTGGCGACGCAGACATTACTGCTCACGCCCTCGAAGACGATGGAAGTGCGCATCGACGGCAAGCTCGGCCACGGCGTCTCGCCCAAGGATGTCGTGCTCGCGGTGATCGGCAAGATCGGCGCGGCCGGCGGCACCGGCCATGTCATCGAATATACCGGCGAGGTGATCCGCGCCATGTCGATCGAGGGGCGGCTGACCGTCGCCAACATGTCGATCGAGGCCGGCGCGCGCGCCGGGCTCGTCGCGCCCGACGACAAGACCTATGCCTATCTCAAGGGCCGCCCGATGGCGCCGACCGGCGCCGAATGGGACGCCGCGCTGGCCTGGTGGAAGACGCTGCCAACCGATGCCGGCGCACGCTATGACCGCGTCGTCACGCTCGACGCCGCCGACATCGCGCCGTCGCTGACCTGGGGCACCAGCCCAGAAGATGTAGTGCAGATCACCGACGTCGTGCCCGATCCCGACAGCTTCGCCGATCCGTCGAAGCGCGCCGCGGCGCGCAAGTCGCTCGCCTATATGGGGCTGACCCCGGGCACCGCGATGCGCGACGTAGTGATCGGCCATGTCTTCATCGGCAGCTGCACCAACAGCCGCATCGAGGATCTGCGCGCCGCCGCGCAGGTCGCGCGCGGGCGCCATGTCGCCAAGGGCGTGCGCGCGCTGGTCGTGCCGGGCTCGGGGCTGGTCAAGCGCCAGGCCGAGGCCGAGGGGCTCGACCGCGTCTTTCTCGACGCCGGTTTCGAATGGCGCGAGCCGGGCTGTTCGATGTGTCTCGCGATGAACCCCGACAAGGTGCCGCCCGGCGAACGCTGCGCTTCCACTTCGAATCGGAATTTCGTAGGAAGGCAGGGACCGGGCGCCCGCACGCACCTGCTGTCGCCGGCGATGGCGGCGGCGGCGGCGGTCACCGGCCGGCTCGCCGATGTCCGCGAGTTGATGGGGGAAGAATGACATGAAGCGCGCTTTGACCTTGCTGATCATGGGCACGATCTTTTGCGGCGTCGCCGCCTGGGCGATGACCGGCGCCCGCCCCGTTGCCGCGCAGACCGCGCCATCGCGATGAAGGCGGTGACCCGCGTCGCCGGCGGCGCCTATCCCTGGGGCGCGAAGAACGTCGATACCGACGTGATCATCCCGGCGCACTGGCTCAAGACCATCACCCGCTCGGGCCTCGGCCGCGGCGCCTTCGAGACGGTGCGCGCCGAACCCGGCAACATCTTCGACGACCCGCGTTACGCCGGGTCGCCGATCCTCATCGCCGGCGACAATTTCGGCTGCGGGTCGAGCCGCGAGCACGCCGCCTGGGCGATCGCCGACATGGGCATCACCGCGGTCATCGCACCGAGCTTCTCCGATATCTTCTCGGGCAATGCCTTCAAGAACGGCATCGTCACCGTCGTCCTGCCGCAGGCGGCGATCGACCGGCTGATCGAGGTGGCGCAGGACCAGCCGATCACCGTCGATCTCGAGACGATGAGCGTCACCACGCCGTTCCAGGATCGCTTCCCGTTCGAAATGGACGCGTTTCGTCGCCAATGCCTGATGGAAGGGCTGGACGAGATCGGCCTGACGCTGGCAAGGGATACCGCGATTTCGAAATTCGAGGCGATGCTGCACGAGCAACGCCCATGGATCGAGCGAAGGAGCGGACATGAAGGGCTTGTTGTCGAAGGCGCCGGGCGGACCTGAAACACTAATTCTCGACGACCTGCCCGATCCGGTGGCAGGACCAGGGCAGGTGCTGGTCGCGGTCAAGGCCTGCTCGATCAACTTTCCCGACGTCCTGATCATCAAGGACAAATATCAGTTCAAGCCGGCGCGCCCGTTCGCGCCGGGCGGTGAGATCGCCGGCGTGGTCGAGAGCGTCGGCGAGGGCGTTACCGACTGGAAGCCAGGCGACCGGGTGATCGGCATGGTCGGCCATGGCGGGCTGGTCGAGAAGGTCGTGGTCGAGGCCGGCAAGCTCTATCACCTGCCCGAGGGGCGCAGCTTCGCCGAGGGCGCCTCGCTGATCCTGACCTATGGCACGACGATCCACGCGCTGCTCGACCGCGGCCATCTGATCGAGGGCAATACGCTGCTCGTGCTCGGCGCGGCCGGCGGCGTCGGCCTTGCCGCGATCGAACTCGGCAAGGCGTTCGGCGCGCGCGTCGTCGCCGCCGTCTCGTCGGAAGAAAAGGCTGCCGTCGCACGCGATGCCGGCGCCGACGAGACCATCGTCTATGGCCGCGCGCCGTTCGACAAGGAGCAGTCCAAAGCGCTCGCCGAGCAGTTCAAGGCCGCCGGCGGCCGCGAGGGTTTCGACGTGATCTACGATCCGGTCGGCGGCGACTATGCCGAGCCGGCGCTGCGCTCGATCGGCTGGGAGGGGCGCTATCTCGTCGTCGGCTTCCCCGCCGGCATCCCGCGCCTGCCGCTCAACCTGACCTTGCTCAAGAGCTGCGATGTGTGCGGCGTGTTCTGGGGCGCCTTCGCGGCGCGCGATCCGCGCGCCAATGCCGCGCATATCGACCGGCTGTTCCGGCTGTGGAAGGATGGCCGGATCGCGCCGCGCGTCACAGAGATCTTCCCGCTCGCACGCGGCGGCGACGCCATTGCCAAGATGGCCGCGCGCGGCGCGATCGGCAAACTCGTCGTCGAGGTGTCGCCGTAAGCCCCTTCCCTATCGCGGGTCGGCGCCCTATCTCCACAGTGAGTTTCAAGACCCACGGGGAGCCTTCATGACAACCTTCGACGATCGCGAGCGCGGATTCGAGGCCAAGTTCGCGCATGACGAGGAGATGGCGTTCCGCGTCACCGCGCGCCGCAACCGCCTGCTCGGCGCCTGGGCCTCGGCGCTGATGAAGCTGACGCCCGAAGAGGCCGACGCCTATGCCAAGGCGGTGGTCCAGGCCGAGTTCGAGGAAGCCGGCGACGAAGATGTCATCCGCAAGCTGTTCGGCGACCTGACCGCAGCCGGCATCGAGATCGACGATGCCACGGTGCGGCGCGCGCTCGAGGAGCAGACCATCGAGGCGCGCCGCCAGCTGATGGAAGCGAAGTAACGACGATGGCGATGGCAGCCACCGAGATCGAGGCGCTGATCGTCGCCGGCATTCCCGACGCAAGCGTCGAGATCACCGATCTGGCGGGTGATGGTGATCATTATGCCGCGCGCGTCGTCGCCGAGAGCTTTCGCGGTATCTCGCGCGTCGAGCGCACGCGCCGGGTTTATGGGGCGCTTGGCGGCCGGATGGGCGGCGTCTTGCACGCATTGCAGCTCACCACCGCCGTGCCCGAGTAGAGGAGTATGACCATGACCGACGACGCCCAGGCACGCATTGCCGATATCGTGAGCAAAAACGACGTGGTGCTGTTCATGAAGGGCAGCCCGCTATTCCCGCAATGCGGCTTTTCCAGCCGCGCCGTGGCGATCCTCAACCATCTCGAGGTCGAGTTCGACAGCGTCGACGTCCTGCAGGACCAGGGCGTGCGCCAGGGGATCAAGGAATTCTCCGACTGGCCGACCATCCCCCAGCTCTACGTGCACGGCGAGTTCGTCGGCGGCTCCGACATCATGATGGAAATGTACGAGAGCGGCGAACTCGCGGAGCTGTTCAAGGACTGAAGTCCAGTGTGCTCCTGCGGAAGCAGGAGCCCAGGGCCATGAAGGACAACGCCCGCGACTCTGGATTCCTGCTTTCGCAGGAATACAATTTGGGTGTGTTATGTCGGGAAGGCCGGGGCGGACGGACCAGCGCGCGTTGGGAGCATCGCACCGGCCCGTCCTGCTGAAGCGTGAAACGCTCGGCATATCGAAAGTATTGCAGGCCGCGTGCCAGTTTGTCCCAGCGACGCAAATCCGCGGGTTTCGGTGGTTAACGCAAATTCCTTGTGTGAAGCGAGTGTAAGAAACCCCGACAGATGTTGGCCTTCGCCGCGACCCGGCTTAGGAAGCGCACCATGACATCTCCCCGTACCGGCGGCCGCATCCTGGTCGACCAGCTCGTCGCACAAGGTTGCGACCGGATCTTCACCGTCCCCGGCGAGAGCTTCCTCGCCGTGCTCGACGCGTTGCACGACTCGCCCGAGATCGACCTGGTGGTGTGCCGGCAGGAAGGCGGCGTCGGTTATATGGCGTGCGCCGATGGCGAGATGACCGGGCGCCCCGGCATCGCCTTCGTTACGCGCGGGCCCGGCGCCACCAATGCCTCGATCGGCGTGCATGTCGCGATGCAGGATTCGGTACCGATGATCCTGTTCATCGGCGATGTCGATCGCGGCACGCGCGACCGCGAGGCGTTCCAGGAAATCAATTTCGAGGCGATGTTCGCGCCCGTCGCCAAATGGGCGGCACGGATCGACGATGCCGCGCGCATCCCCGAATATGTCGCGCGTGCCTATGCCACGGCGATGAGCGGACGCCCGGGGCCGGTGGTGCTGGCGCTGCCCGAGGACATGTTGCTGGATGCGGTCGAGGCTGTCGACCGCCCGCGCGTGGCGCGCGTTCGCCAGGCCGCCGATCCGATCGCGATGGAGGGTCTCGCCGGTCTGCTGGGCGAGGCGCGCAATCCGGTCGCGATCGTTGGCGGCGCGGGCTGGGACGCCACCGCGTCGGCGATGTTCGCCCAATGGGCGGAGCGCGCCAACCTGCCGGTTGTCGCCGCGTTCCGGCGGCAGGACGCCCTCCCCAACAACTCTCCCGTCTATGCCGGCAATCTCGGCTACGGCCCCAACCCCAAGGTGGCCCGGCGGGTCAAGGATGCCGATGTCCTGCTGATCGTCGGCGCGCGGCTCGGCGAGGCAACCACCGATGGCTATACGCTGGTAACGCCCGACCATCCCGGGCAAATTCTCGTCCACGTCCATCCCGATCCCGAGGCGCTGGGTCAGGTCTATCGCACCGACCTCGCGATCTGCGCCGACATGGCAAGCTTCGCCGACGTGGCGCGCGCGATCGACATTCCCGCCCCGGGCTTTGGTGGCGACGGCGCACATGCGGATTGGGTGCGTTGGTCCACCCCTGCCCCGCGCGATGTCACGCTCGACCTCGGACAATGTGTCGCGGCGATGCGCGCAGCGTTGCCCGGTGACACGATCATCTGCAACGGCGCCGGAAATTATTCGGGCTGGTGGCATCGCTACTGGGCTTACCGTGCCAATGATTGCCAGCTGGCGCCGACCGCCGGCGCAATGGGCTATGGCGTGCCGGCGGCAACCGCCGCGGCGTTGCGCCATCCCGGCCGCCAGGTCGTCGCGCTGGCCGGTGACGGCTGTTTCCTGATGAACGGCCAGGAACTCGCCACCGCCGTCGCGCACGGCGCCGAGATGCTGGTGCTGGTGATCGACAATGGCGGCTATGGCACGATCCGCATGCATCAGGAGCGCGAGTTTCCCGGGCGCGTGTCGGGAACGGAGCTCGCCAATCCCGATTTCGCCGCGCTGGGCCGCGCTTATGGTTGCTGGGCGGAGACGGTCGAGACGACCGCACAGTTCGCCCCTGCCCTTGCCCGCGCGATGCGGGAGCGCGGCGTCAGGCTGCTGCATCTCAGGACCGATATCGACGTCACGACTCCGGCAACGACCTTGAGCGCGATCCGTAATCGCTGATCACGACAAAGGCCGCACCGGTTCCCCGGCGCGGCCCGTCGCACGACAGTCGTCGCGTCGGATCGTCAGATGTCGTCGCCGAGCGCGCCCTTGACCTTGCCGATGGTCTGCTGGGCCTTGCCCTTGACCTCCTGGCCGGCGCCTTCGTCGCGCGTGGCGGGGTCGTCGCTGTGCTGCTTGACCTTGCCGATCGCCTCGTTGACATTGCCTTTGATCTTGTCGGTGAGTTCACCCATGTCGAAGCTCCTTGATGTCGTATCGGTACCGGGGGCTGGCACCTTCCACTCCCACCTGAAGAACGACCGATCTTCCAACGGGTTCCGCGAGGTGCCGAATGGTTGACCGCACCTCGCCGATCACCGCCGGAGAGCGCGCCTGGCTCGACCGGTTGATCATGCCGCTGCCGCGCGAGGCGGCGATTCTCGATCTCGGCTGCGGTGCTGGCGAGCCGATCGATCGCTATCTCATCGATTGCGGCTTCCAGATTGTCGGGATCGACAATCGCGCGGCGTTGATCGATCTGGCGCGCACGCGCTTCCCGCGCCAGCGCTGGATACTCGGCGACATGCGCACGATCGCGCTCGACGAGGACTTCGCTGCGGTGCTGGCGTGGGAGAGCCTGCATCATCTGTCACGTGCGGACCAGGCGGTGATGGCGGAGCGCGCGGCCGGATGGCTGAAACCCGGCGGACGATTGCTGTTCAGCGTTTTGCCGGCCGACGAGGACGACCTCGAAGGCTTCCGTCCGGGGTCACGCTTCCGCGACGATCTCAGCGCCGCCGACTACAGCGCCGCGCTGACCCGCCACGGGCTGATCGAAATGGCCCATGTCGAGAATGATCGTTCGTGCAAGGGCGCCGGCGTCTGGCTGATCCGCAAGCAGTAGTTGGCTAGCCCGTAACCTTCACAAGAAACGCGAGCACGGCGCGCCAGTTCGCCTCGGCACCTTTCGGGTTCTTGGCCGCGATCAAGGTCGACGAGCCGTGCACGCCGGCTGCCGGGACATATTGCTGCGCCTTGCCGCCGGGCACTGCGCCGGCGATCGTCCTGGCGGCCGCGATTTCGGCCGGTGTGCTCGCCGACGTGACGAAGACCGGCACCGTCACAGCCGCGGCGGCATGCTCGACCAATTGCTTGTCGTCGAAATATTCGCCGGGCGAGAAGGAAAGTATCGCCCTCACCTCACCCGGATTTGCCGCGGCAAGCGGAAATACCAGCGCGGCGGAGTAACTGCTCCCCCACAGGATCACGGGCAGTTTCTGGCTTTGCGACCAGTTGAGCGCGGCCTGCAAATCCTCCTGTGCCTCGAGATAGTTCGGCGTGCGCGTCAGCGCGGCGGCCGTCTCGTTCAAACCGTAAAGACCGCCCCCGGCGCGTGCATCGACCGCCAGCGCCGTATAGCCCGCCGCGGCGAGGCGCGGCGCGATCGTGGTATATTCACCTTTGCTCGACCCGGCCTGGTGAAACAGCAGGATCAGCGCCTTGGGCTTGCGCGCATCGTAGCGCCTGGCGAATACGGTGAGCCCATCACCGGCGCGGAAGGTCATCGCGACGGGCACCGCCACCGCCGCGCTGGCGGTGGCGACGGGTGCCGAGGTGTTGCTCGCCGGCGACTGGCCACAGCCGGCGAGCAGGACGGCACAGAACAATATCGCGCCGCGCATCAGATCAACCCCGCGAGCGGACTCGATGGGTCGGCATAGCGCCGCTTGCCCATCCGACCGGCGAGATAGGCAAGTCGCCCACCCTCGACGCCGAGCTTCATCGCCCGTGCCATCATGATCGGGTCCTTGGCCTCGGCAATCGCGGTGTTCATCAGCACGCCATCGCAGCCGAGCTCCATCGCCGCCGCCGCGTCCGACGCGGTGCCGACACCGGCATCGACCAGCACCGGCACGCTTGCGCCCTCGACGATCAGGCGGATCGTCACCTGGTTCTGGATACCCAGCCCCGAGCCGATCGGTGCGCCGAGCGGCATGATCGCGACCGCGCCGACATTTTCGAGCCGCTTCGCCGCGATCGGATCATCGACGCAATAGACCATCGGCTTGAAGCCCTCATTGGCGAGGATTTCGCAGGCACGCAGCGTCTCGACCATGTCGGGATAGAGCGTCTTCGCCTCGCCCAGCACCTCGAGCTTGACGAGATCCCAGCCGCCGGCCTCGCGCGCCAGCCTGAGCGTACGGATCGCATCCTCGGCAGTGAAGCAGCCGGCCGTGTTGGGCAAATAGGTGACCAGCTTGGGGTCAATAAAGTCGGTCAGCATCGGTGCGTTGCGATCCGTGACGTTGACCCGGCGGACCGCGACGGTGACGATCTCGGCGCCCGAAGCCGCGACCGCCGCGGCGTTCTGCGCGAGGTCCTTGTACTTGCCGGTGCCGACGATCAGCCGCGAGCGGAAGGTCTTGCCGGCAACGGTCCAGCTATCGTCCGCCAGCGCGGCCGCATGATCGCCCCCGCCGACGAAATGGACGATCTCCAGATCGTCGCCATCCTCGACCATCACCTGCGCCAGTGTCGAGCGCGGGACGACCGACAGGTTGCGTTCGACCGCGACCTTCGCCGGATCGAGGCCGAGATCCGACGCCAGCGCGGCAATGCTCAGCCCCGCGACAACACGGCGATGTTCGCCATTGATGGTGATCGAGACGGTACCGTCGCTATGCATTCAAATCTCCGTGGCTTTGGGCTAGGTAGGCGCGCGCGCGTCCAATCGAAAGGCCAGACTTGCCCGACACGATATTCGTTCTGAACGGCCCCAACCTCAACCTGCTCGGCACGCGAGAGCCGGAAATCTATGGTTCCGACACGCTCGACGACATTGCCGGCCAGCTCGAGGACCGCGCACGCGAACTCGATCTGGAAATCGACATGCGCCAATCGAATCACGAGGGCCACCTGGTCGATTGGCTGCACGAGGCCCAGGCGACTGGGGCAAAGGCGGTTTTGCTCAACGCTGGCGCCTTCACCCATAGCTCGATCGCGCTGCATGATGCGATCAAAGGCATCAAGACTCCGGTGATCGAGGTGCATCTTTCCAATCCGCACAAGCGCGAGTCCTTTCGCCACCGCAGCTTCGTCGGCCAGGCGGCGCACGGCACCGTCGCCGGGTTCGGCGCGCTTTCCTATCTGCTGGCGCTTGAAGCGGCGTCGCGCTTCTGACAGGACGCGCGCCCAACAAGGGAGAACAAGGTCGCATGACCGACAAAGAACATTCCAGCGCGATGCAGGTCGATATCGACCTGGTCCGCCAACTCGCCGAAATGCTCGATGCCACGGCGCTGACCGAGATCGAGGTCGAACATGGCGATCGCCGCATCCGCGTCGCGCGCAAGGCGGCCAGCGTCGCCGCGCCGGTATCATACGCCCCGCCACCCGTTGCCGCCGCACCGGTCGCCGCAACCGCTGCACCGGAGGCCGCCGCGCCGGCGCCCAGCGCCAACGCCGTCAAGTCACCGATGGTCGGCACCGTCTATCTTTCGGCAGATCCCAGCGCCGCGCCGTTCGTCAGCGTCGGTGCACGCGTCGCCGCGGGCGACACGCTGCTGATCGTCGAGGCGATGAAGGTGATGAACCCGATCGTCGCGCCGACCGCCGGCGTCGTCAGGGCCGTGCTGGTCGAGAACGGCCAGCCGGTCGAGTTCGACCAGCCGCTCGTCGTCGTCGAATAACGGCGCCGACATGGCTGAGATCAAGAAGCTGCTGATCGCCAATCGCGGCGAGATCGCGCTGCGCATCCACCGCGCGTGCCACGAAATGGGCATCAAGACGGTCGCGGTGCATTCCACCGCCGACACCGAGGCGATGCATGTGCGCCTCGCCGACGAGGCGATCTGCATCGGCCCGCCCTCGGCGACCGAGAGCTATCTCAATATCCCCAACATCATCTCGGCGGCGGAAATCTCCAACGCCGATGCGATCCATCCCGGCTACGGTTTTCTCAGCGAGAATGCCAAGTTCGCCGACATCGTCGAGGCGCACGACCTGATCTTCGTCGGGCCCAAGCCCGAGCATATCCGCACGATGGGCGACAAGGTCGAGGCCAAGCGCACCGCCGGCGCGCTCGGCCTGCCGCTGGTGCCGGGTTCGGACGGCGCGATCAGCGACGTCGCCGAGGCCAAGAAGCTCGCCGCCGAGATCGGCTATCCGGTGATCATCAAGGCCGCCTCGGGCGGCGGCGGGCGCGGCATGAAGGTCGTCAACGACCCCGAGAGCCTCGAGACGCAGATGCAGCAGGCCGGCAGCGAGGCCAAGGCGGCGTTCGGCGACGCGACCGTGTACATGGAAAAATATCTCGGCAACCCGCGCCACATCGAATTCCAGATATTCGGCGACGGCAAGGGCAATGCGATCCATCTCGGCGAGCGCGACTGCTCGTTGCAGCGCCGCCACCAGAAGGTGCTCGAGGAAGCGCCCTCCCCGGTGATCACGCCGAACGAGCGCGAGCGGATGGGTGGCATCGTCGCGCGGGCGATGGCCGATATGAGCTATCGCGGCGCCGGGACGATCGAGTTCCTGTGGGAAGACGGCGAGTTCTACTTCATCGAGATGAACACCCGGCTGCAGGTCGAGCACCCGGTAACCGAGGCGATCACCGGTCTCGATCTCGTGCGCGAGCAGATCCGCATCGCCGAGGGCCATCCACTGACATTGCGGCAGGAAGACGTGCAGTTCCGCGGCCACGCGATCGAGTGCCGCATCAACGCCGAGGACCCGCGCACCTTCGCGCCCTCGCCCGGCGTGGTGAAGCAATATCCCGCCCCAGGCGGCATGAACGTGCGGGTCGATAGCGGGCTCTATGCCGGCTACAAGGTGCCGCCTTATTACGACAGCATGATCGCCAAGCTGATCGTCTATGGCACGACGCGCCAGGGCGCGATCCGCCGACTGCGCCGCGCACTGGAAGAATATGTCATCGAGGGGATGAAGACGACGATCCCGCTGCACCAGGCGCTGATCGAGGATCCCGAATTCCTCGAAGGCAAATATACGATCAAATGGCTGGAGGAGTGGCTGGCCAGGCAGGAGCAGTAACGCCTGTTACCGTCATCCCGGCGCAAGCCGGGATCTCCCGGTAATGGCGCGCGCCCTTGCCGATTGAGACCCCGGCTTTCGCTAGGGTGACAGTATGAAGGCGGCATAGCGAGGGGGAAGGCATGATACGCAGGATCGTCGGCTGGGTCGCGCTCGTCATCGGTATCGCCTTCGGCGCGCTGCTGCTGGTCGGCCGCACGCCCGACACCGACCCGGCCGCGATGCGCGCCAAATATGGCGCCCCGCCCTCGCAATTCGTCGATATTGGCAATGGCCTGACGATGAATGTCCGCGACACCGGCCCGCGCGATGCGCCGGCGATCGTGCTGCTGCACGGATCGAATTCGTCGTTGCAGACCTGGGATGAATGGGCGGCACGGCTCGATCGCCGCTGGCGCGTCATCCGCTTCGACCTGCCCGGGCATGGACTGACCGGCCCGCACCCGAAGCGCGATTATAGCGCCGCCGGGTTCGATGATGCGGTCGATCGCGTCACGCGCAAACTCGGCGTCGAACGCTTCGCGCTGGCGGGCAATTCGATGGGCGGCTGGGTCGCCTGGACCTATGCCGCCGCGCACCCTGAACGCGTGTCGCAGCTGATCCTGGTCGATGCGGCGGGCGCGCCCGAAACCGCCAAGCGTTCGCTGCCGATCGGCTTTCGCATCGTCCAAACCCCCATACTGCGCGATATCACCAAAATCGTCACGCCGCGTAGTGTCATCGAACAAAGCCTGCATCAGTCGGTTTCGAACCAGGCGATCGTCACACCAGCGGCGATCGATCGCTATTGGGAACTGCTGCGCTATCCCGGCAATCGCCAGGCGACGCTCGACCGCTTCGCGACGCGCCAGCCGCCCGCCACCCCCGCCGACATGGCACGTCTCACCATGCCGGTGCTGATCCTGTGGGGAGCGGAGGACAAATTGATCCCGCTTGCCTCGGGCAGGTGGTTCGCGGCGCATATTCCGGCCAGCCAGCTGATTGTCTATCCGCATATCGGCCATGTGCCGATGGAAGAGGCGCCCGATGCCAGCGCCGCCGACGTCGACAGCTTTCTGAAGCAAACAACGGTCCCAGCCACCGCCAGCGCCAAGGAGTAGGGTCAGCCATGTTCATCGGCCATTACGCCCCCGCCTTCATCGCCGCGACGTCGCGGCGCTCGCCGAAACTCGGCACGCTGTTCGTCGCCGCGCAGCTGATCGATATCAGCTTCTTCTCGCTGCTGCTGCTCGGGGTGGAGCATCTGCGGCTCGTTCCCGGCGCGACGACCATGAACCCGATGGACCTGTATGACATGCCATGGGACCATAGCCTGGTCGGGGCGCTCGGCTGGGCGCTGGGATTCGCTGTGGTCATCCGGCTGCTCGGCCGGAGCTGGACGGCGGCAGCGATCGGCGCGGCGGTGGTGTTGTCGCACTGGTTCATCGACCTGCTCGTCCATCGCCCCGACCTGACGATCGCCGGCGCGCCGCCCGTATTCGGCTTCGGCCTGTGGAATTATCCTGCGATCGAAATCCCGCTCGAACTGCTGCTCGCCTTTGGCGGGTTGTGGTTCTTCGTGTCGCGGACGACGGCGATCGGCGCGGCGGGGCGCTGGTCGCCGGTCGTGCTGGCGATTGGCATGGCGGCATTGCAGGCGGTCAACTGGCTGTCGCCGCAACCCGCCACGATCATCGACCCCGCCCCGGCCTCGACCGGTGCGCTCGGCCTGTTCGCCTATGGCCTGCTCAGCCTGCTCGCCTGGTGGGTGGCGCGGACGCGGCAATTGTCCTAGCCCGGCGAAAGGTCATCGGGGGAGACATTATGGGGCTGGTCGAAACGCTTAGGTCGCTGACCGGATCGCAACGCAGCGCGATCTGGGCGAGCTATCTCGGCTGGACGCTCGACGCGTTCGATTTCTTCCTGCTGGTGTTCATGTTCAAGGCGATCGGCGCGGAATTCCATACCGAGACCGAGACCGTGCTCGAACTGGGCTTCCTGACGCTTGCGGCGCGGCCATTCGGCGCCTTCTTCTTCGGCTGGCTCACCGACCGCTATGGCCGCCGCCCGGTGATGATGGCGGTGATCCTGCTATTCTCGTTCTTCTCCTTCGCGTCGGGCTTCGCGACGACCCTGCCGATGCTGTTCGTGATCCGCGGGCTGTTCGGCTTCGCGATGGGCGGCGAATGGGGGATCGGCGCCAGCCTGGTGATGGAAAGCGTGCCCGCCCGCCTGCGCGGCCCGGTGTCGGGCCTGCTGCAATCGGGTTACCCGTCGGGCTTCTTCCTCGCCAGCCTGACCTATTATCTGTTCTTCGATCATATCGGCTGGCGCGGCATGTTCATGGTCGGCATCGTGCCGGCAATCCTCGTCTTCCTGATCCGGATGCATGTCGATGAGAGCCCGGCGTTCGAAAAGCGCCGCGCGCATCGCAAACCCAACCCGTTCGTCGAACTGGCGAAGAACTGGCGGATCGCGCTCTACCTCGTCGTGCTGATGACGGCGTTCAACTTCTTCAGCCACGGCACGCAGGATACCTATCCGCTGTTCCTGCAGAAGCAGCATGGCTTCGACACGCACACCACCGGCATGCTCACGATCGTGATGAACATCGGTGCGATCATCGGCGGGATCAGCTTCGGCTTCTGGTCGGAGCATATCGGGCGCAAGCGCGCGATCATCGTCGCCGCGCTGCTCGCGCTGCCGTTCATCCCGCTCTGGGCGTTCAGCACCACGCCGCTGATGCTCGGCATCGGCGCCTTTTTCATGCAGGTCGCGGTACAGGGCGCGTGGGGGATCGTGCCGGTGCACCTCAACGAACTGTCGCCGGCGCTCGTGCGCGGGATGTTCCCCGGCTTCGCCTATCAACTCGGCAACCTCATCGCCTCGCGCAACGGGCCGCTGCAGGGCTGGATCGCCAAGACGCATGACGGCAATTACGGGCTCGCGCTCGCGCTGGTGGCGAGCGTGACGGTGGTCGTGCTGGTGATCTGGACCGCGATCGGGCCGGAGCGGCGCGACGTGGATTTCGTCGCGGAGGCAGGCGCGTGAAGGCGACAATCTGGCACAACCCGCGCTGCTCCAAGTCGCGCCAGGCGCTGGCGATCCTCAACGAGACGCCGGGGCTTGAGGTCGAGATCGTCGAATATCTCAAACACCCGCCGACCCGTGCGAAGCTCGCTGCGCTCTACGCCCGCGCCGGGATGACGCCACGTGAGGGCCTGCGCGCGGCCGAGGACGGCGCGAAGGCGCTGAAGGGCGCAAGCGACGAGGCGATCCTCGACGCGATGGCCGCCGACCCGATCCTGATCGAGCGCCCGCTGGTCGAGACCGACAAGGGCGTGCGGCTGGGGCGGCCGCCGGAGAGGGTGCGGGAGATTTTGTGAACTTTCCCTCTCCCATTGTGGGAGCTGGGGTATGCATACGTCGTCTTGGATTGTACCCGAAAGCGTTGGCTGTGGCGGAGCGGCGGAGGCTGGCATCGTCTAATCCGGAAAGACTCTAACCGTTTGTTCCCGTTACCTTGCCCACGAAATGGCCAAGCGAAACCGCGCGCAGCAGCGCGAAGCGGTACTCGCGCTCCACCCCCTCGTCGCTCCAGTCGTCGGGCCAATGCTCGATTAACGATTGCAGCCTGTCGAGATCGAACGTCGCGCGCGCAAACGGAACGGCGGAAAGGCGATCGAGGGTCGCCGCGATCTCCGGCCGCGCCGCATCCATCCCCGCATGCCAGTCCGCGGCCTGTTGGCCGCGCCGCGTTTCGTTGACGACCGCCGGGGGTAGGCGATCGGCAAGCGCGCGGCGCGCGAGCGAGCGGAATACGCCGTTTTGAAGATATTGATCGATCGGCACTCGCAGGCAGAACTCAACAAGGCGCCGATCGGCGGTCGGCTCGCGAATGTCGATGCCCCATCCGGCCAGCGCGCCCTTGTTGTGATTGCCCGAATCCGCGCGAGCAAGCGCGCGCAATCTTGCCGTGACGCCATCGCGAAGCGGCTGGAGGCTGAAGTCGATTCCGCGTTCGGCCATCCGCCGCTGGAAATCCGCCTGATCGACGGAAGACCGCCGCGCTGCGATGAAGTCGTGGACGCTCGGAAGCCCGCGCAGCCGCGCGAGGCGGCGCCAGATTGCATTGGGCAACAGCGGACCGATCGTCGCGACACCGATCGAGCGAAACCGCGTGCCCGACCGGTGCAGCGCGGCGCTCTCGCGCGCCCAGCTGATCAGCCGGCCGCGCGAAAAGAGTTCGGTGAGCAGGTGCTCGCCCGAATAGCTCATCGTCTGGTTGCCCAGATCGCCGGTCAGCAGCACCGTGAGTTTGCGCGCCTGCGCCTCGCTGTTGATCGCCTCCAGCCACACGGCATTGCAAAGATTGAGGAGCGGTCGTTCGTATAGAAACAAGTAACGGTCGAGCGATCGCGTCGGCGGCTGCCCCCCGGTGACCAGCCGGACATGCTCGATATTCGGATAGAGCGCTGCGGTGGCAGCCGCGAGGGGACCTTCATCGGCAATCCGCCCGGTCGACGCGGCGCCGTCATCCCCCGCGCGCGGAACCGCGGTGAATGCCACGACGCTCCCCCCCGCCGGGTGGAGCAACCGGGCAGCGGTTGCGGTTACCGCTGCGCTGTCGAGACCGCCGCTGAGGTGCGTTGCAACGACGCCGTCAACACCACGCAGCCGTGCCGCGACCGCCTGGTCGAGCTGGTCGCGCAGTGCCTCGGCATAGTCGTCCGCGGACCGCAGCGCGAGCGGTGTACAGTCAGGGTTCCAGAATTTCCGCTCCGTCATTCCCTGCGGGGTTATCGTCACCATATGGCCCGGCTCGACACGATCGACATGGGCGAAAAAGCTGGCCGGCCCGAGATTGTGCATAAGCCCGAGGAAATCGAGTGCGCGCGCTTCGTCGACCGCGCGGGGAATTTGCGACAGCGCGTGCAGTCCCTTGGGCATCGACGCAAAGGCGAAGAACCCATCGCCGCTATGATAATGGAGCGGCACGCGGCCGGCAAAGTCGCGTGCGAGAAGCAGGCGTTGGCGAGCCGGCTGCCAAAGCGCCAGCGCAAAGTCGCCGACCAGGCGCTGGAGCGCATCCTCGCCCCAACGCTCGAACGCGCGCATCGCGACGGCCGTGTCGCAGGCGCTGGCGCTGTCGATCATGTCGAGGTCGCGGACGAGTTCCGCGCGATTGTCGATGCGGATATCCGCGACAAGAATAAGCTTGCCGTCGCCCCCTACGATCGGGCCGTGGTCGAAGCGGTCCTCGGGCAGGCGCGGATAGATGCGGCGACCGAGCGCAATGCGATCATCGGCCCAGCACGCGCTGGCCTTGCCATAGATTTGCTGGCCCCGCAGCATCCGATCGCAACTGGTCGCGGGGTCGGCAGTGGTACCCAGGCTCCAGAAACCCGCGATCGCGGTCATTCGGTGTGATGTGTCCTTGTTTTGGAACCCTGCCAGGGGCTTAGGAGGCTCATCGTCGCTTGCCTAGCCTTACCGTCGCTTGCCTAGCCCTAACCTAGTAACTTGCCGAGAGATCCATTAGGTTCGCGAGCGAAATAAAGGGGTGAGCAATGGCAGAAACAAAAAAATCGCGCACAAACTTGCCACGAGCGTCGGCGCGCAAGCCGTATTCGAAACCAGTGATCAAAAGGATTTCGTGCAGCGCCGCCGAATCTATCAACCCAGGATCCGTCGCGGACGGCGGTTGCTCGTCATAATCGCGGGGTACCATTGGTCCGGACCGTCTTCGGTGGCGGAAATCGATCAGCCGATCTGACCGGCATCCGCGATCCGTTGCTTGACGTCACTGGTTTTCGTCGCCGGGGCGAAGCGCGAGTTCCATCAAATGCCGTTCCAGTTGCTCGGCGTTGACCCGCCAGTCGAAACCCGCGACCATCGCTGCGGTAGCGGCGCGATCGGGCGGCCGGGCGAGCAAATCGGCGACGGCATTGGCGATTGCTTCGGGATCAGCGTCGACAATGCGCCCCGCAGCCGGATGGGCGACGACCTCGCGCGCGGCACCAACGTCGGTCGCGACCACCGGCGTGCCGCTGGCGAGCGACTCGATCCAGACGTTGGCGAGCCCTTCGATCGCGGAGGCGTGGACCGTGACGTCGGCGGCTGCGTAGAGCCTCGGCATCCGCGCGTGCTCAACCAGACCGACTAGCCGTACCCTCTCGCCGAGCCCCAGCGCGTCAGCCGCTGCGACAAGGGCGGGCGCCTCGGGACCGCTTCCGGCGATGACCAGCGTCACACCGTCGAGCGAGCGCAGCGCCTCGATCGCAAGGTCATGGCCCTTGCGCGCCAACAGATTGCCGACGCTGAGCAGCATCGGTCCGTCGACGCCAAGCGCCGCCTTCGCCGCCGTGCGATCCGAGGGAGCGAAGCGATCATGATCGACGCCGGTATGATGGACGGCGATACGCAGCGCATCCAGCCCAAGCCCGATCATCTCGCCACGCAGCGTAGCGCTGACCGCCAGCAGACCCTGCGCGTCGCCCAGCGCATCGCGCAGATCGGGGTGATCGGCGCTGTGACGCAGCCATGCCTCGACATCATGACCGCGACCCTTGACCGACACCGGCACGCCCAGCGCCCGCGCCAGCAAGGGGGCGGCCGGTCCCTCGGGCCAGAAATATTGCGCCGCGATCACGTCGAACGGAAAATCGCGGCGGATCGTGCGGAACAAGGGCAGCAAGCGGCGGGCGAGCCGGGCCGGCGTGCGCGATTGCTCGCCCGGACGGTCGAGATAACGCGGCCGGTAGACGGGCAGCCCCTTCCAATGTTCGAAGCGCGGTACCGATCGCAGCCGACGATAGGCGTAGCGTAGCGAATGCGGGAACAGGTCGATCCCAATCGGCGCGACCACGCGCACCTCCACGCCCGGCCGCGATGCGAATTCGAGCGTCCCGCGTTCGATGAAATTCCCGAGAACCGGTCGAACCTTGTCCGGAAATCGGCTGGTGAGCACGAGCACCCGCAGCATCAGAAGGTCCAGATCCGAACGCCGCCGATGGTCGCGCCCGATGCCGGAAATGCGCGTTTGAGATCGGCGAACATCCCGCCCTCGCTCACCAGGTCGCAGAGTTGCGCAATCCCCATTGCGCGATATTCGGGGTGCGGAACCGCAAGCACGACGAGGTCGTACCGCCGGTTCAACGCATCGGGATCGAGCGTCAATCCGTACCGATCGATCACTTCGGCGGGATCGACGCGTGGATCATGCACGGTGACGGCGTGGCCGTGCTGCGATAACCGGCGCGCGAGGTCGGGTATTTTCGAATTGCGCAGGTCGCGCAGGCCTTCGCGAAACGCGAGGCCCAGGATCAACGCGCCGCCCCGGGCGCCGCTGGCGCGGTCGAGTCGGTCGGCGGTCCATGCCGCCATCTCCTCGTTGATTGCGCGTCCGGTGAGCAGCATGCGCGGCCGGACGCCCGCAGCTTCCGCGGCGTGGCTCAAATAATAGGGATCGACGCTGACGCAGTGGCCGCCGACAAAGCCGGGGGTGAAGTCGGCGAAGTTCCACTTGGTCCGTGCCGCATCGAGCACGTCCCAGATTGAAATATCCATCGCGGAGAAGGCCCGGGTCAGTTCGTTCATCAACGCGATATTGACGTCGCGCTGGACGTTCTCGACCACCTTCGCCGCTTCTGCGGCCCGGATCGATGCGGCCTTGAAGATTCCGCCGGTGGTGATCGCCGCGTAGAGTCGCGCCATATCCTCGGTGACGGCCGGATTTTGTCCCGCAACCACCTTTGGGATGCGCCGAATACCATGTTCGGCGTCCCCCGGGGTTATACGTTCGGGCGAATAGCCGATGAAGAAATCGCGCCCGCAGACCAGCCCGGAGGCTCGCTCCAGTTCGGGGACGCAGAGATCCTCGCAGACGCCGGGATATACCGTGCTTTCGACGATTACCGTCGACCGGCGATCGGCAGAGAGCATCCCGCCGATCAGCCGGGTCGCTGCGACCAGCGCGCCCAGATCGGGGCGCCGGTCCGCATCGACCGGGGTCGGCACCGCAACGATATAATAGTCCGACGGCGGACAATCGCTCGCAGGTCCGACAATGCGCAGCGAGGAACCGAGCAACTCGCGCGGTTCAATTTCGCCGTTCCGGTCATGCCCGCTGCACAACTCGTCAAGACGATCACGATCAATATCGACGCCGTGACACTCGAAATGTTCGGAAAGCGCGAGCGCCAATGGGAGCCCGACATAGCCGAGCCCGACGACGACAATTCTGTCCCTAGGTTGCATTTGCGGCCCTGCCCCTGGCGTGGTCGGTAGCGATGGCGGCGGATCGAACCGAAATGACTCCTTGTCTTGTTGCGGGGGCACATGCAAAATCAATCGTACCGCCGGGACAATTCAGCCGAGCTCGGTCGGCGCCGAGCAAACAAGCGAGTAGTGTATTTGAACGGCGCCGGAACCGACATCTCATTTCATTACCGATGCTTTGGCTTCACGCTTGGTTCGCCGATCGCATTGGACGAGTTGGCGCCGGGCGACGGAACCGGCGACGTCCGAATCGAAGTTGGGCCAGTGCCCGAGATCCTGCCGAACGCGCACGCGGCAGGGCCGCAGGTGCAGGCGACCGATAGCCAGGTCCTGCTCACCATCGCCGGGACAGGGCGGTATCTGATCAACGATGGTCGCGAAATCCGGATCGACCCGGAACCCGGTGCGACCGAACGGCGCATACGGCTGTTCCTGCTGGGATCGGCGCTGGGCCTGTTGTGTCATCAGCGCGGACTGCTGGTACTCCATGCGAACGCGATTATTTCGAAAGGCCGTGCCTTTGCCTTTGCGGGTCAGTCCGGGGCCGGCAAGTCGACGCTCGCCGCCCATTTTCAACGCACAGGCTATGCGGTGCTTTCCGACGATGTCTGCAGCATCGGCTTCGATGCCGTGGGAGAGCCGTTCGCTTGGCCCGGCATCCCGAGGCTGAAGCTGTGGGGCGACGCGGCACGGTGGTTCGATCAGGACTGCGCCATGCTCAGCCCGGTGGTGGACGGGCAGGACAAGTTCCAGTTGCCCCTTCCCTCCGCGCCCGGCGCAGGCAAGGTCGCGCTGCGCCGCCTGTATGTGCTCGACAGGGCCGAGCCGGGATCGGAGGGAACGATCACTCGACTTGCCGGGACAGACGCGATGGAGGCCGTGGTTTCGCATACCTATCGCGGGCAGTATCTTGGAGCGATGGGACTGGGCCGCGCCCATTTTCAGCGGTGTAGCGCATTGCTCGCGCGCATTCCCGTTTATCGCGTATCGCGCGTCTGGGGTTATGACGCCTTCGCAGCGGAAGCCGCGCGAATCGAGGCGCATATCGCGGGCGATCTGGAGGAATATTGACGCCATGCCCACCGTGAAACCTGCCCGAATCGCTCCAGGCAGCATCGTCGCGCAGCGCCGGGACGTCCTGACCACAATCGTCGACGGGGAGGTCATGGCGTTGAATGTCGATAGCGAGATGATTATCGGGCTAGACCCGATTGCTTCGCGAATCTGGGATCTGATCGCCGAACCCGTTTCGATCGGCGCGGTGTGCGACATGCTGGTTTGCGAATTCGAGGTCGAGCCGGAGACCTGTCTTAAAGACTTGCTCGCCACGCTTGAGGACCTTGCGACAGACGGCTTGATCAACATCGCGGCTTCCTAGCGGACCGGCGACAACGCACCGAATAAGGGTTGCGACGGTGCGCCGCTTGATAACGGGTCTCACCGCAAACCAGCGCCGGGTCGGTCAGGCTCCCAGCCTGACCTGGACCGCGCGGGGCGCGGTTCACCCCGGCACTCCTGAAGGGGCACTTGGCTAGTTGGTGCCGGCGGTGGTCCGTTGCCAAAGCGGGGGCCATGAAAACAATTATCTGGCATAATCCGCGCCGCTCGAATTCGCGCGAAACGCTCGCCATCCTGCAGGACACGCCCGGCATCGAGTTGGAAATTGTCGATTATCTCAGGCACCCGCCAAAGCGCGACGCTCGCCGCGCTCTATGCCCGCGCCGGGATGACGCCACGCGAGGGCCTGCGCACGGCCGAGGACGGCGCCAGGGCGCTGAAGGGTGCGAGCGACGACGCGATCCTCGACGCGATGGCCGCCGACCCGGTCCTGATCGCGCGCCCGCTGGTCGAGACCGACAAGGGGATGCGGCTGGGGCGGCCGCCGGAGAGGGTGCGGGAGATTTTGTAGGTTGTTCACCCTGGCGGGAATGACCCGGCGTCGTGGAAGCACGAACATGATGCAATCGGGGGAGCGATGGTCACCAGAGTGTCTGCCCCGAAACGCTGAGCGAGAAAAGGTTGTGATATATCAGTGAGATGTGATTCAGTCGGAGTTGCGAGACCTCGACGGAGAGCCACATGTGGACTGATATCACCCGAGCGCAGCGTGCGCGCAAAGGACTTCGGCTGCCAAGCGATTTGACGGACAAGGAATGGCAGATCTTCGAACCATGGATGCCGGCACCGGCATCGACGGGCCGCCACCGCAAATGGGGATGGCGCAAACTGTTGGACGCGATATTCTACCTGCTGCGGGGCGGTCTGCCGTGGCGGATGCTGCCCCCAAAGGTGTTTCCGCCGGTTTCGACGGTGCAGCGGTGGTTCTATATTTGGCGTGACAACGGGCTATGGCGCTCGATCAATCATGCATTGGTAATGTTGCTACGCGAGGCGGAAGGTCGCGAGGCCAGTCCGAGCGCCTGCGTGATCGATAGCCAGTCCGCGAAAACGACGGAAAGCGGCGGGCCTCGGGGTTATGATGCAGGTAAGAAGGTCAGCGGGCGCAAGCGTCACATTTTTACCGACACGCTCGGCCTGATGATCGAGGCGGTGGTGCATACGGCCGATATCCAGGACCGTGACGGTGGCCCGTTGGTTCTCAAGAATATTCGTGGTCGCTTCCCATTCCTCACGCATATTTTCGCTGACGGTGGCTATGCAGGTGAGAAGTTCGCGGGGGCGCTCGCGGAAACCGGCAATTGGTCGATCGAGATCATCAAGAGATCAGATACCGCAAAGGGCTTTGTTTTGCTTCCATGTCGCTGGGTAGTCGAACGTACACTCGCCTGGCTGAGCCGTACCCACCGCCTTGCCAAGGATTTCGAGAGCACGATTGAAAGCGCCACGGCTTGGCTCTTCCTAGCCTCCGTCCAATTGCTCACCAGAAAACTAGCACGATACTGATATTAGGCGATTTCAGAGTTTCGAGTCAGACTCTCAGGTCATGGCGTGGTGCGAGAAGAACTGCATCGACTATGTGTTCGGCCTGCCTGGCAACAAGGTGATCCACGCCGAACCCGTTATCGTCGCCTGTGCCGATGCCTGCGCCACCGACCGCGCGCTGGGCCTGGCACCGGGCGGTCCGGCGTGCTGCGCCGCTATGCCGAGACGCGCTACGCCGCCAAGTCCTGGGGGCCAGCCAAGCGCCGGGTCGCCGCACGGATCGAAGCCAGCAGCATGGGCCTCGACATCCGCTTCGTCGTCACCTCGAGCGAGACCGGGACGCCTGAGCATATCTTCGACACGCTCTATGCACGCGGCCTGATGGTCCCCCGTTTTCGTGGACACGGGCCTAGGCCATTTGTCGTTCGGCCTGTTCCGGGGGCCTGTATCCGACAGCGAAGCCGAACTCTATGCTGCCGAATGCATGATCGCTGATGCCTGTCGCCGCGATGCGGGCGAAAACGTGCTGCGCAAGGCCGCGTCGACCAAGATGTTCGCCTCCGAAGCCGTCGATCGCTGCGTCCAGATCCATGGCGGCGCCGGCTATCTGGCAGAATATGAGGCCGAGCGCTTCTTCCGCGACAGCCGCGTCTTCCGCATCTACGAGGGCACGGCGCAGATCCTGCAGCTGTTCATCGCCAAGAGCATGCTGCGCCAATTCGCGACGGAGAACTGAACGATGTACACGCTGCTCGGCGGCACGCGCGTGGTGGAGGCATCGTCGTTCGTCGCCTCACCCACCGCCGGGCTCTATCTCTCACAGATGGGCGCCGAGGTGATCCGCGTCGACCAGTTGGGCGGCGGCCCGGATTTTCGTCGCTGGCCCAAGGCCGACAATGGCGCGAGCCTCTATTGGGAGGGACTCAACAAGGGCAAGAAGTCGGTCGCGCTCGACCTCGGCCGGCCCGAGGGGCGCGAACTGCTCGCCGCGCTCGCCACCGCACCGGGCGAGCGTGCCGGTCTGTTCGTCACCAACTTCCCGGTCGACGGCTTTCTGTCGCACGACAAGCTGGCGGCGCGCCGCGCCGACCTGATCACGGTGCGGATCATGGGGCAGGCCAATGGCGGCCCCGCGCTCGACTATACCGTCAATGCAGCACTCGGCATCCCGCAGATCACCGGACCGGAAAGCCTCGGCGACGAGCCGGTCAATCATGTCCTGCCCGCCTGGGATCTGCTGACCGGCGCCTATGCCGCCTTCGCGCTGCTGGCGGCGCTGCAGCACCGCCAGGCGACAGGGCGCGGCCAGGAAGTGCGCATTCCGCTGGCCGATGTCGGCATAGCGACGATCGCCAATCTCGGCCAGCTCGCCGAGGTGCTGACCACCGGCGACAATCGGGCGCGTTACGGCAACACCGTCTATGGCGCTTTCGGGCGCGATTTCGTGACCGCCGATGGCGTGCGGTTGATGATCATGGCGATCACGCCGCGCCAGTGGGTAGGCTTGGTCAAGGCGCTCGACCTCGCCGAACCGGTCGCGGCGATCGAGGCAGCGCACGGCGTGTCGTTCGCGAAGGACGAGGGCGTGCGCTTCGAGCACCGCGATGCCCTGTTCCCGCTGGTCGAGGCGGCGGTGGCGCGGCGCCGGTCGGCCGAGCTTGGTACGAGTTTCGATGCGCTGGGCTGCTGCTGGGGCCCCTTCCAAACGATGCGCCAGGCAGCGGACGATCCCGCGCTGGTTGGGGCGAACCCGATCTTCAGCACCATCCAGCAGACCAGCGGCCTGTCCTACCCGGTGCCCGGCGCGATGGCGACGATTCCACAGGAACAGCGGCTGCCGCCGGTACGTGCCCCGTTCCTCGGCGAGCATAGCGACGCAGTGCTCGCCGAGGTGCTCGGGCTCGGCTCGGGCGCGATCGGCGCGCTGCACGATGCCGGACTGGTGGCCCAGGCATGACAGCGATGCTCGACCGCGCACGTGCGGCAATCCCGGCGATCCACCGCTATGGCGATGCCGCGCGGGCAGCAGTGCGCGCGCGGGTCGCACCGGACGGCCAGCTCGATCTGGCTCGGCTCGATGCCGAGCAGCGCGCCGCGCACGGCCTCGCCTGGATCGCGACCACCATCGCGGCGCTCGACGGGCTGTTGGCCTGGGGCGCGGCGGCCGAGGCGCGCGGGCAGCTCGGCGAGGCCGAGCGCCATGTCATCGCGCTCGGCTTCGGCGAATATGGCGCGCAACTGCTCGGCGGCCTGCCGATCAGCGCCAACGAGATCGTCCGGCCGGCCCAGCTCGGCATCTCGGACGCCGCCGCCGCGCTTGCCGACGACCCGGCGCTTGCCACGCTGATTGCGGCGAGCGCGACGCCCGAGCTGCGCGCCGCGCTCATCGCGCACGTCCGCGCCGACGGCACGATCGCCGAGTCACTCGACGACGAGACGATCGATGCGATCCGCGCACAATATCGCCGCTTCACCGCCGAGAAGATCACCCCCTTCGCGCAGGGCTGGCACCTCGCCGATGCGCTGATCCCCGATGCGCTGATCGCCGAGCTCGCCGAACTCGGCACCTTCGGGGTGTGCATCGCGCCCGAATTTGGCGGCCTCGGCCTCGGCAAGCTCGAGATGTGCGTCGTCACCGAGGAATTGTCGCGCGGCTGGATTGGCGCGGGCTCGCTCGGCACGCGATCCGAGATCGCCGGTGAGTTGATTGGCCTCGCCGGCACTGCCGAGCAAAAGGCGCAGTGGCTGCCTGGCATCGCCAGCGGCGCGGTGCTGCCGACCGCGGTGTTCACCGAGCCGGGCAACGGCTCCGACCTCGCCAATTTGACGACGCGCGCGGTGCGCGGCGCCGATGGCTGGTCGATCAGCGGCGCCAAGACGTGGATCACGCATGCCGCGCGCAGCGACCTGATGACGCTGCTGGCGCGCACCGGCGGGCCGGGCAATGCCGGGCTCAGCATGTTTCTCGCGCCCAAGCCGCGCGGCATTGAGGGCAACGCGTTTCCGGCGGCGGGCATGTCGGGCAGCGAGATCGGCGTGCTCGGCTATCGCGGGATGCGCGAATATGAGCTGGTTTTCGACGGCTTCGCCGCGCCCGTCGACGCGCTGCTCGGCGGCGAGGAGGGCCAGGGCTTCCGCCAGTTGATGAAGACCTTCGAGGGCGCGCGGATCCAGACCGCTGCGCGCGCCGTCGGGGTTGCGTGGCGCGCGTTCGAACTCGGCCTCGTCTACGCAACCGAACGGCGCCAGTTCGGCCGGCCGATCGCCGACTTCCCGCGCGTATCCGACAAGCTGGCGATGATGATCGTCGAGACGATCGCCGCGCGCGAGCTGGCCTATTTCGCGGCGCGCGAGAAGGACAAGGGCCGGCGTTGCGACGTGGAGGCGGGCATGGCCAAGCTGCTTGCCGCACGCGTCGCGTGGAGCAATGCCGACAATGCGCTGCAAATCCATGGCGGCAACGGTTACGCGCTCGAATATGAGATCAGCCGCGTGCTGTGCGATGCGCGCATTCTCAACATCTTCGAGGGCGCGGCGGAGATCCAGGCGCAAGTGATCGCGCGCGGGCTGATCACGACGCGGAACTGACGGCGCGCGGACGGCGAAACGGCCGGCGTTCCACCGCACGCGCCGCGCGCTACCCCGCGTCCGTTACTTGCCCTTGAACACCGCCGCGCGCTTTTCCCGAAGGCCGCGACTCCTTCGATGAAATCCTCGGTCCGTCCGGCATCGCGCTGCGCGACGCGCTCGTTCGACAGCGCGGTCTCGAAGCTGGCGTCGAGGACCGACCAGGCGATCTGCTGGATGATGCCGAGCGAGCGCGGCCCTTGCGCGAGTTGCCTGGCCAGTTCCAGCCCGGCCGCGTCGACTTCCTCGTCGGGTACGACGCGGTTGATCAGGCCCCAGTCGAGCGCGGCCGCGGCCGGCCGCTTCTTGCCGAGCAATACGAACGGCCCTAAAGATTGACCTGTGCGTCGTCGGGCGCTTGGCCATGTCGTCGGGCGTCCGCGATGCCGGTACGGCGCCATCGTCGCAGGCGAGCATTCCATCCCACGCGATGGAACCGGCCGATATCGCGTCACCGATGACCACATCCCTCGACAGCGTGGGCAGATCGCCGCACGCGGCGAGGACCTCGGCATAATGGGTGCCGCGCCAGCGATCGGGCGTGACGAGCAGCTTCGCACCCGACTGGCGCAGGATGAAGCCAATTTCCTTCGCGCCGCAGATCGGCACGATCGGCAGCATCACCGCGCCGGCATGGGCGATGCCGACACAGGCGACCATCCATTCGCTCCACGCCGGGAGCGGGACGGCGACGATGTCTCCCGCGCCGATACCACGCGCGCGCAGCCCGGCGGCGAAGCGTATGCCGTCAGCGACGATATCGGCAAGCCGGTGCGTACCGGGGCGCCGTTCGGACGATAGACCAACGCTGCACCCGGGTCGCGCGAGGCGTCATCAAGAAAGGCGTGGAGCAGGCTGCGATTGGCCGCATCAAACAGTCCATCGATCAACGCGCTCCCCTCCGCCGCGGCCTGGCAGTCATGCGCTGCCCGCCGGATAGTCCAGGCTTACCTGGATAAGGGGGTTCCTTGGCCTATCGCGATGGATTCGATAAGCGGCCGACATGACCGAGTCGACCCAGGACAGCGAAAGTCACCCGGAGATCCGCGACGGCGTCCGCCGGCTGGTCGCCGACTTTCCCGGAGAATATTGGCGCGGGCTCGACCGCGACCGCACCTATCCGACCGCCTTCGTACGCGCGCTGACCGAGGCCGGCTATCTCGGGATGCTGATCCCGGAGGAATATGGCGGCTCCGGTCTCGGCCTGTCGGCGGCGTGCGCGGTGCTGGAAGAGGTTCATCGTTCGGGCGGCAATGGCGGCGCGGCGCACGCGCAGATGTACACGATGGGTGCAATCTTGCGCCACGGCTCGGCGGAACAAAAGGCGCGCTATCTGCCCGATATCGCCTCCGGTGCCTTGCGCTTGCAGGCGTTCGGCGTAACCGAACCCGGCGCAGGTACCGACACGACGCGCATCACCACGATGGCGCGGCGGGATGGCGACGATTATGTCGTCAACGGCCAGAAGATCTGGATCAGTCGGGCGGAACATAGCGACCTGCTGCTGCTGCTCTGCCGGACTGCGCCACGCGACGAATCGGTCAAGCCATCGGCCGGGATGAGCCTGTTGCTTGTCGACATGCGGCAGGCGGTCGGCAACGGGCTGACGATTCGCCCGATCCGGACGATGCTCAACCATGCGACGACCGAATTGTTCTTCGACGACCTTCGCGTGCCCGCCGCCAACCTGATCGGTCAGGAGGGCAAGGGTTTTCAATATGTGCTCGACGGGATGAACGCCGAGCGCATCCTGATCGCTGCCGAATGTATCGGCGACGGCCGCTTCTTCATCGACCGCGCGAGCGCCTATGCGAAGGATCGCAATGTCTTCGGTCGCGCGATCGGCGAGAACCAGGGCGTGCAGTTCCCGATCGCACGGGCGCACGTCCAGCTCTCCGCCGCCGCGCTGATGGTCGACAAGGCCGCCGCGATGTTCGAGACGGGCAAGCCGTGTGGCAGCGAGGCCAACATGGCGAAGATGCTGGCATCCGAGGCCAGCTGGTATGCCGCCGACATGTGCGTCCAGACGCATGGTGGCTTCGGCTTTGCCGAGGAATATGACATCGAGCGCAAGTTCCGCGAGACGCGACTCTACCAGGTCGCGCCGATCTCGACCAACCTGATCCTCAGCCACGTCGCGACCCACGTCCTGGGGCTGCCCAAGTCATTTTGAGGGCGCGCATGGCGCGGTATCGATAGATAGCCCTCAGGCATGTGCGCCGGCGCGGAGGCGAGACCTCGGGCCATTGCTATCTGTTTTTGTGAATAGCGAGCCATATCCCGTCGCGATAGCGGGGTCGGCGTCCATGGGGGACGCCATAAAATTTCGCCCGGACATTGGAGCGGGATGCGATTAAGCTGAATCAAATCCCGCTCTATAATTCTTTGTTGTCGCGTGATTTATTGCGGAAAACCGGTTCCCACTTTTTCGCATCACGCTTTAATCCAGCGCGATTTACGAGTGTCAGCTATCGCGAAATCGGCGCCGCTCAGCGCCCCACGCGACACCGCTTTTCTCCTCGCTCCCCAGTCACTTACTGGCAAGATCACAAGGGTTCTGCTTCGCACGCTGGTTCACGCCCCTGTTCGAGGGGCCATGGCGGAGAGGGTGGGATTCGAACCCACGGTACCCGCAAGGGCACAACGGTTTTCGAGACCGTCCCAATCGACCACTCTGGCACCTCTCCGAGAGGGGGTTTTGCGGCGACCCGCGCCGAAGAGGCGGGGTAGCGGATCGAATGAGCGCGGGCCTCTAACGCAAAGGTCGGGGCCACACAAGCGCCGTACGCGTGATCCGCGTTGTGCAGCGCAAAAATTGCTCCTCCGCCTCCCTGCGACCGAGAAGGCGGACAACCGTGGCGGCCATTGTCAGTGATGGACAGGAGCACTAGATCATAACGATGCTCCGCAACCATATTCCCTCCATCCCGACCGATTCGGCGGTTCCGATGCCGCCGGTGTCGCATGCCAGTTTCACGATCGGCGATGTCGTGCGGCACCGCATGTTCGACTTTCGCGGGGTGATCTTCGACGTCGACCCGATCTTTGCGAACAGCGACGAATGGTATGACGCGATCCCCGAGGGGATCCGTCCGGCGAAGGACCAGCCCTTCTACCATCTGCTCGCCGAGAATATGGAGTCGAGCTATGTCGCCTATGTCAGCCAGCAGAACCTGGTCGCCGACGACAGCGACGAGCCGATCGACCATCCGGCGATCTCCGGCCTGTTCGGCGACTTTGCCGATGGGCGCTATGAGCTGCGGCGCGAACACCGCCACTGAGTGCGGCTGGTGGCGCGTGCAAAAAAGGGGGCCTTTCGGCCCCCTTTCCTATTGCCGGATGACCAGCGGTATCAGCGATCAGAATTTGAAGCCGACGCGAACGTAATAATAACCGCCATTGATGCCGTAGGGGCTGAAGCTCAACGGCGCGTCGATGACATTGCCGCCCCCGACCAGCGTGGTGTTGGTCGTGCCCGGTACCTGCGAAATGGTCGGGGCACGTTTGTTGAACAGGTTGTTCGCACCAGCCGCCAACTGGATCGCGCCGAGATCGTAACCGAGCTCGAGATCGGCGATGACGGTCGACGGAACCCGCTGGAGATAGAATGCACCACCATTCGGGCTGAGATATTCCGACGTCGTGCCGAAGAATGTAGCGCGCGCCGTCGTGCTGAAGCGCCCGAGCTTCCATAACGCCGAGCCGACGATCTTGACCTTGGGCGACGCCGTTTCGAGGTAGCTGATCGCACCTTGGTCGAACAGCGCGATCGGCGCCGTTGCGCCCGGCGCGGTCAGCGTTGCGGGTGCCGGGGCGATTCTCGTGGCCTTGGTTTCGTTATAGTTGCCCGACAGGGTCCAGTTGACGGTACCGGCGCTGTCGAAGTCGCTGGTGTAGCTCACAACCAGGTCGATACCGCGGGTGCGGGTGTCCGCACCATTGGTGAAGATGTTGATGCCCGTCTGGCTGACCGTCGGGTCGAGGACGTTGCCATTGGCGACAATCGCCGTGGTGACGATCGGGAAGTTGGTAGCGCCGCCGCTGCCGAAGATCGAACCCGTACCGAGGATGCGGTCCCGAATCTTGACTTGATAAAAATCGAGCGTGACGACCAGTTTAGGTGCCGGGCGGATGACCGCGCCGAAGCTGTAGTTGGTCGATTTCTCGGGCTGAAGGTTCTGGAAACCGATCAACTTGGCCGCAGCCGAATTCGCCGGCAACTGCACGAATGCAGATGTAGGCGACACGTTGGTGGCGGAATAATAGGATTCGGCCAATGTCGGCGCGCGGAAGCCGGTCGAAATCGTCCCGCGCAGCGCAAAGGCAGACGAGAAATCATAGCGACCGTTGACCTTCCAGATCACCTTGTCGCCGAAATCGGAATAATGCTCGTAGCGCACCGCGGCATCGAGCTTGAGCGCCTCGACCGGCTTGGCGGCAAGGTCGAGGTAGAGCGACGTGCCGGTCCGCTTGTGGACACCAGCGTCCGATGGCCGGAAACCGGGATAGGACTGCCCGCCTTCCTTGTAGATCGAGCCGGGGTCACCAGACCCGATCTCGTAGCGGTTGCGGCGATACTCCGCACCGAAGGCGACGTTGAGCGGGGCTGCCATGCCAGCCTCGATCTCGCGCGTAAAATCGGCGTTCAGGGTCAACTCGCTCGACTTGAACAGCCCGTCATAGAACGTCGTGGGGGTAAAATGGGTGTCGATGAATAGCGAGCGATTGGCTGAATCGAGCGTGTAAATCTCGTTCTTGTCCTGGCCATAGGTCGAACTGAGGTCAAAATGGAAACCGGCGACATTGCCGCGCAGGCCGCCGGTAATGCCGAAATCCTCCTCGCGAATGCCCTCGCGCGGGCTGAAACCGTTGGACGGCGTGTCGCCCTGGGGATCGAACACAATCGAGCCTGGCGCACCAAGCGTGCCGCCGGCGCCGAGCACCGCCGAGCCAATGATGCGGTCCGGCACGCGCAAATTTTCATAAGCACTGGCAATGCGCTTGCTGAACGTGCCGAAGCTGTAGGCCTCGACGCCGCCAAAATCATAGGCGGTATTGAACTGCACGTTGGTGAGGTAGGATTTTGCGTCGCCGTTGATCTTGTTGACGTAGGGAAAACCCGGAATATTGGCGTAGAGCGCCTGCTGCGCCGCGGAGAGCGCCGGACTGGTCATGGTGGTGAGCAGCTTCCCGTTGGCATCAGTCACGCGGCGATCGAGGCCGCCGACCTGGGTGAAATCGTGAAAGCGGTGGAACAACGTAACGTTGAAAAAGCCGTTCTCGCCGACCTTGGTCGCGAGATGGAGCGTGCCGGCGTACGTCTCGCCGCCCGATCCATAGGTTTTGCCATAGATCGCAGAGCCGCTGCCGCCGTCGCCGTCGTCCTTGAGGATGATGTTGATGACGCCGGCGATCGCATCCGAACCATATTGCGCCGCAGCACCACTTTCGAGCACTTCGATGCGCTTGATCGATGAGGGCGATATCAGGTCCAGATCGGCGGTCGCCGCTCCCTGATAGGGCCCGCCGAGAACCGCCAGGTTCGACGTGCCGTGACGCCGCTTGCCGTTGACCAGCACAAGCGTGTGATTGGGGCTGAGGCCACGCAGTCGTGCCGAGAGTGTCAGGTTGGCCGTATCGCCGCCGAACGCCTGGGCGGTGAAGGACGGCACCAACTGGGTGAGCACCTGGTTGAGGTTGGGCTGGCCAACGTGGCTCAGCGCCTCGGCATCGAACAATTTGATCGGCGTGGCGCTCTCGACTGCGGTGACGCCGAGTGTGCGCGTACCGGTTACGATGACGTCGGAGGGCGTCTCCTGGTCCGCGCTCACGGCAGGGGCCGGCGTTTCGGGCGGCGTATCGCTGGCGAAGGCAGGCGTCGCGGCAAGGCTTGCTACGGCCAGCGCGAGTACGGAGATTGTGTGACGATGCATGCTGAGTCCCCCATCTTGAAAGGTGGCTCTCAGGATCCGCTCCCCGCTATATTGTTAAGTGCTGATCAGACTAGATAATATTTCCCAAAAACGACGATGAAATCGCCCGATTGCACGCACGATCCTTCACACTCTGCCGACCATGCCGGCAGGTGACCTGAAACATTTCTCCCCTGATACGCACCGTTATTGTGTCCGGTCGGCGCCACCACTCATCTCACGATACGGCACCCGGTAAGTTGGTGCCGTGCCGGCACGTTTTGCTTGACCAGTTGGGCCGGTCACCGTGCGATTCGAATTCCGCCATATTCGCTGCCGCATTGCAACATAAACTTCACGAAGGCGTCACGCTGCGGCAAAGCGTTGCGCAAACGTCACGGTAGCACCGGCGAAAACATGTCGGGACGGCGAGCGGCCCGACGCGGGGGCAGCGAGGAACGACGCGCGACCGGAAGCGCGCATGAGCGGTGATGTGCCTTTACGGTTGACAGAATCGGTCACCGCCCTTAGCGACGCCGCTTCTCCCGCCGGGCCTGCCCGGGCGGGCATATGCATTTTGAAAGTGATGAGGGCCATGTTCGCAATCGTGCGCACGGGCGGCAAGCAATATCGCGTCGCCGCCGGAGATAAGATCGTCATCGACAAGATCGAGGGCGAAGCTGGGGCGTCGATTACGCTCGGCGACGTGCTGCTGGCGGGCGAAGGCTCGGAGCTCAAGTCGGTCGAGGGCCTGACCGTCGCCGCCGAGATCATCGCGCAGGCGAAGGGCGACAAGATCATCGTCTTCAAGAAGCGCCGTCGTCACAATTACCGTCGTCGCAACGGCCACCGCCAGCTGCACACGATCCTGCGGATCACCGCAATCGGTGCGCAGGAGAAGAAAGCCAAGGCGAGCAAGCCCAAGGCCACCGAGGGCGATGCCCCCGCGGCCGCCGAAGCGTAAGTTCGAGGAAGAGTCGAAATGGCACATAAGAAAGCAGGCGGTTCGTCGCGTAACGGTCGTGATTCGGCCGGTCGTCGCCTCGGCGTGAAGAAGTTCGGCGGCGAAACCGTCGTTCCGGGCAACATTCTCGTGCGTCAGCGCGGGACCAAATTCTATCCGGGCCGCAACGTCGGTATCGGCAAGGACCATACCCTGTTCGCGCTGACCGGCGGCCGCGTGGCGTTCCACGAAGGCAAGCTTGGCCGAAAGTTCTGTTCGGTAGACATGCCGGCCCTCGCGGCCGAATAACGGGCAACCGATCGGGTTGCCCAGCAGGGCGACCCGGGTTTCCACCAGGAAACCGTAAAAAGGGAGCGGGTCGCACCGGCTCCCTTTTTTAATGCTCCCTCCCCACCCCATTGTCGCGATCACGTCATGTCGGCGTGCCAGCGGCGTGGTGAAGCGACGAGGAGAGTATCTATGTTCGCGCGTACCGCAAGATTGACGCTGCGGCCGGCCTGGCTGGAAGATGCCCCGCAACTGGCGGCGGCGATCGGCCATGAGTGCGTGACCCGCAACCTGTCGAAAGTGCCATGGCCCTATGATCTGGCCGATGCCGAGGCATTCCTGGCGCGCCCACGCGCCCGGCATGACATCTTCTGTCTGATCCTCGCCCATGAGGGCGAGCAGCCGCGCCTGATCGGCGGGATCGGCATGGCGGCAATCGAGGATGGACATGAGTTCGGCTATTGGCTGACGCCGCATGCCTGGGGGCGCGGCTATGCCACCGAAGCCGGCCGTGCGATGATCGCATCCGCGCGCCATACGCTCGGCTTGCGCCGCCTCAAGGCCGGGCATTTCACCGACAATCCGGCATCGGGCCGTGTGCTGACCAAGCTCGGCTTCCGCCCGACCGGCAGGGTCGCGCCGCGCCATGCACTGGCGCGCGGCGGCGACGCGCCATGCGCCGATTTCGTGCTCGAGCTTGCCGACGGGGATTGCCGAATGGATCGCCTCGCCGCCTGACCGTCGTCATCCAGACCGCCCCGCCCCGCCGGTCGCTCACCCGGCCGGTCGGGGCGGCGCATTGGCGATGGTTGCTTTCGCGGGCAAAACCGCCGAACAGGGCCGCTTGTCACCCGCGTTGAAGAATTGTCGTTTCGTCCATGTTGTCCCCCCGCAAGCGCCTATCTCCTGAAGAATCGCGCGATGCCGCGATCGAGGCGGCGCGCGCGCTGTTGCTCGAGGAGGGCCCGCAGGCCGTGACGCTGAAGGCGGTTGCGGCGCGAATCGGCCGGACGCACGCAAATCTGCTACACCATTTCGGCTCCGCCGCCGATCTGCAGCGAGCGCTGATCAAGCACCTCGCCGACAGCATCACCACCCGCATCCTCGAAGCGGCGAAGCGCGCGCGCGCCAACGACCAGGATCCGCGCGAGGTGGTCGACATGACCTTCGATGCGTTCGCGCGCGGCGCCGGGGCGATGGCGAGCTGGATGATCCTGACCGGCAACCAGGACGCGCTCGACCCGATCCTCGATGCGATTCACCGGCTGGTCGACGAACTGGCGCAGGACCATGACCGTCACACTACAGTGACGCTGCAGGAGGAAACCTTGCAGTTGGTATTGATGGCGCTGGGCGACGCATTGCTCGGCGGGCCGATGTCCAAGGCATTGGGGCTGCCGCGCGAAACGGCACGCACATTGGCGACCAACGCATTGCTCGCCAACAATCGCAAATCGCTTTTGGCCGGGGAGCACTGAGATGCATTTCCTCGACCAGGCCAAGATCTTCGTCCGCTCGGGCGCCGGCGGCCCCGGCGCGGTCAGCTTCCGGCGCGAGAAGTTCATCGAATATGGCGGCCCGAACGGCGGCAATGGCGGCAAGGGCGGCGACATCATTTTCGAGGCGGTCGCCGGCCTCAACACGCTGATCGACTTTCGCTACACGCAGCATTTCCGCGCGCCGCGCGGCCATGGCGGTGCGGGCTCGAACATGACCGGTGCCGGCGGCGAGGATCTCGTCATCAAGGTGCCGGTCGGCACCCAGGTGCTATCCGAGGACAAGGAAGAGTTGCTCGCCGACTTCACCGAGGTCGGGCAGCGTGAGGTGTTCCTGCGCGGCGGTGACGGCGGGCGCGGCAACGCCACCTACAAGACATCGACCAACCGCACCCCGCGCCAGCACGGCACCGGCTGGCCCTATGAGGAGAAGTGGGTGTGGCTGCGGCTCAAGCTGCTTGCCGATGCCGGGCTGGTCGGGCTGCCCAACGCCGGCAAGTCGACCTTCATCAACGCGGTGACCAATGCGCAGGCCAAGGTCGGTGCCTATGCCTTTACCACCACGCGGCCTCAGCTCGGCGTGGTCAGCTACAAGGGCCGCGAAATCGTCGTCGCCGACATTCCCGGACTGATCGAGGGTGCGGCGGACGGCGCCGGGATCGGCGACCGCTTTCTCGGGCATATCGAACGCTGCCGGGTGCTGCTGCATCTCGTCGATGCCAACGACACCGACGTCGCCGAGAGCTTTCGCATCGTACGCCATGAGCTGGAAGCTTACGGCGCGGGGCTGACCGACAAGAAGTTCGTCGTCGGCCTCAACAAGATCGACATGCTCGACGACGAGCTGATCGAAGCCTTGTCGGCCGAACTTGCCGAGGCGAGCGGTGCCGAGGTCATTCCGCTGTCGGCGGCCGCCGGAACCGGCGTCGACTGGGTGCTCGACAAGCTGATCGAGGCGATCGGCCCGGCCAGCGGCGCACCGGTGCAGGACAGCGACGGCGAGGATACGATCGAGTGGTCGCCGCTCTGACATCGGTGTTCGACACCGCCACCTGCCCGCGCCTGATCGTCAAGGTCGGTTCGTCGCTGCTGGTCGGGGCCGACGGCAATGTGCGGCGTGAATGGCTGGCGAGCCTTGCCGCCGATATCGCCGTGCGGCATCGCGCCGGGCAGGAGATCGCGATCGTCTCGTCGGGTGCGATCGCGCTCGGCGCGCGGCGACTGAAGCTGCCCAAGGGTGGGCGCGCAAGCCTCGAGGATGCGCAGGCCGCCGCCGCGACCGGGCAGATCGCGCTCAGCCAGGTATGGGCGGAACTGCTCGCGGCCGAAGGGCTGACGGCGGCGCAGATCCTCGTCACGCTCGACGACCTCGAGGACCGGCGGCGGTACCTCAACGCCTCGGCGACGCTGGCACGCCTGCTCGCGCTGCGGGTGGTGCCGGTGATCAACGAGAATGACAGCGTCGCAACCGAGGAAATCCGCTTTGGCGACAATGACCGGCTTGCCGCGCGCGTGGCGCAAGCCGCGGGTGCACAGGGCGTGATCCTGCTGTCCGACGTCGACGGGCTGTATAACGCCAACCCCAACAGCAACCCCGACGCCCGGCTGATCGAGCGGGTCGCGCGGATCGACGCCGCAGTCGAGGCGATGGCCGATGGCGGCTCCGCCTCAGGCATGGGATCGGGCGGGATGATATCGAAGATCGCCGCGGCGAAGATCGCCACAGCGGCAGGCGCGCAGCTGGCGATCGTCTCCGGCAAGCACCAGCATCCGCTGGCGCGCTTTGCCGCGACCGGGCGCGGCACGGTGTTCGCGGCGACCGGCGCGGCGCGGGCGCGCAAGGCGTGGCTCGCGGGGAGGCTGACAGCGCGTGGTGCGATCAGTGTCGATGCCGGGGCGGTGACCGCATTGGTCGCCGGCAAGAGCCTGCTCGCCGCCGGTGCGACGCGCGTCGAGGGCGATTTCCGGCGCGGCGACCTGATCGCGATCCACGCCCCCGACGGCCGGCCGATCGCGCGCGGGCTGGCCGAATATGATGCCGCCGACGCCGCGCGCATCGCCGGCCGGCGCAGCGAGGAACACGCCGCGATCCTCGGCTATGCGCCGCGCGCGACTTTGGTCCACCGCAGCCATATGGCGATGCTGTGAGCGTGATCGCGATCACCGGCGGCACCGGCTTTGTCGGGGCGCGGCTGATCGATCAGGCGCTGGCGGCGGGGCATCAGGTGCGCGCACTGACGCGGCGGCCGCAGGCGGGACGCGCGGGCCTGAGCTGGGTCGATGGCGCGCTCGACGACGCTGCCGGGCTCGTCCGGCTGGTCGAAGGGGCCGATGCCGTCATCCATGTCGCCGGGGTGGTCAACGCGCCCGATCGCGCAGGCTTTGCTGCCGGCAACATCGCCGGAACCGAGGCAATGCTCGCCGCCGCGACGACCGCGGGCACCAAGCGCTTCGTCCATGTCTCGTCGCTTGCCGCGCGCGAACCCGGGCTGTCGACCTATGGCTGGTCCAAAGCCGAGGCCGAGGCGCGCGTCCTCGCGTCGAACCGCGACTGGACGGTGGTCAGGCCACCCGCCGTCTATGGCCCCGGCGACATGGAGATGCGCGAGATGTTCCGGCTCGCCACCTTCGGCCTGGCCTTGTTGCCGAGTGCCGGAAGGCTGTCGGTGATCCATGTCGACGATCTTGCCGCGCTGTTGCTGGCGCTCGCCGAGAATGAGCCGGGGCAGTTGATCCTCGAAGCCGATGACGGCATCGCGGGCGGGTGGACGCACAAGGCGTTCGGGCTGGCGCTCGGCGCCGCGGTCGGCAAGCGCGTGTTGCCGATCCCCCTGCCCCGCGCGCTGATGACGCTGGTCGCCCATGGCGACCGGCTGGTGCGCGGCAAGAAGGCCAAGCTGACCCCCGACCGGGTCGACTATTTCTGCCACCCCGACTGGACGATCGATCCGGCCAGGCGCCCGCCCTCGCAATTGTGGCAACCGAAGATCGCGACACCCGATGGGCTGGCGTCGACAGCAGCCTGGTATCGCGCCAGCGGCCTGCTCTGACGCTCAGGCCTGGTGCGGCCAGCCGGTCGCGGCCTGCAGCAGGAACGCAGCGAGCGTGAGAATGATGCCGACAAGGAATGCCTGATAAGATCTTGTTAGATAATAATATTTCTTCTTCTGCAGGACGATGCCGTTCTGGTAGAGGTCGCGCGCCATCGTGCGGTAGGTGGTTTCCTCGTCGCGCATCACATCGATCATGCGGTCGACGAATTCAGCTTCCGGCACGGTACTGAACACGCCGAAAAACAGATAATTGGGGTTACGGCCCTTGGGCGTCTTGATCGCGGGCATCACCGCCATCACCGACAGCACCGTGGCGATGAACGAAAACACGCCGAGCAGGATCAGCGAGGGGGAAGCGAGCAGGGTCGCGGTGGACATCTGGCCGATCGTCAGTGTGAAGACGACGAAGGTTGCGCCCATCAGGATGCTTGCCTTGGTGTCCGCCATCGCCGAAAACTGCACGTGCGCCTCCAACGCTGCGACGAGCATGTTGTGGACTTCCTTGGGAAATTCATAGTCCGGATGATCGTGTGGCAGTGCCTTCGACATATTAGCCCCCGGTTATTTCCGCCGCGATGTTGCCCGTTGCAGCCGCACTTGCCAAGCCGGTGCCGCCTTCCCGCCGCATTCGGTTGGCAATCGCTCTCCCGACCTAATAAGGATCAAGCATGACCGACCGTGACCAGACTTTCGCGACGATCGCCGCGCAGATCGAACCCTTCAACAAAAAGGGCGTGGTGCTGGGCGATGCCACGACCTTCCAGGGCGACCTCGAATGGGACAGCCTCACCGTGATGGATTTCGTCGCCGCGATCGAGGACGAGTTCGACATCATCATCACGATGAACATGCAGGCCGAGATCGAGAATATCGGCCAGTTGGTCGACGCGGTACAGAAGCTGAAGGGCTGAAGCGATGACCGACGCTGGTCTGGTGGCCGAAGCGCTGCCCGAACACCCCGCAACGATCGCGCCGGAGCGCGATCTGATGTCGAAATTCGACGGCCTGATCGCCGAGCGAAAGGCGTTGCTCGATTCAGGGGTCACCGATCCCTTCGCGATCGTGATGGACGAGGTGAAGTCGCCGACCGAGGCGGTGATCAAGGGCAAGGATACGATCCTGCTCGGCACCTATAATTATATGGGCATGACGTTCGATCCCGACGTCATTCAGGCCGGCAAGGACGCGCTCGACCAGTTCGGCTCGGGGACCAATGGCAGCCGCATGCTCAACGGCACGTTTCGCGATCACATGGAGGTCGAGCAGGCACTGCGCGATTTCTACGGCGTGAGCGGCGCGATCGTCTTTTCGACCGGTTACATGGCCAATCTCGGCATGATCTCGACGCTCGCCGGCAAGGGCGAATATGTCATCCTCGACGCCGACAGCCACGCCTCGATCTATGACGGCTGCGCGCAGGGCAATGCCGAGATCGTGCGCTTCCGCCACAACAGCGTCGAGGACCTCGACAAGCGGCTCGGCCGGTTGCCGAAGGAAGCCGGCAAGCTGGTAGTGCTCGAAGGCGTCTATTCGATGCTCGGCGACATTGCCCCGCTCAAGGAGATGGTTGCCGTCGCCAAGAAGCATGGCGCAATGGTGCTGAGCGACGAGGCGCATTCGATGGGCTTTTTCGGCCCGCACGGCCGTGGCGTGTATGAGGACCAAGGGTGCGAGGCCGATGTCGACTTCATCATCGGCACCTTCTCCAAGTCGGTCGGCACGGTCGGTGGTTTCTGCGTCTCGAACCATCCCAAATTCGAGGCGATCCGCCTCGCCTGCCGCCCCTATATCTTCACTGCCTCGCTGCCGCCATCGGTCGTCGCGACCGCCGCGATGTCGATCCGCAAGCTGATGCACGCCGACAACAAGCGCCAGCATCTGTGGGAGAATGCCCGCACGCTGCATGGCGGATTGAAGGCGATGGGCTTCAAGCTTGGCACCGACACGCCGCAATCGGCGATCATCGCGATCATCCTCGACGACCAGACCCAGGCGGTGGCGATGTGGCAGGCGCTGCTCGAAGGCGGGCTGTACGTCAACATGGCGCGGCCACCGGCGACGCCAGCCGGCACCTATCTGCTGCGCTGCTCGCTGTGCGCCGAGCATAGCGCGGAGCAGATCCAGACGGTCCTTGGCATGTTCCGCGCCGCAGGCCAGGCGCTGGGCGTGATCGCCTGACTCGCGGCGCGCGACTTCCCACGAGTCGCGCTTGCGGGTAGAGTCCGGCGCGATGAGCGATAATGAGGCGGACATGGCGGCTCCAGGCGAGCCGCGACGCGCCTGGCGTACGATCATGCTGGTCGTCACGGCGGCGTTGGGCGCGTTCGTGCTCGTCGCGTTGGTGGTCACCGTTGGCAACGCCAACCGCGAGCGCGACCATGCGTTGCAGCTGCAACGCCACAGCTACGATGTGATGATCCTCGCACGCACGCTGTCCGGAACGATCGCCCAGTCGGAAGCCTCTCTTGGCCGTTACGTCATCAGCGGCGACGAGGGGCTCGGTTCGGTCTATTTCGACCAGTGGAAGCTGGCGGGCGACCAGATCGACCGCCTCGACCAGATTACCAACGACAATCCCTCGCTGCAGCGTCCGATCGACGCATTGCGCGCCGCCTATCGTGCGCGCGGCGGGGAACTGGTCGATATCGCACTGAGCACGCGCTACAAGAAGAACGACCAGGCGCTGGCGCGCTATTACGCCGCGCGCCAGGCGCCGGCGCTGGCGCAGATCAACGATCTGCTCGAATTGATCATCGGGCGGGAGCGCGCGCTGCTCGAGCGGCGCACCGGGAATGCGATGGCCTCGGTCACCTGGTCGAGCAATGCGGCAAAGGTGCTGATGGTGTTTGGCGGGTTGATCGTGCTCGGCGCGATCTTCCTCGGCTGGCTGATCGTCCAGGCACTGGCTGAACGCGCCAGCGCGCGCGCCGAAGCCGAAGTGGAGCGCGAACGCTCGGCCGATCTCGAGGAAGCCGTGGCGCGGGCAACCGCAGAACTGCGCGCGCAAGAAGGTCGGCTTCGGCAGGTGCAGAAGATGGAAGCCGTTGGCCAGCTTACCGGTGGTATCGCACATGATTTCAACAATATGCTGGCGGTCGTTATCGGCGGGCTCGAACTTGCTGCGCGACAGGTCAAGGCTGGCGGTCCGGACGCCGCGCGCCACATCGACAGCGCGATGGAGGGCGCCAACCGCGCCGCCGAACTGACCCGTCGCCTGCTCGCGTTCTCGCGCGAGGAAGCGTTGCGCGCCGAACCGATCGAGGCGGGCGCGCTGGTCGCGGGCATGTCTGATCTGCTCGATCGCACGATCGGCGATGCCATTACGGTGAGCGTCAGCGACGACGGCTGCGGCTGGGCGACGCGCGCCGACAAGCTCCAGCTGGAGAATGTCGTGCTCAATCTCGCGGTGAATGCGCGCGACGCGATGAACGGCCGCGGCACGCTGTCGATCGCCACGGCGGGGCGAACCCTGGCGGAGGACACGATCGGCAGCTGCGCTTCAGGCGACTATATAACCCTCGCCGTCACCGACTCCGGCTGCGGCATGACGCCGGAGACGATCGAACGTGTGTTCGAGCCCTTCTTCACCACCAAGCCGACCGGCCAGGGCACCGGCCTGGGATTGAGCCAGGCGTTCGCCTTCGTGCGCCAGGCGGACGGCGAGATCGTGATCGACTCGACACCCGGCAACGGCACGACCGTGACGCTTTTCCTGCCCCGCTATGGCAATGCTGCCGGCGGCGCGGTCGACGCGCCCGTTCAGGCGGAAGCCGACGCCCCGCTCGTCACGCTACGCGTGCTGGTGGTGGAGGACGACCCCCGCGTGCTCGGCGCGACGATGGGCGCGCTGCAGGAACTGGGCCATGAGGCGATCGCCTGCGAGGATCCGCTCGCCGCCCCGGCACTGCTCGACCAGCATGGCGCGATCGACGTCATCGTGTCGGACGTGCTGATGCCGGGGCAGACCGGACCGGAAATGATTGCCGCGCTGAGACCCCGCTTCCCGCATATCGCCGTGCTGTTCGTCACCGGCTTTGCCGGCGATGCGGGCGAAGCGGCGTTCAACGGGCATGTCGTGCTGCGCAAACCGTTTACGATCGCGGCGCTCGAGCGCGCACTGGGCGAGGCGGTAGCGGATTCGCACTCCGCACCCGACCGGGCGGCGGCGGAGTGATTTGTAGCTGACGCCGCGCCTTCGCGCCGATATAGCCACTCGACCGGGGCATTTGCCCTGCCCCGCTCAGCCCATAAAGGCCGTTTCCAGCGATCATGAAATCCATCGACCGCTACATGGCCCGGCTGATCGCAGTGCCGATGCTTGCCTGTCTCGTCATCACGGCGATGCTGCTCATCCTCGACCGAATCCGCATCCTGCTCGAATTCGTCGCCAATGAGGGCGGACCGGTCAGCGTCGTATGGCGCATGCTGGCCAACCTGCTGCCGGAATATCTCGGCCTGGGCATCCCGATCGGGCTGTTGCTGGGCATCCTGCTGGCGTTTCGCCGCCTCGCGACGAACTCCGAGCTCGACGCGTTGCGCGCGGTCGGGTTGAGCTACCTCAGGCTTTTGCGCGTGCCCTACATGTTCGCGATCGGCCTGGCGCTGGTCAATCTGGCCATCGTCGGCTTCATCCAGCCCGACGCCCGCTACACCTATGAGAAACTGCGCTTCGAACTGCGCACCGGCGCGCTCGGCGCGTCGATCAAGGTCGGCGAGTTCACCCATTTCCCCAATGGCGCGACGGTGCGCATCGAGGACAGCCGCGACGAGGGCCGCAAACTTTCCGGCATCTTCGTGCAATATGCCGGCAAGAAAGGCGACTGGTACGCGGTGACGGCAGAGCGGGGCCAGTTCCTCGCCACCGACAACCCCGATGAAATCATCTTCCGGCTGACAAACGGCACGCTGATCAACAATGCGCCCGGCTTCGTCACGCCGCGCGTGCTGACCTTCACGTCGCACGACTTGCCGATTCCGCTGCCGAAATATGAAAATTTCCGCTCACGCGGTGGCATCAACGTCGAGCGCACGCTGCCCGAACTGGTGCGCATCGGCCACGACCAGCATGCCAGCGAAGAGGATCGCGACACCAGTCGCGCCGCCTTCCATTTCCGGCTCGCCGAAGTGTTGTCGATGTTCTTCCTGCCGTTGCTCGCGCTGGCGCTCGGCATTCCGCCCAAGCGGTCGACCTCGGCGCTCGGCGTGGTCCTGGCGATCGTGATGGTGGTCGCGTATCACAAGGTCAACGAATATGGCCAGGCACTCGGCGGCCTCGGCAAGATCGATCCGTTCTTTGCCTTGTGGGTTCCGTTCAGCGTGTTCGGCGCGATCTGCTGCTGGATGTTCTACGTTATCGCCTTCGTGCCCGGCGGTCAGCCGATCGGCGGACTCGAGCGCAGCTTCTCCAAGGTTACCAAATTGATCGGCCGACTATTGCCGAAACGGCGCGAGGCGAAAACGGCATGATCGCGCTGAAACTATTCCCGTCGCGCACCGTCGCGCTCTACATGGCGAAGGCGTTCGTGGTGCGCACGCTGGCGATCCTCGCCACGCTCGTCCTGATCCTGCAGATGATGGACCTGCTGAGCGAAACGGGGCACATTCTCGCCTATCACGGCAACGGCCAGGCGGAGGAACTGCGCTACGTCAGCCTGCGCGCGCCGCAGATCATCGCCACCTTCACGCCGTTCGCGGTGCTGCTCGGTACAATCCTGACGCTCAGCACGATGAACCAGAACAGCGAGATCGTCGCGCTGAAAGCAGCCGGCCTTTCGGCGCATCAGTTGCTCGCGCCGCTGATCGTCGCGAGCCTGGGCATTGCCATCCTGTCCTTCGCGTTCAACGATCGCATCGTCAGCCGGGCGACCGCCACGCTGTCGGTGTGGAAGGCGGGGGGATACGCACCATTGCCTGTCGATCGCGGTGACCGGTCCAACGTCTGGGTGCGCGATGGCGACGACCTCATCCAGGTCGCGCAGGTAACCGGCCGCGGCAATGCCGCGCAGCTTACCGACATCACGCTCTACGACCGCCAGAATGGGCACATGGTCAGCGTTGTGCGCGCGCCGCATGGCGTGCGCGCCGGCAACGGCTGGCGGATTGGGCCGGCCACGCGGTTCGACGTCGCCGGCGGACGCCTCACGCCGCTCGGCACGATCATCATCGGTAATGGTGTACGGCCCGATCAGCTGACCTTGGCGAGCATCGACGCCGATGCCTTGTCGTTCGGCGAACTCCATCGCGCGATCGGCGACCTGTCCGATGCCGGCCGACCGACCAAGGCGCTGTCGGGGTCGATGTGGCACAAATTGTCGAGCCCGCTGTCGGCGGTGCTGATGCCGTTGCTCGGCGCGATCTCGGCCTTCGGTCTGGCGCGCTCGGGCAAGCTGTTCCTGCGCGCGGTGCTAGGCATGTTCCTCGGCTTCGCCTATTTCGTCGGTGACAGCTTCGCGCTGGCGATGGGCAATCTCGGCGCCTACCCGCCCTTCCTTGCTGCCTGGGCACCGTTCCTGCTGTTCCTGCTGATCGGCGAGGCGGTGTTGGTCAGGACCGAGGAATAGGTGCGTTCGCGGATCGTGGACATCGATCCAACATAACAGCGCGAATTCGCCGCGAGATTATTTTTCGGAGCGCTCCCCTTTCGCCATATTTTCAACATTTACTATAAATAATCAATAGCTTGATAGAGTTTTGACCGTTTCAGGAACAGCGGCGGAACAGCGGGAATAACAGCTACCGAACAGCGCGAGCAGCAGCGCGCCGAACAGCCGGGAACAGCACCCGGAACAGCCGAACCGACTCCAACATCGACCATAAGAAAGAGCCTCGCCGCGCCAGTAGGCGCCTTGGCGGCATGATCGGATAGCAGCGCCAGGACTGCGGTTGAATCACTGCGCGCAGCCAGCCGTTATCCGCCCCGCGCCTGGCGGAACGCGGCCGTGAGTCAATATTGGCAGCCTTGAGCTAACAGCAGGCCCGGTCGCGCGCGCGCCTCAGCGAGATACCCGCATCGTGCTCCGCGCGATCTTGCCGACCAGCGGTAGCAGCCCGGCATGATTGCCCTTGTGATAAGGCGAGTCGGCGTCGAGTACCGCCAGCAAGCGGCGATGCGCCTCGCCCAGCGCGTGATAGGGCACGCTCGGCAGCAGGTGATGCAGCGCATGGTAACGCAGCCCGACCGGCGCCCATAACGCCGGCAATAACCCGGGCGGCGGCACGTTGACACTGTCGAGATATTGCGCGGTGACGGTCATCGCCTCGCCCTCATTCTCCCACAGATGCGCGACCAGCGTGCGGAGCTGGTTGAGCACCGTGACGCCCGACAGGATGGCGAGGAAGATCAGGAAGCCCTTGAGCGGGATGACGCCGGTCGCGACCAGCGCGAGCAGGCCGAGTGCCCACAGGCTTGTCGCGGTTTCCAGCGCGATCCATATTGTCCGAAACGCGCCTTCGGGCGCGCGGCGGGCGAATTGCGGATTGATCTGCAGGCCCGAAGCACGGGCCACCAGCCAGCGACGCAATGGCGGCACCACCAACGACAACGGCGCCAGCACCGCGAAGCGCACCAGTAGCGCGATCGGCGCGAGCGCGGCGACGACCACGAACAGCGGCAGCGTCCATGGCTTCATCAGCGCGAGCGGAAGATATTCGGGATCCTCGATCGTGCCGTAGCGCGTTCGCGCATGGTGGAGGGTATGGACGCCCTCGTACAGGAAGGATGGCACCATCAGCGGCACGCCGACAAGGATGTTCCAGCCGAGCCAGAAGCCGGGCACCAGCGAATGCTTGAGATGAGTCAGTTCGTGGATGAAGCTGCCGGCGCGATACAGCGCGAGCACCGCAACGCCGGCGGCGAGCAGCGCCCAGCCGAGCGGTACGCCCGACACGGCAACCGCGAGCGCGGCGTAGCCCAGCAGCGCCGAGCCGGCCGCGTCTGCCCAATAGACCAGCGGCCGCGGCGCGGCGAGATCGCGCGCCAACTCAGCCGCCGCGCGCAGCAGCGCGCGATCATCGGCGATGGCCTCGCGCGGCCCGTGCGGCGCCGTGCTGGCACGCGGCGCGGCGTGCGGCGGATCGAGGGTGAGCGAACTGTCCATGGGGTGGGCCATTGCCCTGAGATAGTGGCTATATGGTGGCGTTAACAGGTCAGGTGCGCGACAACAGCGACGACCGGCTTGACAGCGCACAGCGCGCGCGGGACTGCAAACCCACTCCAGCAAGAGTCTCTACCTTGGCCAACACCGCTCCCCTCTCCATCCGCCCCATCGACAGCAAGGCCGATCGCAAGAAGTTCATCGCGCTGCCCTTCCGGCTCTACAAGGACGATCCGAACTGGGTGCCGCCGCTCAAGGGCGAGGCGCTCGGGCTGATCACGCCGGAGAAGAATGGCTGGTTCAGCCACGCCAAGGCGCAGTTGTTCCTCGCCGAGCGCAACGGCCAGGTGGTGGGGCGCATTTCCGCGCATATCGACACGCTCGCGCTGACGATGCCGCCGGCACAGGGATTCGGCCCCGGCTGCGGACAGTTCGGCCTGTTCGACGCCGAGGACGAGAATAGCGCGCGTGCGCTGATAAAAGCCGCCGAGGACTGGCTGCGCGGGCAGGGGATGAACCGCGTGCTCGGGCCGATCAGCATGTCGATCTGGGAAGAGCCCGGTCTGCTGATCGAGGGCTATGATCATCCCCCGACGATCATGATGGGCCATGCCAAGCCGATCTATCGAGAATGGATCGAGAGCGCCGGTTACCTCCCCGTCAAACAGCTCAAGACCTATCGGCTCGACATCACGGGTGAATTCCCGCCGATCGTGCAGCGCATCATCCAGTCGGGCGAGCGCAACCCGCGGATCAGGATCCGCATGGTCGACAAGACGAAGTTCGAAGAGGAAGCCGCGATCATCCTGGCGATCCTCAACGACGCCTGGTCGGACAATTGGGGCTTCGTCCCGCTGACGCCACCCGAGATCGTCGACGTCGGCGTCAAGCTCAAGCCGATCGTGTTCAACGAACTGATCCGCATCGCCGAACTGGACGGCCAGCCGGTCGCCTTCATGATCACGCTGCCCGATCTCAACGAGACGTTGAAGCCGCTGAACGGCAATCTCTTCCCGTTCGGCTGGGCCAAGCTGCTGCTGTGGTTGCGCCGACCCAAGGCCGACACGATGCGCGTTCCGCTGATGGGCGTGGTCAAGGAACTGCAGGCATCGCGCATGGCGAGCCAGCTGGCCTTCATGATGATCGAATATATTCGCCGCGATGCGGTCGCCAACTATGGCAGCACGCAAGGCGAGATTGGCTGGGTACTCGACGACAATCAGGGGATGAACGCCATTGCCGGCGCCATCAACAGCCATGTCAACAAGGTCTATCAGGTCTATGAGAAGCACCTGTAGGCGAGATCGCCCAGCATCAGCGCCGCAGTGACCAGCGCGCCGCCGCTGGCAATGAGCACCGCACCCGCCGCAGCATCCTTGGCGGCGGCGATGCCCGGCGCGATATCGGGGTGGATTTGATCGGCGAGATATTCGAGCGCGGCATTGGCCATCTCAAGCGCCAGTACGAGCACGACAGCAGTCAGCAACAACGCCGACCAGAGCCAGCCGGGACGCAATAACAGCACGCATATTACCGCAAGAACGGCGACGACGACGTGCGTGCGAAAACTGCGTTCACGCCGCCATACGGTGGTAATACCAGCGATGGCGAACCCAAGTCGCAGGTGGAAAGGCTGGCTCTTCATCGCCACAGCATAGCCGCCGATGGTCGCCGTTCGATGGTGCTGCGATGGTCTTTCGGTGCAGGCCGGCGCCGCGACGCCGTATATGGCGTCGCGGGCCGCCCACGGATCATTTGGCCAGCGGGTCGAAATCCTCGGCGAGCCATTCCTTGCGCGTCTTGCAGACCTTGTGCGCGATGCGCGACCCGGTGACATCGGACACCACGCAGAAGCGCTGCTCCGCCTTCGGCTTCGGCTGTTCGGTCCTGGGCACCGAGCCTCCCGCTTCGTTGTCCGAACCGGCCGCCATCGCCGGCGCCGCGAGGGCAAGCGCGACGCCACCGATCAACATGATGATTTTCGACATAACATCCTCCACATCGCCAGCCGGATCGTCCGGCGGCATCTGTGTTGGTGCATTAACTGTGCCATACAGTAGAACGGCTTTTTTTCAATGAGATAGCGAAAAATATGAACGGCTTGTGAATAGCAATTCCCGCCGCCCGTCGGTATTTGGCACCAGTTCTTGGCAAGATCGATCCGCCTTCGCGCGCCTGTCAAATTGTCAGAAACGGCGCGACATGCCGACGTAAAGTTCCAGGTCCGGCGCATCGCGATTGAGCCCGGCGACGCCGCCGATGTCGAACTGCAGGTTGTTCTTCGCCAACCAGGCGAGCGAAAGCGAAGCCAGTCCCTGCGTCGTCGATCCGGCCGGATCCTCGTCGCGCAGCACCTGCCCCTCAATCGTCGCGGTCAGCGTCTTGCTCAGCTTGAACCCGAGCCCGAGCGTCTCGCTGGCGGCGAAATGCCGACCGTGGCCACCCTGGTCGACCGCCGCGTCGGCTTCGGTCGTGGTGGCGAAATTGACCGTGTCACTGAGATCGAAGGTGACAGGCACCACTACCCCCGCGCCCCAGTCGCCGGCGCCAAGCGGCGCACGGCCGACCGGGATCGTGACGAAGGGCTGCACCGCGACCGATACGCCACTCCCGTCGGGATGCAGGAGATTGGCCTTGAGGCCGAGCGTCGCGTCACCGACTCGGTTGGCGCTATCGACCGTGCCCGCAAGCTTGTCGCGCGTGCGGACATGGCCGAACGGCGTCCAGCCGAACTGCGCTTCGATCGAATCGCTCAGGCCGAGCCGCACGAAGCTGTCGCCCACCAGCACGGTATCGCTGCGCTGGGTCGAATCCTGTTCCAGCGTCCAGTCGGTGAGCGCTACTTCGACCGAAACATGGCCCGGCGCGATGGTGCACGGCGTGGTGCCGAGACCCGGCCGCGTCGGGCAGTAGTCGCGATCCTCGGCGAAGGCTGCGGTCGGCGTCAGCAACAGCAGTGCACAGGCGATCTTTTTCATGGTGCCCCTTCGGCCCGGGCTAGCGCAGCCGCACCCAGGTCGGTGCGTGGTCGCTGGCCTTTTCGCGGCCGCGATACTCCTTGTCGACGCCGGCATCGACCAGCCGGTCGGCGGCCTGCGGGCTGAGCAACAGGTGATCGATACGGAACCCGGCGTCGCGTTGCCACGCGCCTGCCTGATAGTCCCAGAAGGTCCACACCCTGCCCTTGGGGTAGCGGGTGCGCAACGCGTCGGTCCAGCCCTGCGCGAGCAGCGCGCGATAGGCCGCACGGCTCTCCGGCTGCATCAGCGCATCGTCCTGCATCGCCCGGACCGAGAAGGTGTCGTCGTCATTGGGGATGACATTATAATCGCCGGCCAACACCACCGGCACTTCTTCCGCAAGCAGCGCCCGTGCGCGATCGGCGAGGCGCGCCATCCAGCCAAGCTTGTAATCGAATTTGGGGCCAGGTTGGGGGTTACCGTTGGGCAAATAGAGCGAGGCGACGACGATGCCGTTCACCTCGGCTTCGAGATAGCGGCTATGGGCGTCCTCGGGATCGCCCGCGAGGCCGCGCTGGCGCTCGACCGGGTCGACACCCTTGGCGAGAACCGCGACGCCGTTCCAGCTCTTCTGCCCGTGCCACACCGCGCCATAGCCGGCATCGCGGATTTCCGCCTCGGGAAAGGTATCGTCGCTCGACTTCAGTTCCTGCAGGCACACAACATCAGGTTGCTGTTCGGCAAGATACTCCAGCAGGCGCGGCAGGCGCGCCTTGATGCCGTTGACGTTGTAGGTGACGATCTTCAACGCGCGCGATCAAACCGAGAAGCTGGTGCCGCAGCCGCAGCCCGACGCCGCGTTGGGATTGGTGACGCGAAACGCCGCGCCCCCCAGTTCCTCGACATAATCGACCGCCGCGCCGCGTACGAGATCGAGACTGACCGAGTCGACCACCAGCCGCACGCCATCGGTCTCTGCGATCGCATCATCGCTGTCAGTGGTGTCGGCGAAGCCGAATTTATACTGGAAACCCGAGCAACCCCCGCCCTCGACCGAAAGGCGTAATATCGCGGGTTTGCCCTGCTTGGCGGCAATAGCGGCAACGCGCGCCGCAGCGGCGGGCGTCAATGCGATTTCAGGAGCTAGTGTCGCCATGACAGCGAGATAGGCGGTCGCGGTGCCGACGGCAACCGCGTCCCCTGCGAAATCGGACGTGATGGGATCAGTCGGCGGCCGGGCCGCCGACCGCGACGGGGATCGTCTTTATCGAGCGATCCTGCGCGGCAAGCAGGTAATCGGCATTTTGCAGGAAGGGCACAGGGTTGACCGCGGCGCCGTCGATGCGGACCTCGTAGTGAAGATGCGGGCCGGTCGAACGACCGGTCGATCCCATCAGCGCGATCAGCTGGCCGCGATGAACGCGGGTGAAGGGCGCCACGAGAATCTTCGAGAGGTGACCGTAGCGAGTCTGGATACCCTTGCCATGGTTGATCTCGACCATGTTGCCGTAACCGCCCGCGCGCTCGGCGCGATCGACGATACCGTCGGCGGTGGCGTAGACCGGCGTGCCCATCGGGCCGGGAATGTCGACGCCGGCATGGAAAGCGGCGGTGCCGCGGAACGGATCGGAGCGAATGCCGAAATTGCTGGTGAAGGCGAGCCGCTCGACCGGTTGGACCGACGGGATCGCGATCGTGCCCTGCTCGAGATTGTCGAGCTTCTTCCAGGTCATGAACAGTGAGCGGAATTGCATGTCGGCGCGGATATCGGCGGCAGCTTCGGCGCCGTTGGCGGCTTCATATGGGCCACCCATCGCCGGCACCGCGACATTGAAGCGCTCGGGGTTGAGGCCGAGGCGACGGACCTGCGCGGCTGCCCTGGCGTAACGCTGCTCGGCAACCTTGCGCACCTTGGCGACGGTGGCGACCTGATGCTGTTCGACCTGCTTGAGCGGCGCGACGATATCGGCGGCGAGCGCGTCGGCCTGCGGATCGATCGGCTGCGGCACGATTGCCATCGCGCGCTGGTCGGCCTTGCCGGAAACGACGGCGGTGATGATCGCCTGGCGCTGCTCGACGCGTGCGGCATGGGCAGCAGCGACGGCGCGGATCTTTTCGACATCGGCCTGCATCGCGGCGACGCGCACCTGCATCTGGGCAACCTTGGCTTCGGGCGACAGCGGCGTACCGACCACACCGCTCAACGCCACCGCGCCGACCGCTGCCTGGGCAACGCCATAAGCCGAGAAACACAAGGTAACGGCAGCAATGCCGGCCATCATCGCCTGGGCACGTCCACCGACGCTGAACCGGCGCAGATCGCGGCCATCATGAAAGATGAAGTCGCGGGTGGTGAAATAGGTGCTGAGCCGCGCAAGAGCCTGCGTGCCCGACGCGAATGAAAATTTTGCCATGCGTTCCCGTCGACCCTAGCGATAACCGGAAACGACCGGCCCCGCCCCTTTGACATCCCGGTAGCGGCCCCTCCGCGCCCCGGACTTCGGGACTATGTGTGACCCGCCTTGTCAGACCGAGGCAAGGCTTGCGTAGTAATTCAGCGTCAGACCGGCAGACTCACGCGCCGAGTCGTTGAACGGCGGCTTAAGCATGCCGCGAAAATATCGCGCAACGAGTGCACGCCAGTGCGAATCAGGCGTAAATCCATCGCGCAGACAGCCGAATTCGAACCAGATTGTGCCCGCGCGTACATGACGGATCTCGTCGCTGAGGATGCGCTGCAGTATCCGCGCGCTGGCCATATCGCCGGCCGCTGCAAGGCGTTCGATCATCGTCGGGGTGACATCCAGCCCACGCGCTTCGAGCACCATCGGCACCACGGCGAGCCGGGCCAGCGGGTCGTGCGCGGTGGCGCCGGCCGCGTCCCACAATCCGTCATGCGCCGGCATCGCGCCATAATGGCTGCCGAGTGATCGCAGGCGGCGATCGAGCAAGGCGAAGTGCATCGCCTCATCGGCACCGACGCCGATCCATGCGTCGACGAAGGCGCGCGGAAAGCCCTCGCCGAACCGGCCGACGATATCGAAGGCGAGGTCGATCGCGACGAACTCGATATGCGCCAGCGCGTGGAGCAGCGCGATGCGGCCGCGTTCCGAGCCTCCCTTGCCGCGCCGCGGCATCCGCGACGGCGCGCACAATTCTGGCGCCGCCGGGCGCGCCGGGCGGTCGGGCATCGGGACGTCGAAGTCATGCGCCAGCACGCCGCGTCGCCAGGCGCGCGCAGCCTCGCGCGCTGCCCGCACCTTTGCCGCGGGCTCGGCGGTTTCAAGCACGACGCGCGCCGCCGCGGCGACCGTCCGAGCGACGATCAGCCGAGTTCCTTGACCGCTTCGAGCACCTCGACGGCATGCCCCGGCACACGAACCTTGCGCCACACGCGCGCCAGGACGCCGGCCTTGTCGAACAGGAAGGTCGAGCGATCGATGCCCATATACTTCTTGCCGTACAGGCTCTTTTCGACCCACACCCCGAACGCCTCGATCGCTGCATTGCTGTCGTCCGAGGCCAGCGGCACGGTCAGGTCATATTTGTCGATGAACTTGCGGTGCTTGGCCGGCGTATCGCGCGATACGCCGAGCAGCTCTGCGCCGAGCGCCTGGAATTCAGGATAGAGCCGGCTGAAATCCTGCGCCTCACGCGTGCAACCCGACGTATCGTCCTTGGGATAGAAATAGAGTATCAGCGGCTTGCCGACATAATCGCTCAGGCTGACGTGCCCACCTGCCGGCGTCGCCAGCTCGATCGCCGGGATCTTCGCGCCTTCATCCAGTGCCATTGCCATCTCCATCGTGCGCACCGCCGCCGGCAGTGACCGCGGCAAGGTAATCCAACACCTCCTGCCGGGTCGCATCGAACGACGCAATCACCCCACCCCAATCGGGCTGTCCGAGCGCGCGCGCGATCAACGCGCAAGTCGCCGGTGCGGGCGGCAGCGCGTCCGGTGCGACGAGCCGCAACGTGACCAGCAGCCGGGTAAGCGTGTCGTGCGCGGCGCGCAGGCCGGGCGGCGCGAGGCCCTGCCCCGCAAGCAGGTCGATGGCGGTGCCGAGATGCGGATCGAACCCGGTCAGCCGGGTAAGTTGCACCATGTGCACGGCGAATTCGAGATCGACAAGGCCGCCGGGAAGCAGCTTGGCATCGAGCGGGCCGGCCGGCGGCTTGTGCGCTGCCATCTCGGTGCGCATCGCCACTGCGTCCGCAATGATGGTGCGCGCGGGGCGGGCGCCGCGCAATACCGCGTCGATCACGGCCTGTGTTGCCAATCGCGCCGCCGGCGAGCCAAACACCGGCCGTGCGCGGGTCAGCGCCATATGCTCCCAGGTCCAGGCGCTCTCGCGCTGATAGCGTTCGAAGCCGTCGAGCGAGACGCTGAGCGGCCCCTGTGTACCCGAGGGCCGCAACCGCGTATCGATGTCGTAGAGCGGCCCCGACGCGGTCTGGGCTGACAGGGCGCCGGTGACGCGCTGCGCCAGGCGGTTGTAATAGAGCACTGCGCCGAGCGGCTTGGCGCCGTCAGACTCCGCCATATAATCGCCGGTGAACAGGTAGATCAGGTCGAGATCGGAGGCGTGAGTCAACGCGCCCCCGCCCATCCGACCAAGCGCGAGGATGACCAGTTCGCTGCGCGGCACCGTGCCGTGCGCGAGCACGAACTCTGCCGTCGCGGCGGCGGTGAGGACCCCGATCGCCGCCTCGGCAATGCGCGCATAGCCCGCCGACACCTCAAGCGGGTCGCTCACCCCGGCAATGATCTGGGTCCCGAGCGCGAAGCGCTTCTCGCCGACGATGCGTCGGACATGATCGAGCTGTTGCTGATAGTCGCCATCGGCCGCACCGAGCCGCATCTCGCCGATCAGCGCGTCGACCGATCCAACCGGGTCCAGCGCGCTGGCATCGACCAGTCCATCGAACAGTTCGGGGCGCCGGCCCAGCGCCTCGGCGAGCGTCGGCGTGTGGCTGAGGATCGCGCCGAGCAGCCGGGCGAGCGCCGGTCGCGCCTCGAGCAGGCGGAAGAAATTGACCGCGCTGCTCAGTCGCCCGAGCATCACGTCGAGCCGAACGATCGCCGCATGGGGGTCGGGCGCGGTGCCGACCGCCTCGATCAGCCCGGGCAGCACCGCCTCGAGCGCGGCGCGCGCCGCAGGACTGCGCAACGCGGGATAGGTGCCACCGCGCCAGCGCTCGATCAGTTCGGCCACACCATCGTCATGCGCGAAACCCGCAGCATCGAGTTGGCCGATCAGCAGGTCGCGATCGGCCGACAGGGACGCTCCCTCACCGCCATCGAGCGAGTCATAGGTCGCGGCCACCGTCGCCACGCCCGGACGCAGGATATCGAGCAGCGCGGCGCCGTCTGCCACGCCGTGCAGCCGCGCAATGCTGTCGAGGGCATCCCCCATCGGCAGATGGTGTGTCTGGCGATCCTCGACCATCTGCACGCGGTGCTCGATCGTGCGCAGCAGCGTGTAAGCATCGCTCAACGCATGGCTCTCGTCGGCGCCGATCCAGCCGGCCTCGGCAAGCCGTGCCAGCGCGTCGCGCGTCGCCGGCGCGCGCAGCGTGGGGTCGCGCCCACCATGGATCAACTGGTGGATCTGCGCGAAGAATTCGATCTCGCGAATGCCGCCGCGCCCGCGCTTGAGATCGAACCCCGGACCGAACGCCTGGCCCTGGGCGTGATGGTCGCGGATCCGCCGCGAAATGCCCCTGATCTCGCCGATCGCACCGAAATCGAGCGCGCGGCGCCAGATGAACGGCCGGATCGTGTCGAGAAAACGATTGCCGAGCGCGATGTCCCCGGCGGCGGCGCGCGCGCGGATGAACGCCGCGCGCTCCCACGGCAGCGCGAGCGATTCATAATAAGAGATCGCCGCATCGACCGGCAGCGCGATCGGCGTCGCCTCGGGCGAGGGGCGAAGCCGCAGGTCGACACGCAGCACATAACCGTCACCGTCGCGCGCCTGGAGCAGTTCGACGGCCCGTCGCGCTATGCGCACGGCCGCCTCTTCGGGATGCTCGCGCGGGCGGCACGGCAAGGTCGCCGGATCGAACAACAGGATCGGGTCAATGTCCGACGAATAATTGAGTTCGTGACTGCCCTGCTTGCCCAAGGCGAGCGCTGCAAAGCCGCGGCATGGTGCGCCCGGCGTGCGCTCGGCGATCGCGGCGGCGATCGCGGCGTCAAGGGCGTAATCGGCAAAATCGCTGAGCGCGCCGGTCACCGCCGTCAGGTCGAACCACCCGGCAAGGTCACCCAGCGCGACAATCAGCGCCAGACGCCGACGCTCCAGCCGCAAGCGTCGCGCGAGAGGCATCGCTGGATCGTCGATCCTGGCATGTTCGATCGCGGGAAGCCGGCCCTCGGCTGCTTCCGCCGCGATATCTGGCTCCCGATCGAGCAACAGCCGCAGGAAAGGTGCCTCCGCGCGCGCGCGCGCGCAGGCATCGACGAGCGAATGTCCGTGAGAGCCGATGTCCATCGCCATCGCTTTCCGCCTTCAAGACGGCGCTTTGCAAGAAACAAAATGACCAGTTCGGTCGTTCTACCCGGCATGCCCTATAACGATGTCCCGGTTGCGCAACGCTCCACGTCCGATCTGAGGACGATCGCAGCGCCGCATGCGAGCGATTCGCTTAGCCGTGTCTTTCGTTCGGCGTTTGGGACGTGCGGCGACCTGCCGGACGATTTCACGGTGTTGCTCGCCCAGATCGATCGCGGCACAAACCAGGCGCGCTGATCAATCGTCGCTGCTGCCGCCGCCGCTGTGATTGCGGCTGAGTTCGTCAACTTCACCCATGATCGTATCGAGCGCCGTCATGCCAGGCTCGTTGCTGTGCGTACGACGCGACGGCAGCGAGTTGTCGTTCATGATCGTCTCAAGCGCGACACGCCCACGCGCTACGCGGCTCTTGATCGTGCCGACCGCAACGCCACAGATCTCCGCTGCTTCCTCATAGGCAAAGCCGCCGGCCCCAACCAGAATCAGCGCCTCGCGCTGCGGCTGCGGCAGATGCAACAAAGCGCGCTGCATGTCGCCGAGTTCGACGTGACGGTCCTGGCTGGCGGGTGCTGCGAGAATCCGGTCGGCGACGAGATCGTCCCACTCGCCCTTGAAGCGCGCGCGACGCATCTGCGAGAGATACAGGTTGCGCAGGATGATGAAGGTCCAGGCGCGCATATTGGTGCCGGCCTGGAAGCGCTGGCGCGCCGCCCATGCCTTCATCAGCGTCTCCTGGACGAGATCGTCGGCGAGATCGCGGCTGCCCGATAGCGACCGCCCGAACGCACGCAGGTGCGGAATGACCTGCGCGAGCTGCTGTTTGAACTCGGGGTCCGACAGCGCTACATGCTCAACCGGCGCCGCCGCGTCGTCCTGATCGATAATATCGGTCATGCGGCTCCGTTCGCTGACCGCACACTGCGGCCCATCGTCTCTAACATGGTTATCGCCCCGCTCTGCCGCAAGTTAGCGCAATAGCCAAATGACGAGGAACGCCACGACCACGAGGAAAAGCGACGTGCCAAGAATATAGCGCGTCATGTGAGGCGTGGCCCCGGCGCGAGCCTTCTGCCCACTGATGTGAACGGTTTCATCTGGATCTGACATGATATCCAGAACACCTGAAAACCGTTTTGGGTCCGTATCGTTCGTACGAAAAAGAACCCGGTAGCCTCAGGCGACCGGTGCGGTCGCCTGATTGAAGAACAGCGCCTGGCTGATCGCTGCCTTCACGGTGGAGCGCTGGAACGGCTTTGTGATCAGGAAGGTCGGCTCGGGCCGCTCGCCGGTCAGCAGACGCTCGGGGAAGGCGGTGATGAAGATCACCGGCACCTCGAACTCGGCGAGAATGTCCTTCACCGCGTCGATGCCCGAGCTGTCGTCGGCAAGCTGGATGTCGGCGAGCACGAGCCCGGGACGATCTTCCAACGCGAGCGCCACCGCTTCGTCACGCGTGACCGCAACGCCGGTGACGTCATGGCCGAGATCGCGGACGATCGTTTCGATATCCATCGCGATAATCGGCTCATCCTCGATGATCAGCACGCGCGCGCGGGTCTGCTTGTCGATTTCGGCCAGCGCCTCGGCGACCAGGCCATCGACCTCGCGCGTCTCGACCTCGATCAGATAGGCGGTGTCTTCACTGGTGAAGCCTTCCATCGCCGTCAGCAGCAATGCCTGGCGGGACAGCGGCGTGATGCGCGACAGGCGTGCCCGGGCGATCGCTTCGGCACCGTCGGTCGGGCCGGCACCGGCATTTTCCGGCGTCTCGTCGAAATTGGTCGAGCTCCAGATCGCCTGGAACATGCGGTAAAGACCAAGTCGCGGGTCGACGTCGCGTGGAAATTCCGTCGGTGCCGCGACGATCGCCTCAAGCGTGGCGCGGACATATTTGTCGCCATGCGACTGGCTGCCGGTCAGCGCGCGGCCGTAGCGGCGCAGAAAGGGAAGGTGGGGGGCAAGCTGTTGTCCAAGCGACATGGCTGTCGGGATCTCCATCAAAAAAATGCCCCGTCCTTGTGGAAGGGAGCGGGCACCAATGCAACGCGATTTACCGAGTGGCGCTGGCCCCACCGATATTTCGCGCAGGGCATGGAACCAACGAAGCCGATTTTAGTTTCATCAACTCGTGGCGGAATGTAGGCGCGAAATCACAGCTCCGGTGGTTACCGGTTTTTACCATGCCCGGCTCAGCCGGATGCTCAAGGGGGACGGATTTGCGTTCGGCCGACGTAACTTCGAAAAAGCCGCCAGCCGGGCGAGCTGCTAAAGTCCAGAACAAGGACCGCGACATGGGCGCGGCCCTGCGCGGTGTCTATCAAAAGACTGTTGATGAGGCGATTCCGTCCGAGATGCTGGACCTGCTGGGCAAGCTAGACTGACGGTCGTGACCGCATTCCACCGTGGCTGAGTCCGCGACACCCGAAGCGCGCGCAGGCAGCGAGTCGACTTTACTGGCCAGGATGCCGACCGGCGCAAAGATCTTTCTGATCCTCAGCGCCGCGTTGTTGCCGCTGGCGATCATCGCCTTCCTGGCGTCGATGCGCACAACCGAGACCGCCGACGACATTGCAGCGGCCCAGCTTCGTGTCGCGCTCAACGAAAGCGGCCGCAAGCTTGCAAACGAACTGATCGGTGACATGACGGCGTTGCGCGCCGCGCTGTCGGCGCTCGACACCGACCCGGGGGATGCACCGAGTTGCGCCCGTGCGCAGGGCGTTTTCGCACAACAGGCAGCAGGCGGTACGCGATTCGTGATTTTCGATCGCCACGGACGGCCGCTGTGCGGCGCTGCGCTGCCTGGGGCGATCGCGCCGTTGCCGCCACGTGCTGCCAATCCGATTACGGCGCGGATCATCCCCGGCAGTGGTCTGACACTCTCGGTCGCCGGCGGCGCGCCAGGCACCTATGCGGCAGCCTATTTTCCGATCAAGTTCCTGACCACGACGGCGCGGCCGAGCGGCTTTACGTTGCCGCATGGCGCGCATTTGACGGACGACGACCAGTCGCTCACGCTGGTCGATGATCCGCCGGCCGGGCCGCTGGTACGCAATGCCTCGCAACGCGTCTCGCTCGGCATCGACAACCTATGGCTGCGAATGAGCGTACCGCGCGCACCGATCACCTCGCCCGTACTGCTCGCCATGCTGCTGCCGATCCTGATGTGGCTGGCGGCGGCGTGCATCGGCTGGTTGGTCGTCGACGCGTTGCTCTTGCGTCCGTTACAGCGCTTGCGACGCAGTGTCGCGGCGTTTACGCCGGGCGAGGAGATCGACCCCGTCGCGATGCGCGCGGTGCCGTCGCACGAGATTCGCGATCTGGGTGACACCTTCCGCGCGCTGAGCCGCACGGTCGCGGCACATGAGGCCGGCCTTGCTGAAGGGCTGGTCCGGCAAACGCGCCTGACCCGCGAGGTCCATCACCGCGTCAAGAACAACCTTCAGGTGATTTCCAGCCTGATAAATTTCCATGCCCGCGGCGCGCGCAGCCAGGAAGCGTCCGACGCCTATGCCTCGATCCAGCGCCGCGTCGACGCGCTGGCGGTGGTCCACCGCCACCACTTCGCCGAGATGGAGGAAAACCGCGGATTAAGCCTGCGCTCGGTGCTCGGCGAGCTGACCTCGAACCTGCGCGCCACCGCCCCGGAGGGCGCAAAGCAGTTCGGCATCGCGATCGACGTCGACCCCTATCTGGTAACGCAGGACACGGCGATCGCCGTCACCTTCCTGCTCACCGAGCTGATCGAGATGGCGATGACGCTCAACCCCGCGACCCAGGTGCGCGTGTCGGTCAAGCCGGGCGAAAGCGACGACCGCGCCATCCTGCGCGTCAACGCACCGGCGCTGATCGATGGCGACCCGCTGCGCACGATCCTGTCCGAGCGCTATGGCCGGGTGATCGAGGGCCTGTCGCGTCAATTGCGCGCCAAGCTGCACCACGACCCGCTGGTCGGTGCCTATGAGATCGCGATCGCCGTTTCCGGCCGCGATTGAGGCAGTCAAAAAAATTCAAAAAAATTCGGATCGGCGGGAACCAAGGTCGCCAATCGTCGTTTTAAATTCCGGATAGCGAATTTATGCCCCCCCGCTCTCGCTATCCAAGACATGGGTCCGGACGCGCTTACCCCTCCCCCCCCGGTGGCGCCTCCGGACCCAAATTGTTTTCAGCCCCGCAAAATCCGACCCGCCGTTTCCGCCACGGAACGAAGCTGGCTGCAGGGCATTGAAAGAGCGCGGGCCAGGCGTCCGGCGCCATCTTCAGGAGAATATCATGCGCAAGCTCATGGGAATCGCGGCCATCGTCGGCGCGTTGCTGGTCAGTGCATGCAACACGGTCGAGGGCGTCGGTCGCGATGTCGAGTCAGCGGAGCATACGGTCGCCAAGACGGCTGACGACGCAAAATAAGCGGCTAGCACCCTGAACGATCGAGAAGGCCCACCCCCGGCAACGCGGGTGGGCCCTTCCCTATGCGGCGTCGGCGGTCGCGCCGGACTCTTTTGCGCGCTTGCGTTCGGTAAACCAGATCGCGATCAGCGAGACTTCGTAAAGGCCGACCAACGGCACGGCCAGCATGATCATCGATCCGGCGTCGGGCGGCGCCAGGACGAGCGCAATGGCGAAGCAGCCGATGATCGCATAGCGCCGCGCACCGACCAGCTGCTTGCGCGTGACGATTCCGGCACGCTCGAGCAGCATCAGCAGCACCGGCAGCAGAAACGCGATGCCGAAGCCGAACAGGAACTGCATCGTGAACGACAGATAATTGTCGACCGACGGCAACGCCTCGCGCTCTACGCCACCGACATTGCCCTGGTAACCGAGCAGGAAGTGCAGCGCTGCGGGAATGGCCATGAAATAGGCCAGGGACGCGCCCATCGCGAACAGCACGGGCGTCGCCAGGAGGAACGGCAGCAACGCCTTCTTTTCCTTGCGGTAGAGGCCGGGTGCGACGAACTGCCACAGCTGATTGGCGATCACCGGAAAGGCGATCATCATGCCGGCGAAGAACGCCACCTTGAGCTGGACGAAGAACGCCTCGAACAGCTGGGTGTAGATCAGCTTGCTCTGCCCTGCCTTGACCAGCGGATGCACCAGCACGCCGAAGATCGGCTCGGCGAAATAGAGGCAGATGCAGAAGGCGACGACCATTGCCGCCAGACTCCAGAGCAGGCGGCGGCGCAACTCGATCAGATGGTCCATCAACGGCGCGCGGCTGTCTTCCAGTTCGTCGACCGGCGCGTTCATGAAGAGGCCTCGGGCTTCTTTGCCGCCGGCTTGCGCGTGGGCGCCTTGCGGGGCGTGGCCGGCGTCTTCTTTGCGGCGGGTTCCACCACCCGCCCCACGGGCGGCGCGTGAACCACGCCATTGTCGTCGATGATCGGCGCCACGACCGGCGGCGCGACCGTCACGACCGGTGCCTCGCCTTCGAGATCGGGCCAGCTATGGACGTCGGCGGGCGAATCGAGCGCCAGCATCGCCGGTGTCGGCGGATGCTCGCGCATGATCCGCTCATTCTCTTCAGCCCAGCGCTTCTCCATCTCGTTCAACTCGGATTCGCGGATGATGTTGTCGAAACCGGCGCGGAACTGGCGCGCGGCACCGCGCGCGCGCCCGACCCAATAGCCCGCGACGCGCATCGCCTTGGGCAGATCCTTGGGCGGGATCACGATGATCGCCACCGCGCCAAGCAGCAGCAGTTCGGTAGGAGCTATGTCGAACATTCGAAATCGTAACCCAGTGCCGGAGGCAGAAGTCGTGCGTCAGATCTCGCTGTCGCGCACGCGATTGCCGTCGCGATCGAGCACCGGATCCGATGCCTTCGCCTCGATACGGCTCGGCTTGACCGGTGTCTCGTCTTCCTCCGCCATGCCCTTCTTGAACTGCTTGATGCCCTTGGCGACATCACCCATCATGTTCGAGAAGCGACCGCCTCCCAGCACGAGGATTGCGAGCACCGCTAAAATCAGCCAATGAATCGGGCTTCCGAAACCCATCACACATCTCCTTGAGGAATACAGACCATTTAGGCATCTTCGTCGCCGTTTTCCACCTCGACGTCATCGCCGTCCGACATTCCGGCATGTTCCATCGCAAGATCGATCGGATCGAGCAGCCCGGCGGCGCGCAGATCGTCGATTCCCGGCAGGTCGCGACGGCTCGCCAGGCCGAAATGCATGAGGAATTCGGCCGTCGTGGCGTAAAGCAAAGGTCGCCCCGGCACCTCGCGCCGGCCGGCCGGGCGGATCCATCCCGCCTCCATCAACACGTCGAGCGTGCCCTTGGAGATCTGCACGCCGCGGATCGCCTCGATCTCGGCACGCGTCGCGGGTTCATGATAGGCGATGATCGCCAGCGTCTCGATTCCGGCGCGACTCAGCTTGCGCGCCTCTTCGCGGTCGCGCCGCAGCAGATGCGCCATGTCGGCGGCGGTCTGGAATTGCCAGCGCTCACCGCGCCGCACCAGTTCGATTCCGCGCCCGGCATAGTCGGCGACCAGTTCTTCGAGCACGGCGCGCACCCCGCTCGCACCGTTCAGATGCGCGACGATCGCATCCACCGTCAGCGGCTCGCTCGCGGCGAACAGCACCGCCTCAACCGCGCGGGTCAGTTCATCGGCGCGCCTCATGCCGTCGCCCCCGCATCGGGAGCCTTGAGGTAGAGCGGCGCGAAAGGCGATTTCTGGCGCAGTTCGACCCTGCCCTGCCGCGCCAGTTCGAGCGCGGCAACGAAGCTGGAGGCCAGCGCCGACTTGCGAAAGATGCCGACCGCGCCTTCCGGCAGGAAGCTTTCGATCGCATTCCATTCGATGCTCGTGCCGACCAGCCGCGACACGCGGTTGAGCGCCTCCTCCAGCGTCATCACCGGGCGGGTGGCAACGATGTGCATCACCGGCCGGCTGCGCGCGCTGATCCTGCCATAGGCGGCGATCAGGTCGTAGATTTCGGCCTGCCACACCGCCTTGCGCACGGTGCGCAATCCTTCGGGCGCGCCGCGCAGGAAGACGTCGCGACCGAGCCGGTCGCGCGCGATCAGCCGCGCGCCCGCCTCGCGCATCGCGTTCAATCGCTCGAGCCGCAATTGCAGCCGCAGCGCCAGCTCCTCCGGGCTCGGCTCGATCTCGGGATCGCGCGGCAGCAACAGCCCCGATTTGAGATAGGCGAGCCATGCCGCCATCACGAGATAATCCGCCGCCAGTTCGAGTTGCAGCGTCTTGGCCTCCTCGACGAAGGTCAGATACTGGTCGACCAGCGCGAGGATCGAGATCTGCTTGAGATCGACCTTCTGGTTGCGGGCGAGCGCCAGCAACAGGTCGAGTGGTCCTTCCCAGCCGTCGAGATCGAGCGTCAGCGTTACGGGTTCGGCGTCCATCGTGGCGACGCTACACGATCCGCCCGGCAGCGCGAAAGATCATGCGCGTGCCAGCAATGCGTCGCGCCTGGCGATCAACTCGGCCATGTCGCCCTGCGGCGCCTTGCCCACAACCGTCGCCATCGCCCGGTCGAGCCGCGCGCGCGACACCGCCGATATATCGTCGAGCCGCGCGACGATGTCGTGCATCTCGTCCATCCGGCCCCAGCAATCGAGCACGACGTCGCAGCCGGCCGCGATCGCGCCGGCCGCCTTGTCGCCAGCCGTGCCGCTCAGCGCCTTCATGTCGATGTCGTCGGTCATCAGCAGCCCGTCGAACCCGATCGCGCCGCGGATCACCTGCTCGACCACGATCTGAGACAGTGTCGCGGGGTGCGTCGGGTCCCAGGCGTCGAACACGATGTGCGAGGTCATCCCCATCGGCGCGTCCTTCAGCGCGCGGAACGGGTGGAGGTCGATCGCCAGTTCCGCAGCGGTGGCGGTGACGGTGGGAAGATGGTGATGCGTATCGAGCTGCGCGCGACCGTGGCCGGGCATGTGCTTGACCACGCCGACCACCCCGGCACGCGCCAGCCCGTCGATAATCGCCCGCCCCATCGCCGCGACGCGCAGCGGCTCGCGACCCAGCGCGCGGATCGAGATCGCCTCGGTCGTGTCGGGCTGGACGACGTCGAGCAGTGGCATACAGTCGACGTTGATGCCGACCTCGGCAAGCATCAGCCCGATCGCCTCGGCGTTTAACCGCGCCGCCTCGATCGCCGAAATCGGCGCGACGTCGTACAGCGCGTCGAAGACGGGGCCGGCGGGAAATTCGGGCCATTCGGGCGCCTTCATCCGCGCGACGCGGCCGCCCTCCTGGTCGATCAGGATCGGCAGGTCGTCACGGCCAGACAGCGCGCGAAGGTCGTCGGTCAGAGCGCGCAGTTGCACGCGATCGGCGACGTTGCGGCCAAACAGGATATAGCCGAGCGGATCGGCGTCAGCGAAGAAGGCGCGCTCGTCCGCGGTCAGCGCGAGGCCGCTCAGGCCAAAGATGACGGGTTTCATGCTGCCGGGTTAATCGATCGACACGCGTTAGGACAGAGCGGCACAGGCAAAAATGCCCGCACCGCCATGACGTCATTCAGGCGATCAGTCGCGCGCGACGAAGCAATCCTCACCCGCGACCTTGAGCTTGCCGCACAGTTCGCCGGCCTGGCCAGCGCTGCCGGCATTGACGCGCAGGCGATAGACCGTACGACCGTTGACTTCGGCCTTCTGCACCGACTTGCCGAGCGCACCGATATAGCTGAAGCGCTTCGACTTCTTGGCCCAGGCGGCGTTGGCTTCCGCCTCACTCGGGAAGGATCCGAGCTGGATCAGGCCGCTGGCCGCGCCACCGACGGCGACCGGCGCGGGCTTGGCGGGCGCCGATGCGCCGAGCTTGCCGCCCGATGCCGGCACTGCCGCAACCGTCTTCGCTGCACCGCCCGCCGCCGGATTGACGGGCACGACCTTGGTTCCGGACACCGGCGCCTCGGGCATCGCCCCGAGATTGATCGACGCATTGCCGGTGCCGGAACCGTCACTGGTGGCGATCGCGATATCGCCCTCGCCCGTTACCTTCGTGCCGCCGGCTTCGTCGGGCTTGACCTTGTAATCGCCCTCCTGCGCCGCGATCAGCGCGCCGTTCCCGTCGGTCACGCGATGGCTCTTGAACCAGTAAAAACCGAAGATCGCCGCCGCGATCACCGCGAGCCCGATCACGACGAGCAGGATTACGCGGCCGATCGACGGGCCGTCGCTATAATCCTCATCGACGGTTTCGAGCCACGGGAGCCGATCCTCGTCACGCACTTCATAGTCGCCGCCTGACGTGGCCATCAATTCATCTCCTCGACCGCCTGCACACCCATGATGGCAAGGCCGTTACGAACGATCTGTCCTATAGCATCGGCGAGGAAAAGGCGCGCGCCAGTGATCGCGGAATCGCCTTCGATGACGAAACGCCGCTCGGGCTGGTCGTTGCCGAGGTTATACAGCGCGTGAAACTCAGCGGCCAGGTCATTGAGATAGAAGGCGATACGATGCGGCTCCCGCGCCGTGGCAGCGGTCTCGACGATGCGCGGAAACTGCGCGGCGAGCTTCACCAGTTCGAGCTCGCGGGTATCAAGTTGGGACAGATCGACCGCCAGACACTGCAATCCCGCCTCCTGTGCCTTGCGGTGCAGGCGCTTGATCCGGGCATGAGCGTACTGGACGTAGAACACCGGGTTGTCGCGCGAGAATTCCACCACCTTGGCGAAGTCGAAATCCATCTGCGCGTCGGATTTGCGCGTCAGCATAGTGAAGCGCACGACATCCTTGCCGACTTCACGCACGACATCAGCAAGTGTCACGAAGTTACCGGCTCGCTTCGACATTTTGATCGGCTCGCCAGCCCGCAATAGCCGCACCATCTGCACCAGCTTGACGTCGAAGCGCGTCTTGCCGCCGGTCAGCGCCTGCACCGCCGCGACGATCCGCTTGACGGTGCCGGCATGGTCGGCGCCCCAGATATCGATCAACGCGTCGGCGGTCTGCGCCTTCTGCCAGTGATAGGCGAGGTCGGCGCCGAAATAGGTCCATTGCCCGTTCGACTTCCTGATCGGCCGATCCTGGTCGTCGCCGAACTGCGACGAGCGGAACAGCGGCAGCATCACCGGTTCCCAATCCTCGGGCGTCTCGCCCTTCGGCGCCTCGAGCATGCCGTCGTAGATCAGGCCGCGCGCGCGCAATTCCTTTTCGGCTGCCTCGGGCTTGCCCGCCGCCTGCAACTCCGCCTCGGATGAAAACAGGTCGTGATGGATGCCGAGCAGCGCGAGATCGGCCTTGATCAGCACCAGCATCGCCGCGACCGCCGCCTTGCGGAACAGCACCAGCCATTCGCTCTCCGGCGCAGCGACATATTTGTCGCCGAATTCCTGCGCGAGCGCCTGACCCACCGGCACCAGATAGTCGCCCGGATAGAGCCCCTCGGGGATCGCGCCGATATCCTCGCCAAGCGCCTCGCGGTAGCGCAGATGTGCCGAGCGGGCGAGCGTGTCGACCTGGCCGCCGGCATCGTTGACATAATATTCGCGGATCACCTTGTGCCCGGCGAATTCGAGCAATGCCGCCAGCGCATCGCCAACCACCGCGCCGCGACAATGCCCCATGTGCATCGGGCCCGTAGGATTAGCCGAGACATATTCGATATTGACCGTAACGCCCTTGCCGATCGACGAGCGACCATAGTCGGCGCCCTCGTCATGGATCGCCGACAGTTCCGCACGCCACGTATCCTCGGTCAGCGTCATGTTGATGAAGCCCGGCCCGGCGATCGTCACGGTGGCGACCTCCTCGATCGCGCGAAGCTGCTCGGCCAGCTTCTCGGCGAGTGCGCGCGGATTGGTCGCGGCGGGCTTGGCCAGCACCATCGCCGCGTTGGTCGCGAGGTCGCCATGGCTCGGATCGCGCGGCGGCTCGACCGTGACGGCAGTGCGGCCGAGCCCGGCCGGCAGGTCACCGGCGGCAACAAGGGCATCGAGCGCCGCATCGAGATGCGCGGCGAAACGGGAATACAGCGTCATGAAAAATCCGGTCGTAAAGGACGAGCGCGCGCCTTAGCGGATCGGCCTGTGCAACTCAAATTCGGCCGATGACCGGGCACCGCCTGCCTGGTGTGCCGCCTCAGTGCAGACCGCGCTGCAGCACCCTGCCCAGCCGCGCCGAAAAGGCGCGCGGATCGACCGGCAGTTCGCCATCGGCGATCCGCGCCTCGTCGAACAACAGGCGGGCGGCGTCCTCGCGCAACGCGCTCTGCTCCTCGCCGACCTCGCTCAGCGCGGTGATCAGCGCGTGGCGCGGATTGATCTCGAGCACCGGTCGGGTTGCGATATCGAGCCGCCCGGCCCCCGCCAGCAGCTTCTCCATCTGGCGATCCATGCCATGCTCGGGCGCAACCAAGCACGCGGCGCTTTCAGTCAGGCGGTCGGAAACGCGCACATCGGACACCGCATCGCCCAGCGTCGTCTTGACGAAGGCGATGAAGCCGTTGACCGCGTCGCTCGCCTCGGCCGTCGGCTGGTCTCCTTCGGGCAATGGTATCAATCGCAGATCGGCCATTCCCTGCGTCACCGATTTGAACGGCTTGCCCTCATAGTCGATGCCCGCGCCGACCCAGAAGCTGTCAACCTGGTCGGCCAGCAGCAGCACTTCGATACCGCGCGCGCGGAATCCCTCCAGCTGTGGCGACGAGGCGAGCCGCTCGAGGTCATCGCCGGTCGCGTAGTGGATCGCGGTCTGGTTATCCTTCAGGTCGGCGGCATAGTCCTTCAGGGAGCGCCACGCAGAGCCGGACGTCGTCGTCTTGAAGCGGGTGAGGCCAAGCAACGTCTCGCGCCGCGGATAATCCTCGTACAGGCCCTCTTTCAGCACCGCGCCGAAATTGTCCCACAATGTGAGGTAACGCTCGCTTTCGTTCGCCGACAGCTTGTCGAGTTCGCTCAGCAGACGGTTGGTGACGCCCTTCTGGATCGCGGCAAGCACCGGGCTGTCCTGGATCATCTCGCGCGATACGTTGAGCGGCAGGTCGTTCGAATCGACCAGACCGCGTACGAAGCGCAGGTAGCGCGGCAGGATCTGTGCCTCGTCGGTGATGAACACGCGACGGACATAGAGCTTCATCCGTCCCGCGCGATCGGGATCGAACAGGTCGAACGGCCGTGTCTCGGGCACGAAGGCGAGCACCGCATAATCGTGCAGCCCCTCGGCGCGATAGTGCAGCGTCAGCGCCGGCGCGTCGAACTGTCCGGCAACGGTGCGGTAGAAGTCGGCATATTCCTCGCTGCTGATCTCGGCCTTGGGCTTGGTCCACAGCGCTGCGCCGTCGGCGATCTGCCGCGACTCGGCATCGGGGCCGTCCTTCAGGAAGATCGCCACCGGCACGTGTCCGGATTGCGCCTTGATCGTGCGCTCGACCGTCGCGCTCTCGGTATAGCCGGTGGCATCCTCCTTGAGGTGCAGCACGACGCGCGTGCCGCGCGCCAGCGCCTCGGCAGGGTCGGCGGCGCGAATCGTATAGGTGCCGAGGCCATCCGACGACCACAAGGCCGCGCCCTCGCCACCGGCGCGGTGCGAGGTCACGTCGACCTTGTCCGCAACCATGAACGCCGAATAGAAACCGACACCGAACTGACCGATCAGGGAACTCTCGCCGGCATCCTTCGCGCCGGCGATCCGGTCCATGAACGCCTTGGTGCCCGAGCGCGCGATCGTGCCAAGCGCCTCGGCCAGTTCGGCTTCACTCATGCCGATGCCATTGTCCTCGACGGTGAGTTGGCGCGCTTCGGCATCGAGCGTCACGGTTATCCGCGGCTGGCCGTCATCGCCCAGCAGGCCCGGCTCGCTCAGCGCCTCGTAGCGCAATTTCTCGCAGGCATCCGCCGCGTTGGAAATGAGCTCGCGAAGGAAGACGTCCTTGTCCGAATAGACCGAGTGCACCATCAGGTGCAGCAGCTTGGCAACATCGGCCTCGAACGAACGCGTTTCGGGGATGGCGTCGGTCATCGTCGTCATGGCGGTTTCAGGCTCTCCGAAGTTGATCCGCACGCCAGATGGCCGCCGGATATGGTGCTTTCAAGATCTGGATATGTACTGCGGACGTCATACCGGCAAGCGACCGCGCCGCCAGCGCAGGCCGCCACATACGTAGCTTCACCAATCCCGTCGTCATGCGTCGCTGCGCTAGCGAGCGGTCTCCGACGTGCTTGGTAGATAGCTCATTGGCGGTAGTCATCGCGGGGAGGTCGCAGCCGCTGATCGAGCGAACGACGATGCTACTCTCCGGCGACGGCATGCCGCGCGAAATGCCGTCAAAACTGATAGAGGATTTCACGCACAGCTCGTTCCGCCGCGCCACCGACACCATGGTCTGAACCATCCCCCTTCAGGAGAATGACAATGGCTTCCACACCCCATCCCCGCCGCGTTGCCCTGGTGACGGGCGGCACGACCGGCATCGGCGCCGCGATTTGCCGCGCGTTCGACCGGGCCGGCTACGCCGTCGCCGCCACCTATAGCCATGACAGTGAGCGCGCCGCTGCCTTCACCGCGGAGACCGGCATCCCGACCTTCATCTGGTCGGTCGCCGATCAGCAGGCCTGCAGCGATGGCACGGCGCAAGTGGCGGCCGCGCTCGGCCCGATCGATATCCTCGTCAACAATGCCGGCATCACCCGCGATGCGAGCTTCGCGCGGATGCAGCATGAGCAATGGCAGGAGGTGATCGACGTCAACCTGACCGGCTGCTTCAACATGACGCACGCCGTGTTCGCCGACATGCGCGCACGCAAATGGGGGCGGATCGTCAACATCAGCTCGATCAACGGCCAGGCGGGCCAGTTCGGCCAGGCCAATTATTCGGCGGCGAAGGCCGGCATGCTGGGCTTCACCAAGGCGCTCGCGCTGGAGGGCGCGAGCGACGGAGTGACGGTGAACGCCGTCGCGCCTGGCTATACCGAGACCGACATGGTCCGCGCGGTACCGGCCGATGTGCTGGCCAAGATCGTGGCACGCATTCCGGTCGGCCGGCTCGCCCAACCCGACGAGATCGCGCGCTGCGTCGCCTTTCTCTGTGCCGAGGATGCCGGATACATTACCGGCGCGACGCTTACGGTGAACGGCGGGCAATATATGGCGTGACGCCGTGCCCGTAAAACCTCAGGACTGGTGGACGTAGCTCCCCGGTGCCGGCAACAGCGGCGGGTAACCCTTGTCCGGCGCGCCCATCGGCGGCGGCGCAACCGACACACCCGAGCGCGCGGCGAGCCACGCCTCCCATTCGGGCCACCATGATCCTTCGTGCGCCGCCGCTTCGCGCTCCCAGCTCTCCGGATCGCGATAGGGTCCGCCGGCCGGACGCGTCAGCACGCGATAGTGGCGACGCGGGTGCCCCGGCGGCGAGACGATCCCGGCATTGTGGCCGCCCGAGGTCAGCACGAAGGTCAGCTCGCTATCGGTCAGCAGGTGCAGCTTGTGGACCGAATGCCACGGTGCGACATGATCGGTCTCGGTGCCGAGTGCAAAGATCGGCAGGTGCAGGTCCGACAGGCTCACCGGCCGTCCGTCGACCGGAAAGCGGCCTTCCGCCAGGTCGTCATTGAGAAACAGCCGCCTGAGATATTCACTGTGCATCGTATAGGGCATCCGCGTGCCGTCGGCATTCCACGCCATCATGTCGTTCATCGCCGGCCGCTCGCCCATCAGATATTCGGTGATCAGCCGGGACCAAATGAGGTCGTTCGAGCGCAGCAACTCGAATGTACCCGCCATCTGCCAGCTGTCGAGATAGCCCTGGATCCACATCGTCTCGTCGAGAAATTCGAGCTGCGAGGGGTCGATGAACAGCCCAAGCTCGCCGGGCTCGCTGAATTCGGTCTGTGCGGCGAACAGGCTCAGGCTGGCGAGCCGCGTGTCGCCCTCACGCGCCATGGCCGCCGCCGCGATCGCCAGCAAGGTGCCGCCCAGACAGTAGCCGACGCCGTGAATCCTGTCCGCACCGGTAATCGCCTGCACGGCATCAAGCGCGGCCATCGGGCCGAGCCGGCGATACGCGTCCATATCCATGTCACGCAGCGATCTGTCGGGGTTGCGCCACGATATCATGAAGACGCTATACCCCTGGCCGACCAGCCACTTGACCAGCGAATTGGCAGGCGAGAGATCGAGAATATAGTATTTCATGATCCAGGCCGGCACGATCAGCACGGGATCCGCCCGCACCTTGTCGGTCGCCGGCGCATATTGGATCAACTCGATCAGTTCGTTGCGGAAGACGACATGGCCCGGCGTTGCGGCCACCTGCTTGCCGGGCAGGAACGCATCGGCACCGACCGGCGGGCTGTGCCGAAACGCCCGCTCCAGATCTTCACGCAGCAGCCGAGCGCCCTCGACAAGACAGCCACCGCCGGTCTCCATGATGCGCCTTTGCAGCACCGGATTGGTCAGTGGCGAATTGGACGGCGCGACCATGTCGAGAAGCTGGCGCCCGACGAAATTGACCACCCGCTCGTGATGCGGCTCCATGCCGGGCACGTCGCGCGTCGCGGCATCCCACCATTGCTGGCCGAGCAGAAAACTCTGCTGCCAGAACGCATAAGGTAGGTCGCGCCAGGCGGGATCGTCCCAGCGACGGTCCTGCGGCAGCGGCGCGATGACCGGGTCGGTCGGCGCGCCGGGCAAATTGCTGGCGGCAAAATGTGCCAGCCGCAGCTCCTTGCGACCGGCTTTGAGCGCGAGATGCGCCAGCCTGCCCGGCGCAAGTGCGAGATGGCTCGTCCAGTCGAACCAGGCCGACGCCAGCGCCGCCGGCGAGATTCCCCGCGTCCATTGCGCGACCATCGAAACGGTCAGGCGATTGGCCAGCGCGGCTAGCTCCTCGAAGGGATCGGGGAGCTCGCGAGCCGCCAGCAGGGACACGGGCGCCGGTGAATCGGCCGGTGCGGCAGCCGGTTCGGTCAGTCGCGCTTTGCGTACGCCCGCCATGTCGTTCAGTACCTCGATCATTCCCGATCGCAGGGTCTAGTCGGTCGACAAATACCTCGGAATACGTGTTGCCCACAGGGTGCGCGGCCGACCCGGCCCGCCGAACGACGCAAGACGCCGCCTTGGGCGCTCGGCTACGCCAGCCCGCCCACCGCCGGCGTGCCCTTGCTGTCGGGGAACAGCTTGGCCATCGCGTGCACCGGATCGAGGCCGAAATGCGCCGCCGTCGCACCACCGATGAACGCGTCGAGTTGCGTCGTCGGCCTGAGGTCGCGCCCTTCGAACAGCGCGGCCTGGCCGAGCCCCGGCCAGTCGGCCAGCACCCGCCCACCCCGCACGCCGCCGCCGAGCAGCATCGTCGCGCTGCCGGTGCCGTGATCGGTGCCGCCGGTGCCGTTGACCGCGACGGTGCGGCCGAACTCGGTCGCGACCAGCACCATCGTATCGCGCCACAGCGGCCCGAGCCCGGTCTTGAGTGCGCCGACCAGCGTGTCGAGATTGCGCAACTGCGCCGCGAGGCGCCCGCGTTGCCCGGCATGGGTATCCCAGCCGCCGGTCTCGATCATCGCGATGCGCGCGCCGTCGGCCGGCACGAGCAGCTTGGCCGCCAGCGCGCCGGTCGCCATGGCGTTCTGCTGGTTGCCCGCCGCCATGTCGCTGGCCAGCGCCTTGGTGCCGAGCGCCTCGCTCCACAGCGCGTGGAGCTGGCTGTCGCCCTGATAGAGCATCGCAACGCGCTGGAGCAGGTCGTCCGAGGCCTGCGGCAATGACGACGGCGCATAAGACGAGACCTCATGCGGTCCGCGCAGTGCCATCGGCACGGTGGCGGAAATGGCGATTGCCTTGGCCTTGGTCGACGGCAACAGGCTGAGCATGCGGTTCAGCCAGCCATCCTTGACCTGATACGCATCGAGCCCGCCGGTCTCGAGCACATTCTGCCCGTCGAAATGCGAGCGATCGCGATAGGGCGAGGCGACAGCGTGCGCGAACAGTGCCTGGCGGTCGCGGTACAGCGCGGCGATATTGCCGAGCGACGGATGGATCGCGAACATCGAATCGAGTTTCGTCGCCGCTGCGAAATCGATGGCGAGGTCGCCGCGCTGGCCAATGAACGCCGGGTCACCCACCGGGGCGATCGTGCCAAGCCCATCGGCGGCGCCGCGCTGGATAATGAAGATGAAACGCTTGTCGGTCTCCGCCTTGGCGAAGGCGATACTGGGGGCAAGCAAGGCGGCAAGTCCGCCGATGCCGGCGGCTCCGACAAAATGGCGACGATCGAGGACCATGGTCTATCTCCGCATGAATTCTGGGGCGACGAGCAGCAGCGCGAGCCCTTGGCCGGGGCTTTCGGCATTGGCCAGCGCCTGCGTCGTGGCGGGCGACAGCGCTGCCGGGAACAGTCTGGGCGCCAGAGCGCGCGCATCGATCGCACCATTCGCACGGTTGGCGAAGCGCTCCGCCGCCTCGACCCGGCGCATGATCGCATCGGGCCCGGCCCAACTGGCGGCGATATCGTCATAGCCGGCCGGCGAGCCCGGTTTCCAGGTCGGCTGGCCAAGCTGGTTGAGCAACCCTGTGATGGCGAGCGGCTGCATCGTCTTCAAGCCGAGCGCGCGCATCGACGACACCGTCCATTCCCACGGCGTCCTGAACTTGACCGGCTGCGGCGCCCATGTCTCGGGCGCTTCGATCAGCACGCGGTACAGGCTCGGCAAGTCGCCGCCGCTTCTGAGGTAGCTCGCCTGCAACCGTTCGACCAGCGCCGGCGGCGGCGTGTCGCCGGCAAAGTGACGCGCGAGTTTGGTCGCGATATGCGTCGCGGTGGCGGGATGGTGCGCGAGATCATCGAGCACCGCTTGCGCCTGTCGCACGCCCGGCTGGTCATAACGCTTGCCCATGATCGAACGCGCGCCGGGCTCGTGTAGCGGTTCGGCAAAGACGAATGCCCCTGCCGGACCCTCGGTGCCGGTCAAGCGCGCACTGGGCGCGCGGCCGAGGCCCGAAACCGTCCAACCGGTCATCGCGCGGGCGAATTCGGTGACGTCCGCCTGGCTGTAGCCGGTACGCACGCCAAGCGTATGCAACTCCATGATTTCGCGCGCGAGGTTCTCGTTGAGCCCGACCTTGCGGATACCGCGCGCCGTAACGCGCGACCCAACCATGCTGTTCGGCCCGATCGACTGCGCCTGGTCGAGATAGAGCAGCATCGCCGGATGGCGTTCGACCGCCCCCAGCATGTCACCGAATTTGCCCAGCACATGCGGCCGGATCGCCTCGAATTCCAGTGTGCCCGAAAGGCCCACCACAGTCAGCTTGTCGGCCGACACGGCAAAATGATTCGCCCAGAAATGCACCAGCCGCTCGACGAACGGTGCCGGCGTGACGAGCGCGGCGGTCATCCGCGCGCCGACCGCGGCGGCATAGTCGTCACGCCCCTGGCGGCGGGCGAACTGCCGCGCCTGCGCCACGGGATCGTCCTTGCGCATGGTCATCTCGGGCGCCGGGGCGACCGTCATGCCTTGCATGCCCTGCGCCATCTGCTGCGCCGCTGGCGGCGCCACCATCGCCGGTTCGGTCACCGGCTTGCGGCCCGGACCAAATTGCTGGCGCAACTGACGCTGCTCCTCGAGATATTTCGCCAGATCCTGCGACACCGCGCTGCTGTCGGGCGCTGCTGCAATCACCGCCGGACGCGGCTCGAAACGCGCGAACTGATCGAGCAGCCAGGTCGTTGGATTGTCCGGCAGGGGCTCGTCGGGTCGCGCGCCCAGGCCGAAACGGTTCATGGCGATGCTGGTCTGCGCCATCATGCTCTCCTCGAATACCTCATCGCGGCCACCTTCATCCCAATGTGTCGCTAAAATATGCCGCTCCAACGATTGGGCGTACGTTTCGTGCAACTGGTCGCGCAAGCTTTGCGCCTGGGTCTTTGCTGCACTGCAATATGTTCGGCGGCGGCGAGGATGCTGATCTGGCTTTCGACACACGAAAGGAAAGATCATGACCAAGACACTCTTCGCGACCGCAGCGCTGCTTCTCGTCACCGCCGCGCCAGCTTTCGCCGATGAAAAGCCGACCGAAATCAGTTTCCAGCGCGACGGCGAGACTTATGTCTACACCAAGTCCGATCTGCCAGGTCGCGTCATCCTCACCGGCCACCGCTTCCCGGCGGGCGACAGCTTCGAACTCACCGTGCGCGGCGATCAAGTGTCGGGCACCGTGGGAGAGACAGCGGTATTCTTCAAAATGCCCCATGTGCGCGCCAAAGCCGGTGTCGGGGCCGAAGTGGCCGCGCGCTGATCGACCTTTCCCAGCCACCGCCCTGCGCCATTTGCCGGACGGTGGACTTCCTCCATGGACACCTGACAAAATTACTGGTGCCGCTCAGAAGCCTTCGGGCAGATCGATCGGACCGACCGTCTCGCGATAGCGGGCGATGGCGTAGCGATCGGTCATGCCGGCGATGAAATCGGCGATGTGGCGGCTGCGCGCAGGCTCGTCGGGCGGCAACCGCTCCGACCAGGCGCTGGGCATGGTAGACGGGTCGGCGCGATAGGCCGCGAACAACCCCGACACCACCGTCGCCGCCGAATCCGCCGCAGCGAGTTGGCGCGGATGATGGTAGAGATTGGCGTACATGAAGCGCTTCAGCGTGCGCTCGGCATCGCGCATCGCGGGCGAGAAGCCGACGAGGCAGCGCCCGGCACCGCGCACATCATCGGCATGCGTAATTCCCGCGCCGGCAATTCGCGCGCGCGTTTCGGCGATCAGGTCGTTGACCATCGTGCCGATCTGGCCGCGCACCAGTTCGCCGATCAGCCGTCCGGGCGCGACATCGGCGAAGCGGGATCGCGCCGCCGCCCAGCCCGTCGCGACGACCGGCACTTCGAGGATCTGGTCGAGCGTCAGCAGCCCGGCGCGAAGCCCGTCGTCGATATCGTGATTGTCATAGGCGATGTCGTCCGCGATGGCGGCGACCTGCGCCTCGAGGCTCGGCCAGTGACCGAGCTCGAGCGGGAAGGTCGCATCGGCCTCGGCCAGCGCCCAGGCCGGGTCGTGGATCGGCCCATTATGCTTGGCCAGCCCTTCGAGCGTCTCCCACGTCAGGTTGAGCCCCGGCCAGCGCGGATACGGGCTGTCGATCACCATCAGCGCACGCAGCGTGTTGCCATTGTGATCGAACCCGCCCAGCCCGGCCAGCGCGGCCTGCAGTGCATCCTCGCCGGCATGGCCAAACGGCGGGTGACCAATGTCGTGCGCCAGCGCGAGCGCTTCGGTGAGGTCCTCGTTGAGGCCGAGCGCGCGCGCCACGGTGCGCGCAATCTGCGCAACCTCGAGGCTGTGCGTCAGGCGGACGCGGAAATGGTCGCCATCGGGCGCGACGAAGACCTGGGTCTTGTGGCGCAGCCGCCGAAAGCTGATCGAGTGGATGATACGGTCGCGGTCGCGCTGGAACGCGTCGCGGGGGCCGCGCGCGGCACCTTCCTCCTCGGCATACAGCCGTCCGCGACTGGCGTCCGGATGCGCAGCCCAGGGGGCGAGCGTGGTCACTTGGTCGACAGTTTGGTGATCTTCTGGCCCGCCTCGCTGGTGAAGGTGAACGCCTGCACCCCGGACTTGGCGAGCAGATTGACGAACGCACGTGCTTCTTCGTCGGTCTTGAACGGCCCCGCAAGAACGCGGTGCGTGGCGCGGAGCGGCGTCGTCCAGCCCTGCTTACCCTTGAACGCTGCCGGCGCACGGCCCTTCATCGTGTTCCACGCCATCACCAGCGCGGCGTCATTGGCACCGCCCGCCACCTGCACCCAGATCCGCGCCGGCTCGAGCAGCTTGGGATCGTTGCGTTTTTTCTCGTCGGCGGCCTTCTTCGCCGCCGCTGCCGCTTTCTTCGCGGCGTCGGCCGCCTTGGTGCCCGGCTTGCCGGGGGGCGTCGGCGCGATCGCCGGCTTTTCCGGTGCCTCGACAGCAGACCGTGTCGGGCGCGTCGCAAGCGATGCGGCCGGGCGCTCGTCGGCCGGAACCTTGATGCCCGCAATGATCGAGGCAAGGATCGAATCCTCGCTGCGTACCGGCTTTGCCCGGGCCGCGACCGGAAGCGAGACGGTGGGTTCGGGCGCCGTCGGCACCGCTTGTACCGTCACGACCGCGGCCGATGGTGGCGGTGCGACTGTCGCGGCACCCGGCACCGCCGCAAACACTGTTGGAGGCACCGGCTGACCTTGCACCGGCGTTGGCGATGCTGTCGCCACGGAGGTCCCTGCCGACACAGCGGGCGGTTCATCATCGCCCGAAGAATCCTCGGTCGGCGCGACCGTCGGCGACGGTCTCGAGATGATCGCGGGAACACGCGTGTCGTGCTCGGCGAGGACGGTCGCCGGTGGGCCGGCGACGGGGAACGGCGCAGCGGTGGATGGGGCGGTCGTAGCCCGCTTCGCTACCGGCGGCGTCGCGGCCGGGGGCGGGGCGACGCTGGCCGCGCTGACCGAAACCGACGGACGCGGTGTCGGATTGGACGCCATCGACACGCCGGGCAGTGGCTGGACCATCGCCTGACCATAATTCGGACGCGGGGGCAGCGTCGACGCGGCCGGCGCAAGCGGTTCGTCGTCAAGCGCACTCGATGCGACATAGGCTGGCGGCGCCGGCAGCGGCGGCGGAAGTGCCGCCGCAATCTCGACCGCCACGCCCTTGCGCCTGCGCGCCTTGCGGCGATCGTCGCGACTGCTCGCCGCCGGCGGGGACGCCGGCACCGCCGCGACGGCGCGCGGAGCGTAGGGATCGGGGCCGAGCGCCGCGAGCGGCGGAATCAGGCGCACATCGGCGAGGCGCTCGCGCGTCGGGCGTATCTCGCCGAAATGCACCGCGAAGGCGCGATCGGCGGCCGGCAGCGACGGCAATCTGTCGAAAAAAGGCTGCAATCCCTGCGCCATGCCTGGGGGCAACATGCTCGTCGCGATCTGCGTGGCGCCGGTCTGGTCGCCGCTCATCGCGAGGATGAACGCGCGCGACCGCCACGCGCCACGGTCGCTTCGCCGCAGCAGAGGCTCGAGCACGGCAAATGCCTCGTCGCGCTTGCCGGAAATTCCGAGCGACAAGGCATATCGTCGGACGGTCTCGTCGGCCGAAGCTGCACGCAATGCTGCGCGATATTCGCGCTGGGCGCGGTCCTGCTCGCCGATCAGGTCATAGGCCAGACCGCGATCAGCCGCGAAATTGCGTGCATCGGCACCGAGTGCTTCGGCCTCGGCAAAGCGGCGAAGCGCCTCACCCGGCCGCTCCTCACCAACCAACAGGCTCCCAAGCCCCGCCTTGATCCGCGCATTGCGGGGGTCGAGGCGCTCGGCGCGCGCGAAAAAACCGGCCGCCGCGCTATTGTCGTCGAGGCGTAGCGTTAGCTCTCCGGCGCGGATCAGCGCGGAGAGGTTTTGCGGATCGGCGGCAAGCTGGCGCATTTGCGCCGCCAGTTCGTCGGCATCGCCCGGCGGAGCGGGCTCCATCTTCATCTGCGCCGCCACCGGAATCGCACAAAGGAAGGGCGAGGCACCCGCCAGAAAGAAGGCCGAAAGGCGAAGACCACGCATCATGTCGCCCCTAGACCCCAGCCGTGCACGGTGGGCAATGGCCGCCACGCACGCCGCGCGCCGGAACGACACCGCGCGGCGACGAACCGGATCGGTGTGCCGACGCCATGTCCCGAGCGGCGCCGGTCAGCATCACGGCAGGTTACTGATTGTTCTGCCGATGGAGGAAGCGCGGAATATCGAGCGGATCCTTGTCGGTCGGCTCATCTTCCTTCGCGGCGCCACGGGTAACGCTCGACATGCGCTCGAACAACGTGCCGCCCAGCTTGACGCGCGGTGCCGGCTCGCTCGGTTGCTCGGCCGGCGCGGCCGGCGCAGCCGTCTCGGTCGGCGCGCCGGGGCTCAGCCAGCGGCGACGCTGCGGCACTTCGGGAACATGCTCGGCGGCAATATCGAGTTCATCGCCAAAGACGCGCGGTGCCGCGGGCACTTCGGCGTCAGGGTTCGAATCGCTCACTTCCGCACTCGTATCGAGCACCAGTTCATCGGCGTCGCTGTGGGCCTCTTCGACTTCGATCGGCTCGCTGGCTTCAGCAACGGGCTCAGGCACAGGCGCCGTCTCGGTTTCGGGCGCGATGATAGCCGCAAGCGGCGAAGGCTCCTCAACCTTGCGCGGCGCAGCGAAGCTGAAGGCACGGGTCGCAGCCGGCGCCGGCGCCGATGGGCCGCGCGCATCGGCCTCAATACCCGTGGCGACGACCGATACGCGGATCTTGCCCTCAAGCTCCGGATTGAACGCGGAGCCCCAGATGATGTTGGCGTCTTCGTCGACCAGTTCGCGAATGTGGTTGGCTGCTTCATCGACCTCAAGCAGGCGCATGTCGTCGCCGCCGGTGATCGAGACGATCACGCCCTTGGCGCCCTTCATGCTGACACCGTCGAGCAGCGGGTTGGCGATCGCCTTCGACGCCGCCTCGATCGCGCGATTGTCGCCCGACGCCTCGCCCGTGCCCATCATCGCCTTGCCCATTTCCTGCATCACCGAGCGGACGTCGGCGAAATCGAGGTTGATCAGGCCGGGCATGACCATCAGGTCGGTGATGCCGCGCACGCCTTGCTGCAACACCTCGTCCGCCATCAGGAACGCTTCCTTGAAGGTGGTGTTGGCGTTGGCGACGAGGAACAGGTTCTGGTTGGGAATGACGATCAGCGTGTCGACATATTTCTGCAATTCCTCAATGCCGGCATCGGCCGCCTTGGCACGGCGATTGCCTTCGAACGCGAACGGCTTGGTCACGACCCCGACGGTCAGGATACCCATGTCACGCGCCGCCTTGGCGATGACCGGTGCCGCGCCGGTACCCGTGCCACCGCCCATACCGGCGGCGATGAAGCACATATGCGCACCCTCAAGCATCTTGGTCACCGACTCGATCGTCTCCTCGGCGGCGGCGCGCCCGATCTCGGGCCGCGACCCGGCACCGAGGCCTTGCGTGATCTTCACGCCGAGCTGGATGCGATGCGGCGCGCTTGACTGCTTGAGCGCTTGTGAATCGGTGTTGGCGACGAGGAAATCGACGCCCGCCACTTCGGCGCGCATCATGTTCGCGATCGCGTTACCGCCCGCACCGCCGACGCCGATCACCGCGATGCGCGGGGTCAACTCGTCAACTTCGGGAGCAAGAAATTCTACCATCGCCCAGTCTCCGTCGCGTCCCGAACCGCGGGACGCTTAATGATGTGTTGCCGTTCTGCACTATCGCTAGCGGCGACTCCAGCGCGAACCGCCAAATCTTGTCTCATTTCTTCAATAATTCGCCCGTGCCGCCGCCATAAGGCGCCGAAAGATCGCCAAACCGCGCGGCCGGTGTACCAACTGGCCCGCTGTCGGCAGGGCGCGCAGATCGATCGGGTCGGCTGCGGCATAGAAAGCCAGGCCCGCAAGGGTAGCGAAGCCGGGGCCGGAATGTGCCTCGGGCAACGCGGTCAGACCGCGTGGGCGGCCGATCCGCACCGAACGGCCGAGTGCCTGCTGCGCATAATCGGCGATCCCCTTCAATTCCGCGCCGCCGCCGGTTAACACTACCTGGCGCCCGACCGGCCCTTCGAACTTGAGCTCGACCAGCGCCTTTTGCACCTCCCCCATAAGATGCTCGAGCCGCTGGCGGATGACAGCGATCAACTGCGCCTTGGTGATGCGCGTGCCTTCGCTGGCATCGTCCTCGGCCGAGATCGGCGCGACGTCGATCATCTCGTGATTGTCGCGCGGGGAAGCATTGGCCGAGCCGTGGAAGCACTTCATGCGTTCGGCCTGCGCGCGGCGCGTGCCGAACGCCGAGGCGATGTCGTCTGTGATATCGGCCGAACCGAATGGGATTGAGGTCAGCCCGACGAGCATGCCGCCGGCGAACAACGAGACGTTGGTGATGCCGGCGCCGAGTTCGACCAGTGCGACGCCGAGTTCGCGTTCTTCCTCCGACAGGCACGCCATGCCGGTCGCGACCGGCGACGCGATGATCGCCTTCACCTCGAGATGCGCGTTGGCGACGCACAGCCCGAGATTGCGCACCGGCGATCCATCGGCGGCAACGACATGGATGTGCACGCCGAGCCGGTCGGCATGGAGGCCCAGCGGCTTCTTCACGCCGGTCAGGCCATCGAGCGTGTAGAGCGCCGGCTGGGCATGCAGCACCATGCGCCCGGCAGGATCGATCGATTCGCGACCGGCCTGGAGCAACGCGTCGATATCGGCCTGCTCGACGCGGTGTCCGCCGAGTTCGAATTCGACCTCGGCAACGTCGGAGACGAGGCCACCGGCCGAGAAGCTGACCCAGACATTCTCGATATTGGTGCCGGCAATGCGTTCGGCCTGCTCGACCGCTTCGCGTACCGCCGCCTCAGTGGCGTCGGCATCGGCGATATAGCCGCGCTTGACGCCACGGCTCTCGCGCTGGCCGGTGCCGAGCACGATCAGTTCCCCGCCATCGCCCTTTTGCGCGATCATCGCCGAAACCTTCGACGACCCGATATCGAGTGCCGTGATCAGACCTTCCGGTGCCTGCTTAGCCATACGCTCTACCCCTGCCCTGTCGTGCCGATTGGTTTCGTCTGATTGTCCGATGCCGGTGCGTGTCCGTTATCGGGGACGCTGATCGCGCGGTCGGCAATCTCGCCCGGCTTGCGCGCGACGAGCTTGTCGGGATCACGCATGTCGAAGCGGATCCAACCCTTGCCGAGCAACGGCTTGGTGCCGTCGATCTGCGCGAACTTGATCAGCGCCGTCGCCGCCTCCCGCTCGCCTTCCGGCAATGCGAGCGTCTCGCCGCTCTCGAAGGTTAGGTTCCAGCGACGATTGCCGACCCAGGTCGCCGCCTTGACCAGCGGCTTCAGCGCCGGCGCGACATCGAGCAGGCGCAGATAAGCCGCCTCCTGCATATTGGCGCCCGGGCCGATCAGCAGCGGCAGGTCGGGCATGGCATCAGCCGAGATCGCCTCGAGCGTCACGCCATTGTCGGCAATCAGCGCGAGCTTGTTGTTGATCTGCCAGATCGCGCTCGGCTGACGCTCGATGATGTGGATAAGCAACGTGTCGGGCAGGCGGCGCGAGACATGCGCATCCTGGATCCAGCCCTGTCGCGCGAGCAGCTTCTCGCGCACCTTTGCCAGATCGATCAGCGGCATCGCGCGCGAGCGTTGATCGAGCGCATCGGCATAGACCATCATCGCGTCGGTACGGCTGACGCCGGTTATCTGGATCTGCTCGACGCGGAAGCCGGCGCGACCGATCCCCTCGGCGATCGCGCTGCCGACTGCGCCGGGAATGCCGGCCAGGCTCGCGCCGACGGTGACCGCGATCAGCACCGCCGCGAAGATCGACCACGTGACGATGCGGTGTAGCGTGTGTTCGCTGATCGGCAGGACGGCGACCAGCCGGTCGGCGAGCGAAATCGTCGGAGCCTTGCGGCGCGGTGGCACCGGGCGGCGCGCCGGGGCGCGTTTGATCGTGCGGCTCATCGCCCCTCCCCTTCATCCATGGCGGCGTCGACGATCGCCTGGACCAGTGCTGGATAGCTCATCCCGAGATGCCGCGCCTGCTCCGGCACGAGGCTGAGCGGCGTCATGCCCGGCTGGGTATTGATCTCGAGCAGGAACAGGCCGTCTACCCCACGTTCGTCGTCCCAGCGGAAATCGGCGCGCGACGCGCCCTTGCAGCCGAGCAACCGGTGCGCCTCGAGCGCGATCGCCTTGCAGGCGTCGGCGATGTCATCGGGAATCTGCGCCGGAAAGATGTGTTCGGTCAGACCATCGGTATATTTGGCGTCGTAATCGTAGAAACCGCTCCTGGGCTTCAACTCGGTCACCCCAAGCGCGCGGTCGCCGAGCACGGCGGTGGTCAGTTCGCGCCCGCGGATGAACGGCTCGGCGAGCAGTTCGTCGAATTCCAGCCACGGCCCCGCCACATCACGGCCGATCGGGTTGCCGTAATTGCCGTCGGCGGTGACGATCGCCACGCCGACCGACGAGCCTTCGTTGACCGGCTTGAGGACATAGGGACGCTGGAGCGGATCGGCCTCGAAGATGTCGGCGGTCTTGACGATACGCCCGCCCGGCATCGGGATGCCGTGCGGGACCAGCGCCAGCTTGGTCAGCACCTTGTCGATCGCGATGACCGAGGCGACCATGCCGCTATGGGTGTAACGCAGACCCATCAGGTCGAGCATGCCCTGCACCGAGCCGTCCTCGCCGGGCGTCCCGTGCAAGGCGTTGAACACCAGGTCGGGCCGGACCGCAGCGAGCCGCGCGGCAACGTCGCGATCCATGTCGATGCGCGTCACGCGATGGCCGAGCGATACGAGCGCCTCGGCGATGCCGGCACCCGACATCAGCGAAACCTCGCGCTCGGCCGACCAGCCACCCATCAGGACGACGATGTGGAGCGGCGCGCTCATAGCTGGCCCACGCGCTGGATTTCCCATTCAAGCGACACCCCGGAATGCGCGAGGACCTTCGCGCGCACTTCTTCGCCCAGCGCCTCGATCTCCGCGCTGGTCGCGGTGCCGAGGTTGAGCAGGAAGTTGCAATGCTTCTCGCTGACCTGCGCGTCGCCGTGGCGCAGGCCCCGGCACCCGGCAGCGTCGATCAGCGCCCAGGCCTTGTGCCCGTCCGGGTTCTTGAAGGTCGAGCCGCCGGTGCGCGACCGCAGCGGCTGCGAAGCCTCGCGCTCGGCGGCGATGCGGTCCATCTCGGCCTGGATCGCGGCGGGATCGTCGCTGAAGCCGCGGAAGGTAGCGCTGACAACGAGCGCGCCCTCGGGCAGGTTGCTGTGGCGATAGCTGTAGCCGAGCGCCGCGAGCGGCAGGATCTTGCGCTCACCGTCGCGCAGGACGACTTCGCACTCGATCAGGATGTCCTTGGTCTCACGGCCATAGGCCCCACCGTTCATCCGCACGAAACCGCCAACCGTGCCGGGGATCGAGCGAAGGAACGCGACGCCCCCGATACCGGCGTCGCGCGCCCTGGACGAGACGAGGATGCCCGATGCCCCGCCGCCGCAGCGCAAGGTGGTCGCGTCGATCTGCTCGACACCGGCGAACGCCTTGCCGAGACGCACCACGACGCCGGGAAAACCGCCGTCGCGGATGATCATGTTCGAACCCAACCCCAGCCCCATCACCGGTATCGCAGGGTCCAGATCGCGCAGGAAGTCCGCCAGGTCGGCGACATCGGCCGGCTCGAACAGCCATTCGGCGGCGCCACCGCTCTTGAACCAGACAAGCGGCGCCAGCGGCGCGTCGGGCGTAAGTCGCCCGCGCACCATCGGAGTGATCTGCGGCGTCAAGGCGGCATTAACCATCATTGCAGCGCCTCGATCGCATCTGCGAGGCCGGCTGCCCATTTGGTAATGTCCCCTGCCCCGAGGCAGACGACCATGTCGCCGGGCTGAATCGTCGCGGCGAGCGCGGTGGCCAGCGCGGCCGCATCGGCGACGGTCGCGGCGGAGCGATGGCCGCGCCGCTTCAGCCCTTCGACCAGCGCCGCGGCGTCGACCCCTTCGACCGGTGCTTCGCCTGCGGCATAGACCGGTGTCACGAACACCATGTCGGCATCGTTGAAGGCGGCCTGGAAATCTTCCATCAAATTGCCGAGCCGCGAATAGCGATGCGGCTGTACGACCGCGATGACGCGGTGCTCGACGCCTTCGCGTGCTGCTGCAAGCACCGCGCGGATCTCGACCGGATGATGGCCGTAATCGTCGATGATCGTCACGCCGCACGTTTCGCCGACCTTGGTGAAGCGCCGCTTGACGCCGCCGAACTTCGCAAAGCCTTGCTGGATCGTCGCATCGTCGATGCCGAGCTCAAGCGCGACGCCGATTGCGGCCAATGCATTCTGGACATTGTGCCGGCCGGGCATCGGCATTTCGATCCCTTCGATCGAGCGGGTCGAACCGTCCCGGCTGCGCACGATCGTCTCGAAGCGATTGCCGCCGGGAAAGGGCGTGACGTTGACGCCGCGCACATCGGCCTGTGCCGAGAAGCCATAGGTCACGACGCGCCGGTCGCGGACGCGCGGGATGATGCCCTGCACCTCGGGGTGATCGAGGCACAGCAGCGCCGCGCCGTAAAAGGGGACGTTCTCGACGAACTCGACAAAGGCGTCCTTGACCGCGTCGAACGAGCCATAATGATCGAGATGCTCGGGATCGATGTTGGTAACGACCGCGATCGTGCCGTCGAGCCGCAGGAAGCTGCCGTCACTTTCGTCGGCCTCGACCACCATCCAGTCGCTCGCGCCGAGCCGGGCATTGGAGCCATAGCTGTTGATGATGCCGCCATTGATCACTGTCGGGTCGACCCCCCCGGCGTCGAGCAGCGCCGCGACCATCGATGTAGTGGTGGTCTTGCCGTGCGTGCCGGCAACCGCGACGGTCGATTTCAGGCGCATCAGCTCGGCGAGCATCTCGGCGCGGCGCACCACCGGGATGCGGCGTTCGAGCGCGGCATCGACCTCGGGATTGTCGCGCTTGATCGCGGTCGAGGTGACCACCACCGCGGCATCGCCGAGATTGTCGGCGTGATGGCCGATATGGACGGCGATGCCCTTGGCGCGCAGTCCCTGGATGACATAGCCCTCGGCGACGTCGGATCCCTGCACCTTGTAGCCGAGATTGTGCATCACCTCGGCAATGCCCGACATGCCGATCCCGCCGATACCGACGAAATGGATCGTGCCGATATCGGTCGCGACTCCCCTCATGCGAACGCCATCCCGTCATTGGTCTTCTTGGGAAGCGGCAGGCCGATCGGCATATCGCCGCCGGTCTCGGCAAGGCTCTCGACCAGATCGGCGAGATCGCGCGCGGCATCGGGCCGGCCGCAGCTGCGCGCGCGGGCGGCGGCATTCTGCAACGCCGAAGGATCCAGGCCGAGGCGCTGCATCTGCTTGGCCAGCTCGACCGGCGTGAAGTTGCGCTGATCGATCGTGCGCGCGCCGCCCGCCGCGGTCATCTCGCGGGCATTGGCGGTCTGGTGGTCGTCGGTCGCGCTGGGCAGCGGGACGAGGATCGCGGGGCGGCCGGCGCAGGTCAGTTCGGCGAGCGTCGACGCGCCGGCGCGGGCGATGACGAGGTGCGCCCAACCGAGATGCTCGGGCAGGTCGGGCAGATAGGTGGCGAGATCGGCGGCGATCGACAGCTCGGCATATTTGGCACGGGCGGCGTCGATATCCTCGATCCGCGCCTGGTGAGTCACCTGCAGCCGGCGGCGAAAATTGACCGGCAGCAGCGACAGGCCGTCGGGCACGACCTGGCTCAGCACGCTCGCGCCCTGGCTGCCGCCGGTAACGAGCACGCGGAAGATGCCGTCTTCCTCGAGCAGGGGATAAGGCTTGTCGCGCAGCGCGATAACCGAATCACGCACCGGATTGCCGACCAGATGGGTCTTGCCGCGATAGCCGTCCTTGAGCCGTTCGACCGCGGCATAGGAGGTGGCGATGGCACTGACCCGCCCGGCGACCAACCGGTTGACGCGCCCGAGCACGGCGTTCTGTTCATGGATCGCGGACGGGATCTTGTGGTGGAACGCGGCGAGCAGCGCCGGGAGCGCAGGATAGCCGCCGAAACCGATCACCGCGGCGGGGCGGAAATGCTGCAACAGCTCGATCGCCATCGCGCGACCGCGCAACATCGCCCGCGCCGCCCTGACCCAGCCGAGCGGACCGCCGGCCAGGCGTCCGGCCGGCAGGATATGCGTCTGCACGCCCTCGAACAGGCCGGGGAAGCGCACGCCGCGCTCGTCGCTGACCAGCGCAACGCGGTGGCCGCGCCGGACGAGTTCGGCGGCCAGCGCGGCCGCCGGGACCATATGGCCGCCGGTACCGCCTGCCGCGAGTACGAAATGGTGAACCTTGCTCATTCGCCGCTCCAACGCGCGATATAGGGACTGCGCGTGACGAACGGATTGCGCCGGGTGAAGGCCAGCAGCAAGCCCATCCCGATCGACAACGCAATCATCGAGGACCCGCCATAGCTGATGAACGGCAATGTCATGCCCTTGGACGGGGCAAGGCCGGTATTGACCGCCATGCTGATAAGCGACTGCACGCCGAATTGCGTGGCGAGGCCGGCGGCGGCGAAGAGGCGAAACTCGTCACGTTCATCTAGCAGCTTGACGAACACGCGCACGACGATGGCGAGGAAAAGCATCGCGATGATCATACACGCGATCAACCCGAATTCCTCGCCGATCACCGAAAAGATATAGTCGGTATGGCCTTCGGGCAGGCGGAACTTCATCGTCCCGCCGCCGGGGCCGGTACCGCGCCAGCCGCCGTTGGTGATGGTATCGTGTGCCGCATTGGTCTGGAAATGGTCCGATCCGCCCTCGCCTTCGGCGGACGGGAACAGGAATGCGTCGATCCTTACGCGCGCGGTGCCGTAGAAGAAATAGGCGGCAAGCAGGCCCGCCGGGGCGAGCGCGATCAGCCCGGCCATCACCCGGGGCGGCGTGCCGGCGATCATCAGGAGCGCGAACCAGACGGCAACGAACACGATCGTTTGCCCGAAATCGGGCTGCAGCATCAGCAAAAAGCCGACCAGCGCGGTCATCGCGCCGGTGATTACCGTGACGGGCAGCGCCTCGTCCCGCACCTTCATCGACAACAGCCAAGCGCAGGTAACGATGAAGCAAGGCTTGAGGAATTCGGAGGGCTGGATCAGCGAGACGCCGAAATTGAGCCAGCGCGTCGCGCCGTTCTTCTCGACGCCCATGAACGGCACCGCGATCAGCAGCGCGAGACAGATGACCGTGCCGATCAACGCCATGCGTCGCGCGGCGACGACCGAGAGCATCGAGACGATCAGCATCACCGGCAACGATACGCAGACCCACAGGATCTGCCACTGCAGATAGAAAAGCGGCGGGATATGGCGATGCTCGTCGGAATAGCGCGCCGCCGCCGAAGGCGAGGCCGAGCCGACCGCGACCAGCCCGACCGCGATGAGCAGCAGCGTCAGCAACAGCACGACGCGGTCGATATCCCAGAACCACATGCCGAGCGGCGAGCGATCGGTGCGGCCACCCTGGCGCATCCGCTTCCACAAGGTGAGTTCGGTGCCGGGGTCGGTCATGCCAGCGCCTTTGCCAGCGCGCGGAACTGGTTGCCGCGATCCTCATAGTCGCGGAACTGGTCGAACGATGCGCAGGCCGGCGACAGCAGGACGGTGTCGCCCGCCACTGCCTGGCCAGCGGCACTGTGCACAGCATGGGCGAGGTCGCCGCTGTGCTCGACCGGCATATGCGGCGCGAGCAAGGCAGCGAAACGCGCGCCGGCCGCGCCGATCGTATAGGCGCGCGCGACGCGGCCGAAATACGGCGCGCAGGCGTCGAGATCGTCGGTCTTGGCCTGGCCGCCGAGGATCCAGTGAATCCGCGCGAAGGCGGCGAGCGCCGGCGCGGTCGATTCGGGGTTGGTTGCCTTTGAATCGTCGACATAGCCGACGCCGCGCAGTTCGCGAACGCGCTCCATGCGGTGCGGCAGGCCGCGAAAGCTCGCCAGCCCGCGATCGATCGCCGCTTCCGCCACCCCGAGTGCCTGGCAGGCGGCGATTGCGGCGAGCGCGTTCTGGGCATTGTGCGGCCCTTGCAGCGAGGGCCAGCCCGACTGGTCCATACACACGCCCGGCGCGATCTTGGTGAGATGCTCGCCGCGCGCCGACAAGCTGCGCGCGATCGCCGCCGAGGGCGCATCGCCGATGCCGACGATCGCGGCATGTCGCCCCGACTGCATCGCGAACAGCCGTGCCTTTGAGGCGGCGTAAGCGTCGAAGCCATCGTAACGATCGAGATGGTCGGGAGTGATGTTGAGCAACACCGCGACATCGCAGTCGAGGCTGAAGGTCAGGTCGATCTGATAGCTCGATAGTTCGAGCACATAGACCCCGCCCGGCGGGAGCGGATCCTGGCCGAGGACCGGCAGACCGATATTGCCGCCCATCCGTGCCGGCACGCCGGCGCTGTCGAGGATGTGGTGGATCAGCGCGGTGGTGGTCGACTTTCCGTTGGTCCCGGTGACGCCGACAACCTTGTGCGCCGGCAGCGCGGCGCGCGCCTGGGCGAAGAGTTCGATGTCGCCGATGATCGGCACGCCTGCGGCACGGGCACGGGTGGCGATCGGGTGGCGGTTGAGCGGGACGCCGGGCGATACGACGAGCCCGTCAAAGCCGGTCAGGTCGATCGTTTCGGGATCCGCCAGAACGAGATCCTCCGTGGGAAGGAACGCGGCACGCTTCGTCTCGTCGCTGTCCCACGCCGTAACCGCCGCCCCACCCGCCAGCAGCGCGCGCACAGCCGCCGCGCCGGAGCGCGCCAACCCCAGCACCGCGTAGCGTCTGCCGCGCCAGAGCGGCGAGACGATCACCGCAGCTTCAGCGTCGACAGGCCGGCCAGAGCGAGCACCAGCGCGATGATCCAGAAGCGGATTACGACAGTGGGTTCGCTCCAGCCGATCTGTTCGAAATGATGATGGATCGGCGCCATGCGGAACACGCGCTTGCCGGTACGCTTGTAGAAGAACACCTGGATGATCACCGACAGCGCCTCGATCACGAACAGCCCGCCGATGATGCCGAGCACGATCTCGTGGTGCGCCGTCACGGCGATCGCACCGAGCGCACCGCCCAGCGCGAGGCTGCCGGTGTCGCCCATGAACACCGCCGCCGGGGGCGCGTTGAACCACAGAAAGGCGAGCCCCGCCCCGATCATCGCGCCGCAAAAAATCGCCAGTTCACCCGCGCCAGGGACGTGCGGAATGCCGAGATAGGTCGCGAACTTCGCGTTGCCGACGAGATAGACGATGATCAGGAACGCGACCGACGCGATGATCACCGGCATCGTCGCCAGGCCGTCGAGCCCGTCGGTCAGGTTCACGGCGTTGCCGAACGCGACGATCGTGAAGGCGGCGAAGGCGATGTAGAAATAACCGATGTCGAAATAATAGCCGCTGACGAAAGGGAGATAGAGGTAGGTGTGGTTCTCGCTGCTGATGATCCACGCCGCGATCCCGGCGATCAGGAACTCGCCGACCAGCCGCGTGCGACCCGACACGCCCTTGGTGCTCGCCTTGCGCACCTTGTCATAGTCGTCGAGGAACCCGATCGCGCCGAAGCCGAGCGTCACGAACATGCACGCCCAGACATAGGGATTGTCGAGGTTCATCCACAGCATCACCGCCAGCGTCAGGCTGGTGAGAATCATCAGGCCGCCCATGGTCGGGGTGCCGCGCTTGGCGAGGTGGGTTTGCGGTCCGTCGGCGCGGATCGGCTGACCCTTGCCCTGGCGAATGCGCAGCCAGCCGATGAAGCGCGGGCCGATGATCAGCCCGATGAACAACGCCGTGGCGATCGCGCCGCCGATGCGGAACGACTGATAGCGGAACAGGTTGAGCAGCCCGTGAAAGCCAAGCAGCTGAGCAATGAAATACAGCATTATGGCTTCCCGCCTTGCAGACCCGCGACCACCGCCGCAAGCCCGACTCCGTTCGAACCCTTGATGAGGACCGCGTCCCCTGGCGCGAGCGTCGCACGCAGCGACGCGAGCGCACGCGCGGCATCGGGCACATGGACGAATTCGAGGGCACCCTCAAGCGCAACGGCGAGCGGCGCCATCGCTTCACCGACGAGAATGACCCGTTCGACGCCTGCCGCCAGGATCGGCTCGGCCAGCGCGGCGTGATAGGCCGGTCCGGCCGCGCCCAGTTCGCGCATTTCGCCGAGCACGGCGAGCTTGCGCGGGGCCTTCTCGGTGGCGAGCACGGCCAGCGTCGCGCGCATCGATGACGGGTTGGCATTGTAGCTCTCGTCGATGACCAGCGCCTCGCCGTCGTCGACCGTCACCGTGAAGCGAGCGCCGCGCCCGGCCAACCCGCCCAGCTCGGCCAGCGCCAGCCCGGCGAGCGCGAGATCGCCGCCGACCGCGTCGACGGCCGCGAGCACCGCCAGCGCGTTCGATACCCAGTGCGCGCCGGCCTGGCTGATCGTGAAACTCAACTCCTTCGCGCCGATCCGCGCGGTAACGAAGGTGCCGCCGGCCTGCTGGCGCATCGTCTCGATCGCGCGAACGTCGGCGCCGTCGCCCGATCCGAAGGTGACGATGCGCGCGGCATGCGGTGTGGCCGCCGCGACGAGTCGATCGCGATGCGGACTGTCGAACGGCACGATCGCGACGCCACCCGGTTCCAGCCCGGTGAAGATCTCGCTCTTGGCATCGGCGATGGCGCTCTCGTCGCGGAAGAAGGCGGTATGGGCGGGGGCGATGGCGGTAACGATCGCAACGTGCGGACGCACGAGCGTTGTGAGCCGCGTGAGTTCGCCGGCATGATTCATGCCCATTTCGAGCACCGCGAAGCGGCTGTCCGCCGGCATCCGCGCGACGCTCAGCGGCACCCCGGTATGGTTGTTGTAGCTCTTGACCGAGCGGTGCGCCCTGCCCGGCGCCGAGCGATCGAGCGCGGCGAACAGCGCCTCCTTGGTCCCGGTCTTGCCGACCGATCCGGTCACGCCGATGATCCGCGCCGCGGTACGCGCGCGGGCGGCACGGGCGAGATCTTCCAGCGCTGCCATCGTGTCGGGCACCAGCACGTGCGGATGCGCGGTCGCGCTGCTGACGATCGCGCCGGCCGCGCCACGACCGAACGCGCCGTCGAGAAAGCGATGGCCATCGGTCGCCTCGCCGCTGAGCGCGACGAACAGATCGCCGGGGCCGACCTCGCGCGAATCGAACGTCACGCCCGAGGCGGTGAAGTCGGTCGACGCGATGCCCCGTGTGGCGTTCGCAATGTCGGCGGAAGTCCAAAGCGTCACGCGACCCCTCCCGCGACTATCTCCCGCGCGACGCCGACATCGTCGAACGGCAGGACGAGATCGCCGACGATCTGCCCCTGTTCATGTCCCTTGCCGGCGATCAGCACGATATCGTCGGGGCCGGCGGCCGCGATCGCGGCGCCGATCGCCGCGCGACGATCACCGATCTCGGTGGCGTCGGGCGCGCCCTTCAGGATCATCGCGCGGATCGCTGCGGGCTCTTCGCCACGGGGATTGTCGTCGGTGACGATCGCCATGCCGGCCATCGCCGCGGCGACCTTGCCCATTTCCTCGCGCTTGCCCCGGTCGCGGTCGCCGCCGGCGCCGAACACGACGATCAAACGCCCGCCGGCATGCGGCTCGAGCGCCGCGATCGCCGCCTCGAGCGCATCGGGCGTGTGGGCGTAATCGACATAGACAGGCGCACCGCTCAGCGCGATCACCGCACGCTCGAGCCGGCCGCGCACCGGCTGCAACCGTGCGAGCGCAGCGATCGTCGCACCGACGTCGCCACCGGTCGCGATGACCAGTCCGGCGGCGGTCAGCGCGTTGGCCGCCTGATAGGCACCGATCAGCGGCAGGTTGACCTTGTGGGTCTTGCCCGCAGCTTCGATCACCAGCCCCTGCCCGAGCAAGGTCGGCTCACGCGAAACGAGGCGCAGCGTGTCGCCATGCTCGCCGACGGTGATCAGACGGTTGCCACGCTCGCGCGCCAGATCGACGACCCGCGCCGCCGCGACGTCGTCGGCCCACACCACCGCCGTGCCGTCGGGCGCCAGCACCTCGGAGAACAGCCGCAGCTTGGCGGTAAAATAAGCTGCCATGTCGCCGTGATAATCGAGATGGTCGCGACTGAGATTGGTGAACGCGGCAGCAGCGACGCGAAGGCCCTCGGTGCGATATTGCGACAGGCCGTGGCTCGACGCCTCGAAGGCGAGGTGCGTGACGCCCTCGCGCGCCAGCCCGGCGGCATTGGACAGGAAAGTCACGACATCGGGCGTGGTCAGGCCGGTGGTGACGCGGTCGTCGCCGGTGGTCACGCCGAGCGTGCCGATCGACGCTGCATGAAAGCCGGCCATGCGCCACAATTGGCGCGTCATCTCGACGGTCGAGGTCTTGCCGTTGGTCCCGGTCACCGCGACAGCGATGTCCGGAAAAGGCGCGAAGAATGATGCCGCCAGTCGGGCGAAGCGTTCACGCGGATGCGCATCGGCAATATGCACCGCGCCAATAACGCTGGCCTGCGGCCGCGCGACGACGGCGACGGCACCGGCCGCGACCGCCGCCGCAATGAAATCCTCGCCGTTGACGCGCGTGCCTTCGAAGGCACCGAATACCGTGCCCGGCGCCACCTTGCGGTGGTCAATCGCGAAGCCGGTGATGGTCGCGCGCTCGGACCCGCCGGTCAACGCGGATAGCTTCATTCCTCGCTGGCCATTTTCTTGTCTTTCTGGTCGCCCGGAGCCTGCCATAGCAGCGGGAGCAGCTCAGATACATCGACGTCACGCTTGTCGTCGGGTAACACGCCGAGCATCGCGCCGGTCCGCGCGATGACGCGGTTCACGACCGGTGCCACGGTCCACGCCGCCGTCGTCAGGCCGAAGGATTCGGCATTGCCGATCGGCGAATCGAGCATCGCGACGACAACGTAGCGCGGATGATCCATCGGAAAAGCGCAGGCGAAGGTCGAGACGTTGGTCTTTTTCGAATAGCCGCCAGCTCCGGCAACTTCCGCCGTGCCGGTCTTGCCGCCGACGCGATAACCGGGAACATCGGCCTTGCGCCCGGTGCCCTTCAGCACGACGAGCCGCAGCAACTGGCGCATCCGCGCGCTGGTCGCCTCGGTGATCACGCGCCGACCGGCCGGGACCGTGCCAGGCGCGACCTTGAGCAAGGTGGTCGGCCGCCAGATGCCACCATTGACCAGCGCCGCATAGGCATTGGCGAGTTGCAGCGGCGTTACGGCGATGCCGTGGCCATAGGCGGTGGTCATAACCGTCGTACGCGCCCAGTAGGTCGGCCAGAGCGGCCGGGCCTTTTCCTTCAGCTCGATCGCCGGCCTTGTATCGAAGCCGAGTGACCGGAACATCGCGGAAAGCCGCTGCTGACCGAGTTCGTCGGCAATCCGCGCGGTCGCGATGTTGGACGAATAGACCAGTGTCTCGGGGATGTTGAGCCAGCGGCGCTGCTCGTCGCCACGATCGTCATGGATCGTGAAGCGGCCGACCTGCAATGGAACCGTGGCGTCGAAGCGGCGGGCCATTGAGGTGACGACGCCGTCGTTGATCGCGGCAGCCATGGTGATCGGCTTGAAGGTCGAGCCCAGTTCATAGACCGACTGCGTCACATTGTTGCGCAGTGCCTCCGAGCTTGTACCCTTCAATTTGTTGGGGTTGTAGACCGGCAGCGAGACCATCGCGATGACTTCGCCGGTGTCGACGTCGAGCACGATACCGGTCGCTGCCTTGGCCTTGAAGTCGACCATCGCGCGGCCGAGTTCGCTCTCGACCGCCGCCTGCACGCGGCTGTCGATCGACAATGCGAGCGCTGCGCCGTGCACCGGATTGCTCAGTTGCCCATCGAAAGCGCGCTCCATCCCGGCCCGACCGATGACGTGCGGGTCGCTATCGGTCGACGCGACATAACCGAGCACGTGCGCCGCCAGCGTCGATTGCGGATAGAGCCGCTCGGCCTCCTGCGCGAACACGATCGCCGGCTCGCCGATGACATGGACGCGGTTGACGGTCGCCGGCGAGGCGTGGCGATCGAGATAGGTAAAGGGCAGATCGCGCGTCAGCTGGGAGTAGTAATAATCCTCGCTCTGCCCCGGCATCGCCGCCGCCAACTGGCGGGCGATCGCGTGACGGTCGCCGATCACCTCGCGCGGGTGGATACCGATCGTCCAGGCAGCGATGGTCCGCGCCAGGGGCGACCCGTTGCGATCGACGATGTCGGCGCGCTGCATCAGTCCGGCTGTGATCGTCGCGGCATTGGCCGGCGACCCAAGCAGTCCGAGCATTGCGATCCGGGCCACGACCAGCAGGAAACCGGCGCCGATCAGCAGCATCAGCATCATCAGCCGCACATGCGCCACGGCGATCAGCGCCTGGCGCTGGCCACCCATGCGGCGCTGCGGCTGAGGAAGCGCGACCGTTGCGGTCACCGCGCGGCGCCTCCGGTTTCGGCGCGGGCGCTGCTCATCAGGTCACCGATCGTCGAATCGCTGAGCAATTTGCGGTCGAGTAACGCAACGGCCTGGGCCTTGCCGCGCTGGACTACCGCAGTCCGCACATCGCCGACCGCCGTCGCAAGGCTCGGCTCGGGCGTGGCGACCGGCGGCAGGATGCGTACCGCCGGCGTCACCGCCTGCACGGTTGCGAGACCGGTCGGTCGCGACGGCACGACCAATGACGCCATCTGCTGGCCGGCCTGTGCCTGGGGCTCGCGCAAGTCGATACTGGCCAGCGCGGCCTCGTCGGTAACATACTGGCCCGAAACCGGAGCGGTCAGGCGGAGCGTGTCGCCGTTCCACTGCTCGAGCTGCGCAAGGTTGGCGCGCGTGTCGAACTCGGTTTCCAGCGCACGGATGTCGCGGTGCGCGGCGACGATCTGCGCCGTCGCCTTGTCCAGCTTCTTGCGCTCGGCCGCGACCTGCAATGGCACCAGCAGGAAGCCAAGCGCCACCGCGACGATCGCGGTAAACCAGCCAAGACTCTTCCACGCATAAGCAAGCATCACATCGCCCCCTCAAAAATCCACGCCGGCGCAGCGGTGCGCCGCGCGGTCCGTAGCGTCGCCGACCGCGCCCGCGGGTTGCGCGCGACCTCGGCGTCGCCGGCACGCACCGCCTTGCCAATCAGTTCGAAACTCGGCGCGGCGGGCGCCGTGACGTCGGGCAGGTGCCGCGAACCCGCCGGCGTCCCGCCGCTGCGCTCGCGCAGAAAGCGCTTGACGAGGCGGTCCTCCAGCGAGTGAAAGGTAACGACCGCGAGGCGCCCGCCCGGCGCGAGCACGCGCTCGGCCGCCGCCAGCCCGTCGGACAATTCGCCCAGTTCGCGGTTCACATGAATGCGGATCGCCTGGAACGCGCGGGTCGCCGGATCCTTTTTGTCGTGCGGCTTGTGCCCCAGCGCCTTGCGAATGACGCGGGCCAGTTCGCCGGTCCGGGTGATCGGCCGCGCTGCGACGATCGCCCGCGCGACACGCCGCGAGCGGTGCTCCTCGCCATATTCGTACAGCACATCGGCGATCACGGCCTCATCGGCATGATTGACGAAATCCGCCGCACTCTCGCCTTCCTGGCTCATCCGCATGTCGAGCGGGCCGTCCGACTGGAACGAGAAGCCGCGCTCGGCCTGGTCGAGCTGCATCGACGACACGCCGATATCCATCGTCACGCCATCGACGGGCAGCGCGTCGATGGCAGCGAGTTCGCTCTCCATCGTCGAGAACGGTGCCGTCACCAGCGTCAGCGCACCGTCGCTCGCCTCCGCCAGCGCCGCGCCGACGGCGATCGCATCGGGGTCGCGATCGAAAGCGAATACGCGGGCGCCAAGGGAGAGCAGCGCCCGCGTATAGCCCCCGGCACCGAAGGTCGCGTCGACATGACGCTCGCCCGCGCGGACGGCGAGCGCGTCGACGACTTCATCGAGCAACACAGGGATATGCGGTGGGGTGACGGGATCGCTCACAGCACGATCCCCTTTTCATCGAGCAGATATTCGAGATTGTCGCGCATCGTGCCGGTTGCCTGCGCCGCCAGCAGCGTCGCAGGGTCCCAGATCTCGAAATGGTCCCACTGGCCATAGAAATAGGCGTATTTGCCGATTCCGGCCTTCTTCTTGTGGAAGCCGTGCATGATGAACCGACCGCTGGGATCGAACGGCAGGTCCTCGCCATTGGCGACGCGACGCTTGTAGCTGTAATCGATCTCGCCGTTCGCATCGGCGTGCACGGCATCCCGGGCATTGGCGCGCGCGTTGAGTTCGATACCCCAGGGAAGGTCGTAGCCAACCAGGCAATCGCCCTCCGGGTGCACTGCGATAGTGACCCGCATGTCGCCTTCGGGCGAATTGGCGATGATGGTGTTGCGAAGCGAGGCAGGGATGGCAACGCGGAGCTTGTCATCGACAAGCTGCAACGCCGCTCCCTTGTAAATGCCCCTTGTCACAACGTCTGTCCCAATGGCTGCGGACACAACGAACCTGTCCCGAAAAGCGGCCATCGCCGCCCTCAGGCGCTGCTTTCACGCAGGCACGTTGAGTCTGCCCCTCAATATTGATGGGCGTAGCGCGGGAGGGTCAGGGACACAAGGGGATTAGCGGGGATTTTAAGGGTTGGTTTACTATAAGCCTCGTTTGCCGTCGGTTTTTCTCACCGGCATTTCTACGTGTTCCTAGTATGTTCGTGTTGCTGCCCCGCGAATCCCGCCCAAATCCCGGGCGACTCCATGGTCGGCCCGTGATTTCCCCAAGAATCCCCATGATCGAGTCCTTTGGCGCGGCGCGCGTCAGCGCGGCGCGCGTTGCGGTCGTGCGAGGCTACCGTTGTCGGCCGACGCGCTCGGCGCGACACCCATATCGGCCAGCGGTTCGCTGGTGGCCGCTGTGCCCGGCATCGTCTGATTGCCCGCGACGAGATTGGCGACGACATCCGCGCGCACCCCGCCGGCCACCGCTGCCGGTCGTTCGCGGCTCGCTGTGCTGAACACCGCTGCGGCAAGGCCAATGAGCAGCAGCACCGCGGCAAGGCCGATCATACCGACCTTCACGCGTTGCGACGTCTGGCCCTGATCCTGTTCGATCATCATTGTCACTGTGGCACAAATGTAACGCATGCCGACCGTCTTGTCGATGGCACGGCTCGGCGCAGGCTAATCGCGCATGAGCCAGGACGGGACGGTCAGGCCTTTCTGTTCGAGCCAGGCGCGATTGTACAGCGTCGAGAGGTATCGGAAGCCGGTATCGCACAGGATCGTCGCGACGCGAGCGCCCGCGCCGATCTGCCGCGCCAGCCGCACCGCCCCGGCAACATTGATGCCGGACGAGAGTCCGAGGCACAGCCCTTCTTCGGCGAGCAGCCGGCGGACCCATTCCAGCCCCTCCTCGTCGGAAATGCGGAACTGGGTGTCGATCGGCGCGCCCTCGAGATTGGCGGTGATACGCCCCTGCCCGATTCCCTCGGCGACCGAACTGCCTTCCGCCCTGAGCTCACCACAGGCATAATAATTGTACAACGCGGCACCGTGCGGATCGCTCAGCGCGATGGTCACCTTCTCATCCCTGGCCTTGAGACCCAGGCCGACGCCAGCCAGCGTCCCGCCGGTGCCGACCGCGCAGGTAAAGCCATCGATCCGGCCATCGAGCTGGGCCCAGATTTCCTCCGCCGTCCCGACGATATGGGCGCGGCGGTTGGCGATATTGTCGAACTGGTTGGCCCAGATCGCGCCCGGGGTTTCCTCGGCAATGCGGCGTGATGTGTGGACGAAATGTGCAGGGTTCGAATAGGGCGCCGCCGGCACCAGCACGAGCTCGGCACCGAGTGCGCGCAAGGTGTCCATCTTCTCGCGGCTCTGCGTCTCGGGCATGACGATGATCGTCTTGTAGCCCTTGGCGTTGCCGACCAGCGCGAGGCCGATGCCGGTATTGCCGGCCGTCCCCTCGACGATCGTGCCGCCCGGCGCCAACTGGCCCCTGGCTTCGGCATCCTCGACGATGAACAGCGCGGCGCGATCCTTGACCGAAGCCCCCGGGTTGGCAAACTCGCACTTGCCGTAAATCTCGGCGCCGGTCGCCTCGCTCGGCCCTTTGAGGCGCACCAGCGGCGTATTGCCGATCAACGCCAGCGTATCATGAATCGTCGTCATCACCGCGCAATGGCCCGCGACAACCGCCGCTGCAAGCAACCGCTACTGCACGCCGCCCAAGCAGGCATTGCCATGCGTTCAGTCCTGCGAGGTGATGTTGGTCACCATGTTCGACAAGTCACTCGGTGCCGCGCCATCCTCCGGTCCTGCGTCAGCGGTGGCATTGGCATCCGGCGTCGGCACCGGAGTCGGCATGGCCGCGACGATATTGGCGATCGCCGTGGTCTGAATCGTTTCGTCGCTGTTGGCGCTCGCCGTCTGATGGCTCGAACAGCCGGTTGTCGCCAGAGCGATCCCGAAACCAATCCACAAACGCTTCATTACCATTCTCCATCAATCCCGCTGGAACGGGCGGCGCGCAAGTGCGGCGTTCATCGCCATACGGCATTCTCGACCCAATCGGGCGAATACATATTGGCATATTGCGCCATGCGGGGTCGCTCGGCGCGGTTCGCGCTGGCGCCGTGCGGCAGGTCGTAGCGCCAGATCACCAGGTCGCCCGCATTTCCCGCCACGGTGATCGCCTCGCCACTCAGGTCGACCAGACGTGGATCGGCATCGCCCAGTGCGTCGAGCCACGCAGCGGCACGGTGATGGAAGCCCGGCACGAGTTGCAACGCACCCTGGTCGGCCGCCGTGTCGGTCATGTAGAGAATGCCCTGCGTGCCGAACGGGATCGGCTGGGCAACGCTGACGTCCCAGTGCAGGTGCGGGCCGGGGAAGCGTTTGCCGGGCACTTCGGGCGGGTTGAAGCTCATCCGGTCGGTGCTCGACCACAGATCGCTGCTGCCCCATAATTGCGCGAACGCCTTGTGCACGCGGGCCGAGCGCCGCACCACCTCCTGCGCCGGGTGCTGAAAATGCTGGATCATGATGCCGTTGGTGCGCGGCCCATACCAGCTCGCGGGATCATCCGGCCGCGCATCGATCGTCCGCCACAGCAGCGCCTCGAGTGCGGCCGCCTGGTCCCGGTCGACCGCAGCGCGCAATACGACGAAGCCATGTTCGTCCCAATGGGCGAGATCCGTGGCATCCAGCACCGGCGGCATCGCATCGATCGCGGCGAGCCGGCGGCGCGTCGCCTCGGGCTGCGCCGCCCCATCGAACCACGCATTATAGCGATCGACCAGATCCGCATCGGGTTCGCCGACCGTCTCGAATACCCACGCCTCGAACGCCGGATAATCCGGCCGCGTGTGCATCAGATAGGTACAGGTCTGCTCGATCCCCAGCCCGAGCGCGTCGAGCAGCATGCGGTCGGCCATCGCACTTGGCGGGCGATCGTGCGCCCGACCGGTCCGTCGCGACCAGTAATCCTCGATCCCGCGAACATGCGCTAGCAACGATAAAGACGGGTGCGGGGCAAGTGCGGACATTTGCCCTTGTCGAACGGAAGAGCGCTGTCAGTCAACCGTCTAGACCGATCTTATGTTGCTGCTATGTTCTAAGGGCAGGGCCGAGATCGAACCAATCGCAGGCGAGCGGATTCGCTGTTCGCACCGCTCGATCCAGGCGACCCTCGCCCACGAGACCTCCACGCTGACACTCAGTCGCGCGATGGACAGCATCAACCAGCGCTTCGGGCGAAACGCCGTCAGCCGCGGCCCGCTGCATGGCGGGCGCATCGACCGCATCGGCAGCAAGATCGCGTTCGGACGGATCCCCGACCTTGGTGGATTTCACGAATGATGACGGCGGGATGAAGTTTTTGTTGCAACGCAACCGCCCTGTGATCGTATGCGGTGACTACGGTCTTGACGGACGTTGCTGCGTGCGCGAAGCAAACAGCACCATGATGAAACGCCTCCTCCCCGCCGCTGCCGTCGCGCTGCTTGCGCTGTCGGCCTGTAAGCAAAAAACCGAAACGGTGACGTCGACCGCGCCCGACCCGCAAGCTGCGGCGCTGGCCAATCGTCCGATGGTCGAGCTGCCGCCCGCGATCACCTCGACCAAGACCTTCCGCTGCAAGGACCAGAGCCTCGCGACGGTCGATTTCTACGCCGGCAACAAGCAGGTGACGGTCAGGGTCGGCGACAAGATCATTCCGGTCAAGCTGATCGGCGACGCCGAAGGCGGACCGTACAAGGCCGATGGCTACCTGCTCTCCGGCACCCCTGCCGCGATCATGCTGACCTCGCCGGGCAAGCCCGAGCAAGACTGCAAGTCCTGATCTTGCCTTCTCCCGCTGCCCGACAAGCGGCAGCGGCCATCATCAACAAGGGCCGGCGGCGCGATCCGCCGGCCCTTTTCGTGTCAGCGCGCTTGCCTCGCCAGCGCCGCTTGGGCACGATGCGCGGACCTGAAAGCGGAGCCGCGTCCTTGTCGACCATCGCGATCTACAGCCTCAAGGGCGGCGTCGGCAAAACGACGCTGACCGTCAACCTCGCCTGGGCTTCGGCGACGCTCTCGGCGCGCCGCACCCTGTTGTGGGATCTCGACCCGCAGGCGGCGAGCACCTTTCTGCTGTCCGATGGCCGCGCGCGCGAGCCGGCGCAGGCGATCTTCTCGAAAGATGTCGAGCCGGCCAAGCTGATCCGCGCGACCGGGATCGATCGGCTCGACCTGATCGGCGCCGACATGTCGTTGCGCGGTCTCGACCTGCTGTTTCACGAACTCGACAAGAAGAAGCGGCTGCAAAAGCTGATTGAAACGATCCACAAGGGGTATGACCGCGTGCTGCTCGATTGCCCGCCGGGGCTGACCGAGACCAGCGACCAGGTGATGCGCGCCGCCGACCTCGTCGTCGTACCGGTCATCCCCTCGCCGCTCAGCGAGCGCGCCTTTGCCGAGGTCGCCAGGCATCTCGGCAAGAAGCAGTTGCTTCCGGTCCATTCGATGGTCGATCGCCGCCGCAAGCTCCACGCCGAGGCGCTGGCACGCCACCCCGACTGGCCGGTCATCCCGATGGCCAGTGTGGTCGAGACGATGGCCGCGCGGCGCGCACCGGTCGGCGCCTTTGCCAGCAAATCGGTCGGCGCCCGGGCCTTCGCCCATCTATGGCAGGTGATCGAGAAACGCCTGGCGCAATGAACCACGGCTCGGCTGACCGCCCGGTCGTAACGCCGCTGGATCCGCAACTCGTGCTCGGCGCCTATGCCGTCGGGGTCTTCCCGATGGCCGACGGCCGCGATGCCGACAGCGTTTACTGGGTCGAACCCAAGACCCGCGCCATCCTGCCACTCGATGGCTTCCATCTGTCGCACTCGCTGCGCAAGACGATCGTCGCCGACCGCTTCCGCGTGACCGTCGATACCGCGTTCGACCGCATCATCGCGCTGTGCGCGGAGGCCGCCGATGAACGGCCCGACACCTGGATCAACCCGCAGATCGAGCAGGCTTTCGTCACGCTACATCGCCGCGGTTTCGCGCATTCGGTCGAGATATGGGACGGCGACCGCCTCGCCGGCGGCCTTTACGGCCTCGCGCTTGGCCGCGCGTTCTTCGGCGAGAGCATGGTCAGCCGCGCGCGCGACGCGTCCAAGGTCGCGATCGCCTGGCTCGTCGCCCGGTTGCGGGTCGGCGGTTTCACCCTGCTCGACTGCCAGTTCATGACCGGGCACCTCGCCTCGCTCGGCGCGGTCGAAATTCCCCGTGCCGCCTATCTCGGGCTGCTCGGCGGCGCACTCGACGGCGTGGTCGGCACGGCGGCCGGGGTCACGTCGGGCGGCTTCAACACGGGCGACTTCGCCGCGCTCGACCGACTCGGCGTCGCGGCGCCCGATCCGGACAAGCCGCCCGCGCTGACCGATGCCGGGCCACCTTCCGGGAAAGTCATCGCGCAGCTCTTGACCCACACGTCGTAGATCGGGTGCTGCACGACGTTGAGCGTTGGCCGCTCCTTGTAGAGCCAACCCGAGAAGAATCTGCGCCAGCTCTTGTCGAACTGCTGCACGTCGACCTGCACGAAGGCACCGGTATAATGTTCCTGTTCCCACGGTGCGGTCTGCTCGCATGCCGCGAGGCGCACGATCACGTCGCCGACCCGCGCCGCGTTACCCGGCTTCAACGTGATCTCGCGCACCACGCCATTGCGCTTGTTGAGCAGGCCAAGCACGGCGACCCGCCGCGCCATCGGCGTCGCGCCATAAGACGGGTCGGCGCCGCTCGGCAGGTCGACCGTCGTGACGTCAGGCGGTCCGCTGTCCTCGTCGAGCGCGGTTCGCGGCGTCGGCCTGGCATTGGGGTCGGCGCCCGGCTTCTTTTCGCCGCATCCCGCCGTGGCGAGCAGCGCGAAGCCCGTCGCCGCCAGAATCCAGCGGCGCGAATCGCTCACGCGTCGGGCGTCCACGCTTCATAATCGCCGGTCGCGGCGGCGCGATGGCCGCCCTTTTCCATCGCGCCGGGCGGGCGATAGGCAAGCACGGTGCCGGTCATATTGGGGATTGCGGGCTTCTGCCACGCACGCGGCGCGGGCAGCGCGCGGTCGGGCAGGTCATCGACCTGATGATGCAGCCAGCTGAACCATTCCGGCGCAACCCGACTCGCGTCGTTGGGGCCGTTGTAGATCACCCAGCGCCGCGGGTTGCCGTTGGTGTCGCGCCCGCCCTGGTAATAGACATTGCCGAGCGAATCCTCGCCGACGCGGCGCTTGCCGATCAGCCCGACCATGGTTCCCCAGCTGGCGCCGTTCCACCAGGTGAATGGATTGAGATTGATGCCCATGCCGCGCGCTTAAGACCTGTCCCGGCGAACCGCAATGGCCGTCGCGTATCGCAACGACGCGTCATCCGCCGACAACGGACGATCCACGTCCGCGATCATTGCGACGCGCCCGCTGCGCCACAGGCCGACAGGGCCGCCGCCTCGCTTGACGACACCCGGGTCGCGCCGGGTCGAATCTCGTAGAGTTGCGGCCACCTTTTTCCCGTGACGTAGAGGTGCCGCTGCGCCGCGTCATAGGCGATGCCGTTGGGCACGTCGTCGCGGTCGCGATCCTTCGGGCCGAGGCCGCTCATATCGAGAAAGCTCAGCACCGCGCCGCTTTTCGGGTCGATGCGGGCAATCAGGTTGGTCTGCCAGATATTGGCGTAGATCTGCCCGTCGACCCATTCGAGCTCGTTGAGGTTGGCCACCGGGCAACCATGGGCGGTGACCTTCAGCGTCGACACCGTCTGCAGCGAGTCGGGATCGAGGAAGCGCAACACCGCCGTGCCGTCGCTCATGATGATGAAATGGTCGTTGTGCGTCGCACCCCAGCCCTCGCCGGCATAGCTGAATTCGCCGATCGGCGAAAAATCCCGCAGCCCGTAGATAAAGCCCTTCTGATCCTTCCACGTAAATTCGTACAATTTGTCTTTCCACGGCACGATGCCCTCGCCGAAATACGGTGCGGGCAGCTCGGCGCGCTTGATCACGCGCCCGGTCTTGGGCTCGACCTGCCTGAAGCCGGACTGACCGGCCTGACCGGTGCTTTCGTAGAGCGCGCCATCCTCGAAAAACAATCCTTCGGTGAAGGCCGCCCTGTCGTGCGGGTAGGTCGCCGCGACGGTGACGCCATAGACCGGCAGTTGCCCGTCATCGGACGGCTTCCACAGCATCCAGCCGGCAAGCGCGAGCAATGCCAGCAGCGCCACGGCGCCGATCAGTCGCTTCATGCGCGATATTCCCTCATCGGCGCGGGTCCAGCCCCGGCGTCGCCATCGCACCCATGCAATGGGCCGGGCACCATCGCAATCGCCGTCACGCCGTCAATCGTCCGCCTCGACCACCACGGCGAGCGGGCCCTTGCGGCCTTCGACGATCCGCGCGCGCAGCGGCTGATCGGGCTCTACCTCGGCCAGTCCGGCACGGCGCAGTGTTTCCATGTGCACGAATATGTCGGCCGAATCCGAATCGCGTATCAGAAAGCCATAGCCCTTCAGGCGGTTGAACCACTTTACCGTTACCGGCTCGAACGGCCCTGCCGACTCTATCAACGCCGCGGGATCGACCCGGTCGGCGGCGCGCGCGCGCACCGGCGGCTCGACGATGTTGCCCAGATCGATCGACAGGATCTCGCTCGCCTGCAGCCCGCGATCACCACGCACCGCGCGACATTCGATTCGCGCGCCCTCCGGCACGCTGCGCCGGCCATGCGCCTGGAGCACCGAAAAATGAATGAGGATGTCGCCGACCCCGGTCTGGTCGGCGACGAGGAAGCCGAAGCCGCGCGTCACGTCGAACCATTTGAGCGTACCCGACAGCAAATGGCCGGTCTCGTCGACCGGCGCATCGCGCTCATCCTCACTCCACTCCGGCCTCGCCCGTGTCGCGGCCTGCGGTTCGTTACGCATACGACATGCCCCCGGGAACGAGCTGTAACACGGAAAACCCCGCGCGCGAAAGACGCTGCGGCTAGAGCTCGATCAACGTCGCCACGTCATCGCCGGGCGCCATCGCGATGATCCGCCGCGCCAGCGCGAAATCATGCCCGGCCCGCACCATCGCACCGAGTTGCTTCTCGCGCTGCGGTCGATCCGCAAGCGTGTCGGCAAACGGCCCGATGCGCTTGCGCCGCGCAAAGGTCAGCGCGGCATCGGTCGCCTGTTCGGCGATCGCCGGTGCAAGCGCTTCCGCATCGGTCTCGTCGACCCCGGCCTGGCGCAGCGCGCCATCGACGCGCCGCCGCCCGAGCCCACGCCGCGCCATCGCGCGCGCCCGCGCTTCGCCGAACGCGCGATCGTCGACATAGCCAAGCTCGGCGAGGTGCGCGGCGATCGCCGCCGGATCGGCAACCGGCCCCTCCCAGCCGCGCTCGCGAATCTTGCGCCGCAAATAGTCTGCAAGACGCGCCCTTGTGGTCGAAAAACGCTCGACATAATGCAGCGCCAACCGCTCCAGGGCAGCCGTTTCCAGCGGCACCGGCGGCCGTCGAGCGCGTTCAGCGCGACGAGAGCGCACCCTATCCAGCGACATAGCGCCATCATTGTGCCACAGTCGGAACGGATTTTGAACGCCTGGCGGCTTCAGGGGTGCACGCTTCACAACAAGCGGCCCTCGTGAGGAGTCGCAGGCAAGGGCGCTAATATACTATGGCAATCGACGTTGCGGACTCCGGAGAACTACTGGCCGAAAGGCCGGTTCTTCTCCCGACGCCGACCGAGGATGCGCTACCGCGCCGTCTGGCGGACTTCGCGACGCTGGGTGAGGCGCTCGACTATGCAGCGCAGGGTACGCGCGGCCTGAACTTCCACGACGCGCGTGGCGCGCTGCTGCAGCCCTACCCCTATCGCGAATTGCGCGACGACGCATTGGCGATGGCGCGGCGGCTGATCGCGGCCGGCGTCAAGCCGGAGGACCGCATCGCGCTGATCGCGGAAACCGGCCCGGAATTCGCCGCGTTGTTCTTCGGCGTTGTCTATGCCGGCGGCTGGCCCGTTCCGCTGCCGCTGCCGACCTCGTTCGGCGGCCGCGATTCCTATATCGAGCAACTCCGCGTCCAGCTCGCCAGCTGCGACCCGACGATGCTGATCTATCCGCCCGAACTGGCGCAGATGGCCGGCGACGCCGCCCGGCTGGTCGACATCGAGGGTATCGACTGGTCCGAGTTCGCCGCGCGCACCGCGCCAGCGACGGCACTGCCGGCCTCCGATGGTTCGGCGATCGCCTATCTGCAATATTCCAGCGGCTCGACGCGTTTCCCGCACGGTGTCGCGATCACGCATCATGCGCTGCTCAACAATCTCGCCGCCCACAGCCACAACATGCAAGTCCAGGACAGTGATCGCTGCGTCTCTTGGCTGCCCTTGTATCATGACATGGGCCTGGTCGGCTGCTTCCTGTCGCCGGTCGCCAACCAGGTATCGGCCGACTATCTCAAGACCGAGGATTTCGCGCGCCGTCCGCTTGCCTGGCTCGACCTGATCAGTCGCAACAAGGGCACCACGCTCTCCTATTCGCCGACCTTCGGTTACGACATCTGCTCGCGGCGCATCGGCACGCAGAGCCATGTCGCCGACCGTTTCGACCTGTCGCGCTGGCGCGTGGCGGGGAATGGTGCGGACATGATTCGTCCCGACGTGATGCAGCATTTCGTCGATGCCTTTGCCGATGCCGGCTTCAAGGCCTCGGCTTTCCTGCCCAGCTATGGCCTCGCCGAGGCGACGCTGGCGGTGTCGATCATGCCGCCGGGCGAGGGAATCCGCGTCGAGCTGGTCGAAGAAACCCAGCTTTCCGGGGTCGCGCACGGCCAGGACCGGCCGCAGCGCTTCCGCGCTATCGTCAATTGCGGCAAGCCGGCGCGCGACATGCGCATCGAGATCCGCGAGGAAGACGGCACCCCGCTGCCCGAACGTGCGATCGGCAAGGTATGGTGCACCGGTCCGTCGTTGATGGTCGGCTATTTCCGCGATCCCGAGGCGACCGCCGCCTGCATGGTCGACGGTTGGCTCGACACCGGCGACATGGGCTATCTCAGCGACGGCTATGTCTACATCGTCGGCCGCGCCAAGGACATGATCATCATCAACGGCCGCAACCACTGGCCGCAGGATATCGAATGGGCAGTCGAGCAGCTGCCCGGCTTCAAGGCCGGCGACATCGCCGCCTTCGCCATCACCACCCCGGGCGGCGAGGAAACGCCGGCGGTGCTGGTACAGTGCCGCAGCTCCGACGAGGCCGAGCGCCTGCGCCTGCGCGACGAGATTCGTGAGCGAGTCCGTTCAGTCACCGGCATGAACTGCGTCGTCGAGCTGATCCCGCCACGCACGCTGCCGCGCACCAGCTCGGGCAAGCTCAGCCGTGCCAAGGCCCGCAACCTCTATCTCAGCGGCGACATCAAGCCCTACGATCTCGCCGCCTGAGCGACCAGTTTGGTCGAGAGGCATAATATCCCGCCTTCCCCGGCGAAGGCCGGGGCCCAGCTTGGGAACGGCGGTAAACGGACTTTGCGCCTCATTGCTTCCGCCATTCCGGCTGGGCCCCGGCCTTCGCCGGGGAAGGAACCATGGCTGCTGTCGCAAAAGTTCATAAGCCCTTTGCGCCCTTCCCGCACCCCCCTATAGCCCGCCACCATGGAGCGGCTTGACGGCGGCTCGGCGCTGCCCCCGCATCTCGCCGGCGGCATCGTCGCGCTGGGTAATTTCGATGGATTTCATCTTGGGCACCAGGCCGTGGTCGGCCGGGCCATCGCCGCCGCGCGCGCCGCCGGCCGACCCGCCATCGTCGCCACCTTCGATCCCCATCCGGTGCGGCTGTTCCGCCCCGACGCCCCGCCCTTCCGCCTCACCACGCTCGACCAGCGCGAGAGGCTGTTCGGTGCGGCCGGCGCCGATGCGATGCTGGTGTTAAGGTTCGACGCCGCGCTCGCGGCGCTGACCGCCGGGGAATTCGTCGCCCAGCGGCTGGTTGCTGCCGCGCAGGTCGGCGGCGTGGTTACCGGCGAGGACTTCACCTTTGGCAAGGCCAAGGGCGGCAATGTCGCACTGCTCGCCGAACTCGGCCGCCGCAGCGGCTTTACCGTCGACACCGTCGGCCCGGTGTCGCTCGACGGCCGCACCGTGTCATCGAGCCGCATTCGCGATATGCTCGTCGCCGGCCAGCCGCGCGAGGCGGCGCGCCTGCTGACGCGACCATGGGCGATCGAGGGCATCGTGACGCACGGTGCCAAGCTCGGCCGGACAATCGGTTACCCGACCGCCAATATCGATCTCGGCAGCTATCTGCGTCCCGCTTATGGCATTTACGCCGTGCGCGGACGACTACCCGACGGGCGCGTACTCGACGGCGCCGCCAATCTCGGCATCCGCCCGAGCTTCGAACCGCCCAAGGAACTGCTCGAACCGTATTTCTTCGATTTTTCGGGCGACCTCTACGGCCAACGGATCGAGGTAGAGTTGATCGACTATCTCCGCCCTGAAGCGAAGTTCGACACGCTGGCGGCGCTCACCACGCAGATGGAAGCCGATTGTGCCCGGGCACGGGAACTGCTCGCGCGCAGCTGATCGTGTTCCCCGATATATGTGCCGCAAAACGCAAAATGGGGGCCGGCATTGCTGCCGACCCCCTGTCGCCGGACTTCGACCCGCTCATCCGTCTCCGAGGAAACGAACCGCGCCGTCTGGTTTCGGCGGCCCGCTCCACCTCGTGCCGCGAGCGGCGACAAGGCTTCGCGTTTTGGTCACCGGGACTGGGCACGATACCCTTGCGGGCCTCAGCGCCTCAGCCTCGGCGGCCAGCTCGGCGTTCCGGACCGGAGTCCTTTCCGCTTCGCCTTGGCCCTTACTGTCGAACCGCCTTCCGCCCGGTGATGAGCGTCGCGCATCCGGCCCTCATGGCCAACGCCCTTCCGCGATCACGGGGATGTGGAGGGACGCTTCGGCCCGCCGTTCGTGCGTCCGGCACGCCGACGCTTGCGCGTCCGCACCTCCCGGCATCAGTTACTTGGCAGACCTGCCGCGAAAGCGCGCCGAACCTTGCGATCCTCGTCTCTTCCTCGGCATAAGCTTCTAATTTCTCTGCGGTTTCCCGCTTCGTCATCGTCCGCTTACAGTCATGAAGGTGTCATTGAATGCGAGTCGTGCCAAGGGCGAACGAACCGCCAAAGCCTGTGGATAATGTGGATATCGTGGAACGATTTGTGCACCGCGGCGCACAGCAAGACGTGACATGAACGAAACGTTTTTTGACGTTCATGCAACATATTCCAGACCTCCCGCGTTCGGCACTTCACTGAATTCAAGGCAATGGAGAATATATATGCGTAAGTTCATCATGGCACTCAGCGCCGCCTCGCTGCTCATTCCGGCAATGGCGATTCCGAGCGCTGCCGAGGCCAAGAAGCACCACTATAGCGGCCACACCTACAAGCGCACCAAGGTCTGCCGCCACTCGAGCGGCACGACGGGCCTGATCGCCGGCGGCGTCGGCGGTGCACTGGTCGGCAATTCGATCCTCGGCCACGGCGCGCTTGGCACGATCGCTGGCGGTGTCGGCGGAGCCTTCGCCGGCCGTGCGATCGATCGTACGATCACCGCCAAGAAGCGTTGCTACTACCGCTGATCACACGGTCGGACGTATTCGATCGTAAAGGAAGGGCGCGGCTTACCCCGCGCCCTTCGCCATGCCAGGAGCAGACGATATGACGACACGCAGCGGATCGGCCCGCTATGACGGGTTCGGCAAGGACGGTCAGGGGCAGGTATCGACCCAGTCTGGCGTATTGGCCGACCAGCGCTATGGCTTCGGCAGCCGCTTCGAGGACGGCCCCGGCACCAATCCTGAGGAACTGATTGCCGCCGCGCATGCCAGTTGCTTCACCATGGCGTTGAGCTTCGCGCTCGCCAGCGCGGGGTTCAGTGACGGCACGCTGGAAACGACTGCCAGGGTCACGCTCGACAAGGACGGCGACGGCTTCACCATCACCCGCTCCGACCTCGACCTCAGCGCCACGATCGCCGGTATCGATCCGGCCGAATTCGACAACATCGCGGCCGATGCCAAGGACAATTGCCCGGTCTCGAAGCTGCTCAAGGCGGAGATCACGCTGACCCACCGCCTCAACGGCTAGGATCGAGTCGATCAGATCAGGCCGTGGCCGATGATCAGCCTGATCGTGCAGAACACGACCAGCAGCAGATTGAGGTTACGGCCCGACTTGTGCGACGATATCGCACCGATCGCGGCACCGATCAGGGCCATGGGAATCAGCAGCCAGTTGAGCGCGCCGAGCAACGGGATGAACCCGATCAGCGCGAAGACCAGGACGATGACGCCGAGCAGGAGCGAGATGATGTTCATGCTTAACAAGATGGCGTGCATCCTCCGGCTGCGCAAGGTGTTTTAGCTATATACCACACAACCAACGCTTCCTTAACCGCATCTGGTGCATGACCGCCCGACGTATCTGGAGCGCTTGGATGGTTCGCACTCGGTTTCCGGGCCTTATTGCCCTCGCCATGCCGCTGGCACTGCTCGCCTGCGGTCCGCGCGACAAGGACAGCCGCAATCTCGATTCGCTCGACAACGAGTTGATCGAAGCGGGCAATGCCAACACTCATGATCCCGCGATGATGAGTGCGTTGCAGGACCAGATCATGGTTGATCCCGCGCTCGCCCACAAAGCCAATGACGACGCCATACGCCCTCCGGCCCAGCCATTGTCCGGCGCCGTCCCGCCCGAGGACATCGCGGCGGCCCCCGGCGGCGGCGGCTCGACCGGCCAGGCGACCAGCCAGGCGGTCAAGACGACACCCGCGCCGAAGGGCGCGAGTTGCCCGCAATGCGATGCCGCCAAGGCCTCGCTCACGCTCGGCGCGCTCGCCTCGCGCCAGCGCGACCGCCGCACGGCCTCCTGCGCCGGCGCGTTGCGCTATTCGGCCGGCTGGGCCGACCGCCTGCCCACTGACCTGCCGCTCTATCCCGACGCGCGCGTTTCCGAAGCGGCCGGATCGGATCGCGGCGCCTGCGCGCTGCGCGCGGTGAGCTTTTCGACCGGCGCCCCGCTGCAGCAGGTGATGGACTGGTATTATACGCGCGCCACCGGCGCAGGCTTCTCGGCCGAACAGCAGAGCGACGGCAGCGAACATGTCCTTGGCGGCACGCGCGATCGTGACGGCGGCGCGTTCGCGCTGTTCCTCACCAGTCGCGACGATGGCGGCACCGACGTCGACCTGATTGCCAATAACGGGCGTTAGCATAGCTGGTCCCGACCGATCCGGACCACCATGTGGCGGTTCCATCGGCGCCCAACCGGGGAAGGGAATTCACCGTGGGGTGACGGGAGCGGGCTTCCGCGCTAACGGGGGCAATGTTTTCCCTGTTCCTTGTGATGCTCGGCGGTGCCGTCGGCTCCGGCGCGCGATATCTTACCGGTTTCGTCATGATCCGGCTGTGCGGCCCGAATTTTCCGTTCGGCACGCTGACGGTCAATCTCGTCGGCGGGCTGGCGATGGGACTGCTCGTCGGCATCCTCACGCGACTGTCGGTGTCGGGCGAGAACTGGCGCCTGCTGCTCGCGCTCGGTGTGCTCGGCGGCTACACGACCTTTTCCAGCTTCTCGCTCGATATGGCCAACATGCTGCAGCGTGGCGATCTCGCATTGGCGCTGGGTTACGCCCTTCTCTCGGTCGTCGGCGCAGTGGGCGCGCTGTTCCTCGGCCTCATCCTGACACGGGTGGCGGCATGAACGGCAAGATGAGCGAGACCGACGTCCGCCAGTTCAACGTCGGCTATGACGATGAGGGCATCCGGCTCGATCGCTGGTTCAAGCGACATCTGCCCGAAACCAGCTTCACCACCGTCGCCAAATGGGCCCGCACCGGCCAGCTGCGCGTCGATGGCGCGCGCGCCACGCCGGGCGATCGCATCGCCGCCGGGCAGATCATCCGCGTGCCCCCGGCCGAACCGGTACGGGTCGATCCCGTCACCGGTGCGCCCAGCGGCCCGAAAAAGCGCGAGCGCGAACCACTCAGCGGCGAGCAGACCGATTTCATCCGCGATCTCGTCATCCACCGCGACAAGCAGGCGATCGTCATCAACAAGCCGCCCGGTCTCGCGACGCAGGGCGGCACCAAGACCACCGAGCATGTCGACGGCCTGCTCGATGGCCTGACCTTCGATGGCGAGAGCCGCCCCAAGCTGGTCCACCGGCTCGACAAGGACACCTCGGGCGTGCTGCTGGTCGCGCGTACCGCCCGCGCCGCCGGCTATTTCGCCAAGGCCTTTTCGTCGCGCAGCGCCGAGAAGGTCTATTGGGCGCTGATCGTCGGCGTGCCATCGATCGAGGATGGCATGGTCGAACTGCCGATCGCCAAGCAGCCCGGCAGCGGCGGCGAAAAGATGCATGTCGACGAGGCCGAAGGGCAGACCGCACGCACCCGCTACCGCGTGATCGAGCGCGCCGGCAACCAGACCGCCTGGGTCGAGCTCCGTCCCTTCACCGGCCGCACCCACCAGCTGCGCGTGCATATGGCGGCGATCGGCCATCCGATCGTCGGCGACGGCAAATATGGTGGCCAGGCAGCGTTCCTTACCGGCGGGATCAGCCGCAAGATGCACCTCCATGCGCGCCGGCTACGCATCGACCATCCCGACGATGCGCCGATCGACATTACCGCCGAGCTGCCGACGCATTTCGCCGACAGCCTCAAGCAGCTCGGTTTCGACGAGATGCTCGGCAACAACATGCCGCTCGACAAGCCGCCCCCACCGAGCCGCGCGGTGCTGAAGCAGCAGGCGAAGCACCATGCCAAGGGGGTGCGCAAGGCACGCCGGGGCGAGCGGCGCGGTCGCGGCGAGCGCGAGGCCGCGCCGAAGCCGCGGCGCTAGGCCGGTCGGGTGCACCCGAACCGCGCCTTCCGCTTCGACAGCGACGCCGCGATCCTCGACTGGGCGGTGGGACGCGGCTTCGCGCATATCTTTGCGACGACCGCCGAGGGACCGATGGTCGCTCATGCCCCGATCGTCGCCGCCCGCTCCGGCGCGCTGCGTTTCCACGTCTCGCGGGCCAACCGCATGACCGCGCATCTCGACGGCGCGCACCTGTTGCTCAGCGTCGCGGGGCCGGACGGCTACATTACCCCCAACTGGTATGTCGATGGCGCACAGGGCGTGCCGACATGGAATTATGTCAGTGCCGAGATCGAGGGTGTCGCCCGCATGATCGACGAAGAAACGCTGGTTGCGCAACTCGATACGCTCGCCGCCGGGCATGAACCGCGCGTCTCGCCCGAACGCCCCTGGACCCGTGACAAAATGGACGATGCCCGCTTCCGCGCGATGCTCAAGGCGATCGTCGGTTTCGAGCTGACGGTCGACGCGGTGCGCGGCACGATCAAGCTCGGCCAGAACAAGGCCGACGCCGACATTGCCGGCGTGATCGCTGGCTTGCGCGCGCGCGGCAATCCCGATCTCGCCGCGGCGACCGAGGCGGTACGATGAACCGCCTCGCGCTGTTCGATTGCGACGGCACGCTGGTCGACAGCCAGGCCAATATCTGCGTCGCGATGGAAACCGCCTTTGCCGAAGCCGCGATCCCCGCCCCGCCGCGCGACGCGATCCGTCGCATCGTCGGGCTCAGCCTGGTCGAGGCGGTCGGCGCGCTGCTGCCCGAGGCCGACGACGCGCTCCACCGCCGGCTCGCCGCCGACTACAAGGCCGCCTTCTTCCGGCTCCGCGGGTCGGGCGCGATGGCCGACGAACCGCTGTTCGATGGCATGATCGCCACGCTCGATGCGCTCACCGCGGACGGCTGGGTTCTCGGCATCGCCACCGGCAAGTCCGATCGCGGCCTCGCGCATGTCCTCAGCCATCACGGCATCATCGCGCGCTTCGTCACGCTGCAGACCGCCGACCGCCACCCCTCAAAGCCCGACCCGGCGATGATCGTCGCGGCGATGGCCGAGGCCGGTGCGGCGCCGCACAACACGGTGATGATCGGCGACACCAGCTACGACATGCTGATGGCGCGCGCCGCCGGCACCCGCGCGCTCGGCGTCGCCTGGGGCTATCACCCGGTCGACGAGCTCACCGCCGCCGGCGCGCACGCCATCGCCCCGAGCGTCGCCGACCTTCCCCGGCACATGGAGAATTTGTGAGCAGCCCCGAGACGACCGCCCGCAACCGCTATCTGCTCATCGCCGGAAGCCGCATCGTCGGTTCGCTCGGCGCGATCCTCGGCATCATCCTGCTCGCCCGCGCACATGACTGGCCGACCAAGATACTCGGCGTCGCGATCGTTCTCGCCGCGATGTATATGGTCGCGACCATTCCCGCTGCGCTCGCGCACCGCTGGCGGACGCCGCCGCAGCCGTGAAGCGTTTCTGGAAAGACGTCACGATCGATGCCGAACGCGGCATCGCGCTCGACGGTCGCCCGGTGCGCACGCCCGGCAAGGTAGCGCTGACCCTGCCCACCCCGGCACTGGCCGAGGCCGTCGCGGACGAATGGCGTGTCGTTACGGGCGAGATCGACCCACGCACCATGCCGCTCACTGGTCTGGCCAACGCCGCGATCGACCGCATCGCGCCCGACCCAACGAGCTTCGCTGCCGGCCTCGCCGCCTGGGGCGAGAGCGACCTGCTCTGCTACCGCGCCGAATCGCCCGAGCCGTTGATCGAACGCCAGGCCGCCGCCTGGGACCCGCTGCTCGACTGGGCACGTATGCGCTACGATGTGCATTTCATCGTTACCGCAGGGATCATGCACCAGCATCAGCCCGCCGCCACGCTGGCGCGCCTCGCCGAGGCGGTCGCGGCGCGATCGGCGTTCGAGCTGGCGCCGCTATCGACGATCGTCACCATCACCGGCACGCTGGTCGGCGCGCTTGCGCTGTTCGAAGGCGCGACCGACGCCGCGACGCTGTGGACGGCTGCGCACGTCGATGAGGACTGGCAGGCCGAACTATGGGGCCGCGACCCGCTCGCATTGGCGGCCTATGAGGAACGCCAGCGCGACTATGCTTCGGCGGTGCGGTTTCTGGCGCTGCTTCAAGCCGCCTGACCGTTCCCCGGCGCAGGCCGGGGCCCAGTTACGGTACGGAAATTGATCGAGTGCCGCGCTTTTTTTAGCTAGGCCTTCCCAGCTGGGCCCCGGCCTGCGCCGGGGAGCAGATCAGGTTGCCCGCATCTCAGCGCAGCAGCTTGCGGATAAACCCGATGATCCCGGTCTGGCGCGAGCGCTTCAGTCGCTCCGCCGCAAGAATGATCTTCACATGCTGGAAGCATTGCTCGACATCGTCGTTGACCAGCACATAGTCGTAACCGTCCCAGTGGCTGACCTCGTTCGCCGCGCGATCCATCCGCGCATTGATCACGTCCATCGTATCGGTCGCGCGCCGCTCGAGCCGGACGCGCAGTTCGGGCATCGACGGCGGCAGGATGAACACGCGCACGACATCGCCACCGGCCAGCTGGTGCAGCTGCTGCGCGCCCTGCCAGTCGATGTCGAACAGGATATCGCGCCCTTCGCCCAGCGTGTGGAACACGTCGGCCTTGGGCGTGCCGTAGCGATGCCCGAAGACATGCGCCCATTCGAGGAACTCGTGATTCGCCACCATCGTGCGAAAGGTTTCGAGGTCGACGAAATGATAATCGATCCCGTCGGTTTCGCCCGGACGGATCGGCCGCGTCGTGTAAGACACTGACATGCCAAGCTCTGCCTCATCGGCAAGCAGCTTGCGCGCGATCGTCGATTTGCCGGCGCCGGACGGCGAGGACAGCACGAAAAGCACGCCACGGCGCTTGAAACCATGGGGGTCTGCGGTGATGCTGTCGTCCATGCGCGCTAGTGGCGCGGGACACGGCGGGGCGTCAAGGCATGGCAGCGATGGAACGGGTGAAAAGCTGGTGGTGGGCGATCGCCGCCGTGGTGCTGATCGCCGGCATTTTCGAGCTCAGCATGGGCCGCTCGCCGATCTGTCCGTGCGGCCATGTCGCCTTGTGGGCCGGAAAGGTGCAGTCACCCGAAAACAGCCAGCAGCTCAGCGACTGGTATAGTTTCAGCCACCTCATCCACGGCTTTTTGTTCTACGGCGCGGGCTGGCTGCTGTTCCGCCATCGGCCGATCGGCCTGCGCCTGCTCGCCGCGACGATCATCGAGGCGAGCTGGGAGATGCTCGAAAACTCGCCGATCATCATCGATCGCTACCGCGCCGCGACGATCGCGGTCGGCTATAGCGGCGACTCGGTGCTCAATTCGATGAGCGACGTCGTGTGCATGATCCTCGGCTTCGCCATCGCGCGGCGGCTGCCGATCTGGGTGACGGTCGCGCTGGCGGTGAGCTTCGAGCTGTTCACGCTGCTGATGATTCGCGATAACCTGACGCTCAACGTCCTGATGCTGGTCGCACCAAGCGACGCGATCCGCGCGTGGCAGGCGGGGGGATAAGATGCCCGGTGCTCCTGCGAACGCAGGAGCCCAGAGCCACAGGCGCGCTACGCCGCCTTGGCCGACCCGAAAGCCCGTTCCTTCAACTCCGCCACACCGCGCAACACCGCCCAGCCGACCGCAAAGGTCACCGCCAGCGGCAGCACGACCTTGATGACGTTGGCCGTCACCGCGCCGATCAGCGCCCCATCGGCCGCGCTGTCATCGCCCGACATGGCATCCACCGCGCCGCCGATCAGCGCGCCCACACTTGTTGCACTCATGAAATAGCCTCCTCGTTCGCCGATCAAGCGCGCGAGGCGAAAAAGGGTTCCGCTATTTGCCGACCATGGTTTCCGGCCGCACCAGCCGGTCGAAGGTCGCGGCATCGACCAGCCCGAGCGCCAGCCCGCCCTCGCGCAGCGTCAGCCCCTCGGCATGGGCATGTTTGGCGATCTTGGCGGCATTGTCGTAGCCGATCTCGGGTGCCAGCGCCGTGACCAGCATCAACGAGCGGTCGACCAGTTCCGCGATTCGTGCACGATTTGGCTCGATTCCCTCCACGCACCGTTCCGCGAAACTGTCCATCGCCACCGCCAGCAGGTCGATCGAGCGCAACACATTGGCGCCGATCAGCGGCTTGAACACGTTGAGTTCTAGATGCCCCTGCATCCCGCCGACGGTGATCGCCATATGGTTGCCGATCACCTGCCCGGCGACCATCGTCAGCATCTCGCACTGCGTCGGGTTGACCTTGCCCGGCATGATCGAGCTGCCCGGTTCGTTGGCCGGCAAGTCGAGTTCGCCCAGCCCCGAACGCGGACCGCTGCCGAGCAGGCGGATGTCGTTGGCGATCTTGGTCAGCGCCACCGCCAGGCTGTTGAGCCGACCAGAGAAATCGACCAGCGTATCGTTCGACGCCAGCGCCTCGAACTTGTTGGGCGCGCTTTCGAACGCGAATCCGGTGATCGCGCTGACCTCGAGCGCGAACGCCTCACCGAACCCGGCCGGCGCATTGAGTCCGGTGCCGACCGCCGTGCCGCCCTGCGCCAGCCGCGACAGCGCGTGCATGACGAACGGTTCGGTGCGGACGCGGGCCAGCCGCAGTTGCGCGCCATAACCCGAAAATTCCTGCCCCAGCGTCAGCGGCGTCGCGTCCTGCAGATGGGTGCGGCCGATCTTGACGATATCGTCCCATGCCGCCGCTTTGGCGAACAGCATCTCCTCCAACCGCGACAAAGCGGGGAGCAGCCGGCGCGTCGCGGCAAGCGCGGCGGCGATATGCAGCGCCGTCGGAAAGCTGTCGTTTGACGATTGGCTCATATTGACGTGATCGTTGGGGTGGACCGGCGTCTTGCCGCCGCGCGTACCGGTCAGCATCTCGTTGGCGCGGCCGGCGATCACCTCGTTGACGTTCATGTTCGACTGCGTGCCGCTGCCGGTCTGCCAGATAACCAGCGGGAACTGGTCGTCGAGCGCGCCCGCCGCCACCTCGGCCGCGGCGGCTTCGATCGCGTCGGCGATCGAAGCGTCGAGCCCGTGCGACCGGTTCACCCGCGCTGCCGCCTGCTTCACCAGCGCCAGCGCGTGGACGATCGCCAGCGGCATGCGCTCGCTCGCCGGAAAGGGGAAATTCTCGATCGAGCGCTGCGTCTGCGCACCCCAATAGGCGCTGGCGGGGACGGCGACGGGTCCGAGCGAATCGGTTTCGGTGCGGGTGTCGGTCACTAGGCTACTCCGTCGTCCCCACCACCCGTCATCCCGGCGAAAGCCGGGATCTCACGCCGCGAGCGCGCGCTGGTTGCCCGAGACCCCAGCTTTCGCTGGGGTGACGAGACTATTTCTTCCGCTTGAAATCCACCGACACGACGTTCGATCCATCCTCGACCGGGGTGATCGTCGGCCCGTCATTCTCGGCCGATTCGTGCGGCTCGGGGCCTTCGGGGCCATCCTGCGCCTGGAACCGCAGCTCGAAATGCACCGCCGGGTCCTGGAACCCGGTGATCGCCGAATAGGGAATCGTCAGCTTGGACGGCACCTGGTTGAAACTCAGGCCGATCGAGAATTTCTCGTCGTCGACCGCGAGGTCCCAGAAGCGGTTCTGCATGACGATCGTCATCTCGTCCGGGAAGCGTTCCATCAGCCGCTTGGGAATGTCGACGCCGGGCGCCTGGGTCTTGAAGGTGATGTAGAAATGGTGCTCGCCGGGCAGGCCGCCATTCTCGGCGACCGAGCCGAGCACACGGCCGACCACGGCACGCAACGCCTCCTGGACGATCTCATCATAGGGAATCAGGCTGTCGGGCGCATTGTCGCTCATATCGCTTCAGGTAACGCCGTATGACGTCCGGTCAAGATTGCGCGTCTCGCGACACACGCTATGGGAGCCATCATGCGCAGCGCCACCATCAGCCGCAAGACGAGCGAGACCTCGATCGACGTCACCGTCAACCTCGACGGCACGGGTGCCTATACCGTGTCGACCGGCATCGGCTTTTTCGACCATATGCTCGAACAGCTCTCGCGCCACGGGCTGATCGACCTCGACGTGAAGACGATCGGTGATCTGCATATCGACCAGCACCACACCGTCGAGGACACCGGCATCGCGATCGGCGAGGCGGTGAAGCAGGCCTTGGGCGAGAAGCGCGGCATCCGGCGCTATGCCGAGGCGCTGTCGCCGATGGACGAGACGCTGACGCGCGTGGCGCTCGACATTTCCGGCCGGCCCTTCCTGGTGTGGAAAACCGAATTCTCGCAGAAGCGGCTCGGCGAGATGGACACCGAGATGTTCGAGCATTTCTTCCACAGCTTTGCGCAAGCCGCCGGCATCACGCTGCACGTCGAGACGCTGTACGGCCAGAATAACCATCACATCGCCGAAAGCGCGTTCAAGGGCCTTGCCCGCGCACTGCGCACCGCGGTCGAGATCGACCCGCGCAAGGCGGATTCGATCCCGTCGACCAAGGGCACGCTGTGACCAACGGCAAATATCGCGCGACGGGCACGCTGTGCCTGATCCTGCTCGATTATGTGAAGCCGCTCGACCAGGTCGATGCGCAGATGACGGCGCATGTCGCCTGGCTCGAGACCGGTTTCGCGCACGGCGTGCTGATCCTCGCCGGCCGGCAGGATCCGCGCGTCGGCGGTGTCATCATCGCGCGCGGCGACAAGAGCGAGATCGAGGCGCTGGCCGCGACCGACCCGTTCGTCACCAGCGGCGTCGCCACGGCGCAGGTGATCGCGTTCCATGCCAGCTTTGCGGCGGACGAAATCGCCGCTTTGCTGGCATGACGATCGCGCTGATCGACTATGGCGCGGGCAATTTGCACTCCGTCCATAATGCGCTGATGGCGGCCGGGGCGACCGATGTCGTCGTGACCGCCGATCCCGAAATCGTCATGCGGGCGGACCGCGTCGTGCTCCCCGGCGTCGGCGCGTTCGGCGCCTGTGCCGCGGCACTGCGCGCGGTCGAGGGTATGGTCGACGCGCTCGACCAGCGCGTGCGCGGCGACGGTGTGCCGTTTCTCGGCATCTGCGTCGGCATGCAGTTGATGGCCGATCATGGCGAGGAACTCGGCACCCATGCCGGCCTCGGCTGGATCCCTGGGGCGGTGCGCGCGCTCGTTCCCGACAAGCCCGAAACCAAGGTCCCGCATATGGGCTGGAACGACGTCGTCCCCACCACGGCGCACCCGCTGATCGTACCCGGCGAGGCCTATTTCCTGCACAGCTTCGCGTTCGACGGCGATGCGGTGATCGCCACCACTGACCATGGCGGCGCGGTGACCGCTGCGATCGGCCGCGACAACCTCATCGGCGTGCAGTTTCACCCCGAGAAGAGCCAGCGTTACGGGCTCGACCTGCTGGAGAGGTTCCTGACATGGCGACCTTAATTAGCTCCTCCCCGGCACGGGGAGGGGGACCAGCCGCAGGCTGGTGGAGGGGGCGTGCCACCAGCGCTCCGTCCGAGGCACGCCCCCTCCACCACTTCGTGGTTCCCCTCCCCGTTCCTGGGAGGAATTGAGAGAGATATGACCCTCATCGTCTTCCCCGCGATTGACCTCAAGGGCGGGCAGGTCGTCCGTCTCGCCGAGGGCGATATGGCGCGCGCCACGGTCTATGGCGACGATCCGCCGGCCCAGGCGATGCTGTTCGCGCAGGCCGGCGCCGAATATCTCCATGTCGTCGATCTCGACGGTGCCTTTGCCGGCAGCTCGGTCAATGGCGAGGCGGTCGCGGCGATCGTCGATCAGTTCCCCGGCCACGTCCAGCTCGGCGGCGGCATCCGCAACCGCGAATCGGTCGAGCGCTGGTTCGATCTCGGGGTGTCGCGGGTCGTGATCGGCACCGCCGCGCTGGAAAATCCCGATTTCGTCCGCGAGGTCGCGCGCGATTTCCCCGGCGGTATCGTCGTCGCGGTCGATGCGCGCGACGGCATGGTCGCGACGCGCGGCTGGGCCGATATCTCCGACGTGACGGTGGTCGATCTCGCGCGCCGCTTCGAGGATGCCGGCGTCGCCTCCCTGCTGTTCACCGATGTCGGCCGCGACGGCATGCTCAAGGGCTGCAACATCGAGGCGACGGTCGACCTCGCCCGCGCGGTCGACATTCCGGTGATCGCCTCGGGCGGCGTCGCCGGGATCGGCGAAATCCATATCCTCGCCATCCACGCCAGCAACGGCATCGAAGGCGTGATCACCGGGCGCGCTTTGTATGACGGCCGGCTCGACCTGGCCACCGCGCTCGCCGTCGCCGCCGCGGCATGACCGTCCGCGCCCGCGTCATCCCGTGCCTCGACGTTGCCAATGGCCGCGTCGTCAAGGGCGTGAACTTCGTCGATTTGAAGGACGCCGGCGACCCGGTCGAGCAGGCGCGCGCCTATGACGCGGCCGGCGCCGACGAACTCTGTTTCCTCGACATCACCGCCAGCCACGAGGCGCGCGGCACGCTGCTCGACGTCGTGCGGCGCACCGCCGAGGTGTGCTTCATGCCGCTGACCGTCGGCGGTGGCGTGCGCTCGGTCGAGGATGCCCGCGCGCTGCTGCTCGCCGGTGCCGACAAGGTCGCGGTCAATTCCGCCGCCGTCGCCCGACCCGAGCTGGTCGCCGAGCTGGCCGATCGTTTCGGCAGCCAGTGCGTCGTCGCCTCGATCGACGCGCGCCGCGCCGGTGACGGCTGGGAAGTCTTCACCCATGGCGGCCGTCGTGCCACCGGCATCGACGCGGTCGCCCACGCGCTGCGCCTTGCCGAGCTCGGTGCCGGCGAACTGCTCGTCACCTCGATGGACCGCGACGGCACGCGCGACGGCTATGACCTGATCCTGACCCGCACCATCGCCGACCAGGTCAGCGTCCCGGTGGTCGCCTCGGGCGGGGTCGGCGGGCTGGCCGATCTCGTTGCCGGCATCACGCAAGGCCATGCCAGCGCCGTGCTCGCCGCCTCGATCTTCCATTTCGGCGAATCGAGCATCGCCGACGCGCATGCCGCGCTCGCCGCCGCCGGCGTGCCGGTGCGGCGACCGATCGCCTAATCTTCATGCTCCCCGGCGAAGGCCGGGGCCCAGCTACGTGCCGGGAGAAAAATTGGCGTTGCGCTCAATTACCTCCGCCTTCCCAACTGGGCCCCGGCCTTTGCCGGGGAGCACAGCATGAGCGAGCAAACCAAAATTTAGGGAGCGCACGCTAAAAGAGCGCCATGCGTTTCCTCCCCCTCGCCCTGCTGCTCGCCACCCCGGCGCTCGCCGTCACGCCGGCGCATACCGGGGTGCCGAAGATCCGCACCGGCCCGGAACTGTCCGACATCGCGCTGTTCGTGATGGCCGCGCTCGGCGTGTGGCTGGTGCGCCGCGCGATGCGCGCGCGGTTTACTAAGCGCGCCGCGGACGACAACGCGAAGGATTGACCTTCGGCGCGGTCTGGGCCAGCCGCACGTCATGGCCGAAGACACACTCGACCGCCTCGAGGCGACGATCCGCGCACGCCGCGCCGCCGACCCGTCCTCCTCCTATGTTGCGAAGCTGACCGCGAAGGGCCGCGCCAAGATCGCGCAGAAGCTCGGCGAGGAAGCGGTCGAGACGGTCATCGCCGCGACCAGCGGTGACGACGCGTCGATCGTCCCCGAAGCCGCCGACCTGATTTTCCACCTGCTCGTCCTGCTCGCCGATGCCGGCCTCGGCCTCGACGACGTCCGCGCCGAACTGGCGCGGCGCGAGGGGCTGTCGGGGATCGACGAAAAGGCCGCGAGAGGAGCCGCGTAATGCCGATCGACGCCACCCTGCCCTATGACGAGCAGAACATCTTCGCCAAGATCCTGCGCGACGAGATCCCCTCGAAGCGTGTCTATGAGGATGAATGGGCGATCGCATTCCACGACATCAATCCGCAGGCGCCGACCCACATCCTCGTCATCCCGCGCGGTGCCTATGTCAGCTGGGACGATTTCAGCGCGCGCGCGCCCGACGCCGAGATCGCCGGCTTCGTCCGCGCCGTCGGCACTGTCGCGCGCGACGCCGGGCTGGTCGCACCGGGCTATCGCCTGCTCGCCAATACCGGGCTCGACGCGCATCAGGAAGTGCCGCACCTCCATGTCCATCTCTTCGCCGGCAAACCGCTCGGCCCGATGCTGGCGCGCTGACCGAAACGCCCGGCATATCGCGCGGCGCAATAGGGGATTGCACGGACCGCTTTTGCCACTAGGCTTGGTCGCTTGCGATGAGCGGCGAGCAACGCTGCGATCCTGACCTTCGGGGGAATTAATTGATGATCTTCGGGCGCGTAAAATCACTCGATGCCATTCTCGCTACGGCGGAGAAGAAGGGCCTGCACCGCTCGCTCGGTGCCTTCCAGCTGACGATGCTGGGTGTCGGGGCCGTCATCGGCACCGGCATCTTCGTGCTGACGTCGGAAGCCGCGCAAAAGGCCGGCCCCGGCATGATGATCAGCTTCATGATCGCCGGCTTCGTCTGCGCGGTCGCCGCACTTTGTTATTCCGAACTCGCCTCGATGGTGCCCGTCGCGGGCTCCGCCTATACCTATACCTATGCCGTGGTCGGCGAGATGCTCGCCTGGATGGTCGGCTGGGCGCTGATTCTCGAATATGCCGTCGGCGCCAGCGCCGTCGCGGTCGGCTGGTCGGGCTATTTCGTCGGGTTCATGAAGAACACCTTCGGAATCGTGGTCCCGCAATGGCTTGCCGTTGGTCCGAGCCAGGGCGGTTTTATCAACATGCCGGCCGTCGTCATCTCGCTGCTCGTTACCTGGCTGCTGATCGTCGGCACGACCGAGAGCGCGCGGGTCAATGCGGTGCTGGTGTCGATCAAGGTCGCGGCGCTGACGCTGTTCATCGCGCTGACCATCCCGGTGCTCAAATCCGATCAGTTCGTGCCCTTCCTGCCCAATGGCTGGGGCACGATCGGCGTCGTTGGGGCGGCGTCGTCGATCTTCTTCGCCTATGTCGGTTTCGACGCGGTCTCGACGGCAGCGGAAGAAACCAAGAACCCGCAGCGCAACGTGCCGATCGGCCTGATCGGCAGCCTGCTCATTTGTACGGTGTTCTATCTGCTGGTGTCTGCCGGTGCGATCGGCTCGCTCGGTGCGCAACCGGTTACCGGGCTCGGTGGCGAAATCCTCTCGCCGGGCACCCCCGAACTCGCCCGCCGCTGCGCCCAGATCGTCGCCAGCGGCATCACCGAACCGCTCGCCTGCAGCCATGAGGCGTTGGCGCATGTGCTGCGCTCGGCCGGCTGGGCCAAGATCGGCAATCTGATGGGCCTCGCCGCCTTCGTCGCGTTGCCCTCGGTCGTGCTGATGATGATGTTCGGCCAGACCCGCGTCTTCTTCGTCATGGCGCGCGATGGACTGCTGCCCGCGGTGCTCGCCAAGGTGCATCCCAAGTTCCACACCCCGCACGTCGTGACCGCCTTCACCGGCATCGTCGTCACGCTGGCGGCGGCGTTCCTGCCCGTCGGGCAGCTCGCCGATTACTCCAACTCGGGCACATTGTTCGCCTTTGCCATGGTTGCCGTGTCGGTGCTGGTGCTGCGCAAGACCGATCCGGGCCGCAAGCGCCCCTTCCGCACGCCGGCCGTGGCGATCGTAGCGCCGCTCGCGATCATCGGCTGCGTCGCGCTTTACTGGTTCCTGCCGCTGATCGCGAAACTGGTCCTGCCGGGCTGGGGCGCGGTCGGGCTGATCGTCTACTTCCTCTATGGCCGCTCGCACAGCCATGTCGGGCTCGGCTTGGACGAGGTGCACGAACTGGATGCCGATGTGCCGCCGCTGCCGGTGCCACCGCTGCCCGGCGCGCCGACGCCGGGCCGCAACCAGGCCTGATCACCGACGACGCAACAAAAAAGGGGCCGCGACATCGCTGTCGCGGCCCCTTTTGCTTGCACATATGACAGAGGCGTCAGCCGAGCTTTTCCGCTACCAGCGCCTGCATGTCGCACATCGGACGCGCGCCGTAGTGCGAGATGATCTCCGCCGCGCAGATCGCGCCGAGCTTTAGCGATTCCTCGAGGCTCTTGCCCTGCGCCTGGCCGCGCAGGAAACCGGCCGCGAACAGGTCGCCCGCACCGGTGGTGTCGACGACCCGCTCGATCGGCTCGGCCGTGACGGCGACGGTGCGCCCGCCCGACACCGCGATCGCGCCATGCTCGCTGCGCGTGCACACCAGCAGCGGCACCTGCGCCGCGGCATGCGCCACCGCGTCGTCGAAGCTGTCCACCTCCATCAGCGCGAGGATCTCGTTCTCATTGGCGAACATGATGTCGATCAGGCCGTCGGCCATCAGCGCGCGGAAATCGGCACCGTGGCGCGAGATGCAGAACACGTCGCTCAGCGTGAAGGCGACCTTGCGGCCGGCGCCGCGCGCGATGTCGATCGCCTCGCGCATTGCTGCGCGCGGTTCCTCGGGATCCCACAGATAACCCTCGAGATAGAGGATCGCGCCGGCCTCGATCATCGCGCGGTCGAGCGCGCTGGCGGGCAGGAACTGCGACGCGCCGAGAAAAGTGTTCATCGTGCGCTGCCCGTCGGGTGTCACGAAGATCAGGCAGCGCGCCGTGGTCGGCTCGCCATCGCGCGCCGCGGTGGTGAAGCTGACGCCGGCGGCGCGGATGTCGTGCGCGAAAACCTCGCCGAGCTGGTCCTCGGCGACCTGGCCGATAAAGCCGCATTTGCCGCCCAGCGCGGCGATGCCGGCGACGGTGTTCGCCGCCGAGCCGCCGCTCGCCTCGATCCCCGGGCCCATCTTGGCGTAGAGTTCGTCGGCCTCGGCCGGTGAGAACATCAGCTGCATCGATCCCTTGGCCATGCCCTGGGCATCGATAAAGGCATCGTCGGTCTGCGAAAGGACGTCGACGATCGCGTTGCCGATCGCGACGACGTCATAGGTTGCTGCACTCAAACTGGGTCTCCAAAAAAATCGACCGTTCGCCCTGAGCTTGTCGAGGGGCCGTTCTTCTTCGCGATAACGAAGTGCAGGGCTTCGACGAGCTCAGCCCGAACGGAGTTTATGGAACATCGCCTAATGGTCGACTCGCCGCCGCGCAACCGGGGCGTTGACGAAGCCCGCGCTTGTCCGCACGCTGCGCCCATGATCCGCGCCCTGTTCCTCTCGCTTGGCCAGCTCGGCGACCGCAAGATTGCCGCGGTGTTCCTCAAATCGCTGGCGGTAACGATCGTGCTGCTGCTGGGCCTCGGCGCCGGGTTGTGGTTCGGCGCGGAAAGCCTCGCCGCACATTATGTCGGCGACACCGGCACGACGCTCGCCGGTGCGGTCGCGGTGCTGGCGGCGCTCGCGCTCGGCTGGTTGCTGTTCCGCACCGTCGCGATCGCGGTGATGGACATCTTCGCCGACGACGTGGTCGTGGCGGTCGAGCGCAAGCATTACCCCACGGCACTCGATACGGCGCGCAGCATGCCGCTGGCGCGCTCGCTGACCATGGGGCTCGGCGCGGCCGGGCGCGCGATCCTCGTCAACCTGCTGATGTCGCCGATCTACATCGTGCTGATCGTCACCGGCATCGGCACGCCGATCGCGTTCATTCTGGTCAATGGCTGGCTGCTTGGGCGCGACCTTGGCGACATGGTCGCGGCGCGCCACATGCCGCGCGAGGCGATGCGTGGCTGGCGCGCGACGACCCGCGTGCCGCGCTTCGTGCTGGGGGTTGCCGTGGCGGGGCTGTTCGTGGTTCCGGTCCTCAACCTGCTCGCGCCGGTGCTCGGCGCGGCGATGGCGACGCATCTGTTTCACGCGAAAGGCCGGTCATGATCCGCGCGACCCTCATCCTGCTGCCCGCGCTGGCGCTCGGCGCCTGTGCCGGCGACGGCACCGCACCGCGCACGCGCATGCCAGCACCCTATGTGCCGATCCCCGGCGGCACTGCGGCCGGCATGGACCGCGTCATCGGCCAGCCGGCCGGCGCATTGGTCGGGCTGTTCGGCCAGCCCGCCGCCGATGTCCGCGAGGGCAATGCCCGCAAACTCCAGTTCGGCAACGCGACCTGCGTGCTCGACGCCTATCTCTACCCCAAGGGCACGGGCGAGCCGCTCGTCAGTTATATCGACGCGCGCCGCACCGACGGCAGCCCGGTCGACCGGGCGAGTTGCGTCGGGGCATTGCAGATCGGGCGCGGCGGGCGGCGGTGATCGAGGCAAGGAGCGCGGCGCCACGCGCGTTTTGAGTACTCCCTACTTCCGTTCGTGCTGAGCTTGTCGAAGCACCGTTCTTCTGGATGGCGACGAGGAAGGACAGCCCTTCGACAGGCTCAGGGCGAACGGAAATGTTTAACGCAGCCGCCCCAATGCCCAGGCCGCCGCCTCCGCCACAACCGGATCGACATCGTCCAGCAATGCGGCGACCGGCGCGACCAGCGCCCCCTCCCCGCTGTTCCCCGCCGCGATCAGCGCGTTCCTGACCATGCGGTTGCGCCCGATGCGCTTGATCGGCGAGCCTGAGAACACCGCGCGAAAGGCGGCGTCGTCCAGCGCGAGCAGATCGGCCAGCGCCGGCGCCGCCAGTTCGGCGCGGGGCGCGAATGCCAGATTGGCATGTGCCGCATCGGCGAACTTGTTCCACGGGCACACCGCGAGGCAGTCGTCACAACCATAGATGCGGTTGCCGATCGCGGCACGGAATTCGATCGGGATCGGGCCGGCATGTTCGATCGTCAGATAGGAGATGCAGCGCCGCGCATCGAGCCGGTACGGCGCGGGAAAGGCTTGGGTCGGGCACGCCCGCTGACAGGCATCGCACGACCCGCAGGCGTCCCGCCCCGGCGCGTCGGGCGTCAGGTCGAGCGTGGTGTAGATCGCGCCGAGGAACAGCCAGCTGCCATGGTCGCGGCTGACGAGGTTGCTGTGCTTGCCCTGCCAGCCCAGCCCGGCCGCCTCGGCCAGCGGCTTTTCCATCACCGGGGCTGTATCGACGAACACCTTGAGGTCGCCGCCCGCTGTCGCCACCAGCCAGCGCGCCAGCGCCTTGAGCGCGCGCTTGACCACGTCGTGATAATCCTGCCCCTGCGCGTAGACCGAGATCCGCCCTCGGTCGGGCACCACGGCCAGTGCCAGCGGATCGACGGCAGGCGCATAGCTCATGCCGAGCGCGATGACGCTCTTCACCTCGCCCCACAACCCGGCCGGGCTGGCACGGTGGTCGGCGCGCGATTCCATCCAGATCATGTCGCCATGCATGCCCGCGTCGAGCCATTCGCGCAGCCGCGCAGCCGTGCGCGGCGCGGCATCGGCGCGCGCCACGCCGCACGCGGCAAAGCCCAGTTCGGCCGCTTTCGTGGCTAATCGCGCCGCGAGTGACTTGTCTTGCTCCACCACCTCCCGCTACCACGCGACGGGCTTCCCGCCTGAGGAATTTTCGTTGCACGACAATCTCGCGATCAGCGCCACCGGGCTGGTCAAGAAATTCAGCGGCCGGCGCGTCGTCGACGGGGTCGACATCGCGGTGCCCACGGGCATGATCTATGGCGTGCTCGGCCCCAATGGCGCGGGCAAGACGACGACGCTGCGCATGCTGCTCGGCATCATCGAGCCCGATGAGGGCCAGCGCACGCTGCTCGGCACCGAGCGCACCCGCGACGTGAGCGACCGCGTCGGCTATCTGCCCGAGGAGCGCGGGCTCTACCCGGCGATGAAGGCGAAGGAGGCGATCGCCTTCATGGGCGCGTTGCGCGGGTTGCCGCTGCGCATCGGGCGCAAGCGCGCTGCCGAACTGCTCGAATCCGCCGGTCTCGGCCATGCCGCCGACGACAAGATCCGCAAACTCTCCAAGGGCATGGCGCAGCTCGTCCAGTTGCTCGGTTCGATCGTCCATCAACCAGAGCTGCTGGTGCTCGACGAGCCTTTTTCGGGGCTCGATCCGGTCAACCAGGAAAAGCTCGAGGCGCTGATCCTCGCCGAGCGCGACCGCGGCGCGACGATCGTGCTGTCGACGCATGTCATGGCGCATGCCGAGCGGCTGTGCGACCGGCTGGCGATCATCGCCAAGGGCCGCCGCCGCTTCGAGGGCACCGTCGCCGAGGCACGCGCGATGTTGCCGATGCAGGCGACCTACACCCCGCGCAACGACGACGCCCATATCGCCGATTATCTGCCCGACGGCGCGCAGCACCAGGGCGATGGCTGGCGCTTCACCGTTCCCGACGAGGGTACCGAACAGGTGCTGAGCAAACTGATCGGCGCGGGCTACGGCATTTCCGGCCTGTCGATCGAGCGGCCCAGCCTGCACGACGCCTTCGTCAAGATCGTCGGCCGCGCCGCACTGGAGGATCAGGCATGAGCCGCTTCGCTACGCTCGTTCGCCAGACGCTGACCATCGCGCGGCGCGATTTCGTCGCGACGGTGTTCACCCCGACCTTCCTGATCTTCCTGTTCGCGCCGGTCGTGATGGGCTCTTTCGGCGCGATCGGCGGCTTCGGCGCCAGTGCGGCTACGTCGGGCGCGGGCGACAAGACGCGGATCGTCGCGCTGGTCGACGGCGACCAGGCGCGGTTGATGATGGCAAACGACGCGCAGTTGCGTCGCGTCTATCGCGACAGCAGCGAGGCACCGGCGACCCTGCGCACCGACGCGCCGGGCAGCGACGGTGCGGCACAGGCGCACGCGCTGATCGAGGACCGCGGCGTCGATGTCGTCGCGGTGATGTACGGCCCGCTCGACCACCCGCAAATTCTCCACACGCCCAATGCGGACCGTTCGGCCGCCTACCTCGCGCAACTCGCCGAGCAGACGTTGCGCACCGCGCGCAGCGGCGGCACGACCGCGCTCAGCACTGCCACGCTGACCGAGGTCAAGCGCGCCGCCCCGCGCATGCGTAGCGCAAAGGAATCGGGTTTCTTCGCGGTCTTTGCGATCTTCTTCCTCACGCTGCTGCTCGCCGGCCAGGTCGTCAGCGGCATCGCCGAGGAGCGCGGCAACAAGGTGATCGAAATTCTCGCCGCCGCCGTGCCGCTCGAATCGGTGTTCTTCGGCAAGCTGATCGGCACTTTCGGTGTCGCGATACTGTTCCTCGCCTTCTGGGGTACGCTGATCACACAGATCACCACCCTGATGCCCGCCGGCATGGCATCGGGGCTCGCCGCGCTCACGCCGGTGATGGGTATGCCGCTCTTCACCCTGCTGTTCTTCGGCTACTTCACCATGGCCTATATGCTGCTCGGCGCGGTGTTCCTCGGCGTCGGCGCGCAGGCGTCGAGCGTGCGCGAGATCCAGTTGCTGTCGCTGCCGATCACGCTGGTCCAGGTGTCGATGTTCGGCCTCGGCGCGGTGGCCATTTCGCGCCCCAACAGCTGGATTGCGACCTTCGCTGAGGTCTTCCCGCTCAGCTCGCCCTATTACATGGCCGGCCGCGCAGCGCAGTCACCCGCGCTGTGGCCGCATTTTGCCGCGCTGGCGTGGCAGGCGCTGTGGGTAGCGATCTTCGTGGCAGTCGGCGTGCGCGCCTTCCGGCGCGGCGTGCTGCAATCGGGCAGCGGCAAGTTTCGCTGGAAGGCGTTGTTCGGTCGCACCTGATGCTCGTTTCGCCGATCCGTCGGTCGATCCGTTGCGAAACGCTATTGACATAAATGTCAGTTAAGGCTTTCCTGATGGCATAAGGAGAGTGGATCATGGCGACTTTGGCACAGGAAGTAACGCACGACGAGGCGGTCGATCCGTTCGACGTCAGCCGACCCGAGCTTTATGCCGAGGACCGTTGGCAGGAGCCATTCCGCCAGCTGCGTGCGACATCGCCGGTGCATTACGTCCCCGAATCGGGCTTCGGCGCCTATTGGTCGGTGTCGACCTACAAGCCGATCGTCGAGGTAGAGTCGCGCCCCGACATCTATTCGTCGCAGGCCGGCGGCATTACCATCGCCGACTTCATCGAGAATTCGACTTCCGATGTGCGCATGCCGATGTTCATCGCAATGGACCGGCCAAAGCATACCGGCCAACGCCGTACCGTCGCCCCCGCCTTCACACCCAGCGAGATGGTGCGGATGAGCGGCGACATCCGCCGCCGCACCGGCGAAATTCTCGACACGCTGGAATGGAACAAGGAATTCGACTGGGTCGACAAGGTGTCGATCGAATTGACCACGCAGATGCTCGCCATCCTGTTCGACTTCCCGTGGGAAGATCGCCGCAAGCTGACCTTCTGGTCCGACTGGGCCGGCGACATCGAACTGGTCAAGACCGAGGAGCTGCGGCTCGAGCGCCTCAAGCACATGTATGAATGCGGCGCCTATTTCCAGGGTCTGTGGAACGCGAAGCTCGGCAAGCCGCCGACGCCAGATCTCATCTCGATGATGATGCATAGTGAGGCGATGGCCGAGATGGATCAGATGGAGTTCCTCGGCAATCTCATCCTGCTGATCGTCGGCGGCAACGACACGACGCGCAACTCGATGACCGCCGCGGTGTACGGCCTCGACAAGTTCCCCGATCAGCGCGCCAGGCTCGAGGCCGACCCGTCGCTGATTCCCAACACGGTGCAGGAAATCATCCGCTGGCAGACCCCACTCGCCCATATGCGCCGCACCGCGACGCAAGACACGGTGCTCGAGGGGCAGCAGATCAAGGCCGGCGACAAGCTCGCTTTGTGGTACCTCTCGGCCAATCGCGACGCGAGCGTGTTCGGCGACAATGCCGACGACATCGTGGTCGGTCGCGCCAATGCCCGCCGCCACCTCGCCTTCGGCCATGGCATTCACCGCTGCGTCGGTGCCCGTCTGGCCGAACTGCAGATTGCCACGCTGCTCGAGGAAATGGCCAAGCGGCGCATGCGCGTCAACGTGTTGCACGAGCCAGATCGCGTCGCGGGGTGCTTCGTCCACGGCTATCGCAAGCTGCCGGTCGAAATCACCAAATACTGAGACGCTTCGCCGCTACCATGCTGCCGTGACCCCGGGGCTTGCCCCCGGGGCCATTGCGTTGCGCGCCACGAACGCCGCCCAGTACCGCTCAGCCTTGTCTTGGAACGACGCCCCGTGGCGCCCGCAGGCAGCGCGCGGCTCGCGCAGCGCTTCGCCGAGTCGACACGCGAGCCTCGCGCCACACAAGTTTCGAATAGTCGGTACGAAGGCGGCAGCTAATTTAGGACGATATCGGCCCTAAATTGCTGTTTTTGGAACCAAAAGTATGAAAAATGCCGATCCGTTGCCCGTCGGCAACACATCGGCGTACGGTTTCATAAACCTGTCATCACACCATCACGTTCACGCCGTCAGAGCGTGCGCGCCGGCCCTTACTCCCCCCAAGCGCGCCGGAAAAAAATTGGAGAGATGAATGAACTTCCGTGGCAAGCCGCGTCTCGCGGTGTCCGTCCTCGCGCTCGCGATCGCCCTTCAGGCGGTGCCCGCCCTGGCCCAGACTGCCGCCGCACCGGCGCAGCCCGTCGCCCAGCCAGCGCCCGCCACCGCCGCTGCCGACAACGTCGCCGATATCATCGTCACCGCGCGCAAGCGTAGCGAGAACCTCCAGAACGTGCCGATCGTCGTCACGACCGTGACGCGTCAGCTGCTGCAGGATACCGGCGTCCACGACATCAAGGATCTCGCGATCCTCGCCCCCGGCCTGCTCGTCACCTCGACGACGAGCGAATCCTCGACCACCGCGCGCATCCGCGGCATCGGCACCGTCGGCGACAATCCCGGCCTCGAATCCTCGGTCGGCATCGTCATCGACGGCGTCTACCGCTCGCGCAACGGCGTCGGCTTCGGCGATCTCGGCGACATCGAGCGGATCGAGGTGCTGAAAGGTCCACAGGGCACGCTGTTCGGCAAGTCGGCCACCGCCGGCGTGATCAACATTCTTACCGCCAGGCCCTCGCTCACCACGCCGAGCGTCAATGGCGAGTTCACCGTCGGCAATTACGGTGCCGTCGGCGGGTCGATCTCGGCCAGCGCGCCGCTGGTCGAGGACAAGCTCGCCGCCAGCATTTTCTTCGCCGATCGCTATCGCGGTGGCTTCTACACGGTGAACACCGGCCCCGGCCCGCGCACCGACACGCGCGACAACAACCAGAAATACTACACGTTGCGCGGCCAGCTGCTCGCCAAGCCGACCGACACGCTGACGCTGCGGCTGATCGGCGACATCTCGCACCGCGACGAGCATTGCTGCATGGCGGTCATCACCCGCGCCAGCGCCGGCAATTTCGCCAACAGTCTTGTCGCCGCACTTGGCGGCAATGATGGCAACCCCGCCACGCCCTATGCGCGCAACGCCTATGCCAACCGCCCGGATCTCCAGCAGGTCACCGACAAGGGCGTTTCGCTGCAGGCCGACTGGCAGGTCGGCCCGGGCACGCTGACCTCGATCACCGCCTATCGCGACTGGAAGACGCTCGGCGGCTTCGACGCCGATTTCTCGACCGCCGACATCGATTACCTGCCATCCGACGACCGAAATTCGTCACGCTTCCGCACCTTCAGCCAGGAGCTGCGCTACGCTGGCACAGCCGGCAAACTCGACTATCTGATCGGCGGCTTCTTCTCGAACGAGAAGCTGCGCCAGAACACCAGCGTGCTCGTCGGCAGCCAGTTCACGCCCTATCTCAGCCTGCTCTTCTCGTCGCTGGTCGAGGGTCATCCCGACCCGACCTTCCTGCAGACCGGGCTGACCTTCCCCTATGTCGGCGGCGTCAACTATGCCGCCAACAGCGGCTCGGTCGACCAGTATCGCCAGACCGACCGCACCTATGCGATCTTTACCGACAACACCTTCCATATCACCGACCAGCTCGCGCTGCAGGGTGGGCTGCGCTACAATATCGACAAGAAGTCGCTCGACCAGACCAGCACCAACATCGGCGCCGGCGGCGGCTGCGCCGCGGCCAATGCCGCCTTCGCCATCCTCAACGGCCTGAACCCGGCGGCGGCGGCGCAACTCGCGGCGGTCAACAGCACGATGTGCCTGCCCTTCCTCAGCCCCGGCTACAACAATTTCACCAACCACCAGGCCGAGCGCGAGAATGTCTTTTCGGGCACGGCGAAGCTCTCCTACCGGCTCAACCCGACCTTGCTCGTCTATGCCTCCTATGCGCGCGGCTACAAGGCCGGCGGCTTCAACCTCGACCGCGTCCAGTGCACCATCGGCGAAGCCGGCTGCGCGCCGGGTAGCGCCGCAGCGATCACGCCGATCCGCGACACGCGTTTCGCCGCGGAGTATAACAACTCGTTCGAGCTCGGCGAAAAGGCGACGCTGTTCAACCGCAAGCTGCTGCTCAACGCGACCTTGTTCTACCAGAAATATTCGAACTTCCAGCTCAACACGTTCAACGGGCTGGTGTTCGTGGTCGATTCGATCCCGAGCGTCGTCAGCAAGGGCATCGATACCGACTTTCTGTGGCGCGCCAGCCGCAAGTTCAGCCTGCAGGGCGGCGTGACGATCGCCGACACGCGCTATGATCTGACGGCGGCCCAGCTCGCCACACTCGTCGCGCGGACCGAGTTCCAGGGCACCCGCAATGCGCGCATGTCGCTCGCGCCACTTGTTTCGGCGTCGCTGTCGGGCACCTATACCCAGGATGTCGGGCAGGACTACAAGGCGCGCTTCAACCTCGGCGCGAAATATTCCTCGTCCTACAATACCGGCTCGGATCTCGATCCCGGCAAGAACCAGAAGGGCTATGTGCTGGCCAATGCCCGCATCGGCTTCGGCCCGAGCAACGACCGCTGGAGCATCGAGGCCTGGGCCGAGAACCTGCTCGACACCAATTACAAGCAGGTCGCCTTCGACTCGGGCTTCCAGAACGTGCCGACCAACGCCACCGGCGTGCTCGACGCTTTCCTGGGCGCACCGCGTACCTTTGGCGGGACCTTCCGCTTCAAATATTGAAGCCTGTTCCGGCCTCTTCCGCAAGCGGGGAGAGGCCGGAAACTCAGTTGGGCTTTTCGATCGTCTCGACCTTGAGCGCTTCGCCCGCGCCGGAACAGTCTCCCTGCTCTCGCCCGACCACTGCGGCGGGCTTCTTGCGCCCCATCGTCCAGTTGGCCTGCAACCGCACGCGCGGGTTGGGTGCGCACCAGATCTCGCCGGTATCGTTGATCGCGGTGACCCAGATCAGATTATGTTCCTGGCCATAATCGATCACCGCAAAGGCAAAACCTGCGCCCTTGTCGAGCACATGGACGGGAATGGGCGGTTCAAGTTGCTGAAACATAACGGCATCAATTCGCGAAACACACCGTGGTTCCGGCCCGTTTTCGCCGACGATTGCATCCTGCCGCTGTAACCGATCGTTCCTATATGCCGAACAGGCTCAAAAGGACCGACCGATGACCCCCGACCGCCGCACCTTCCTGACCATCGCCGCGACCGGAAGCGCAGCCTTCGCGCTGTTCGGCTGCCGCGGCGCCGCCGCCGGCGCTCCGGAAAGATTCGCCTATACGCTAACCGACGCGCAGTGGCAGAAGAAGCTCTCGCCGGCTGCCTATCAGGTGCTGCGTCACGAGGACACCGAGCGCCCCTATTCGAGTCCGCTCAACGACGAACATCACCTGGGCACGTTCTTCTGCGCTGGCTGCGGGCTGCCCAACTTCTCGTCGAAGACCAAGTTCGACAGCGGCACCGGTTGGCCGAGCTTCTATGCGCCGCTGGCGGGCGCAGTGCGTACGCGCAAGGACGGCTCGCTCGGCTTTTCGCGGACCGAGGTGCATTGCCGGCGTTGCGGCGGCCATCTCGGCCATGTGTTCGATGATGGGCCGCAGCCGACCGGGCTGCGCTATTGCATGAACGGCGTGGCGCTGGGTTTCAAACCGGGTGTGGCATAAGGGCGATACGTGCTCCTGCGAAAGCAGGAGCCCAGAGCCACAAACTCAGCGGCCGGTAATCCGGGGCTCCTGCTTTCGCAGGAGCACTTGCACGTAGTGAACTAGAACGCGGCGCTGTGGCCGTTCGAAGTGTTGGCGCTGGCCATCACCATCGGCGCGAACGGCGCCTGCTCGTCTTCGTCGCGGTCGGCATAGATAAACCCGTTGGCGGCATAGGTGCTGGTGCCGAGCCCGCCGATCGGGCCGTACCACACCTTGACGCGGCTCCAGTCGCCGGCGTCCGATACGTCGATCGCGCGGACATTGGTCTCGACGCCACCGCGGCGCGACCAGTTGGCATGGGTCAGCAGCACTTCACGATCGCTGACGATTTCGCTGACCATCGCGACATGGCCGAGCGGCATGCGGCTGCTGGCGGCGAAGGCGAGGACGGCACCGACCTGTGGGGTATGGCCACGGCCGTAATGGCCGGCAGCCTGGCCCCACCAGGTGTTGGCGTTGCCGTGAATCTCGATGCCTGAAATCTGACGGGCATAGGGCGCGCACTGCCAGAATTGCGCGACCGCCGGAGTGGCCGTCATCAGGCCGCACGATACCAGCAGCGCGAAACGCGCTGTAAAAGACTTGAAATTCATGTGACCCCACGGCCCCCGAACGGTTGCTGATAGTGTGGTTATAGGCGGCTTGGCCGCCTGCAAACCCCGCCAACGGTTCGTCGGGAACCTTTTAGGACGAAGCGTGTTTACATACCGACCAACCGACGAATCCCGCCGGGCGATGTCTGCTGCGCCGCAACAAAGCCTACGGAATCGCCCCTTCCATCGCTACATCGATTCGAGCGGCGGCCTGCTTCAGCCGCGCCTCATGCTCGGCCCGACCGAACGGGAAGAAGGCGTAGAACAACGCCGCGCCGCCATAGAAGATCAGCATCGTGACGATGAAGCAGATCGTCATGCGGTCGATCGTGCCGACCGAAACCGTCCCCGGCGCCGCCGCGCGTGGGAAGGCGGCGATGGCGAGGATCTGGCCGGCAAAGAAGATGCCGAGCCCGCCGCACAGCTTCTGGACGAAGAAGCCACCGGCATAGAACACGCCTTCCGAGCGCCGACCGGTGCGAATCTCCGATTCCTCGACGACGTCGGCGAGCATCGCGGCACCGAGGATGAACGCGGCGACGCCGACCGCAGTCTGGAGCGTCCAGATCGTCAGCAGGATCGGCAGCGTCATCGGCATGCGTGGCTCGGGAAACCAGCCGAGCAGGCGCAGCACATAGGGCGAGATCAGCAACACGACGTTGACCGCCGACAGCCATCCCGCCGCCCGCGCCTTGTTGCCGCCGCGCGTCAGCGCCGGCGCGATGAAGAAGGCGATTACAGCCCCCACCATCAACGCGAGCGGCAATACCCGGAAGGCAAATCCATGCAGCTGCCAGACAAACATGTAATTGTAGTTGGACAGCGCAAACGAAATGCCTTGCGCGGTGTAGGCGCACAACCCCGCAGCCATCAGGATCAAAAAGCCCTTGTTGGCGACTGTCTTGCGGAACAACGCGAAATGATCACCTACCGTGCCGCCCTCGCGTGGCGCCGGTGGCAACCGGTCGATCTCATGGTGGAGCCCGATCGACGAACTGATGATCGACACTGCCATCAGCACCGCCCCGAGCAACGCCATCCAGCGATAGCCATCACGATCAATCGCGAGGCCGACGGCGTCGGGGCTCGCGGGAACGAGAAAGACATTATACGCCAGGAACAGCATCACCAATCCGCCGCCCCAGCCGAACAGATAGCGGTACGAGAACAGCCGCGTGCGCTCGTCATAGTCGGAGGTGAGTTCGGGCCCGAGCGCCGATGACGGAATCTCGAAGGTCGACAGCGCGATCCGCACCATCAGAGCGGTCGCGAAGACGTAGAGCAGCAACGGCCCCTGCTGCCAGTGCGGCGGGTTCCACAACAGCCACCAGCCGACCGCCACCGGAATCGCCGAGGCATACATCCACGGATGGCGCCGCCCCCATTTTCCGCGCGTGTGATCCGAGAGATAGCCGACCAACGGGTCGACGAACGCCTCGACGATCAGCGCCGCCCCAACCGCCAGCCCGACCGCCGCCGAAGGCAGCCCGATCACCTGGTTGTAGAACAGCAGCAGGAAGGTCGCGAAACCGCTGTCCTTGATGCCGTAAGCGATCGACCCGACCCCGAACGACCAGCGGCTGCGCGGGCCCAGCTGGCGCGGCGGCGGCACGGCAAGCGGCGCGGCGCTCACCCGGCGATGCCGTCGAGCACGGCGAACAGGCTCGGCTGCGTATCGTCCCAACTCGCCCGCGTGCCGATCAGCATCCCGCCATCGACCAGGATGTGCGTCCCCGTGATGAACCCGGCATCCTCGCTGGCGAGAAACGCCACCGCCGCCGCGATATCCTCGGGCCGGCCGGCGCGCTGCACCGGCTGCGCGTTCGCTGCGACCCCGGCGATCGCCGCATCGGCCATCGCCTGCTTCTCGGCATCGAGATCGAACGAGGCGGTGAAGATGCCCGTCGTGATAAAGCCGGGCACCACCGCATTGACGCGGATCCGGTGCCTGGCGAGATCGGCCGCCGCAACCCTGGTCAGGTGCAGCACGCCGGCCTTGGCGACCGAATAGGCGGTCGGCGCATAGCCGCTGCCCAGCGCCGAGACGCTCGACGTGTTGACGATCGCCCCGCCGCCACGCCTGGCCATCAGCGGCGCGGCGTAGCGGATGCCCAGCGCGACCGAGCGCAGCAGCAACGCCTGGGTGCGGTCCCATTCATCGGGCGAAATCGCGTCGATCCGCTCGCGCGATCCGCCCGCCCCGGCATTGTTGAACAATATGTCGAGCCCGCCTGCGGCATCGGCCGCTTCGATCAGCGCGGCGATGTCACCCGCCTCGCACACATCGGTGCGACGAAAATGCACCCGCCCGTTCGAGCTCTCGGCGATCGCCTGCCCGCCGTCCGAATCGATGTCGCCGATCCACACCTCGGCGCCCTCGTCGACCAGACGCTGGACCGTCGCCCGGCCGATTCCCGAGGCGCCGCCGGTCACCACGGCACGCTTGCCCGCAAAACGCATTACGCTCTCCTGATTTCGTTTTGACGACCATAGTATGGGGTTGAGCCCCGTCAATCGCGCGACTTTCGAATTTTAGGTTTGCGCAGCGCTTGCCCGACGCGGCGCCACTGACTAACCCTCGCAGCGACAAAGAACCACGAGCAGGAAAAGCGAGCCTCCGCCATGGCACTCGACCCCGAAACCTTTGACGCGCTGATCGATACGGTGCGCCGCTTCGTCGCCGAGCGGCTCCGACCGCTCGAGGCGCAAGTCGAGGCGGACGATGCGATCCCCGCCGATATCGTCGCCGAGATGCGCGACATGGGTCTGTTCGGCCTGTCGATCGCCGAAGAATATGGCGGGCTCGGCCTGACCATGTACGAGGAGGCGCGCATCGGCATCGAGATGGGTCGCACCACGCCCGCCTTCCGCTCGACCTTCGGCACCAATGTCGGCATCGGCAGCCAGGGGCTGGTGATGGCCGGCACGCCCGAACAGAAGGCGCAGTGGCTGCCGCGCATCGCCAGCGGCGAGATCGTCACCAGCTTCGCGCTGACCGAACCTGATGTCGGCAGCGATTCGGGCGCGGTAAAGACACGCGCGGTCAAGGACGGCGACGTCTATCGCCTGACCGGCACCAAGCGCTACATCACCAATGCCGACAAGGCCGACCTGTTCACCGTCATGGCGCGCACCGGGCCGGAAGCCGGCGCGCGCGGCGTCTCGGCCTTTCTCGTGCCGCGCGATCTGCCCGGCATATCGATCGGCGAGCCCGAGAAGAAGATGGGGCAAAAGGGCGCCAAGGTCGCCGACGTCAATTTCGACGACGTTGCCGTCCCCGCCGCCAACCGGCTTGGCGCGGAAGGGGAAGGCTTCAAGATCGCGATGCGCGTGCTCGATCGCGGCCGGCTGCACATCGCCTCGGTGTGCGTCGGCGTCGCCGAGCGGTTGATCGCCGACTGCGTCGCCTATGCCACCACGCGCAGCCAGTTCGGCAAACCGATCGCCGAGCACCAGCTGATCCAGGGCATGATCGCCGACAGCAAGACCGAGGCGCTCGCCGCGCGCGCGCTGGTCCTCGAAACGGCCCATGCCAAGGATGCCGGCAAGGACGTCGTGATGGAATCGGCCGCGGCGAAATATTATGCCAGCGAAATGGTCGGCCGCGTCGCCGACCGCGCGGTGCAGATCTATGGCGGCGCCGGCTATATCGCCGATTACGGCATCGAACGGCTCTACCGCGACGTCCGGCTGTTCCGCATCTACGAAGGCACCAGCCAGATCCAGCAGATCATCATCGCGCGAGAGACGATCAAGCGCGGGGGATGACTATTACCCCTCTCTCCTCCGGGGAGAGGGTGGCGAGCGAAGCGAAGCCGGGAGAGGGGCAGTCACGCGAACGTTGCGTTCTGGACTGCCCCTCTCCCCGACCCTCTCCCCAACGGGTAGAGGGAGAAGAAGCAAGGAGAAGAAAATGGACACCACCAACCTGTTCCGCCTCGACGGTCGCGTCGCGCTCGTCACCGGCGGCAGCCGCGGCATCGGCAAGATGATCGCCGCCGGCTTCATCGCGCAGGGCGCCAAGGTATACATCTCGTCGCGCAAGGCCGCCGCGTGCGAGGAAACCGCCGCCGAGCTCGGCCCCAACTGCATCGCCCTGCCGCAGGACATTTCCAGCGTCGCCGGCTGCGCCGCGCTGGCCGAGCAATTCGCCGAGCACGAGACGAAGCTCGACATCCTCGTCAACAATGCCGGCGCCGCCTGGGGCGTGCCGTTCGAGGAATTCTCCGAGGTCGGCTGGGACAAGGTCATGGACCTCAACGTCAAGTCGCCCTTCTTCCTGACGCAGAAGCTCCACGGCGCGCTCAAGGCCGCCGCCAGCCACCAGCGCCCGGCCAAGGTAATCAACATCACCTCGATCGACGGCCTGCGGCTCAACCCGTGGGATACCTATAGTTATCACGCCTCGAAATCGGCGCTGATCTACCTGACCAAGCGCATGGCCGCGCGGCTGATCACCGACTCGATCAACGTCACCTCCATCGCGCCCGGCGCCTTCGCTTCCGAAATGAATCGCGCCGCGCGCGACCATGGCGACGAAGTCGCCAAGGGCATCCCGTCGCGCCGCATCGGCGACGCCGAGGACATGGCCGGCACCGCGATCTTCCTCGCCAGCCGCGCCGGCGACTATATCGTCGGCGACACGATCGTCTGCGACGGTGGCCTGGTGAACGCGTCGCTGGGCACGTCGATCGACGCGTAGGTCCTTCTCCCCTTGTGGGCGTTTTGGCGCGTGACGGGTCGAAATGCTCCCCCGGAGCATTTCTCAATCATGCCGGGGGCATGATTGACCCGGCACGCGACAAAACGGGTGGCGCGCAGCGCCGGATGAGGGGGAGTCCGGAACGAGACATCCGCGTCAGTCCCCCTCACCCTTCCCATCGCTGCGCGATGGGCCCCTTCCCTCTCCCACAAGGGGAGAGGGAAATTAGGTCGCGTCCGCCGCAACCCCCACCGGATGATGCGGCACCAGCACCATCGTCTGCCCCTCGACCCGCCACGATTTGAGCCGCGACAGGAAGTTCATCCCGATCACGTCCATGTCGCCGAACGCCGGCGACACCACGACCGGCAGGTCGCGCGCGACGACATTGCCGATCCGCACCTCGGGCACCGTCGCGGTCTGCGCGTTGACCGCGCCATTGGCGGTGCGCACCACCATCGGGAACGGCGCATCGTCGGGGAACAGCCCGGCCTGCTCGGCGGTATCGCTCGAGATCGCCGTGATCGTCGCGCCACTGTCGACCAGCATGCGCCGCTCGATCTTGCCGATCTTCACGCGCACCCAGAAATGCCCGTCGCTCGCCATCGGCACGCGCAATTCCTTGCCGACCGCTTCCTGCTGACGTTCGCCGATATGGAAGGTCTGCGCGATCCGCGCGAACGCCGGGTCGAACCGCGCACGCTGCCCGACGAGCAGCACGACGAACCCCAGCGACGCCGCCATGATCGCGAACGACACGAAACGCCCGAGGATCGGCGCGCGCTGCAGCGTCGCCACGACGACGACACCCATCGCCACCAGCAGGATCAACGTCGCATGAGCGCTGAGATAGTCGAGCATGGCGACAATATTGGCACGCCGATGCTGTATGCAAGCTGACCGGCTCTCATTCCTCCCCGTGCCGGGGAGGATTAGGAATGCTACCGCGCGATCCCGCCGGCCGCGAGCACCGCCAGCGTCACCAGTTCGCCCGCGGTCGAGGTCATCGGTGCGATCTGCACCGGCTTTTCCATGCCGACCAGCATCGGCCCGATCACCGCGTCGCCGCCCAGTTCGCGCAGCAGCTTGGCCGAGATATTGGCGCTCTGCAGCCCCGGCATGATCAGCACATTGGCCGGGCCCGACAGCCGCGCGAACGGATAGTTCGCCAGCTGCCGGGGGTTGAGCGCAACGTCCGGCGCCATCTCGCCCTCATATTCGAAGCTCACCTTGCGCCGATCGAGTACCGTCACCGCATCGCGCAGATTCTCCAGCCATTTGCCTTCGGGGTTGCCGAAGGTCGAATAGCTCAGGAACGCCACGCGCGGCTCATGCCCCATGCGCCGCGCCACCGCCGCCGTGCCTTCGGCGATGTCGGCCAGTTCCTCGGCGCTCGGCCGCTCGTTGATCGTCGTGTCGGCCATGAACACGGTATGCGCCTTGCCGACCATCAGGTGGATGCCGAACGCCGTCCGCCCGGCCAGCGGGTCGATCACCTTGCGCACCTCGCGCATGGTGTGGGCATAGGTCCGCGTGATGCCGGTGATCATCGCATCGGCCTCGCCGAGCTGCAGCAGCACCGCACCGAAGATGTTGCGGTCCTGGTTGATCATCCGCTCGCAGTCGCGCCGCAGGAAGCCACGCCGCTGCAGCCGCTCGTAGAGGAAATCGACCATCTTCGGCACCAGCGTCGAGGTGCGGCTGTTGTGCAACTCATAGGTCTCGGGGTCGGTCACGCCCAGCGCGCGCAGCCGCTCGGGCACGTCGTCGCGCCCGACCAGCACCGGGGTGCCGTAGCCGCCCTCGCGGAACGCGATCGCCGCGCGCAGCACCACTTCCTCCTCCCCTTCCGCGAACAGCACGCGCTTGGGGTGCGCCCGCGCACCGTCATAGGCGAGGCTCAGCACCGAAGTCGTCGGGTTGAGCCGCGCGCGCAGCTCGTGCCGGTACGCCGCCATGTCGAGGATCGGCTTGGTCGCCACGCCCGAATCCATCGCCGCCTTGGCGACGGCGGCGGGGATCAGCTCCATCAGCCGCGGGTCGAACGGCGCCGGGATGATGTACTCCGGTCCGAAGGTATAACGCACGCCATAGGCCAGCGCGACTTCCTCCGGCACCTGCTCGCGCGCCAGCTCGGCAATGGCGTTGGCGGCGGCAATCTTCATCGTATCGTTGATTCCCGTTGCACGAACGTCGAGCGCACCGCGGAAAATAAAGGGAAATCCGAGGACATTGTTGACCTGGTTGGGATAATCCGATCGCCCCGTCGCGATGATCGCATCCGGCCGCGCCGCCTTGGCCAGCTCGGGCAGGATTTCCGGGGTCGGATTGGCCATCGCGAAGATGATCGGCGCCCTGGCCATCTTCATCACCATCTCGGGCTTGAGCGCGCCCGCCGCCGACAGGCCGAGGAACACGTCGGCACCGTCGAGCGCCTCTTCCAGCGTGCGCTTGTCGGTTTTCGCCGCGTGCGCCGACTTCCACTGGTCCATGCCCTCTTCGCGGCCCTGGTAGATCACGCCCTGGCGGTCGCACATGATGACATTCTCATGCCGCACGCCCATTGCCTTCATCAGTTCGGTGCAGGCGATCGCCGCCGCCCCCGCGCCATTGACCGCGACCTTGATCTCGTTGAGCTGGCGGCCAGTAAGCAGGCAGGCATTGATGAGCCCGGCAGCGGTAATGATCGCGGTGCCATGCTGGTCGTCATGGAATACCGGGATATTCATGCGCTCGCGCAGCGTCTGCTCGATGATGAAACATTCCGGCGCCTTGATGTCCTCGAGGTTGATGCCGCCGAAACTCGGCTCCATCAGCTCGACCGCATCGATGAAGCGGTCGACATCCTCGGTCTTCAGCTCGATGTCGATCGCGTCGACATCGGCGAAGCGCTTGAACAGCACCGCCTTGCCTTCCATCACCGGCTTGGCGGCGAGCGCGCCGAGATTGCCCATGCCGAGGATCGCCGTGCCGTTGGAGATCACCGCGACGAGATTGCCCTTGGCGGTATAGTCGTACGCCGTGGCGGGGTCGTCGGCGATCGCCTGGACCGGCGCCGCGACGCCGGGCGAATAGGCCAGCGCGAGGTCGCGCTGCGTCGCCATCGGCTTCGAGGCGACGATCTCGATCTTGCCCGGTCGCCCCTCGGAGTGGAACAGCAGGGCTTCGCGATCGAGCTGGGCGTTGGATTCGTCGGACATCAAGGGGGACCTCTCGTTTCGAATGCCCTTACGGAATGCGCGGCGGCGCGTCACCCTGCTTGTGTGCGCCCGTGGCATGCACTGCTTCCAATCGGTCCGGGTCGGTCGCAACATCGTCCTGATTAGAGAAGCGTATCGGATTCCGCATGTCGCATGGCGACGACGTTGCTTCATGGCAGGCTGCGGTTCACGAGGCGCATGTCACGGCAATCGTGATGCCTCGTTCGACGCGATCGTTTCGAAGAGCCTCGACGGAACGGTCAGGAGCTGGAACCGCGCCGCCGAGCGGATCTTCGGCTGGAGCGCGGCGGAGATCGTCGGCACGTCGATCCGCGCGCTCATCCCGGCGGATCGCCAGCAGGAGAAAACTGCTCGCCTTGCTCGGCCGCATCGCAGCCGCCGGCAGCGCCTGACGCCACCATGAAAATCCACCGGATGGATTGAACCGGACGCCGCTCCCGCGCCACCTCTATACCGACAACAGGGGGACATCGGCGTGACCCGGAGCAAGGCCCGCATTTTTGACGAATATCTCGTCGCATCGGCCCGCGCCGGCGATCACCGGGCGTTCGGCGTGCTGGTGCGGCGCTGGCAGTCGCGGCTCGTCGCGCATGCCTGGCGGCTGCTCGGTGACGGCGAGGCGGCGCGCGAGGCGGTGCAGGACGGCTGGGGCGAGATCGTCCGCGGGCTGGCGCGGCTGCGCGACGATCGCGCCTTCCCGGCCTGGGCCTATCGCATCGTCTCGCGGCGCTGTGCGCAGCACATTGCCGGCGCGGTGCGCCGGCGCGCGCTGCACGACGCGGTCGCGACGGCACCCGAGAGCGAGGACGACGGCGACGCCACGCCGGGCGGGCGCGATATCGATCGGCTGCGCGCCGCGATCCGTGCGCTGCCCGCCGCGCAGCGCGCCGCCGTCGCGCTCTACCATCTCGAGGAGCTGAGCATCGCCGAGGTGGCGGTGGCGCTCGATGTACCGGCCGGCACGGTCAAGACCCGGCTGATGCACGCGCGGCTGAAATTACGTGGCATTATCGCAGGAGAAGAGTGATGAACGACATCGACAGGCTGATCGACGAGGCGCTCGACGACGAGGAGCGAGCGCTGCTCCACGCGATCGGCGACGAGCCGGGTTATATGGCGCAGATCATGGGCATCTTCGGCGGCCGGCTCGGCTGGGTCAGCGCGCTGCTGATGGCGGCGCAGGGCGTCGCCTTCGTCGCCGGCGCCTGGGCGGCATGGCGCTTCTTCACCGCCGACCAGCCGCTCGACGCGCTGCGCTGGGGCCTGCCCGCCGCGGTGCTGCTGCTGATGTCGCTGATGATCAAGCTCGCCTTGTGGCCGCACGTCCACGCCAACCGCCTGCTGCGCGAGCTCAAGCGTATCGAACTGCAGCTCGCCCGCGGCCGGGCGGGATGAGGTGGCGGGCAGCGCGCGGCGACCAGCCGGCCGTCCTCGTCGCCGCGCCGCGACACGCGACCCGCGTCGCGCGTCGCGCGTCGCGCGTCGGGCATAGCCCATTGTGGGTTGGCGCCGGCCAAAAAATTTCGCGATTGTGCAGTTCGCACAATCGGTTGCGCCAAAAAAAGAGAAACGCGGCTGCGCGCCAAAGGCGAGCATCGCCAAATAGACACTGGCTAATCTGGATAATTAATCTATGTTGCCCATGCGAGCCGAGGCTGGGGGGTTCTCCCGTTTCCGGTAGTAGGTCTGGACCGGGGCGAGAAATCGTCCCGGTCTGGTCTTCCGCGTTTTTCGACGCGTTCTTTTGCCTCGCCGACGGCAATGCGCCGCTCGACGCGCCGTGCTCGTCGTCTGGTTCGAGGTACCCGTCACGCAGCCCGCCCTGGCGCGACGACGGTGCTTCGCGGTCCCTTCCTGGTAAACGAAGCACGGCGCCGCGCGGCGAAATCTACGCAGCGGTGAAATACTATCTATCCACAATGGATAGATAATCTATGTCGGTGCGGCTAACCGAGGCGGGGGGGCACTCCTGTTTCCGGTGGTGGGTCCAGGCCGGGGCGGGAAGCCGCCTCGGTCTGGTCTCCCGCCCTGGTTGGCGACGGGTCCAACGGCGCCCGCCGCTACGCCCTCACCCCCGCCACATACCGCGAAACCTCCCCCGCCAGCACGTCGAGCGGCACATTGCCCCCCTCGACCACCGCCTGGTTGAAATCGCGCAGGTCGAACCGCGCGCCCAGCGCCGCCTTGGCCCGGTCGCGCTGCGCATTGATCTCGCTATGGCCGAGCTTGTAGCCGCACGCCTGCCCCGGCCAGGCGCAATAACGATCGACCTCGCTCGCCGCATTGCTAGGCGGCAGCCCCGTCGCCGCGACGAATTCGGCCAGCGCCTGTTCGCGCGTCCAGCCGAGCGCGTGGATGCCGGTATCGACCACCAGCCGCACCGCGCGCCACGACAGCCCCATCAGATAACCGAGCCGCCCGGCGGGATCGTCGTCATACAGGCCGAGCTCGTCGGCGAGCTGCTCGGCGTACAGCGCCCAGCCTTCCGAATAGGCGTTGAACGCCAGGATCGATCGGATCAGCGGCAGTTGCTGCGCATAGTCGCCCTGCCAGACATGCCCGGGAATGCCCTCGTGAAACACCAGGTCGGGGATCGTCACCCGGTTGTGGATGCTCGGGTCGCCGAGATTGACCCAGATCCGCCCCGGGATCGACCCGTCGAGCGCCCCCGGCCCGCCATAGGCCGCCGGCGCGCCCGGCTCCTGCGCCAGCGGCATGCGGCGGATCTCGAGCTCGCCCTTGACCAGCCGGCGGAACGCCTGGGGCAGGCGCGGCCGGATCGCGTCGATCCGCCCCCGCATATAGGCGATAATCTGCCGCCGCCCCTCATCGTCATTGGCAAAGCCGATCCCCGGCCGCTGCTGCAACGCCGCCGCGCGCTCGGCGACGCTGCCCTTGCTCAGCCCGAAGCTCTTGAGGATGGTGTCCATCCGCGCCTGCAGCTCGATCAGCTGCGCGCGGCCCAGCGCATGGATCTCGGCCGGCGACCGCGTCGTCGTCGTCCCCGCGCGCAGCCCCCAGGCATACCATTCGGGGCCATGCGGCCGCGTCAGCAGCCCCGCCGCTTCTGTCGCCACCTTGCGCTGTAGCTTCAGCTCATCGAGCTGCCGCATCATCGCCGGCGCAACGCGCGCGCGGACGATCTGCGAGGCGCGCGGCACCCAGTCGCCCGTCATGCCGCCGAGCTTGCGCACCAGCGGCCCGAGCAGCGGCCCGCCGATCAACGCCGCCGAAATGACGCTGCCCGTCATGCCCTTGATCGTCTTGTCGAGCAGGAAGGCCGGCGGCACCAGCCCGGCCCCGCGCGCCGCGGCGATGCGCTGCGTCTCGCCGTCGAGCTGCCCCGCCATCGCCGCCAGCCGCGCGAGATAGCCTTCCGCATCGGCGGCGTTCTTCACCGGCTGGTCGCCATCGAGCAGCTGCGGCACGTCGAGCCACGCGCCGACATTCTGGATCACGCCATAAGGCGTGTTGCGCCAGCTGCCGATCGTCGCGACGCCATAAGGCAGCGCCATCCCCTCGGCCGCGGTGCGAAACGCGCTCTCGGCGACGGCAAGGCTGGTCTGCGTGGCGGGGTCGAGCAACCCGGCGACCGGCAACCGCGCCAGCTCGTCGAGCGCCCCCGCCAGAAACACCCGCTTCGCCGCGACGCCTGCCGGGGAACGATCGTCGAGCCGCCCGCGAAGCGCGGCATGGGGGCCGGTGTCGAGGCCGAGCCGGGTCGCCTCGCCGGGGTCGAGTTCGAGCAAGCGCCAGGCGAGGCTGTCTAGGAGGGCGGCGGGGGAAGAGGTCGCGGGGGTGGCGGCGCGGGCGGGTAGCGCAGCGGTGACGGCGGCCGCAGCGAAGCCTGTCAGCGTTTCGCGGCGGGAGAGTGTGGAAATGTCCATCGCGAAAAGATGACGGGCGCGGTGGCGGAGGTCAAACTTCCATCCGCTGCGACACGCAGTCGCTTCTTTCGCGCTGGTCGGCCCCCAATCCCCACCGGCACCCCGGACTTGTTCCGGGAGGGATTTGTGTTAGCCGGAATTTGGCGTGATGTTGACCCCACCCTCCCAACCGGATTTTAAAAATTGCACGTCCGAAAATCACCGCTTGCGAAACTAGATATCCCTGATACGAAAAATAGAAAATACTATATGTTACTGGCTTACGTTGCCCGTCGCCTTGGCAAAGCGGTAATAATTTACCGCTACAACCCTCCTGATTTCTGCCAACGAAAAATCTGCATATCCTTTTGATCCAAAAAAGCCACGGGGAAGGATTAATGATGCACAATGCTGCATTTTAATTCGCGCAATAGCACTCTGTTCTTCTTGCGAATTTATGGATGACGTTAATATAGCGTCAGCTAATTTTGAATCGTCCTTTACGATACATCCGCCGACACGTTCATTTAATGCGGCAGCTTCATCTATTTTTTGGCGTTTTTTCAAATCTCTAAACGCCAAAAGAGCTTTATCAAGTTGATCCCGATGCGCAAAAACTCGGTAGTGTAATGGAGTTAAGTGCCGCGCATCAATGGATGGATCACCCTTAAGGTCAGCTTGAAATAGAGCGTCGGCCATAGCTGGACGAATTAAATGGGATCGTTCTTCTATACTTTCTATGGGGCCTAATAGCAGTAGACATAATTTATCCAGAAGGGCTGGATCATCTCTCACAATTTCAACAAATGTCATATTATTTAATATTGCGCGCGCCGCTTCGTCGTGATGCAGATCGACTACGCATTGGCCGAATTTCGCTGCGGCGACTCTTTCTGCAGGAGAATCTTGTGAAAAAGTTGTGTGTACCAATTCTAATTTGTTCGAAGCCGCGAACATCGCGACCACTACAAAAATAAATTTATACATTTAAAATCTCTATCAGATGGGTTGATTAGGTTTTTTGTAGTAAAAGGAAATTACGGGGCGGTGTAAATTTTGGTGGATTACGGTGGGATTACGGTGCTAGTTTACCACATACGCTGAATCGCTTGCCCTCATCGCCCACATCGGCGCGTCCGCGCCCGGCAGACGATCGCGCGACGCGCCTCGCGCAGCCGCAAGCCCCGATGCAACGCAATCAATGAGCGCCGGGCAGCTCATCGCCGGCCAATGGCGTGCGATCGGGCGCGCGCGCGAGGATCGCCCGCGCCGCATCGGGGTTGGCCCGCGCGGCCCGTGCCTGGATGTCGGCCGTCGCCCGCAATTCACCCACCCGCTCCGCAATCAGCGATGACAGGAACTGGTTAAGCGACGTGCCATCCTGCTCGGCCAGTTGCCTAGCTTCGGCCATCACATGCTCCGGCAGTCGCAAGGGATAATTGCTCATTTCATCTCTCCTCGTTCGAGGCGTAAAAACAATGCACCGGGCTTGATCACGTCCACCCGATATAATGCCTGGGCCGGCGCAAAGTCGCGCACGTTCATGGTGACGATCGCATCGGCCCCCGCCTGCACCGCGCACTCCAGCACCATGTCGTCCGCCGGATCGGCCAGCGTCGGCCGCAATCTGGTCCTGATCGGCATGATCCGACGGGCCTGTCCAATCAGGGCATCGAGCACCACGTCCAGCTCCGCCTGCGATGCCCAACTCGCCTCGCGCATTGCCGCGCGGTTGAGCACGGCCTCATATTCCAGCGCCAGCGCGACGGAGACGGCATAAGCAAGATCGCCCGACAGCGCGCGCTCGATGATCCGATAGGACGCGCCCGATCGCGACCAAAGTGCGGCAACGAGGATATTCGTATCCAGCACATACATGACGTCGTATATAACGTCATCGTACTTGACTGGCAATATTCTGCTGGCCGCAGGGTCGGCGCCACTGCGCAGGTCGGCATCATCACGCCAGCCCCCACCAGCAACCACCCCTACTCATCCTCCGTCGTGCGCCGCGTCCCACCCGGCCGCACCACCACCGACAGGCTCGATCGCGGATCCACGATGATCTCGCTCTCCCGCGTCGGCTTCGGCTCGCGCAACATGGGGGATTACGGTGACACGTGCAACAACCCCTAAACTCCAGCGCCATGTTTCCTTTCACCGCCACCTTTCACATCGCCCGCCGCATCGCTGCACTCACGGCCAAATCAACCGCGCGCGAAACCGCGCATTTGACGGATCAGGCGCAGCCGCTACACCCATCTGACCAAACAAATCCGGGGGGATTTTCATAGTCGATGGCGTTGGTTCCAGCGCGTTTCCGGTCGGCTTCGCGCCACCGTCAGCGCTCCGCGCACCCATCATCGACGACGCACAGAGTTCCTTCCATCGCTGCCACAACAGGGGAAAATCATGATTTCGCTCTTTCTTCTCGGCCTCGCCGCCGCAGCAACGACAGACGTGCCGGTGCCCGCCTCGCCCTTTTACCTCGCCTGCATGCAGTCGGGCGGCACCGCCGGCTCGGTCGAGGTCAAGGGCGGCGTCAACAACCTGCGAATCTACAATGGCGGCCCTGCACGCATTGCTTTGATGTTCGCCACGGCGGACGGGGTTAACGCCATCAACATCAACCGTACGCCCGCGCCAACCGGTGAGACGACCTCGCTCGTCCTTCGCCCCGGCCAGGGCGTCATCTTCAACGCCAGCCAGGTGCTGATCGAAAATCTCGGCGGCACCCAGGGCAAGTCGGTCGATTATTGCCTGCGCGTCAGCTAGCGGCGGCGCGACGATGCGCTGTCGGCCGGCCGCGCGTCGTCAACCGCATCGGCTCGTACGCGTGGGGCGGGCGATGCCGCGCTTTGTACCGGGGTGGCCAACGACCGCACGAAGCGACATGCTACCCCTCTGGTCGGCGTGACGCCACAGGGGGAGGAAGGATCATGGCAAGACCAGCACACCTCGCCCGCTTTGCGTTGTTCGCAGCGCTAGCGCTCGCCAGCGCGTGCAGCGACCAAACCCCGGCGCCCCGCCTGTCGGCTGCACCGCCACCGCCGCAGCAGCGTCCGCTCCCGCCACCATCGCCCCCACCGCCAAACATCACAGATTGCACCCCGGGGCCGTTCATCGTCTTCTTCGCATGGGACAGCACGGCCATCATGCCGGAGGCAGCCGCGATCCTCGACAACGCCCTCGCGCAATATGCCAATTGCGGCCGGGCCAGCGTCACGGTCGCCGGCTTCGCCGATCGCTCGGGGCCACCACGCTACAATGTCGCGCTGTCCCGGCGCCGCGCCGAGCTGGTGCTGGCTTATTTTGCCGGCCATGCCGTCGATCCGGCCTTGATGACGATCAGGGCGTTCGGGGAGGATCCCGACCACCTGCGCGTGAAGACCCCGGACGGCGTGCAGGAGGTGCAGAACCGCCGCGTCGAGATCACCTATGGCCCGGGGCCAGACTAGCGATGTGTCGCCGTTCGTCCGCATTGGCGAGACGATCGCCCGCCCCGTTATCGGCTACCGTCACCGCCTGCCCAGTCGCCGGCGCATCGCGCGCAGATTGAACCAGCGGAACCGCCAATCGAGCCGGTTATCGCGCAAATATGCGGTGATGATCGACGCCGGGTCTCGCATCGGCAGGTCGGGGCAGGAGCGCGCATTCGGGTCGCTACGCAGATAGTCGAACAGCGCCTTGATCGTGGTCATCGCTTCCCGCACGTCGCCGACACGAAGCATCTCATCGATATACGCCTGCAACACGATCGGCGCCGCTGCCAACTGACGCAACGCCGCCTCGTCCCTCCGCCCAAGCGCCACGATGTTAGCGATGCGACTCTGCAAACAATGCAACGGGTGCATGATCGGCACTGCGAGTGAACCGCCATCTGTCAACGATACCAGCAACTCGACCGCATCGCGCTCCAGAGCATTCGCCCTCACGCCCATCACATTGCTCAAAAAGTCAATTTCGACCTCACGCCCATCGATGGTCGCTATCACGAGCGCGGTGTTCGGCGTGTGGTCGTCCGGCCGAGGCACCAGCATCCGGCCACCAAGCGCAGCGGCCAGCTTCTGTGCTGCCTTCCGGTATCCAAAATAATCGAGGTCTTTCGATGTAAACGGACCATAGGCGACCAGGTCCGGCCAACCCGGCGCGTAACGCTCGGCCCACAGATTCAGCGCTTGCCCGCCGACGATAAACGCGCCGTCCTCCAGCACAAGTACCGAGGCTAGCTTGATCACCGTCTTTGGGCCAAGCGGTTCCCGCCGTTTAGCGGTCAATGCTGCTCCGCCGGCGGATCACCGATCCGGCAATGTCGAGCGAAGAGAACACGCCATTCGCCGCACGAAGCGCCTCGCGCGACACCGCGCCGCTGCGCAGATCGGCTTCGTCCTGCGCACGCGACTCAGCCTTCGCGCGCTGGCGATCGGCGAAATCATAGAAATCGGACTGCGACATCATGTTGCTCCACCGCCAGCATACCCGGGTGAACTTAGCCATCAATGAACAAGCCATCGGGCGAACCGCCACCATGGCACGCCGCCGGTATAGCGAAAATGCCACCGCAATGCGAATCGCGCGCCACCCCCCCACCCCACCACCAACCACCCCTACTCATCCTCCGCCCCGCCCCCCGTCCCACCCGGCCGCACCACCACCGACAGGCTCGACCGCGGATCCAGGATGATCTCGCTCTCCCGCGTCGGCTTCGGCTCGCGCAGCATGCCCTGCCACTCGAACGCATTGTACAGCGTCACCTGCTCCTGCTTGGTCTGCCGCTCCGCCTCCTGCACGATCTGCGTGAAGCGCCACTGCGCGATGCGGCTGCCCGCCACCGCATTGCGGATCATCGCGCGCATCACCGCCTGGTGCGCCGGCAACTCGATCGTCCGCCCGTCCTCCTCCACGCGCATCATGCGGTAAGCCTCGGCCAGGATCATCGCCCGCGTCGGCTCGTCCGCGCCGGGCAGGCGGTCGCCCGGCCCGCCCGTCGCGCGCTGCCGGCGCGGCCGGCCCGCCGGGTTGCCCGATTGTCCTTTGCGGAACCGGTGCGGCCCGCGCGGCTGCGGCGCCCCGACCGCGATTTGCTGCCCCTGCGCCGCCTGCTCGGCCGCCGGCTGTTCCGCCACCGGCCCAGCGTCGCCCGCACGGCCAGATTCAACGCCTTCCTCGCTCATCATATTACCCTCGGCGATGTCTTGTCCGATTCGCCCTATCCGCGAGAATGCGCCGCGGTTGAATCACGCCGCGCGCCGCCGTCTTGTTACGGCTCTTGTTTTCTCTTGTTCCGCGACAACAGGGAACGCACCCCTTAACCCGCTGATCCGTCACGCTTCTTGCGCCACAAAACCGCGCCGATTGGACGCGCAAGAAAAATCGCAACTTTACGCAAAGGGAAAGCCGCGCGGTCGCACGCTGGCGCATGACGTGCGGGCAATTTCCCGCTACTTCGCCCCCATGTCCGCCCCCAAGTCAGATGGCGCCACCACCGCCCCCACCCCGATGATGGCGCAATATCACGCGCTAAAGGCCGAGGCCGGCGATTCCATGCTGTTCTACCGCATGGGCGATTTCTTCGAGCTGTTCTTCGACGATGCCAGGGCCGCCGCCGCCACGCTCGACATCGCGCTCACCGCGCGCGGCGAGCATGGCGGCGTGCCGATCCCGATGTGCGGCGTGCCGGTCCATGCCGCCGAGGGGTATCTCGCCCGGCTGATCAAGGCCGGCCACCGCGTCGCCATCGCCGAACAGACCGAAAGCCCCGAGGCCGCCCGCAAGGCGCGCGGCTCCAAGGCGCTGGTCAACCGCGCGATCATCCGCTTCGTCACCGCCGGCACGCTGACCGAGGAGGCGTTGCTCGACGCGCGCACCGCCAACTGGTGCGTCGCGATCGGCGAGGTAGCGGGCGGCGTCGCCATCGCCGCCGCCGACATCTCGACCGGCCGTTTCGAGGTGATCGAGGCCGACGCCGCCGGCCTCGCCGCCGAGCTCGCCCGGCTGAACCCGGCCGAGGTCATCGCCGCCGAAGGCTCGGCGCTCGCCGGCCACGCCACCGACGGCACGCGCCCGCGCGCCGATTTCGACAGCGGCGCCGCGGTCGATCGGCTCCACCGGCTCTACGGCGTCTCGACGCTCGACGGCTTCGGCAGCTTCAGCCGCGCCGCGCTCGCCGCCGCCGGCGGGCTGGTCGCCTATCTCGAACATGCCGCCAAGGGCGCCCTGCCCTTCCTGCGCCCGCCCCGCCTCGCCGCCGCGCGGGATGGCATGGCGATCGACGCCGCCACGCGCGAGAGCCTCGAGCTTACCCAGGCGAGCGGCGGCGGCCGCAAGGGCAGCCTGCTCGACGCGGTCGACCGCACCCTCACCGGCGCCGGCGCCCGACTGCTCGCCGCCGATCTCGGCGCCCCGCTGATGGACATCGCCGCGATCGAGGCGCGGCTCGATCTCGTCGCGCTGTTCGTCGCCGATAGCGGCCTGCGCGAAGCCCTGCGCACCACGCTCCGCACCCTCCCCGACATCGGCCGCGCGCTGGGCCGCATCGCCGCCGGCCGCGGCAGCCCCCGCGACCTCGGCCAACTCCGCGACGGCCTGGAAGGCGCCGCCGCCCTCAGCGAACGCCTCAACCTCCTTCCCCCCTCCCTTCCTGGGAGGGGCCGGGGGTGGGTCAGCGCCGCAAACCGCACGCCCGAGGAAGGTCCCCACCTCGACGCCCCTGCTGAAGGTGAGGCGCTTGAGTCTAGCAATTCCCTTCTTGCCCCTCCCCTTCAGGGGAGGGGTAGGGGGTGGGGCCTCTCCGCGAACGCGACGCCTGAGGATAGGCCCCACCCCAACCCCTCCCCTGAAGGGGAGGGGCTGAAAAGTGGCGACGTCACCCTCCTCGCCGACCTGATCCCCCAACTCCGCGGCCACACCCCGCTCATCGACCTCCTCCGCCGCGCCCTCGTCCCCATGCCGCCGATCGACGCCTCCGACGGCGGCTACATCGCCGAGGGCTATGACGCCGCGCTCGACGATCTGCGCGATGCCGGCGCCGGCGGCCGCCGCGCGATCGCCGCGCTCGAGGCCAGGTACCGCGAGCAGACCGGCACGCCCTCGCTCAAGATCCGCCACAACGGCGTGCTCGGTTACCATATCGAGGTCGCCGCGCGCTTCGCCGATCCGCTGATGCGCCCCGACAGCGGCTTCACCCACCGCCAGACGCTCGCCGGCGTGGTGCGCTTCAACGCGCCCGAGCTGCACGAGCATGCCATCAAGGTCAGCCAGGCCGGCGCGCACGCGCTCGCCGCCGAGGCCGCGCATCTCGAAGACCTCACCGCCGCCGCGCTCGACCGGCGCGAGCCCGTCGCCGCCACCGCCGATGCGCTCGCCCGATTGGACGTCGCGGCCGGGCTGGCGGAACGCGCGATCGAGGGCGGCTGGACCCGCCCGTCGCTCTCACCCGACGCCTGTTTCGAGGTCGAGGGCGGCCGCCATCCGGTGGTCGAGGCCGCGCTGGCGAAGAGCGGCCAGCGCTTCGTCGCCAATGACTGCACGCTGTCGGAGGGCTCGCGGCTGTGGCTCGTCACCGGCCCCAACATGGGCGGCAAGTCGACCTTCCTGCGCCAGAACGCGCTCATCGCCGTGCTCGCCCAGGCCGGCGCCTTCGTCCCCGCGACGCGCGCCAGGCTCGGCCTGGTCGATCGCCTGTTCAGCCGCGTCGGCGCGTCGGACAATCTCGCGCGCGGCCGCTCGACCTTCATGGTCGAGATGGTCGAGACCGCCGCGATCCTCGCCCAGGCCACGCCGCAGAGCTTCGTCATCCTCGACGAGGTCGGCCGCGGCACCTCGACCTATGACGGCCTCGCCATCGCCTGGGCGGTGGTCGAGGCGATCCATGAGGACAATCGCTGCCGCTGCCTGTTCGCGACGCATTATCACGAGCTGACCCGCCTCGCCGAACGCTGCGACGCGCTGTCGCTCCACCATGTCCGCGCGCGCGAATGGAAGGGCGAACTCGTCCTGCTCCACGAGGTCAGCACCGGCCCCGCCGACCGCAGCTACGGCCTCGCCGTCGCCCGCCTCGCCGGCATGCCCCCCGCCACCGTCGCCCGCGCCAAGGCGGTGCTCGCCAAGCTCGAGGCCGGCCGCGAGAAGACCGGCGGCATCGCCGCGGGCCTCGACGACTTGCCCCTCTTCGCCGCCATGGCCGCGATCGAGGAAGAGCAACGCGACGCGATCCGCGCCGAGGTCGAAGGGCTCGACGTCGACGCCCTCACCCCGCGCGAGGCGCTCGATATGCTGTACCGGTTGAAGGCACTGAGCCGTGAGGGCTGAGGCGCGCCTCTTCCTTGCTCCCCTCCCTTTATGGGAGGGGCCGGGGGAGGGTGCGCGCGTCCGCGCGCCCAAAAAAGCGCTCGCTGCCCCCAACGCGAAAGCGACCGCCGAGGCATCGAGCCTCGGCGGTCGCTATACCCTCCCCCGCCCCTCCCATAAAGGGAGGGGGGATGATGAGTTCAACTCACTTGCAGCGCACCTGCGCCGAGTTGCGGTCGAGCGCCTGGCCGGCAATCGCACCCAGCGCGCCGCCGAGCAGCGTGCCGACCGCGCGGCTGTGGCCGCCGTCGATCACATTGCCCAGGATACCGCCGCTGACCGCGCCGAGCACCAGCCCGGTCGTGCCGTCGTTGCGCTTGCAGTAATAGCGCCCGTCGTTGCCGCGATACACGCGGTCGTCGCGCGACAGCACGCGCTCCTGATAGTTCGGGCCCGGGCGATAATAGCGCGAGGCGTCGTAGCCGCTCTCGTCGCGGTCATCGATCGGGTAACCCTGCGGCTGGCGCGAATCATAATAGCTGTTGCTGCGATCGGCCGCGCGCGCCTGCCGGTAACGGTCGAATTCCTGCTGGAAAAGCGACAGCTCGTTCTGGAACCTTTGCTGCGCGGCATCGAACCGCGCCTCGTCCTGCCGGCTTTGCGCGAAGGTCGGACTGGCCAACGCCATGCAGCCGGTCGCGACGATCGTGGCGAGAGTGGTGAAACGCTTCATGATAACATCCTCCTGTGGATCGGCACGCCAACGTCCGAACGCAGCATTTCGTTGCACGCCCGTCCTGAACGCTGCTTGACCGGCTTGCCAGACCGGACCGGATTACTTCACCGGGCTCGCGTCGGGGCCGGTCCACGTCCAGCCGGCGATCTTCCAGCCCGCTTCTCCCTTGTGCAGCGCGAAGGCGAACTGCGCGACCTCGGCCATCGCGACACCCTTCTGCTTGAAGCGATAGACCGCCGGCACGACGACATAGGCGTCGGCACCGGTGACGAGTTCGCGCGTCGGGTCGCTGATCGTCACGGTCTCGTCGGTGATGCCCTTGGCCTTCGAATCCGCCGCCAGCGCGCCGAGCCACGCGTCGAACGCCCCTGCCCCGCTCCAGCGGTACGGCGCGATCTCGTCGATGATCGCGACGACCTTCTCGTGCGTCGCGGCGGCGGCGGGCACGTCGCCCTTGTTGAAACTGTCGACGAACACCCTGATCGGCGCCTCGACCGCGGCGTCGATGGCGAACGCCGGCAGCGGCAGCGCCGCGCAGGCCAGACCAATCAACCCAATCGCAAGTCCTCGCATCTATCCTCTCCCCCGCGCATCGATCGCGCTGGCTCGAGCCTATCATGCACCCGTAACGATTGCACCCGCCGGGCCGACGCCCGCCCCCAGAGGAACTGACCCGGCCATGCCCGCGCGCTTCGACAATTTGCCGCACCGCCGCGCGATCATCGATCGCCGCACCATCGCCGATGCGCTCGCCGCGGTCGACGGTGGCGACACCGCGACGCTGCGCCGCGCCGCGACTGTGCAGCTCAAGGCCGCACTCGACGCCGGCCGCGACGAGATCGCGCGCCGCCTGATAGAGCACCCCTCGCGCGGGATCGAGGCCGCTGCCGGCCAGGCCTTCCTGATCGACCAGATCCTGCGCCTGCTGTTCGACTTCACCACCCAGCGGCTCCACCGCCTGAGCAACCCGACCACCGCCGAGCGCCTCACCCTCATCGCCGTCGGCGGTTATGGCCGCGGCGAGATGGCGCCCTATTCCGACGTCGACATCGCCTTTATCACGCCGTGGAAGCAGACCGGCTGGGCCGAGCAGGTGATCGAATCGATGCTCTATGCGCTGTGGGATCTCGGGCTCAAGATCGGCCATAGCAGCCGCTCGCTCGACGAGATGGTGCGCCAGGCGAAGAGCGACATCACGATCCGCACCGCGCTGCTCGAATCGCGCTACGTCTGGGGCGACCAGTCGCTCTATGACGAGGCCGCCGCGCGCTTCCTCAAGGACGTCCAGGCCGGCACCACCCGCGCCTTCATCGCCGACAAGCTCGCCGAGCGCGAGGCGCGCCACCTCAAGATGGGCGACAGCCGCTACGTCGTCGAACCCAACGTCAAGGAGGGCAAGGGCGGCCTGCGCGATCTCCACACGCTGTTCTGGATCGGCAAGGATGCCTACAACGTCACCGACTCCGCCGAGCTGGTCGATGTCGGCCTGCTCACCCGCGACGAATACCGCCAGTTCCACCGCGCCGAGAATTTCCTCTGGGCGGTGCGCTGCCACCTCCACATGCTCGCCGGGCGCGGCGAGGACCGGCTGACCTTCGACCTGCAGCGCGAGCTTGCCGATCGCATGCGCTTCGCCGACCGCCCCGGCAAATCGCGCGTCGAGCGCTTCATGCAATTCTACTTCCTCCAGGCCAAGACCGTCGGCGATCTCAGCGGCGTGTTCCTCGCCCATCTCGACGAGAAGTTCGCCGCGCGCGGCCGGCGCTTCAATCTGCCGACCTTCCGCCGCAGCCCGCGCCGATTGAACGGGTTCGTGCTCGATCGCGGCCGCCTCGCGCTGCCCGCGGATGATTTTCTCGCGAAGAGCCCGGTGCGGCTGATCGAGATGTTCGCGCTCGCCGACAGGAACGAGATCGAGATCCACCCACTTGCGCTGCGCGCCGCCGCGCGCGACGCCAAGCTGGTCGACGACTACCGCCGCGACCCCGAGGCCAATGCGCTGTTCATGCAGGTCCTCACCTCGCCGCGCCGGCCCGACATCGTGTTGCGCTGGATGAACGAGACCGGCGTATTCGGCCGTTTCGTGCCCGATTTCGGCCGCGTCGTCGCGCAGATGCAGTTCGACATGTACCATCACTACACCGTCGACGAGCACACCATCCGCGCGATCGGCCTGCTCAGCCGGATCGAGAAGGGCGATCTCGACATCGACCACCCGCTGTCGAGCGGGATCATGAAGCAGATCGTCTCGCGCCGCGCGCTGTACGTCGCGGTGCTGCTCCATGATATCGCCAAAGGGCGTGGCGGCGACCATTCGGTGCTCGGCGCCGAGGTCGCGCAGAAGCTCGGCCCGCGCTTCGGGCTGACCCGTGCGGAGACCGAGACCGTCGCCTGGCTGGTGCGCTTCCACCTGCTGATGTCGGCCACCGCGTTCAAGCGCGACCTGTCGGACTTCAAGACGATCCTCGACTTCTGCGAGGCGGTGCAGAGCCCGGAACGGCTGCGCATGCTGCTCGTGCTGACCGTGGTCGACATCCGCGCCGTCGGCCCCGGCGTATGGAACGGCTGGAAACGCCAGCTGCTCTCCGACCTGTTCGAATCCGCCGAGGAGGTGCTGCGGCTCGGCCACAAGCAGAAGGGTCGTGCCGACCGCATCGCCCTGAAGCAGGAGACGCTGCAGGCGGCGCTCGGCTGGGACGCCGCGCGCTTCGCCCGCTTCGTCAAGCGCCTGCCCGAACCCTATTGGATCGCCGAGCCCGACGATATCCTCGCGCGCAACGCCGTGCTGATCGACGGCGCCGGCGACACGCTGCTGTCGATCGCCGCGGTGGTCTATCCCGAACGCGGCGCGACGCTGGTGACGATCTACGCCGCCGACCATCCGGGGCTGTTCTACCGCATTGCCGGCGCGATCAACATCGCCGGCGGCAACATCATCGACGCGCACATCCACACCACGCGCGACGGCATGGCGCTCGACAATTTCCTCGTCCAGGATCCGCTCGGCCGTCCGTTCGACGATGCCGGCCAGCTCGCCCGGCTCAAACAGGCGATCGAGGATGCGCTGGCCAATCGCGGCAGGCTCGCCGACCGGTTGAAGGCCAAGCCGCTGCCCCGCGCGCGCGCCGAGGCGTTCAACATCGAACCCAACGTGCTGATCGACAACCGCGCCTCGAACCGCTTCACGGTGATCGAGGTCAACGCCCGCGACCGCCCGGCGCTGCTCCACCAGCTTGCCCACACGCTGTTCCAGTCGCGCGTGACGATACACTCGGCGCACGTCGCCACCTATGGCGAGCGCGCCGTCGATACCTTCTATCTAACCGACCTGACCGGCGATAAAATTTCCGACGGCACCCGCCTCAAGGGGATCGAGCGCCGCCTGCTGGCGGCGGCGGCCGGCGAGGCGATCGACAAGGCGGCTTAGCGGGAGTGAGGCGATGCCGGTAAACGGAATTGGCGGGCTGTTCTTTCGCGCGCATGACCCCGAGGCGCTCTCGGCATGGTATCGCGAGCATCTCGGCGTCGGCGCCGGCTGCGGCGCGGATGCGGCGGGCGAGCCCGACGAATGGTCATGGATGACGCAAGCCGGCCCGGTGGTGTTCGCGCCGTTCAAGGCGGACAGCGACTATTGGAAGGCCGAGCACGCCTTCATGCTCAACCTGCGCGTAACCGAGATCGACGCGCTGCTCGCCAGCCTGACGGCGGCCGGCATCGACGTGGAGACCCGACCCGAATGGGACGACCCGCAGGCCGGCCGCTTCGCGCGGATCCACGATCCCGAAGGCAACCCGATCGAACTGTGGCAGCCGCCGGCGTAGGCGCTTCGGTTCCGGGGCGTGGGCCGCGAGAGCAATCGGCGCGGCCGTGTAACGGCGTGCACCGCTCGCCGAGCGACCCCGGCGCGACTAATGCCGCGTCTCGCGGATCAGCTATATTGCCCCTCCCCTGAAGGGGAGGGGCTTAAGAAAGTCACGCTGGTTCGCAATCTGCGACAGTGAGAAAGAACGCACGTCGGTATGGCGGGCGAAATCCTACATTTAAAGTGCCGAATTCGATCGGACCCGCGATTTTCGGCAGGTGGCGCGCGCTGTCCGATCCAATGGGAGCATAGCTCCCCCACGCATCCCGCGAACAACATTCGTATCGCCACATAACTTTCATCGAAACGCCGCGAATCCGTCGCGCGCCGTCGATACCGCACCGCAACAAACCAAAAATCAAAAGGGTCGTTGTCATGCGTGGTACCTTCTCGCTCGCCTTTGCGGGCGTTCTTCTCGGCTGCACCTCGTCCGCAGCGCTCGCCCAGTCGGCGGCCGCGCCGGATACGTCCGACGCGCAGGGCGGCGACATCATCGTGACGGCGCAGAAGCGCGAACAGAAATTGCAGGACGTGCCGATCACGGTCACGGCACTGACCGGCGCCAGGATGCAGGAACTCGGCGTCAATTCGCTCGCCGAAGTGGCGCTGTTCGTACCGGGCCTGCGCATCCAGGAGCAGAGCGACAACAACCCCGGTTTCGTGATCCGCGGCATCACCTCGGACAGCGGCTCGTCGCAGCAAGGCGCGCGCGTTTCGCTCTATTACAATGGCGTCGACATCTCGCGCACGCGCGGTGCGTATCAGGATCTGTACGATCTCGAGCGGATCGAGGTGGTCAAGGGACCGCAGGCGACGCTGTTCGGCACGGCCTCGGCGGTCGGCGCGGTCAACATCATCTCGGCGCCACCGCGCGCGGGCACCTCGGGTGGCTTTACTGCGTCCTACGGCAATTTCCATCGCGCGCAGTTGTCGGGTTTCATCAATGCCGGCAACGATACGCTGTCGGGGCGCCTGGCCTTTGCCTACAAATATCATGACGGCTTCGTCCGCAATATCGCCGGCGACCCCAATGTGCCCAACCAGAACCAGGGCAAGATCAAGCAGGACGACCTCAACGGGCAGGACCAGCGCGGCGTGCGCGGTTCGCTGCGCTGGGCGCCGAGCGATGCGGTCACCGCCAGCCTGGTGCTCACCTATGACGGGCAGCGCAACCCCGGCACCGCGTTCCGCTCGCGCGCGCTCGCGCCGACCGGCGGCAATTTCGGCGACTACAGCTATGCCGAATTGTCGGGCTCGCCCTACAGCGCGCAAGTGCTCGGCGCGGCCAAGCTCGGCCTGAAGCGCGACGTGTACGACGCCAACTTCACGCTGACGGCGCAGCTTGCGCAGGGCGTGACCTTCACCACCGTCAACGGCTATCGCAAGTTCGACAGCAACGAAGTGTTCGATGCCGATGGCAGCCCGGCCTGGTACCTCGAGTTCGCCGAGGACGCGCGCGGCGACCAGTGGAGCCATGAAGGCCGCTTCAACTTCACCGGCGCGAACTACCGCGCCTCGTTCGGCTGGAACGCGTTCTTCGAGAACAATCTCCAGCGCGTGCCCTTCTCGACCGAGGAGGGCACGTATCTGGCCTGCTCGGTCAGTTCCGCCTTTGCCGGGGTCCGCGCGCTGTTGGCAGCGAACGGCGTGTCGGGGTGCGTCGCGCCAAACGGTACGGTGACCGCCGCCAAGGCGACGGCGGTGCTGACGGGCGGCGCGGCAACGCAAATCCCCTATCAGTCCGTGTTCACCAATTACGGCACCAACGACACCTATTCGGTGTTCGCCGATGGCACCTGGATCCCGACGCCGCGGCTCGAGGTCACCGCCGGTGCGCGGCTGCTGATCGAGCGGCGCAAGTCGGGCTACAGCTCGGTCCAGCCCAATTCGACGATCCTCGCGGCACTGGGCGTCAAGACCAGCCTGCTCGGCATCGCCAATACCAATGGCGTGATCTTCACCGCGCAGAAGAGCTTTTCCGCCGTGCTGCCGCGCTTCAACGTGCTGTATCGCGTTACCGACGACGTGAACGTCTATGCCACGATCAGCAAGGGCCGCCGCTCGCCGGTGGTGCAGCTGTCGGCGACGACGGCGAGCGGGGTGGCGGTGCCCGCGCTGCAGGTCGTGCCCGAGGAAGTGGTGTGGAATTACGAAGCCGGCATCAAGGGCAAGGTCGGCCCGCTCAGCGGATCGATCGGTATGTTCTATCAGGCCTATAATGGCTTCCAGGTCTCGGTGACCAATAATGGCGTCACCACGACGCAGAGCGCCGGCAAGGCGCACAACCCCGGCGTGGAGATCGAGAGCAACCTGCGGGTGAACCCGATGCTCTCGCTGTTCGGCAACTTCGCCTATGTCGACGGCAAGATCGCCAACAATAGCAGCTATGGCGTCTATTCGGGTGCGCAATTCCGGCTGCAACCAAAGTACAGCGCCTCGGGCGGCGCGATCCTGCGCGTGGCGGTGGCGGGGATGACCTTCTACGCGACGCCGTCCGCGACGTACCAGAGCAAGGTGTTCTTCGAGCTGCCTAACCAGGAGGCGATCAGCCAGGGCGGCTATGTGCTGGTCAACGCGCGCGCCGGGGTCGAGCTGGCCGACGGTCGCTATGCGATCGGCGGCTTTGCGCGCAACCTGCTCAACCGCCGCTATCTGATCGACGCGGGCAACACCGGCGGCGGCTTCGGCGTCCCGTCCTACATCGTCGGCGAGCCGCGGGTTTACGGGATCGAGGTCAGCGGGAAGTTCTGATCGGTTCGGGGGTGCGTTGACGTCGAGCCTTTACCCCGGCCACCCATGGGAGGCCGGGGGACAATCGCGCGGCGCAACGCACCGCAATAGATTGAGCTGCTCCCCGGCGAAGGCCGGGGTCCAGTTGGAGAGGTCGTGAGGCGGGTCGCGGCGCTTAGTTACCACAGCCTTCCCAGCTGGGCCCCGGCCTTCGCCGGGGAGCAGATGAGATTTGGCGTCTTCACGCACTGGTCAGCCATGAACGGGCGCTAGCACTCGCGGCACCGTGGATCCCGGAACAAGTCCGGGATGACGGGTTGATTCAGCCTTTCCGTGAAACGGGGCTGAAGCGGACGGTGCGCACACCGCCCTGCCCCCGTCAGGCCGTTACTTCGGCGACAGCACCATGAGCATCTGCCGGCCTTCCATGCGCGGATAGGCCTCGACCTTCGCCGTTTCGGCAGTGTCGGCCTGGACGCGCTGGAGCAGGATCATGCCGAGCTGGCCGTGGCTCAGCTCGCGGCCGCGGAAGCGCAGTGTGACCTTGACCTTGTCACCGTCACCGATGAACTCGATGATCTTCTTCATCTTGGTGTCGTAGTCGTGGTCGTCGATGTTCGGACGCATCTTGATCTCCTTGATCTCCTGCGTCTTCTGCGACTTGCGCGCGAGGTTGGCCTTTTTCTGCGCCTCGTATTTGAACTTGCCCACGTCGAGGAACTTGGCGACCGGCGGATCGGCGTTGGGCGACACTTCGACAAGGTCGAGCCCGAGCGCCTTGGCCTGCTCCATGGCCTCGCGGGTGTACATCACCCCGAGATTCTCACCCTCATGATCGATCACGCGAACCTTGGGCGAAACGATGAATTCGTTGAAGCGAGGGCCGTTCATCGGCGGCGCCTGGCGGGTCATGGGAGGACGGATAGGTGAAGCTCCTGAGTCTGTTGTCGGGGCGATATAGGGATTTTTGCGGCGAAACGAAAGGTGGTCGTTTGACCACCCCCATCGTCCGCCGGGGCATGGCTTTCACGCCTTAGGACGGGCGGGCGCAAATTCCCTTCTCCCCCTGTGGGAGAAGGTGCCCCGAAGGGCCGGATGAGGGGGAGTCCGGAACGAAACGTCCGCGTTATTCCCCCTCACCCTCCCCCTCGGCTTCGCCGAGCGGGCCCCTCCCTCTCCCACAAGGGGAGAGGGGTTTTCAGGCCAGATCCGGCGGCAACGCCGCGGTCTTCAGTTGCGCGATGACGTCGTCGAGCGAAAGGATCTGCTGGCGGTCCGAGCCGAGCTGGCGCAGCGCGACGGTGCCCTCGTCGGCTTCGCGCTTGCCGACGACCAGCAGGTTGGGGACCTTGGCGAGGCTGTGCTCGCGCACCTTGTAGTTGATCTTCTCGTTGCGCAGGTCGGTATCGACGCGGATGCCGGCCGCCTTCAGTTTCTCGGCGACCTCGTTCGCATAGTCGTCGGCATCCGACACGATCGTCGCGACGACCGCCTGGACCGGCGCCAGCCACAGCGGGAAGCGCCCGGCATGGTGTTCGATCAGGATGCCGATGAAGCGCTCGAAGGTGCCGAGGATCGCGCGGTGGAGCATCACCGGGCGGTGGCGCTGGCCGTCCTCGCCGACATAGGACGCGTCGAGCCGCTCGGGCAAAACCGTGTCGGCCTGGATCGTGCCGCACTGCCACGTCCGCCCGATCGCGTCGGTGAGGTGGAATTCGAGCTTGGGGGCGTAGAAGGCGCCCTCGCCCGGCAGTTCCTCCCAGCCGAATTCGGGCGTGGCGCGGCCCGCGACCTTGACCGCGTCGCGCAGATTCTGCTCGGCGGTGTCCCACATCTCGTCGGAACCGAAGCGATTGTCCGGGCGCAACGCGAGCTTGATGGCGTATTTCTCGAATCCGAGGTCACGGTAGATGCCGTCGAGCAGGTCGCAGAAGGAGCGCACCTCCTCGATCAGCTGATCCTCGCGCACGAAGATATGCGCGTCGTCCTGGGTGAACTGGCGGACGCGCATGATGCCGTGCAGCGCGCCGTGCGGCTCGTTGCGGTGGCAGCAGCCGAATTCGGCCATGCGGATCGGCAGGTCGCGGTAGCTCTTGATGCCCTGCTTGAAGATCAGGATATGCGCCGGGCAGTTCATCGGCTTGAGCGCCATCAGCTCGCTCTTGCCCGACAGGATCGGCGCCTCATCGTCGACCGAAGGGATCTCGTCGGGGACGACGAACATGTTCTCGCGATATTTGCCCCAATGGCCGGACTGCTCCCACTGGCGCGCGTCCATCAACTGCGGCGTCTTGACCTCGGCATAGCCGGCGCCGTCGAGCTTGCGGCGCATATAGGCCTCGAGCGCGCGCCACACGAGATAACCCTTGGGGTGCCAGAAGACCGAGCCTTGCGCCTCGGACTGGAGGTGGAACAGGTCCATCTCCTGGCCGATCTTGCGATGGTCGCGCTTGCCTGCCTCTTCCATGCGGAAGAGATGCGCGTCGAGCTGCTTCTTGTTGAGCCAGCCGGTGCCGTAGATGCGGCTGAGCATCGTGTTGTTCTGGTCGCCGCGCCAATAGGCGCCGGAGACGCGCGTCAGCCTGAAGGCTTGCGGGTCGAGCTTGCCGGTCGAGGCGAGGTGCGGACCGCGGCACATGTCGAACCAATGGCCGGCGCGGTACACCGTCAGTTCCTCGCCCTCGGGCAGTTCGGCGGCCCATTCGGCCTTGAAGGTCTCGCCCTGCTTGCGCCACGCGGTAATCAGGTTCTCGCGCGACCACACTTCGCGGACGAGCGGCTCGTCGCGGGCGATGATAGCGCGCATCTCGGCCTCGATCGCCGGCAAATCCTCCTCGGTGAAGGGCCGGTCCTTGGGCGCGAAATCGTAATAGAAACCGTCGTCGGTCGAGGGGCCGAAGGTGATCTGCGTGCCGGGGAAGAGGTTCTGCACCGCCTCGGCGAGGACATGCGCGAAATCGTGGCGGGCGAGTTCGAGCGCGTCGGTCTCGTCACGCGAGGTGACCAAAGCGAGATCGGCATTGCCCTCGAACGGGCGGTTGATGTCGCGCAGATCGCCATCGACACGCGCGGCGATCGCCGCCTTGGCGAGGCCCGGACCGATCGCCGCGGCAATGTCCGCCGGGGTAGTCCCCGGGGCTACCTCGCGGACGGAACCGTCGGGCAGCGTGATGCGGAACAAGGCGGACATGATGGAACGGGTACTTTCTGTGGCAGGTGGAACCGCGCGGCTTATGCCCGCGTGCTTCCCATATAGGCAAGCGCCAGCGTTATGCGATGAGCGGACGCGGGTGGTGGGGGATGTTGGTGGGCGACGGGCGGGATGCGTGGGGGCGTTCTACAACCGGCCGGCTAATTCCGGCAGCATATGACCGAGGGCACAGGAGCTGTGCTCAAGCCAGTCGTTGCTTGAAGTAGCTGCCGGTCGGCAAGCGCCCCAGTAGCGGCCATTCGGGGCCGACTCTGCCGTTCCTTATTGCGGACATTGATCCCAAACCGCATACGTGGCCTATAAACAGATCTCTTTTCGCAAAGATAGCTGCGGAGTAAGAATGCGGCCGATCCTGATTTGCCTATTTGCAGCAAGCTTTCTTGTCCCGATCTCGGTCGAGGCTCGCCAAATAGATAACCACTACGCGCGTTGGCATTTGGGTCAGCCTTATGGATACCGCGACCTGCAGGTAGCACCGGGTCGTTGGAGGATTCGCGGCCTTTCTATGGAGGCCGGGAGCGATTTCACCGTTGCAGTGGCGCTTCAACGTGCCGCGATTCATGCCAAAGCGGAGGGCTTTAGCCACTTCTATGCGGTGTCTCTCAAGATCCAATGCACAGGTCATGATGCAGGCTATGGCTCGCCCGAAGACGCTTGCAGGGCGTTGGACGAGGAGGT